>NZ_RAVT01000059.1 GCF_013464915.1 Stenotrophomonas maltophilia
CCCCCCCCCCCCCCCCCCCCCCCCCCCCCCCCGCCTACCCTCAGGAAACCAGCTTCTGCTGTTGCTTGGGCTTTTGCTGTGGCCGTTGCCTCTGCGGGTGCAGGGCGCCGCCCTGCCGAACTAAACTACCCGCCGTTGTCCCTGCAGGATTGCCCATGTTCGATACCTCGCCCCAGCTCGATTGCGCCGGCCGCATCCTGCGCCTGGACCGTGCCCGGGTCATGGGCATCGTCAACGTCACCCCGGATTCGTTCTCCGACGGCGGTGCGCACGACACTACCGAAGCCGCGGTCGCGCACGGCCTGAGGCTGGTGGAGGAGGGCGCCGACCTGCTCGATATCGGCGGCGAATCGACCCGTCCGGGCGCTGCGCCGGTATCGGTCGAGGAAGAACTGCGCCGCGTGGTTCCGGTGATCGAGCAGCTGGCTGCCCGCACCCAGGTGCCGATCAGCATCGACACCTTCAAGCCGGACGTGATGCGGGCAGCCGTGGCGGCCGGTGCCGGCATGATCAACGACATCTTCGGCCTGCGCCAGCACGGCGCATTGGACGCGGCTGCCGAGGCCGGCGTGCCGGTGGTGCTGATGCACATGCAGGGCGAGCCGGGCCACATGCAGGCCGATCCGCATTACGACGACGTGGTCGCCGAGGTGCACGGTTTCCTGGTGCAGCGCCTGTTCGCTGCCGAGATGGCGGGCATCGCGAAGAAAAACCTGCTGATCGACCTCGGTTTCGGCTTCGGCAAGACCACCGCCCACAACATGACCCTGCTGGCGCGCTCCGAGCGCTTCCTGGAACTGGGCGTGCCGATGCTTGCGGGCCTGTCGCGCAAGCGCAGCCTCGGCGAACTGACCGGCCGCGATACACCTTCCGAACGCGTGGCTGCCTCGGTGGCGGCGCATCTGATCGCGGTCCAGCGCGGTGCGCGCATCGTGCGCGTGCATGACGTGGCAGCCACCGTCGATGCGCTGAAGATCTGGCAGGCCGTCGACACCGTGCCGGCGTCGCGTGCCGACGCCACGCCGTCGATCCGCTGGCCGGACGAAGACTGATGGGCATCGACCGGCGGCCGCTGGCGATCGCCGTGATGGGGCCGACTGCCAGTGGCAAGACCGCCACGGCGATCGCCCTGGCCCGGCAACTGGACGGCGAGATCGTCAGCGTCGACTCGGCGCTGGTCTACCGCCATCTCGATATCGGTTCGGCCAAGCCCGACGCCGCTGAGCGCGCGCAGGCGCCGCACCATCTGCTGGACCTGCGCGATCCGTGGCAGACCTATTCGGCGGCCGAGTTCGCCGCCGATGCCGGCCGGGTCGTGGCCGACATCGTGGCGCGTGGCAAAACGCCGATCCTGGCAGGTGGCACGGGGCTGTACTTCCGGGCCCTGCTGCAGGGCCTGTCGCCGATGCCGGAGGCCGACCCGGTGATGCGTACTGTACTGGCCGCCGAAGCCGCCGAGCGCGGTTGGGCGGCACTGCACGCGGAGCTGGCCGAGGTGGATCCGGCCGCCGCCGCGCGGATCCATGCCACCGACCCGCAGCGCATCCAGCGGGCGCTGGAGGTCCATCGCCTCACCGGCACGCCCATCTCTGAATGGCAGCGCCGGCCGGGTGTGGCGCCGTTGCCGGTGCGCACCCTGAAACTGATCCTGGCCCCGCGTGACCGCGCGGTGCTGCACCAGCGCATCGAGGCGCGCTTCGACGCCATGCTGGCACAGGGCTTCCTCGACGAGGTGAGGGCGTTGCGTGCAATGCCGGAAATGGCCGCCGTGACGGCGCCGCTGGACCTGCCGGCGGTGCGCGCGGTCGGCTACCGCCAGGCCTGGGAATACCTCGACGGCGAGGGCGATGCCGCCCGTTTCCGTGAAAAGGCGATCTTCGCCACCCGTCAGCTGGCCAAGCGCCAGCTGACCTGGCTGCGCGGCGAGCTTGATGCGCGCTGGTTCGACCCCCATGTGGATGGGGAGCGCCTGGCAGGCGCGGTGTCGACCTTCGTCGCACGCTGAACCCCCGCCAGCCGTGTAACATCATCGGTCGGCGGGCGGCTCGGGGGCCGTGGCAACCGTCGGCAACCCAATAAGAACAATAATCAGGAGTGTGCAATGTCCAAGGGGCAATCGCTGCAGGATCCTTTCTTGAACGCACTGCGGCGCGAACGCGTGCCGGTTTCGGTGTACCTGGTGAACGGCATCAAGCTGCAGGGCACGATCGAGTCGTTCGACCAGTTCGTGGTCCTGCTGCGCAACACGGTCAGTCAGATGGTCTACAAGCACGCCATTTCCACGGTGGTTCCGGCACGCAACGTGAAGGTCGGTCCGGGAGGTGGTTACGTGCAGTCGGGTGAAGGTGGTCAGGCAGGTGATGAAGCAGACGAGTAAGACCGGAGCGGTGAATGTTTGACCGCTCGAAGAAGGGCGAACACGCCCTGTTGATCCAGCCCCATTTCGGCAAGCTGGAAGACGATGTGCTGGAAGAATTCGGTGATCTGGCCCGCTCGGCTGGGGCCAGCATCGCCGCGACGATCACTGCGCGCCTGGACCGTCCGAATCCGTCGACCCTGATCGGCAGCGGCAAGCTGGACGAGATCAAGGCTGCGGCCGATGCCAGTGGTGCCGACCTGATCCTGGTCAACCATGCGTTGAGCCCGGGCCAGGAGCGCAACCTGGAACGGTTCCTGGAGCGCCGGGTGATCGACCGTACCGGCCTGATCCTGGACATCTTCGCCCAGCGTGCGCACAGCCACGAAGGCAAGCTGCAGGTCGAGCTGGCGCAGCTGCGGCACCTGGCCACGCGGCTGGTGCGCGGCTGGACCCACCTGGAGCGTCAGCGCGGTGGTTCGATCGGCCTGCGCGGCCCGGGTGAAACCCAGCTGGAAACCGACCGCCGCCTGCTGCAGAAGCGGGTCGAGCAGCTGCAGAAGCGCCTGGAAAAGGTGGAAGTGCAGCGCACCCAGATGCGCCGTGCGCGCGTGCGCAGCGAGCTGCCGCGCGTGGCCCTGGTCGGCTACACCAACGCCGGCAAGTCGACCCTGTTCAATGCCATGACCGGTGCCGAGGCCTACGCCGCCGACCAGCTGTTCGCCACGCTGGACCCAACCGTGCGCCGCATCGCGGTCCCGGGCGGCAACGTGGTGCTGGCCGACACCGTCGGTTTCGTCCGCGACCTGCCGCATGACCTGGTCGCTGCGTTCCGCTCGACCCTGTCGGAGGCGCGCGAGGCCGATTTCCTGCTGCACGTGGTCGATGCTGCCGATCCGCACCGCGAGGAGCGCATCGCCCAGGTCGACGAGGTGCTGACCGCGGTCGGTGCTGGCGATCTGCCGCAGCTGCTGGTGTTCAACAAGATCGATCGCATCGAAGGTGCCGACGTCCGCCATGATGGCCAGGACGGTATCCCGGACGAGTCGCGTCGCGAACGCGTATGGATATCCGCGCGCGACGGGCAGGGCTTGGAGCTGCTGCAGGCGGTGCTGGGCAAGCGCCTGGGCCTGCAGCACGTCACCGGCGAACTGCGTCTGCCGCCGGATGCCGGCCGCCTGCGCGCACGCCTGCACCAGCTGGAAGTGATCCGAAGCGAGCAGGCCGATGAGGAAGGCTGGCTGCTGCAGGTCGATCTGCCGATTGCCGAAGCCGAAAAACTGGCTGCCAGTGCCGACGGCGCGCCGATCCGGGCGCTTCTGCCGGAGAAACTGCCGGAGTGGTGAGGTAGCGGCCCATGCTCGGCAGTGCCGGCCGCTGGCCGGCAGCGCAACCATGCCGGAGGGGCGCGACATCCAGCTGTCATCTGCGGTACAACGTGCAGGTTCTTCACCCCACCGTCATGCCGATGTCCATACCCACCGACGCCGATCTCAACGCCCAGTCCGCCGCGCTCGGGCAGCGCCTGCAGCAGGCTTCGCTGCAGCTGGTGACCGCTGAAAGCTGCAGTGGTGGCTGGATCGCCAAGTGCATGACCGATATCGCCGGTTCCTCGGCGTTCTTCGACTGCGGCATGGTGGTCTACAGCTACGAGGCCAAGCAGCGCCTGCTGGGCGTGCGCGCGCAGACCCTGGAGCAGTTCGGTGCGGTCAGCCGCGAAACCGTGCTGGAAATGGTCTCCGGCGCGCTGGTCAATTCCGGTGCCGGCATCGCGGTGGCGGTGACCGGCATTGCCGGCCCCGGCGGTGGCAGCCCGGACAAGCCGGTCGGCAGTGTCTGGATCGGCTGGAAGCGCCGTGGTGGCTATGCCCGCGCCGAGCTGTTCCAGTTCGATGGCGACCGCGAAGCCATCCGCCGGCAAACCGTGGCGGCGGCATTGCGCGGTATCGACGCCCAGCTGTGACATGCTGCTCCGGTAATCGTCCGGAGCACGCATGATGTGGGAAACGCTGGGCACGGTCCGTGACCTGGGCCGACTGCAGGAAATTGCGGTTGTCCTGATCCGCTATGGCTTCGGCGACGTGGTGCGGCGCATCGGCCTGGCCAGCACGCTGGAGCGGGCAGGCCGCCTGCTGCACTGGAACGAAGAGCGGCAGGAACTGCTGCGGATGACTGCGCCGGTGCGTGTGCGCAGCGCGATGCAGGATCTCGGTCCCACCTTCGTCAAGCTTGGCCAGGTGCTGGCGACGCGCGTCGACCTGCTGCCGCCGGAATGGATCGCCGAACTGTCCGAATTGCAGAACGCGGTGCCGGCGCTGCCGTACGCGGATATCCGCGAGCAGCTCGAGGCCGACCTGGGCGCATCGCCTGCAGAAGTGTTTGCCTTCCTCGATGAAACCCCGATGGCCGCCGCCTCGTTGGCGCAGGCCCATCGCGCACGCCTGCATGACGGCCGTGAGGTGGTGCTGAAGGTGCGGCGCCCCGGCATCCGCGATGTGGTCGAGGCCGACCTGCGTCTGCTGGCCCGCCTGGCCGAGATCGTTGAAGCGCGACTGCCGGACCTGCGCCGTTACCGCCCGGCCGAAGTCGTGCAGCAGTTCACCGTGTCGCTTCGCCGTGAACTGGATTTCGCCGCCGAGTGCCGCAACGCAGAGCGCATCGCGCGCAACTTCAACGGTCGTGACGACATTCTGATTCCCAGCGTGCACTGGCAGTGGACCTGCGAGAGCCTGAACGTGCAGGACTTCGTCGACGGCATTCCCGGCCGTGACCTGGCCGGCGTCGATGCGGCGGGGCTGGACCGCCGCGAGCTGGCCCGACGCGGCGCCGACATCGTGTTGAAAATGGTGCTGGAGGACGGCAGCTTCCATGCCGACCCGCACCCCGGCAACATCATCTACCTGCGTGACGGCCGCATCGGCGTGATCGATTTCGGCATGGTCGGTGCGTTGTCGGAAGTCCGGCGTTTCCAGGTGGCGCAATTGCTGCACGGGCTGGTCGAGCAGGACCCGCAGGGCGTGGCCGACGTGCTGCTGGACTGGGCCGGCGGTGTCGAGGTGGACGAGAACCGTCTGCAGCACGACATCAGCCAGTTCGTTGACCAGTATCGTGGGGTGCCGCTGAAAGACCTGCGCATCGGCCTGATGCTGGGCGACATCACCCAGCTGCTGCGCAGCTACAGCCTGACCCTGCCGGCCGACCTGGCGCTGATGATCAAGGCGTTCCTGACCCTGGAGGGCATGGGCCGGCAGCTGGACCCGGATTTCGACATGGCCAGTGCCGCGCGCCCGTTCCTGGAGCGGGTGGTGCTGCAGCGCTATGCGCCCAGGGCGCTGCTCAAGCGCGGCCGCCGCAGCCTGTTGGGCCTGGTCGATTTCGCCGGGGAGCTGCCGCGCGACCTGCGCAAGCTGGTGCAGGCGGCGCGCCGGGGCCGCCTGCAGCTGAAGGTGGAGACCACCGCACTGCAGGGTTTCGGCGAACAGGTGAACCGCGCAGCGAACCGGTTGGTGATGGGCATCGTCACCGCCGCGCTGATCATCGGTTCCTCGATCGTGATGCACAGCGTCGGTGGTGTTTCCAGCCGCTGGCTGCTGGCGCTGGGGGTATGCGGCTTCATCGGCGCCGGCTTCTGCGGCGTGTGGATCCTGTTTTCGATATGGAGAAGCGGCAAGCACACCTAGTGTGCTTGCCGCGGCGGTTCCCAAAGGGAACCGCGGAATCGCGCAGCGATTCCTGTAGAGCCGACTGTTAGTCGGCTGCATCTGCCTTTGCCCTTGCTTTTGCTTTTGCCTTCGCCGACCGGCCGACCGGCCGGGGGCGCCCCTGCCCAACAGGTCCGCATCACCCCGTGTCGCCCCCGGCACTTGCAGTCCCGGATATTAGTAGTAATACTACTAATCATGGACCTGACCGACACCCAGCAGGCGATCCTGCAGTTGATCGCCGAGCGTATCGAGAGCGAAGGCGCACCGCCGTCGCAGACGGAAATCGCACGTGCGTTCGGCTTCAAGGGCGTACGCGCGGCCCAGTACCACCTGGAAGCCCTGGAGCAGGCCGGTGCGATCCGTCGCATCCCGGGCCAGGCCCGTGGCATCCGCCTGGTACAGGCGCCACCGGTCGAAAAGCTGGCCGAGCCGGGCCTGCCTGACAGCGTGCTGCGCCTGCCGGTGCTGGGCCGGGTCGCGGCCGGCCTGCCGATCGGTGCCGACATCGGCTCGGACGATTTCGTGGTGCTGGACCGGGTGTTTTTCTCGCCAGCGCCGGACTACCTGTTGAAGGTGCAGGGCGATTCGATGATCGACGAAGGCATCTTCGACGGTGACCTGATCGGCGTCCACCGCACCCGCGACGCCCATTCCGGGCAGATCGTGGTGGCCCGCATCGATGACGAGATCACCGTCAAGCTGCTGAAGATCGCCAAGGATCGTATCCGCCTGCTGCCGCGCAACCCCGACTACAAGCCGATCGAAGTGCTGCCGGACCAGGACTTCTCGATCGAGGGCCTCTATTGCGGCCTGCTGCGGCCCAACCGTTGACCCGTTCCATAGCGCACTACCCCGCGGTCTTTTGTGGCGATTCTCTGGTTCCACTGAGGTTGGTACGGATGTCCGATAATTCTTTTCAGAGCGCCGGGCAGAATCTCAGCCTGTGCGATACGTCCGACTTAAAGTGAACCCATGGCAAAGAAGACCCCCAAAGACAGCACCTCCAACGACACGACCTCTGCAAGGACCAATCCGATGGACGAGAACAAGAAGCGCGCCCTCGCTGCAGCTCTGGGCCAGATCGAAAAGCAGTTCGGCAAGGGCTCGGTGATGCGCATGGGCGACCGCGTGGTCGAACCCGTCGAAGCCATCCCGACCGGTTCGCTGATGCTCGACATCGCGCTGGGCATTGGCGGTCTGCCGAAGGGCCGTGTCGTCGAGATCTACGGGCCGGAATCCTCGGGCAAGACCACGCTGACCCTGCAGGCCATCGCCGAATGCCAGAAGCTGGGCGGCACCGCGGCCTTCATCGACGCCGAGCACGCACTGGACCCGATCTACGCCGCCAAGCTGGGCGTGAACGTGGACGACCTGCTGCTGTCGCAGCCGGATACCGGTGAGCAGGCACTGGAAATCGCCGACATGCTGGTCCGTTCGGGCTCGGTGGACATCCTGGTGATCGACTCGGTCGCCGCGCTGACCCCGAAGGCAGAAATCGAAGGCGAGATGGGCGACCAGCTGCCGGGCCTGCAGGCCCGCCTGATGAGCCAGGCGCTGCGTAAGCTGACCGGCAACATCAAGCGCTCCAACACCCTGGTGATCTTCATCAACCAGCTGCGCATGAAGATCGGCGTGATGATGCCGGGCCAGAGCCCGGAAACCACCACCGGTGGCAACGCGCTGAAGTTCTACGCCTCGGTCCGCCTGGACATCCGCCGTATCGGCGCGATCAAGAAGGGTGACGAGATCATCGGTAACCAGACCAAGATCAAGGTCGTCAAGAACAAGCTGGCACCTCCGTTCAAGCAGGTCATCACCGAGATCCTGTACGGCGAGGGCATCAGCCGCGAAGGCGAACTGATCGACATGGGTGTGGACGCCAAGCTGGTCGAGAAGGCCGGTGCCTGGTACAGCTACGGTGAAGAACGCATTGGCCAGGGCAAGGACAACGCCCGCGGCTACCTGCGCGACAACCCGACCGTCGCCGCCAAGCTCGAGGCCGAACTGCGCGAGAAATTCCAGCCGGCCGAGGCGGTCCGCGAGGAAGGCGACGACGAAGGCGACGACGAGTAAGGCTTGCTGTGGGGCAGGGCGGCGCCGTCAGTGACGTCGCCCTGTCCCGCAGGTTCGAATCGCCCAGGGATGGGCTGGGCGCCACGGATGGCGCCACCCTTGGAGTACCCATGTCCGACGCCGAAGACATTCCGACCGGCCGCAAGCGCCGGCCGCGTGAGCAGACCCCCGTGCAACGGGCGCTGGGCCTGCTGGTCCGCCGCGAGCACTCGCGCAAGGAACTCACCCGCAAGCTGACCGCCCGTGGCATCGAAGACGAAGCCGCGCAGGCTGCTGTCGCCAAGCTGAGCGAGGCCGGCTGGCAGGACGACACCCGATTCGCCGAGAACCTGGTGCGGATGCGCGCCAACACCGGCTATGGGCCGATCCATGTCCGTGCCGAACTTGGCACCCACGGCCTGGACAGTGCCGCCATTGCCGCAGCGATGGACAGCTACGAAGGCGACTGGCAGGAAAACGCCCGTGATCTGGTCCGCCGGCGCTTCGGCGAGGCCGGCCCGCAGGACCTGACGCAGCGGCGCAAGGCGGCCGATCTGCTGGCCCGACGCGGCTTCGACGGCGACAGCATCCGTCGCGCGACCCGCTACGACCCGGATGACTGAGACTGGCGGCGCCGGGCCTGATACCCTTTAGGTTTTCGGCGGTCCCTCGCGACCCTGGCCAACGCGGCCGGTGGTCCGGGTCCGCCGGCCCGCAGACTGCCAGCCCCCAATGAACGCATCCGCCAAATTCACGACTTCCCAGATCCGCAGCGACTTCCTTGAATTCTTCAAGGGCAAAGGCCACACCATCGTGCCGTCGGCGCCGCTGGTGCCGGGCAATGATCCGACCCTGCTGTTCACCAACTCCGGCATGGTG
Organism: Stenotrophomonas maltophilia; assembly: GCF_013464915.1. Lineage (GTDB taxonomy): Bacteria > Pseudomonadota > Gammaproteobacteria > Xanthomonadales > Xanthomonadaceae > Stenotrophomonas > Stenotrophomonas maltophilia_AT. Next base: position 8,992 of record NZ_RAVT01000059.1, read on the forward strand.
CAGTTCAAGGACGTGTTCCTTGGCGCGGAGAAGCGCAGCTACGTGCGTGCAGCCGACGTGCAGCGCTGCCTGCGCGCGGGCGGCAAGCACAACGACCTCGACCAGGTCGGCTACACCGCACGCCACCACACCTTCTTCGAAATGCTGGGCAACTGGTCCTTTGGCGACTACTTCAAGAAGGACGCGATCGCCTGGGCCTGGGAGCTGCTGACCCAGGTCTGGAAGCTGCCGGCCGATCGCCTGCTGGTCACCGTGTACCAGACCGACGACGAAGCCTACGCGCTGTGGCGCGACATGGTCGGCGTACCGGAAGAGCGCATCGTACGCATCGGCGACAACAAGGGGGCGCCGTTCGCTTCGGACAACTTCTGGCAGATGGCCGACACTGGCCCCTGTGGCCCGTGCACCGAGATCTTCTACGACCACGGCGACCATATTGCCGGCGGCCCCCCGGGTTCCCCGGATGAAGACGGTGACCGCTTCATCGAAATCTGGAACCTGGTGTTCATGCAGTTCGACCGTCAGCCCGACGGCACCCTGGTGCCGCTGCCGGCGCCGTGCGTGGACACCGGCATGGGCCTGGAGCGCCTGGCGGCGATCCTGCAGCACGTGCACACCAACTACGAGATCGACCTGTTCCAGGCCCTGATCCGCAAGGCGTCCGAGCTGACCGGCACCGCCGACCTGGAAAACAAGTCGTTGCGTGTGATCGCCGATCACATCCGTGCCTGTTCGTTCCTGATCGTCGATGGCGTGCTGCCGTCCAACGAAGGTCGTGGCTACGTGCTGCGCCGTATCATCCGCCGCGCCCTGCGCCATGGCTGGATGCTGGGCGTGCGCCAGCCGTTCTTCAGCAAGCTGGTGCCGACCCTGGTCGAGCAGATGGGCGAGGCCTATCCGGAACTGCCGGCGGCGGCGGACACCGTCACCCGTGCGCTGCAGGCCGAGGAAGAGCGTTTCGCTGAAACCCTCGATGCCGGCATGAAGATCTTCGAAGACGTCGCTGGCAAGGCCAGCAATGGCGTGATCCCGGGCGTTGACGCCTTCCGCCTGTACGACACCTATGGCTTCCCGCTCGACCTGACCCAGGACATCGCCCGCGAGCGCGACCTGACGGTCGACATCGCCGGCTTCGATGCCGCGATGGAGCAGCAGCGCGAGACCGCACGTGCGGCCGGCAAGTTCGGCGGCGGCGTGACCCTGCCGGCCGAGCTGGTGGCCACCCTCAGCCCGACCGTGTTCCTGGGCTATGACCGCCTGCAGGCCGACGGCCTGAGCGTGCTCGCCCTGCTGAAGGACGGTCGCCCGGTGCAGTCGGCCGATGCGGGTGATTCGGTCATCGTCATCACCAACCAGACCCCGTTCTACGCCGAATCCGGCGGCCAGGTCGGTGACACCGGCGTGCTGACCGGCAACGGCGTGCGCCTGGCGGTGGACGACACCCAGAAGTTCGCCGGCCAGTTCCATGGCCACGTCGGCACCCTGTCCGAAGGCGGCCTGAAGGTTGGCGACGTGCTGTCCGGCCAGGTCGATGGCGAGCGCCGCGGCGCCACCATCCTCAACCACTCGGCCACCCATCTGCTGCACGCCGCCCTGCGCGAAGTGCTGGGCACCCACGTGCAGCAGAAGGGCTCGCTGGTCGCTCCGGACCGCCTGCGTTTCGACTTCTCGCATTTCCAGCCGATCAGCGCGGAAGAGCTTGCCGTGATCGAGCGCAAGGTCAATCAGCAGGTGCGCGCCAACAACGCCGCCGAAGTGCACAACATGGGCATGCAGGAAGCGCTGGACTTCGGTGCGATGGCGCTGTTCGGCGAGAAGTACGGCGAACACGTGCGCGTGCTGAAGATGGGTGACTACTCCACCGAGCTGTGCGGCGGTACCCACGTGAACCGTACCGGCGACATCGGCCTGTTCAAGATCACCTCCGAGGGCGGTGTCTCCGCCGGCGTGCGCCGCATCGAGGCCGTTACCGGCCAGGGCGCCCTGGATTACGTGGACGCCGAAGAGGCCCGCCTGGCCGAGGCTGCTGAACTGCTCGGCGGCAGCGCCACCGACGTGGTCGAGAAGATCCGTGCCCTCGGCCAGCGCCAGAAGCAGCTGGAGCGCGAACTGGAAGCCGTGAAGGCCAAGGTCGCCGCAGGTGCCACGGCCGACCTGTCCGGCCAGGCCGTCGAGGTTGCCGGCGTGAAGGTGCTGGCGGCCCGCCTGGAGGGCTTCGATGCCAAGGCCCTGCGTGACGCCATGGACCGCCTGAAGCAGCAGCTGGGCGACGCGGTGATCGTGCTGGCCGGCGCCCAGGACGGAAAGGCGGCCCTGGTCGCGGGTGTGAACGGCAGCGCAATGGGCAAGGTCAAGGCTGGGGAACTGTTGTCCCATATCGCCGGTCAGATCGGGGGCAAGGGCGGCGGACGCCCGGACCTCGCCCAGGGTGGTGGCGAGGACGGGCCCGCCCTTGCCACTGCGCTGGCTGCAGTCGTCGAATGGGTCAGCCCCCGCCTGTGATGAACCTGGCCGTCCCCCTCCTTGTAGGAGCGGGACGGCTGACGGTACCATTGCGAATCTTTTCCCTTTGTCGTGGTAGCGCTTCTTGACGGAGCGTCAAGCCGGTGGGGGATACCCTTCCACACGGTTCCATGGAGACTTACAAAAATGTTGATCCTGACTCGCCGCGTCGGCGAAACCCTGATGATCGGTGACTCGGTGAGCGTCACCGTGCTTGGCGTCAAGGGTAACCAGGTGCGTATCGGCATCACCGCGCCGAAGGACGTCGCTGTGCATCGCGAGGAGATCTATCAGCGCATCCAGCGCGGTGACGAAGCCGGTGGCACCGGTAGCGAAAATTCTGCCGAATAACGCTTTACCTTCGCACTCGATTAACGTTATGATTCACGCCCCGCTGAGGTGCAACGCACCAGACGCGGAGAAAACCCCGGAGTGATGCCCGAGTGGCCGAAGGGGCTCCCCTGCTAAGGGAGTATAGGGTCAAAAGCTCTATCGAGGGTTCGAATCCCTCTCACTCCGCCAGATACAAAGAAGCGCCWGCAGATCCTCGATCTGCAGGCGTTTTTMTTTATGGCGGCAGCTGTTGCCGGTGCGCCATCCACTGATCACCGATCAACGGATGGCGCTTCGGATGCCCCCGGCTCAGAGCCTCACCGTCACCCCCACCTGGAACCCACGCCCCGGCAACGGCGCGATGTATTTCAGCGGCGAGTTGTGCGGGCGTGCTTCCTCGTTGAGCAGGTTGCTGCCGTTGACGAACACTTCCATGCCGGCGATGTAGCTGTTGCGCACCGGCAATTCGCGGCTGACCTGCAGGTCGACCAGGTTGAAGGCATCCAGCGGTACTTCTTCGCTCACGTTGCGGCCGAGGTACTTCTGCGTGTCGTAATAGGTGCTGGACAGCTGCGCCTTCCAGCCTTCGCGTTGCCACTGCAGATTGGCGCCGTAGCGGTTGGTCGGCATGTTCGGCAGGTACTCGCCGTCATTGTGGGCACGTAGCGAATCGGGGCGGTCGGCCTTGTTCTTCACCAGGTCGGCGAAGGCGGACACATTCAACGTGCCGAAGCGGCCCAGGTCCAATGCCTGGGAAGCATCGATCTCGAAGCCCTTCACCGTGGTGTCGGTCTGCTTCCAGTACTTCAGTGGCAGGCGGTTGGCGGTCTGCACGCCGGAGTAGCCGAGGTAGAGATAGTTCTCGTACTTCATCCGGTAGGCAGTGGCCGACAGTTCGAAGCCGCCGACGTGGAACAGGCCGGTCAGCTCCAGGTTCTTCGCGCGTTCCGGCTCAAGATTCTGGTTGCCTTCTTCCTGGGTCATCACCGAGTAGTGCGCGTTGCTCGCATACAACTCGTTGATCTCCGGTGCGCGCTGCGAGGACGAGTAGCGAACCTTGGCGGCGAACAACGGCCCCAGCTCGACATACGAACCCAGGCTGTAGCTGTTGAGCCGGTAGGAGCGATCCTGCAGTTTCGTGTTGGCGGCATTGCGCGCGGTCTTGAAGCGGCTTGGCTGCAGTTCGTGATCGACGCGCTCGTGACGTACGCCGGCATCGAAGGTGGCCCAGCCGAAGTCGAGCGTTTCCTTCAGGAACACCGCATTGCTGCGGGAGTCGACGTCAGGCAGGTAGCGCAGCGAGCCGCTGCCGGTGACATCACGCGACTGGTGGCTGAAACCGAGCAGGCCGCTGAGCGGACCGACGCGCTGATGGCTGAGCAGCAGTTCGGCCTGGGTACTCTCGAAATCGTAGTCGTTGGCCTTGGAAGCACCCAGCCGTTCGCCGGAAGTATTGTCGAGCCTGGAGACACGCAGTTCGGCACGCTCGAAGCCTGGCAGCGGATCGCGCAGCAGTGTTTCCAGCGCGTAGCGCTGCTGCTTGATCACCACGCCCACCGGCAGGCCATCGGCGTAGTTGGAGCCGAACGACAGGTTCTGCATCGAAAAGCCCGGCACGCCGTACTCGCTGTCCTTGGCATCGATGCTGACACCCACGTAGCCACGGTCGAAGAACAGCGTGGAGCCGAACGCCACCTGCGAGTTGCGCGAGTAGCTGTTGCCCAGCCGGTGATGGTAGTCGGGCGTCACGTCGTTGTTGATCTGCTTCTGCACGTACGACGGTGTGCCCTGCACGTAAGCCGGATTGACCGGATTGATGTAGGTGCGGCGTTGCCAGACCGAGGTCGGGTTGTTGGTGTAGAACGAGAAATCACCGTCGGCCCAGTCCGGATTCTCGGTCATGAACTGGTCGATGTAAGGCTGCGAGGCCTTGTTGTAGATCTGCTGGACGCGCGCTTCCTTCTGGCAGCTGTCGGCCAGCGCCGAGTTCACCCCACCGGTCGGCGGGAACAGGCGCGTGTTGCAGACACTGGCCTTGCTGTTGCCGGGGATGTCGTAGTGCGAGATGCGCTGGCGGGAGACCTGCAGGTTGGTCGAGAGGTTGCGCTGGTTGTTGAAGTTCATGCGGAAGCCCTGCGCGTCGGCGGCATTGAAGCCCTTGCGCAGGACCAGTTCCATCGACTGGTCCTTGTCTTCCATGCTGCGCGAAATCAGGCCGGAGTCGATTTCCACGCTGCCGCCGATCGCATTGCCACCGTAGCGCACGGTATCGGACGACTTGTTGACGGTGACGCTGCGCACGAACAGCGGGTCGAACGGAATGTTGATGTCGCCGCTGATCGCGTTCATGCCGAGGATGGACTGGCCGTCCTGCAGGACCTGTACGCGGTTGCCACTGAGGCTGCGGATGACCGGCGCGCCGGCGTTCGGGCCGAAGGCGCTGCTCTGCACGCCGGAGACGTGCTCCAGCAGGTTGCCCAGGGTGCGGTTCTGCGCCTGCGGGTTGTCGACGGTGACGCGGCTGTCGATGCGTGAGGGTTGGGTGGCCTCGACCCGGAGGGTGGGAAGGGTGGGTTCGTCCGCGGCATGGGCGGAGTGGACGGCGAACAGAATGGCTGCAGCAAGGAGATGACGACGCATGACACGATCCGTGAAGTTGACGTGAAATGTTATAACGTAACGCTTTGTGTCAACAAGGGTGGATTGGGCCTTGCCATGAGGACTGGATATGAGAATGGTTCTCATATGAGAATGGCCGGCGATGCTTCACGGGCCCACCATGCACAGCCTCTCCCTTGCCGACCTCGATCGACTGGGCCGCAGCAGCGGCTTCCACTACCGTTTGCCTGCAGCGCTGTCAGCCGACGGGTTGGTCGAGCGCTGCGTGGTGCAGGGCAGGGTGGAGCAGCGTTGCCTGCGCCCGGGGATGACCCTGGCGCTGTCGGACGTGATCGCCCATCAGCCGTTCGAGGCGATTTCGGAATCGCCGCCGGCCTTCTCGGCGATCGTGATGCTGGAGGGACGTGCAGGAGCGCGGCTGGCGGGGCAGGCCGTGATCGGCATGCGTCCGGGTGCGGGTGCGATGGTGCTGGCCGGAGCGGCGCCGATGACTGCGATTCATCCCGCCGGGCAGCGGATGCGCAGCCTGAATGTCTCGCTGGATGCATCCGCCGGGATCGACGACCCGGTGATCAGCGAACTGCTATCCACTGCGCGTCGCGGCGGTCAGCCGAGGTTGCGCGGTTGGCAGGCGCCCGCGCATCTGGAGCGCGCCGCCGATCAGGTGCTGTCGGGCACCTGGCACGGCGCGATGCATGCGTTGCTGTGCGAGGGTATCGGCCTGCAGATGCTGGCACAGGCACTGGGCACGCCTGCAGGGGATGCCTTGCCGGACCTGCGTGTTTCAGCGCGTGACCGCCGCATGCTGCAACGGGTGATCGATTGCCTGCAGGCGGCACCGGCCGCCGACCATAGCCTGGAGGAGCTGGCTCGCCTGGCCTGCATGAGCCCGAGCAGCCTGCGCCTGAAGTTCCAGCAGCTGCACCAATGCTCGGTGTTTGGCTGGCTGCGCGAGCGGCGCCTGCAACTGGCCTGCGAACAGCTGCGGCAGGGCTGCAGCGTGCAGCAGGCGGCACATCTGGTCGGCTATCGGCACGCCACGAACTTCGCAACCGCATTCCGCGCACGGTACGGCATTGCGCCCAGCCAGTTCCGCTGAATCCGGATCATCGTCGGCAGCGCGCATACACCTGTTGTGTCCGCGCATACCTGCGCTCACGCCAAGATGACAATAATTCTCATCCAGCCTTTCTCCCCTGCTGGATTTCCCATGCCTGCCTGTTCCCGCCCGAGTGCCCTGGCAACCGCCATCGGCACGACCCTGGCGCTGTTCAACGCCGCCCATGCCGCCGAGCGCGCCCCGTCCGCGACAACCTCGCAGCTGCCGACCGTGCAGGTCACTGCCGACCTTGATGGCAGCACCGAAACGTCGCGTTCCTACACCACCGATTCCATGGGCACGGCGACCGGGTTGTCGCTCACCTCGCGGCAGACGCCGCAGTCGGTCAGCGTCATCACCCGCCAGCAGATCGAGGACCGCGGGCTGCTCAGCACCGCCGATGCACTGGCCACCGCTCCGGGAATCTCGGTCACGCGCAGTGATGCCAACCGCTACTCGTTCTCGGCACGTGGCTTCGACATCGACAACTACCAGTTCGACGGTGTGGTCATGCCAGTGCTGTCGCCGTGGAATTTCGGCGAAAACAACCTGGACATGGTGGTGTACGACCGCATCGAGATCGTGCGCGGCGCCAATGGTCTGATGACCGGTGCCGGCAACCCCTCGGCGGCGGTGAACTATGTGCGAAAGCGTCCGCTGCGTGATTTCGCTGCCAGTGGCGGCATCAGCCTGGGCAGCTGGGACGCGCGGCGCGCCTGGGTGGACGTGTCCAGCCCACTCAGCCGGGAAGGGCGCGTGCGTGGCCGCGTGGTCGCCGCCCAGGCCGAGGGGGACAGCTATACGGCGGGCCTGGACAGCACCGCGAAGACGCTCTACGGCGTGGTCAGCATGGACCTGGGCGAAGACACCGGATTGATCGCCGGATTCTCCTACCAGGCCAACGACAACCGCGGCTTCGGTAGTGGCTTCGCGCTGTTCAATGCCGACGGCACGCGTACCCGCTTCGATCGTTCGGTATCGGCTACCGCCCCGTGGGCACGGATGAGCACCGATACCCGCAACGGCTTCTTCGATTTCAACCACCGTTTCGGCAACGACTGGCAGGCGCGCGTGTCCTACAGCCGTTCGCACACCGACATGGAAATGAAGCACCTCTATCGTGGCGGCTATCCCGATCCGGTTACTGGTGCCATGCCCAGTGGCAACAGCTTCACCCGTTACGACGGGCCGGTGCGCCGCGAGGCGGTCAGCGCCAGCCTGACTGGCCCGTTCCAGCTGTTCGGCCGCCAGCACACTGCGTCGGTGGGCTGGTCGCGCTCGCGAGATCAGATCGCACTGGGGCAGTACCGCGCACTGGCGCCGTTGCCACCGTTGGCCAGCTATTTCGACTGGCACGGGCCGGGCACGCCCGAGCCGGTGTGGGCCAGCAACAAGACCCAGGCCGATGATCTGGACAATCATCAGAGCGGCGCCTATGCCGTGGCGCGGTTGTCGCTGGCCGATCCCCTGCATGTGATCGTCGGTGCTCGCCTGAGCAACTGGGAGACCGACCAGGTCTACTTCGGCGCCAAGCGGAAGTACCGCTACCGCAACGAGTTCGTACCGTATGCCGGCGTGGTCTGGGATCTGAACGGCTACAGCAGTGCGTATGCCAGTTACACCGGCATCTTCAAACCACAGAACAACCGCAATGAATCCGGGCAGATCCTCGACCCGGTCAGCGGCCGCAGCTATGAGCTGGGCCTCAAGGGCAGCTGGTTACAGGAGCGCTTGAATGCCTCGGCGGCACTGTTCCGTACCCGGCAGGACAACCTCGCCGAAGCTACCGGTGGACTGGTCGAGGGCAGTACGCAGGCGGCGTATCGTGCGGTGAAGGGCGCAACGGTGGACGGCCTGGAACTGGAACTGGCCGGTGAGCCGCTGCCGGGTTGGAGCCTGGGCACCAGCTTCACCACCTTCATCGCGCAGGACGCGCAGGGCAGGGCGATCAACACCGCCAAGCCGCGCAGCCTGTTCAAGCTGTTCACCACCTGGCGCCTGCCCGGTACCTGGGACCGGCTGACCATCGGTGGAGGCGTGGACTGGCAGAACCGCATGTACCAGACCGCCACCGCGCCAGGGAACCGGCGGGTGCCGGTGGAGCAACCCAGCTACGCGTTGGTGAACCTGATGGCGCGCTACCAGTTCAGCTCCAACGTGTCGGCGGCGGTCAACATCAACAATCTGTTCGACCGCCACTACTACTCGCAGATCGGCTTCTACAACCAGGGCTGGTACGGCGCGCCGCGAAACGTGATGTTCACCGTGAAGATTGGCTATTAAGGCAGGAGGTTGCCGTACGTTCAGCGCCCTGCCTTGTGCAGGGCGACGATGCTGTGCACGATCCGGGGTGCTGCGCCCCACAGCGCTTCACGCAGCGTCTTCTTCACGGGAATGGAGCAACGTATGAAGCTGCTGTCCGCTGTGTTGATGTCTGCGCTTTCGCTGCCGGCTGCTTCGGCGTTCGCGGTGGAGGCACCGCCCTCACCACTGCTGGGGCGCTGGTCGCTGGATGTCGCCACGTCTGCGCTACCCGAGGCGCAGCGCCCGAAGCACGTGGTGCTGGAGTTCAAGGATGCCGGGAGTGGACGCTGGAGTTCGCACGTGGACATCGTCCTGCACGACGGCAAGACCATGAAGTCTGATGGAACGCTGTCCCTCGACGGCACGCCGGGCGCCTTGTCCGGCACCTACGGCGCGGACAAGGCCAACCTGAAACTGCCGGCACCGAACACCCTGGTGATGCAGCTGGTGGACCATGGCACGCCAGCGTCCACCCGCATCTATACCGTAGCGGCCGACCGCACGACGATGACCGAAACCAAGGCGTTCTACGGCCACGACGGCACCCCGATCCTGCAGACCAATCTGTTCAAGCGCATGCCGTAGCGGCGTCGTCTGCACCACGCCCGCACAGCGGGCGTGGTGAATGCAGCAGCCTTACACCGCAGCCGGATCGCGCTTGCCGGTGTCGATGCCGTACCTGTCGATGGCCTCCTGCATCCGCGAACGCTCGATGCGACCTTCGTCGGCCAGCGTCTTCAACGCTGCAAGCACGATGAAGTGGCGATCCACTTCGAAGAACGTGCGCAGCGATTCACGCGTGTCGGAGCGGCCGAAGCCATCGGTGCCCAATGCGGTGAAGCGACGATCGTTGATGAAGGGACGGATCTGGTCGCCGACGATCTTCATGTAGTCGGTGGCCACCACCACCGGGCCGTCATGGCCCTGCAGGCACTGCTGCACGTAGGGCACGTGCGGCTCCTCGGCCGGATGCAGCAGGTTCCAGCGCTCGGCGGCCAGGCCATTGCGGCGCAGTTCGGTCAGGCTGGTCGCGCTCCACACATCGCTGGCGACACCGAAGTCCTGTTGCAGCAGCGCGGCCGCCGCTTCCACTTCGCGCAGGATCGCGCCACTGCCCATCAGCTGCACGCGTGGCTGTGAGGCGCTGTCGGCGGCTGCAGGGCGCAGCAGGTAGAGTCCCTTCAGGATGCCGGCCTCGGTGCCTGCGGGCAGTGCCGGCTGCGGGTAGTTCTCGTTGAGCACGGTGATGTAGTAGTAGATGTCTTCCTGCTCGACATACATGCGGCGCAGGCCGTCGTGGATGATTACCGCCAGCTCGTAGTTGTAGGTCGGGTCGTAGGACACGCAGCTCGGGATGACCGACGACAGTACGTGGCTGTGGCCGTCGTCATGCTGCAGGCCTTCGCCCATCAGCGTGGTGCGGCCGGAGGTGGCACCGAGCAGGAAGCCGCGGGTGCGCGCATCGGCGGCGGCCCAGGCCAGGTCACCGACGCGCTGCAGGCCGAACATCGAGTAGAAGATGTAGAACGGGATCGTGGCCAGGCCGTGGTTGCTGTAGGCGGTGCCGGCGGCGATCCACGAGCAGATCGCGCCGGATTCATTGATGCCTTCCTGCAGGATCTGGCCGTCCTTGGCTTCCTTGTAGTAGCTCAGCTGGCCGGCGTCCTGCGGGGTATACAGCTGGCCGAGGTAGGAGTGGATGCCGATCTGGCGGAACAGGCCTTCCATGCCGAAGGTGCGCGATTCATCGGGCACGATCGGAATGACCAGCCTGCCCAGCTCCGCGTCCTTCAGCAGGCGGGTGAGGATGCGCACGAAGCCCATGGTGGTGGATTGGCTGCGATCGCCGCTGCCCTGCAGCTGGGTGTTGAAGATCGACAGCGGCGGAAGCAGCAGTGGATCGATCTTGGCCAGGCGCGCCGGCAACTGCCCACCCTGGATGCGGCGGCGCTCGGCGAAGTAGGCCGCCTCGGCGCTGCCCGGTTCCGGGCGCAGATAGGGCATCTCTTCCAGCTGGTCATCGCTGACCGGCAGGTTGAAGCGGTCACGGAAGGCGCGCACCGCGTCGGCGCTCATCTTCTTCAGCTGGTGGTTGATGTTCTGGCCTTCGCCGGCTTCACCCATGCCGAAACCCTTGACCGTCTTGGCCAGGATCACGGTCGGCCGGCCGCGGGTGTTCACCGCCTGCTGGTAGGCCGCGAACACCTTCTGCGGATCATGGCCACCACGCGCCAGCGCCCAGATGTCGTCGTCGCTCATGTGCGCGACCCGCTCCAGCAGCTCGGGGTAGCGGCCGAAGAAGTGTTCGCGCACGTAGGCGCCGCTCTGCGACTTGAAGGTCTGGTAGTCGCCGTCCACGCACTCCATCATGCGCTGGCGCAGCAGGCCGCTGTGGTCGCGGGCCAGCAGGTCGTCCCAGCCGCTGCCCCAGATCAGCTTGATCACGTTCCAGCCGGCCGCGCGGAAGGTGCCTTCCAGTTCCTGGATGACCTTGGCATTGCCGCGCACCGGCCCGTCCAGGCGTTGCAGGTTGCAGTTGACCACGAACACGATGTTGTCCAGCCGTTCGCGGCCGGCCAGCGAGATCGCCGCCAGCGATTCGGGCTGGTCCATCTCGCCGTCGCCGAGGAAGGCCCAGACCTTGCGGCCCTGGTGCTCCTTCAGGCCGCGGTATTCCAGGTAACGCATGTAGCGCGCCTGGTAGGCGGCGGTCAGCGGGCCCAGCCCCATCGACACGGTGGGGAACTGCCAGAACTCCGGCATCAATCGCGGGTGTGGATACGAGGACAGGCCTTCACGACCGGCTTCGCGGCGGAAGTTGTCCATCCGCACCGGATCGATGCGGCCTTCCACGTAGGCGCGGCCATAGATGCCGGGCGCGGAATGGCCCTGGATGTAGATCATGTCGCCGTCGAAGGTGTCGGTGCGGCCACGGAAGAAATGATCGAAGCCGACGTCGTACAGCACCGCCGCCGACTGGTAGGTGGCGATGTGGCCGCCGACGTTGGAATGCCTGCCGGCACGCAGCACCATCACCATCGCGTTCCAGCGGATCATCGCGTTCAGGCGGCGCTCGATGGCCAGGTCGCCCGGGTAGGCCGGCTGGCGCTCGGGCGGGATGGTGTTGACGTAGGCCGTCCATGCGCGCGTATGCAGGTCGCCGTGCTGCTGCGCATCCAGCTCGCTCAGCTGGTCGATCAGGTAATGCGCGCGCGGCCGGCCACCGGCCTGCATCACCGCCTCCAGTGATTCACGCCACTCCCGTGTTTCCAGCGGGTCGGTATCGAAGGGGATCGGGGCTTGGTTCATGACTGTCTCCAGAGGGCGCCGGTCGGACTCCTGCCTGGGCGACAACACCGGCAGGGCGCACAGCACTGGAGCGGGGTCGCAACGGCGGGGCCGTGACGCGAGGGGCGGCCGCGGCGGCCACCGAGAAGACAAGCGTAGGTGCGTGCCCGGATCGCGGGTAGACGGGCGCGGCTTGGGTCTGCGCCAATCCAGTGTTGCCCCGCTTGTGTAGAGCCGAGCCGTGCTCGGCTCCACAAGGGCGTGATTGCCTAATCGTGATCGAAGCGCAACGGTTCGGTGCCCATTGCCGGGTCGCTGGTGCCGGGGCGGCCATCCTCGGCGCGCCCGGCCAGGCGCAGCACACTTTCACCCACGCTGAGCTGCAGGTCGTACCAGCTCGCGGTAGGTGCCGCATCCCACGCCATCGTGGTCTCGGCATGTGCCAGCAATGCCAGCGTCTGCTCGGGCATGTGCCCGGTGTAGGCACCTGCTGCCAAGCGCAGCTGCTGCGGGGCGTCTCCCAGGTTGCGCAGGCGCAGCCGCAGCTGGCCATCCGCGCGATCGATTGAAGCCTGCACGGCAGGACCCTTGGCCGCACCCTTGAAGTGCCGGTGGAAGCCGTTCGGGCCGAGCAGCCACAGGTCGTATCGACCCTGGGCGTCCAGCGGCCAGCGCTCGCGCAGCGGCTTACCCGGCAGCAGCGTGTAGCGGCGTGGCACCGCAGCCAGCCGCAACCGGTCGTAGACATGCAGCACCGCCGCCGCGCCTTCGCAGGACAGCGTCAGCTCCACGCCCGAGGCGTCGACCGCAGCCATCGATGCCTGCGGCCGATAGGGCAGGGCGCGTGCTGGGCGTACGCCGCTTTCCTGCTTCGCTGGCTTCAGCCCTTCCGGTAGCGCCGGCACGGTACGCCCTGGAAGAGCTGCCGCACGTGCCGCCACCGCGCTCACATCGGGCAGGCCGCGCACGAACGGGCGGATATCGCGCTGGGCGAAGTCGAAGGCGCCCGTCAGGTCACCGCAGACGGCACGGCGCCACGGCGAGATCTCCGGTGCGGCGACACCAAAGCGACGTTCAATCAGCCGTATGACCGAGGTGTGGTCGTACACCTGTGAATCGACCCAGCCGCCACGGCTCCACGGCGAGATGACGCACAGCGGCACGCGCGGGCCGAGGCCATACGGGCGTCCGCGCAGCTCGGCAGCATCGTACTTTTCGTCGCCCGGCGCGGGATGACGGTGATACTCGCCCTCGGTACTGACCGAAGACGCACCCGCCCAGCCACCGTCTATCGGTGAAGGCGGTGCCGGTGGCGGCATGTGGTCGAAGAAGCCGTCGTTCTCGTCGAACATCAGCAGCAGGGCGGTGCGGCTCCACACTTCCGGATCGGCGGTCAGCGCGTCCAGCACGCGTGCGGTATAGGCCGCGCCCTGTGCCGGGCTGGAGGGACCGGGATGCTCGCTGCCGGCGGCATCGGCGATGATGAAGCTCACCTGCGGCAGGCGCCCGTCGAGTACGTCCTGGCGCAGCTGCGGCAGGCCACGGGTGCTGACACCGCGTGCGCGCAGCTGCGGATCATGCCCGGGTGCAGCGCTGTAGGCCCGACGGAACGCCTCGAAGCCGGCCAGCGGGTTGTCGGTGAAGTTGTCGGCCATGTCCTGGTAGATCTGCCAGGACACGCCGGCCTTCTGCAGGCGCTCGACATGGCTAGTCCAGCGGTACGACGCCGGATGCCCGCCGTGTTCGGGGAAGTTGTCGTGCGAGTTGGCGATCACCGGGCCACCGGCGCGGGCCTGCGCATCGTTGTGGCCGGTCCACAGGAACACCCGGTTCGGATTGGTGCCGGCCTGCATCGCGCAGTGGTAGGCGTCGCAGATCGTGAACGCGTCGGCCAGCGCGAACTGGAACGGCAGGTCGCTGCGCTGGAAGTAGCCCATCGAGTGGTTCTGCTTGGCCTTCGGCCATTGCCCCATGCGGCCGTGGTCCCAGGCGCGCTGCGCATCGGGCCAGGTGTGTGGCGTGCCTTCCACGCGCATGTAGCCGAAGTGCGCGGCGGTATCCAGCGGGAAGGGCGCGATCGCACGCTTGCCGCTGGCATCGGGCTGCAGCCACAGGCTGCGGGTGCGGCCACCTGCTTGCAGCGCGGCGGCCGGAGCGACGAACCGATCGCCGAAGCCACGTACGCCCGGCAGCGTGCCGAAGTAGTGGTCGAATGAACGGTTCTCCTGCATGAACACCACGATGTGCTGCAAGTCTTCCAGGCTGCGCGTCTGCGCGGCGGGGGCGATCGCTGCGGCCCGGGCGATGCTGGGCAGCAGCGGGGAAAGGCCGGCGGCAACGCCGGCCTGCAACAACCGGCGTCGGCCGATATCGGTCACGGGCTCACTCACAGGTCCACGCGGAAGGAGATGCCGACGGTGCGCGGAGCGCCGATGAAGGCGTTGTCGCGGCCGTCCACCCCTGCAAGATACCGCTTATCGGTGAGGTTGCTCACCACCAGGTTGGCACCCATGCCCTTCAGGCGCGGCGACAGGCCCTGCAGGTCGAAACCGATGTTGGCGTTGAACACGGTGGCAGAGGGCAGCTTGTTGACGTTGGCGGCATCCAGGTAGCGCGTGCCCAGGTAACGGCCGGAGAGGCCGAAGTTCCAGTTGGCGCCCTGCCAGTCGGCCGACAGTACCAGGGTGTTCTCCGGCTGGCCGATCACCTTGGCACCGTCGACGATGCCCAGCTGGGTATCGCGCGCGGCATTACCGCTGCCGAGGTACTTGGAACGGTTGTAGGTGTAGGCCGCGTTGATCCGCCAGCCATTGTCCCAACCATAGCCGAACGCCGCTTCCAGGCCGTTGCTCTCCACGCCGCCGAAGTTCTCGTAGACGCCATCGGTCTCGCCCAGGTAATCGATGCCGCTGACGAAGCCGGCCGGCAGGTAGACGATGCGGTTGTCGAACTTGATGTTGTACAGCGTGACCGAGGCGGTCAGCGGCCAGCGGCTGATGCGCATGCCCACTTCGATGTTGTCGGCGGTTTCGGGCTCGACGTTGCGGAAGCGCTGCGGGTCGGTCTCGCCAAGCACGCCGGAGGGAATCGCGGCGAAGTTCTGCGAGAAGCCGGCGAACAGCTCCATGCCTTCCACGCCGGGTGCCCAGGTGAAGCCGGTGGACAGCAGCGGATCGGACCTGGAATCGGATTTGACGTGCTCGCTGGCACCGATCACGCGGCGGCGCGACTGGTCGACGAAGAACTGCTTGACGCCCAGGCGTGCGCTGAACGGACCGAAGCGGGCCACGTCCTCGACGTAGTACATCTGTTCGTCAACCTTGTACTTGTCCTCGAACTGCACCCAGTACGGCTGGTGGTCGAAGTCGATGCTCTGGCCGACATTGAGCAGGCGATGCCAGTCGCGGCGCGCCGAGCGGTCCAGCTTCTCCACCCACAGGCCGCCACGGATCGTGTTGTCGACCGCGCCGAAGGTCTGCCGCCACTCGACATCGGCGGTCACGCCCATGCGGTCGTTGTCGTAGTGGGTGTGGCGGTAGGACTGCGCGCCCAGCACGTTGCCCGCGTAGCAGTTCGGATCGTACTCGGCGGTGAAGCCCAGACGCGGCGTGCAGCTGGCCAGGCGCTGCGCGGCGCTGCCATCGGGATTGACGAAGAAGATCTGGCCGCGGTTGCTGCCGCCATACACGGTCTTTCCACCGATGTACTCCGACTCCGGGCGACCGGCACCATCATCGCTGACCTGCGCCAGGTAGGGTGGCAGCCAGTCGCCGCGGCCCTGCATGCGGTGCCCGTAGGCGGCCATCGAGGCCTTGAATCCATTGCCGCCATCGAACGCCGCGCGCAGGTAGCCGAAGGTGTTCTCGCGCAGCGCACGCGAACCGGAACGGTAGTTCTGGTCCAGGTACGGGATGCCGGTCAGGGTGCCGACCAGGTTGTCGCGCTCCGGATTGGTCGCGAAGCCCTTCGGCGATACGCTGGTGTATTCGGGCTCGTCGGCATCGTTGTACGACAGGTAGCCGGTCAGCGTCCAACGGTCCAGTTCGGTGATGAACTTGCCGGCGATGTGGTCGTTGCTGGCGTGCCCGGTGCCATCGATCCAGTCGTGCACCTTCGACGAGGAGGCACTGACCCAGGCGCGGGTGTGGCCGCCGAGCAGGCCGGTGTCGTAGCGTACGTAATACTTGCGCGCATCGTTGTCACCGGCACCGACCACGAAGCGCAGGCGGCTGTCCTGCAGCGGGTCGCTGGTGAGGAAGTTGAGCGTGCCGCCCAGCGCTTCGTTCGAGCGCGAGGAGATATCAGCGGTGCCCTGGCTGACTTCCACCGTCTCCAGGTCGAGGGTGTCGATGTAGCGGTTGGCCAGTGAACCGCCACCGTAACCGGAGCCACCGTTGGGCAGGCCGTCGATGGTGGTGCCGATCTGCTGCGTATCGCGGTTGGTGACGAAGCCGCGCATGCTGATCTGCGTGCCCCACACCGACGAGCCGGTGGCGTCGGCCTCGCTGACCACCACGCCCGGTACTTCATTGAGCGCATCGTTGACGCTGCTCATCACCGTCTGCCGGTTCAGCGTTTCCGCGCGCACCGAGGTCTTGGCGTAGCTGGTAGCCTGGCCGATTACCTGCACCTGGTCCAGGGTACGGGCATCAGTGCCGCGCGCTTCGGCCGTCTCGCCCTGCGGTGCTTCGGCCAGGGCGTCCAGTGCGGGGGCGATCAGCAGGGCAAGCAGCGAAACACGGGGAAAGCGCGCAATCGTTCGCATCGAAACCGGACCTTCAGCAGAGGGAAGCCCCGGAGTGTCGGCAGCGCCAATGACATCGGCATGACGCGCAGATGCAGGAACGGTGTTGTGTGACGGCCGGTGCCTCCGGCCGCTTGCCTGTCAGTACCGCGCATCCCTGGGTTTCGGGTCGCGCGGCCAGTCCTTGGCCTTGTTGGCGAAGTCCGGCCGCGGCTGGTTGATGAAATAGCTGGCGATGTCCACCGCATCCTGGTCGGGCATCACCTGCTGCCCGAGCGGGGGCTCGCGGGTCACTGCCGGCGGCATGTTGTGCTTGATGAAACCGGCGGCCTTGTAGAGGCGCGCCATGCCGGCGCCGATGTTGAAGCTGTGGTCACCCCACAGCGGCGGGAAGGCGATGTCACCGCTGGCGTCGCGCTGGCCTTCGCCGTTGTCGCCGTGGCACGCTGCGCACTGCACGGCGTACAGTGCCTGGCCACGGATCGGGTCCGGGGTCAGTGTGCTGTCGATCGGCCCTTCGCTGGGGGCGGCGACCTTTGCACCGTCTGGCACAGGACTGCTCAACCACGCCATGTAGTCGAGCATCGCGCGCATCTGCGGCGAGTCCTTGGGCAGCGGCTTGCCGTTCATCGAGCGCTGCAGGCAGCCGTTGATGCGCTCGGTCAGCCCGATCACCTTGCCCGGGCGCGGCATGTAACGCGGATAGGCACCACCACCGGTGTTGAAGTAGTGGTTGCCGAACGGTCGTTTGCCTTCGGCCATGTGGCACGAATTGCAGTTCAGATCGTTGCCGACGTTGTCCGGCAACAGCCGCGCGGTTTCGTTGAGGAGGCGGCGACCGAGCATCACCGATTCGGCATTGCCCAGCCCGGCGATCTCTTCGGCGCTGGGCGCGTGGTAGTGGCCGACCACCTTGCCCTGCGCATCGAGGATATCGATCGTGCTTGCCACGGCGGCATCCAGGTCCGGGTACAGGTGGCGATAGGCCAGGGTGCCAGCACCGGCCAGCAGCGCCATGGTGATCGCGCTGCCGATCAGCAGGCGGGAACGTCTGCGCGAACGCTTCATCGTGCGGCCTCCTGCGGAACGTAATGCACCGGCTTGTCGCGCACCACCCGGCGCATCCGCGCCACGTCGACCTCGCTTACCGCGCTGGCCTGGTTGCCCCAGCTGCTGCGGATGAAGGTCAGGATCTGTGCCAGCTGCGCGTTCGGCAGCTGCTCGAAGCCGGGCATGGTGAAGGCCATGCGGTCATGCGGCGTATGCGGCGTGCGGCCGCCGATCAGGGTCACCTGCACCAGCGAACTGGGATCGTCAGCGAACACGATCGAGTTGCCGGCCAGGGCCGGATAGACGCGCGGCATGCCGCGGCCGTCGGCGCGATGGCAGGCCTGGCAATGCTCGGCATAGGCCAGCGAACCGGCCACGCGGTAGTCGCCGCTGCGCAGTGCGGCGGTGGTCGTATCGGTGCCGGCCGACCACTGCGCGCTACGTCCTTCGCGGGCGGGCAGCTGCTTCAGGTAGCGCGCCATCGCCAGCAGGTCAGCGTCGGACAGGTACTGCGTGCTGTGCTCGACCACATCGGCCATGCCACCGAAGGCCGCAGAACGATCGGTGCGGCCGGTGCGCAGGAAGTCGACGATCTCGCCTTCGTTCCAGCTGGCCAGGCCGGTCGATTCATTGCGCAGGTTCTTCGCATACCAGCCTTCCAGCACCGAGCCGGACAGGAACTGGCGGTTGCCATCGTCGGCCATGGCCTTTTCCTGGAAGGCCAGGCCGCGTGGCGTATGGCAGGCGCCGCAATGGGCCAGGCCTTCAACCAGTTCGGCGCCGCGCTGCTGGCCGGCATCCAGCGACGGATCCGGGCTGAAGCTGCGTGGGCGCGCGAACAGCAGCTGCCACCAGGCCAATGGCCAGCGCATGTTGGCCGGCCACGGAATGGTGCTGTCGGCGTTGTCCTGTTTCACCGGCTGCACCGAGCCCATGAAGTAGGCGTACAACGCCTTGATCTCGGCATCGCTGGCGATCACATACGAGGCGTACGGCATGGCCGGATACAACGGCTGGCCATCGTGGCGGATGCCACGGCGCACAGCGCGCTCGAAGTCGGCGTAGTCGTAGGCACCGATGCCGGTCTGCGGATCGGGCGTGATGTTGGTCGAGTAGATCGTGCCCATCGGCGTCTGCATGCCGAGGCCACCGGCGAACGGCCTGCCGCCCGGTGCGGTATGGCAGGCCGCGCAATCGGCGGCGCGCGACAGGTACTGGCCCTGCGCGATCAGCGCCGGGTCTTGGATATCGACCTGCGCCGTCTGCCGCGGCGCAAACCAGTAGGGCGTGGTGCGGGCGATGCCGTAGGCGGCGGCCAGCGAGGCGGCCAGGGCAATGGCGAGCTTGAGCGAGGTGCGCATGGCGGCACTGTGGAGATTCCCGCGCGCGTGTTCATTGATCCGGATCAATGACTGAA
The DNA here is from genome assembly GCF_013464915.1 of Stenotrophomonas maltophilia. Classification (GTDB taxonomy): domain Bacteria; phylum Pseudomonadota; class Gammaproteobacteria; order Xanthomonadales; family Xanthomonadaceae; genus Stenotrophomonas; species Stenotrophomonas maltophilia_AT. Next base: position 28,348 of record NZ_RAVT01000059.1, read on the forward strand.
CGGATACAGCTTGTGCACCAAGCTGAATCGTTCCTGCGTTGTCATCAAGCCGTCATCCATGCGCGATAGATGGCCCGTGCCCGCGTCGCTAACCTGCCACGCTGTCGCACCTTTTCCCCGATTGCCCATGAAGCGCCTGCTGCTGTTGTTGCTGGCGTGCGCCGGCCTGTGGCTGGCTGCATGCTCTTCCTCGATCAACGCGTCGTCCACCTCGCTCGCCGATCGGCTGATCGCGCCGGGTGGCGTGTCGACCCTGCTCGATCGCCCGCGCATCGCCGCGGCCATTGCCGAACTGCCCAACCGCCATGGCTTCGCACCGGGTCGCGATGGCGTGCCGATCTTCTGGCGCGTGTTCGACCCGGGGGATTACGGCGCGCGCTACCGCTACCTGCCGCAGCGCCACGAGAACGGCCTGCCGCTTGATACCGGGCTGAGCCTGGCGGTACCGCAGCCGTTCCGTGCGCAGGCGCCGCGCGGCACCGTGGTGCTGCTGCACGGGTGGATGATGAACGGTGATTCGATGTTGCCGTGGTCGCTGCAGCTGGCCGAATCCGGCTACCGCGTGGTCACGCTCGACCTGCGCAACCATGGCCAGTCCGGTGCGGGGCCGTCCGGCTATGGCACCTACGAATCGGACGATGTGGTCGATGTGATCAGCGAACTGCGTGCACGCGGCGAAGTGACCGGCCCGCTGTATCTGTTCGGCGTGTCGTATGGCGCGGCCACGGCGGTGTTMACCGCCGACAAGCTGGGGGATCAGGTGGAAGGCGTGGTGGCGATGGAATCGTTCGCCAACGCCGGCGTGGCCATCCGCACGATGATTCCGCACCTGATGGGGCTGCAGCCGGAAGGCTTGAAGGCGCAGGCGGTGGCTTCCTACGCGCGCTGGCGCTATGGCGGGCAGGACATCAACCAGGTGATCGCCGCCGCCAGCCGCCGCATCGACGTCGATCTGGACCGGGTGGACGTGGCTCGCGCGCTGGCCGATACCCGCGCGTGCGTGCTGCTGCTGCACGGGCAGGGCGACCAGCACATTCCGGTCAGCCAGGGCCGCCAGTTGGCCCTGGCCAACCCGCGCGCGCACTACATCGAGATGCGCGGCGAGGACCACATCACCCTGCCGCTGCGGCTGGACCTGCTGGCCGGCGTGGTCGACGACTGGATGGCGCGCGACGAGCACCACCCGAAGAGCGCCTGCCCGGCCCCGCAGCTGCCAGCCCAGGCCGAGTGGCTCACTCACACCTGAAAAAAAAAGGGGACGGAGGGGATTAAGTCGTTTCCAACCCGGGTGTGCGGGAAACGACTTAATCCCCTCCGTCCCCTTTTTGTGTCAGGGCAGGCGTTGTGCCAGTGCGCGGGCGGAGGCGGCTACGCCGAGCAGCAGGGCGGCCACGCACAGGAAGGCGAAGCCGAGGCTGGTGGCGTGAGCCAGCGCACCAATGGCCGCCGGGCCGGCGAGGATGCCGGCGTACCCCAACGTGGTGACCGCGGTGATCGCGATGCTCTCCGGCATCACCCGCTGCTGGCCGGCCATCGAGAACAGTGCCGGCACGATGTTGGCGCAGCCCAGCCCGACCAGCACGTAGCCGGCCAGTGCCACCGGGAACGACGGCACCAGCGTGGCCAGGCTGAAACCGGCCGCTGCGGTGATGCCGCCGATCACGATCGTGCGGGTACGGCCAAGTCGCTCGACGATGCCATCGCCGAACAGGCGCATCGCGGTCATTGCCAGGGTGAACACCGCAAAACCAGCACCGGCCCGGTCGCGCGGCACCTGTCGCACTTCGGCCAGGAACACCGCGCTCCAGTCCAGCATCGAGCCTTCGCCGAGGAACACCACGAAGGCCAGCACGCCGATGAACAGCACCACGCCATGTGGCAACGCCAGCAACGGCCCCTCATGCAGGATCCGTTGCGGGCGCCAGTGCGGCGCCGAGAGCGCCGCCACCAGCAGCAGTGCCGTCACCGAAGCCAGCGCGGCTACCCACAACGGTGTTCCAACCACCAGCAGGCCGGTCATGCAGCCGGCGCCAACGAAGCCGCCGATGCTGTAGAAGGCGTGGAAGCCCGACATCATCGGCCGCCCGGCATCGCGCTCGACGGCCACTGCCTGCATGTTCATTGCACAGTCCAGGGCGCCGACGCCGGCACCGAACACGAACAGCGCCGCCCCCAGTGCCAGTGGCGTCGGTGCCAGGACCAGCAGGGGCAGGGCGCACAGCATCATCGCGCAGGTGATCACCATTACCCGGCGGCAGCCCAGCCGCCCCGTCAATGCGCCCGCCAGTGGCATCGCCAGCAGCGAGCCGAGGCCGAGGCACAGCAGCACGGCGCCGAGGCTGGCATCGGACAGCCCGGCCTTGGCTTTGGCGTAAGGCACCATCGGTGCCCATGCAGCGGTGGCGAATCCGGGGATGAAGAAGGCAGCACGGGTGGCGTGTTGCTGGGCACGTGGGGATGAAGGCGTCATGCGCGGCGCGAAGCTCCAGGGAGTCGTCATGAAAACGGTTCCAGTCGGGTTCGGCAAGTGCCGTGCATGACATCGGACGACGCATACGATTGCAGTGACCCGATTGCGTCACCAGTGATTAACGCCATGCACGGACAGTGGCTGCAAGGCCGGCATCCTGCCGGCCGCTGCCGGAGACCTGTTCATGAGCACGACACCGACCATCCTCCTCGTCCATGGATTCTGGGGCGGGGCCGCACACTGGGCCAAGGTGATCCTGGAACTGCATCGCAGTGGCCATGACCGCGTGCAGGCGGTGGAGCTGCCGCTCACCTCGCTGGCCGACGATGCCGGGCGCACGCAGAAAATGATCCGCCAGATCGACGGGCCGGTGCTGCTGGTCGGCCATTCCTACGGCGGCGCGGTGATCAGCCAGGCCGGCAACGAGGCCAATGTGAAGGGCCTGGTCTATATCGCCGCCTTTGCTCCCGATGCCGGCGAGAGCCCCGGCGGCATCACCCAGCAGCATCTTCCGGAAGCGGCGCCGAACCTGGCCCCGGACAGCGATGGCTACCTGTGGCTGCGTGCCGACAAGTTCCATGAGAGCTTCTGCCAGGACCTGAGCGACGACGAAGGCCGGGTGATGGCAGTGACCCAGAAGGCGCCGTTGGCCAGCACTTTCGGCGATACGGTCAGCGATCCGGCATGGAAGCACAGGCCGAGCTGGTACCAGCTGTCCCGCCACGACCGCATGATCGCACCGGACAACCAGAAGGCCATGGCCGCAAGGATGCAGCCCAAGCGCCTGCTGGAGCTGGATGCGAGCCATGCCTCGCTGGCCTCGAAGCCCAAGGAAGTAACCGCGTTGATCCTGGAGGCCTGCGCCGCCATCGGCGGTTGAGCCCCAGCAGCACAGCGCGACAGCCCACGGCAGGACCGCACGCCGCACGACAGCACGCCGCACGACAGCCGGGGCGCAGGGGAGTACACTCCTGCGCCTGCGGCCGTCCGGCCGCGTTCCCATCCTGCCTCCAGCCGCCGCCAGAGGATCCCACCCGATCGTGGAGGTCCTGTCGTGCTGTACGTGCCCGTTGTCCGTCTTCCGTCCTCATTGCCGCGTCGCCGCCTGCTGCCGCAGGTGCTCGCGCAGAGCCTGTTGATCGCATTGTCGGGCAGCAGCGCAATGGCTGCAGCGCAGTCCGCCACTGAACCGGACAAGGATCGCCAGGCGCCAGCCTCGCAGACCCTGCAGACGGTGCAGGTCACCGCCAACCAGCTGGGCACCATCACCGAAGGCAGCGGCGCCTACACGCCGGGCACCATCGCCACCGCCACCCGCCTGGTGCTGACCCCGCGGCAGACCCCGCAGACCATCAGCGTGATCACCCGCGCCGAGATGGATGACTTCGGCCTGCACGGCATCGATGACGTGATGCGGGTGACCCCGGGCATCAGCATCGTCACCTACGACAGCGAGCGCACCGAGTACTACGCACGCGGCTTCGCCGTGCAGAACTTCCAGTACGACGGCATCCCGATGTCGCGTGACTCGGCCTACTCGGCGGGCAACACGCTCAGTGATACCGCCATCTATGACCGCATCGAGGTGCTCAAGGGCGCCACCGGTCTGTTGACCGGCATGGGAGATCCCGGTGCGACCATCAACCTGGTGCGCAAGAAGCCGGGCAAGGACTTTGCCGGCAGCGCGACGCTGGGTGTGGGGCGCTGGGATGATTACCGCGCCGAGATCGATGTCGGCGGCCCGTTGACCGCCGATGGACGCGTGCGCGGTCGTGCAGTGGGCGCCTGGCAGGACAAGCATTCCAATCTCGATTACTACCAGCGCACCAGCAAGGTCGGCTACGCGGTGCTGGAAGCCGATCTGGGCGAGCGCACCCTGCTGACCGTGGGTGGCGATGCGATGGACAGCGACCCGAAGGGCTCGACCTGGGGCGGCATTCCGCTGCTGGACAGTGCCGGCAACTTCAATGACATGCCGCGTTCGTTCAACAACGGCACCCGCTGGAGTGGCTGGCGCCAGTATGTGCGCACCGGCTTTGCCACGCTCGAGCACACCTTCGCCAACGACTGGGTGGCCAAGCTGCAGCTCAACCACCAGGTCAACGGCTATGACGCGGCGCTGGCGGGAGCGGCCGGTGGCAATCCCGATCCGGTCACCGGCGAAGGCGTGTCGTTGTGGCTGGGCAAGTACGTTGGCAAGACTGTCAGCAACGCGGCCGACTTCTACCTGAGCGGTCATTTCGGCCTGTTCGGCCGCGAGCATGAGCTGGTGGTCGGTGGCAGCGCCTCGCGCAAGCGCTGGACCAATACCGGTTACTCGCCGCAGCCCGGCTATCCGACCGAGGTGCCCGATTACCGCGCATGGCAGGGCGACATTGCGGAGCCGCAATGGCAGCGCAGCTACGACAACAACGAAGTGACGCGCGAGAATGGCGTCTATGTGGTCGGTCGTTTCGACGTGGCCGATCCACTGAAGGTGATCGTGGGTAGCCGCCTGGCCAGCTACCGCTCGCCGGGCACGCGCGAGACCGGCGTGTTCGTGCCGTATGCCGGTGTGGTCTACGACCTTGGCGAGCACTATTCGGTGTATGCCAGTTACAGCACCATCTTCAAGCCGCACAGCGAACGCGACGAGCAGGGCAAGGCGCTGGATCCGCTGGAAGGCCGCAGTTACGAGATGGGCCTGAAGGCCGAGTTCCTCGATGGGCGCTTCAACGCCAGTGCGGCGCTGTTCCAGCTCGACCAGGACAACTTCGCCCAGCCCACCGGCGGCAAGACGCCGGACGGGCAGGATGCGTATCGCGCCCTGATGGGCGTGCGTACCAAGGGCTACGAGCTTGAGATGTCGGGCCAGCTGGCGGAAGGCTGGCAGGTGCAGGGTGGGTTCTCGCACAAGATCGCCCGCCAGGCCGGTGCCAAGGTCACCACGCTGGAACCGGAAAACCAGTTCAGCCTGCACACCAGCTATCGCCTGCGTGGCGACTGGAAGGGCCTGACGCTGGGTGGTGGCGCGCGCTGGCAGGATTCCACTTTCGGTGAGATCACCAACCCCGCCACCAGCGCGCAGGTCGTGCATCGCACCCAGCCGTACTGGCTGCTCGATGCGATGGCGCGCTATGAATTCAACGACCGCCTGTCGGCCACGCTCAACGTCAACAACCTGCTGGACAAGCGGTACTACACGATCTTCAGCTGGTACAGCACTTACACCTGGGGTGAGCCGCGCAATGTGCGGTTGAGCTTGAACTACAGGTTCTGACGCCGGTCCCGTAGAGCCGAGCCTACGCTCGGCTGCGGTTTGACAGCCCGCCGAGCATTGGCTCGGCTCTACAAAGACGCCCGCGATGCTGGATGGCATCGCGGGCGTTGTCGTTACAGCGGCAGGTCGAACACCAGCACTTCGGCGTCGTTGCCGTTTTCCAGGGTCAGCTGCGCTTCGTCGCTGACCTGCAGCGCGTCACCGGCTTCCAGAGTGATGCCGTTCACCTGCAGCTGGCCACGCGCCACCTGCACGTAGGCGCCACGACCGTTGCCGAGGGCGTGATGCAGCTTCTGGCCGCCATCGAGAATGGTGGCGAAGATGCGGGCATCCTGGTGGATGCGCAGCGAACCGTCGGCACCGTCCGGCGAAGCGATCAGGCGCAGCTGGCCGCGCTTGCTGTCCGGCGTGAAATGGGTCTCCTCGTAGGACGGCGCGATGTTCTCCGCATCCGGGAAGATCCAGATCTGCAGGAAGTGAACGGTCTCGTCGGCCGAGTGGTTGAACTCGCTGTGGGTGACGCCGCTGCCGGCGCTCATGCGCTGCACGTCGCCGTAGCGCAGCACCGAACCGGTGCCCATCGAGTCCTTGTGTTCCAGCGCACCGCCCAGCACGTAGGAGATGATTTCCATGTTGCTGTGGCCGTGGGTGCCGAAGCCCTGGCCGCCGATCACCTTGTCTTCGTTGATCACCCGCAGCGGGCCGAAGCTGACGTAGCGCGGGTCGTAGTAGTTGGCGAAGGAGAAGGTATGGCGCGAGGACAGCCAGCCATGCTCGGCCAGGCCACGGGTAGCGCTCTTGCGGATCTGAAGCATGATGGAATCTCCTTGTTCGATGGTTTCGATGGGGCGGGGTTGGCCTGTATCCGCCGTGTTTCCCCGTTGGAGAGAAGTATCCGCTTGCACCCGCGGTTTGAAAAACGGATAGTTTTGACAGCCATCATCGAAAAATTCGAATGCTCAAGCTCAGCCTCGATGCCCTGCAGATCCTGGATGCCATCGACCGCCGCGGCTCATTCGCCGGCGCCGGCAAGGCCCTGCACAAGGTGCCCTCGACCATCTCCTACACCGTGGCCAAGCTGGAGGAGGACCTGGGCGTGCAGCTGTTTGACCGGGTCGGCCCGCGCGCCGAGCCGACCGAGGCCGGCCGCGCGTTGCTGGATGAAGGGCGGCACCTGCTGCGCGCGGCCCGTGAGCTGGAGCTGCGGGTGCGCCGGGTGGCGTCGGGCTGGGAGACCGAGCTGACCCTGGCGGTGGACTCGGTGTTCCCGACCTGGCTGCTGGGTCCGGACATCGCCGCCTTCCGTGAGGCTGAGGCGCCGACCCGGCTGCGGCTGATCGGTGAGGCACTGTCAGGCACCTGGGAGGCCTTGCTGGATCGCCGTGCCGACCTGCTGGTCGGCGCGCCGGGCGAGGGGCCCAGTGGTGGCGGTTACGTGGTCGAGCCGCTGGGCACGGTGGAGTTCGTGTTCGCGGTCGCACCCGATCATCCATTGGCTGCAGTACCGGGCGTGCTTGGGCGCGAGCAGCTGGTCGAACACTGCGCGATCGCCGTCTCCGATTCGGCGCGTCGATTGCTGCCGCGTACCGTGGGCCTGTTGATGGGGCAGGAGATGCTGACGGTGCCGGACATGGCCAGCAAACTGAAGCTGCAATGCGAAGGCGTGGGCTTCGGTTTCCTGCCCGAGCCATGCGCGCGCGCGGCGGTGGCGCGTGGCCAGCTGGTGATCCGCGAGGTGGAGGAGCACAAGCCGGAAGAGACCTTCTGGCTGGCCTGGCGCACCGGTGAGGATGGCGCCGCACTGCGCTGGTGGCGAGAGCGCCTGCGCAGGCCGGAGCTGCTGTCGCAGTGGTGGCAGGCAATGGCCAGGGGTTAGGGGTTTGGCAGGGCTGCGCCCWGCACCCGCCGGAGCAACAGCCACGGCCGAAGCAAAAGCTGGTTTCCTGAGGGATGGCGGGGTGGCTCCGGTTGCGGGAGACGCCGTAAACCCATCCCTGGGGGCTTGGCCGCGGCATCCATGCCGCGGACACTCCCGCAACCGGACCCACCCCGCCTTCGACAGTTTCCCGCAACCTGTCGGGTATTGCTTTCTGTAGAGCCGAGCCATGCTCGGCTCAGATCTCACGGATATCGAAATATTCGATTCCGATGGAGTCATCCACGCAGGCGTGGATCCATCAGACATCGGGAAACTGTCAGAGGTGGGGCGGTGTCGGAGTGCGGGGTGTCAGCCGCATGGATGCGGCTGCCAAGCCTACAGGGACGTACTTGCGGCGTCCCCGCACTCCGACACCGCCCCGCCACCCCACGGAATGCGTGCTGTTGCTGTTGCTCCGGCCGTTGCTTCGGCGGGTGCAGGGCGCAGCCCTGCCGAAAAACACACATAAAAAAACAGCAGGCCGGGGCCTGCTGTTTCGGTGTAATGGTGCGCCCGGAGAGATTCGAACTCCCGACCGCCTGGTTCGTAGCCAGGTACTCTATCCAACTGAGCTACGGGCGC
>NZ_RAVT01000060.1 GCF_013464915.1 Stenotrophomonas maltophilia
CGCCCCCCCCGGGGGGGGGGGGGGGGGGGGGGGGCCGCCCCCCCCCCCCCCCCCCCCCCCCCCCCCCMCCCCGGCACCGGTAGTGCCGGCCGCTGGCCGGCAGCCCCCTAAGTTCCTGATTTGTGCAGGTAAAATCCCCGTAAAGGGAGGCGGAAAACGGCCTGTTGTGGTAGTATCCACAGGTTGAATCGAGGTTCCGGCACGACCCCCTCCCGCAGAGGGCTGCGCCGGACTGGACCGCTACCAGACAACGGAACCCGAATGGCAGAAACCGCCAAGGAAATCATCCAGGTCAACCTGGAAGACGAGATGCGCAAGAGCTACCTCGATTACGCCATGAGCGTGATCGTGGGCCGTGCGCTGCCGGATGCGCGCGACGGCCTCAAGCCGGTGCATCGCCGCGTGCTGTTCGCGATGAATGAGCTGAACGCGCACAGCAACAAGCCCTACTTCAAGTCGGCGCGTATCGTCGGTGACGTCATCGGTAAGTACCACCCGCATGGCGATCAGTCGGTGTACGACACGCTGGTGCGCCTGGCACAGCCGTTCTCGCTGCGCTACATGCTGGTCGATGGCCAGGGTAACTTCGGCTCCATCGATGGCGACTCCGCCGCGGCGATGCGATACACCGAAGCGCGCATGTCGCGCCTCGCGCATGAGCTGATGGCCGATATCGACAAGGAAACCGTCGATTTCCAGCCCAACTACGACGAAAAGGAACTGGAGCCGACGGTCATGCCGACCCGGTTCCCGAACCTGCTGGTCAATGGTTCGGCCGGTATCGCGGTGGGCATGGCGACCAACATCCCGCCGCACAACCTGAGCGAATCGATCAACGCCTGCATCGCGCTGATCGACAACCCGGAAATCGATGTCGACGGCCTGATGGAGTACATCCCGGGCCCGGATTTCCCGACCGCCGGCATCATCAATGGCACCGCCGGCATCGTCGCCGGCTACCGCACCGGCCGTGGCCGCGTGCGCATCCGTGCCAAGGCCGATATCGAAGTGGCCGACAACGGCCGCGAATCGATCATCGTCACTGAAATTCCTTACCAGGTGAACAAGGCGCGTCTGATCGAGAAGATCGCCGAGCTGGTCAAGGAAAAGAAGATCGAAGGCATCAGCGAGCTGCGCGATGAGTCCGACAAGGACGGCATGCGCATCTACATCGAGATCAAGCGCGGTGAATCTGCCGAGGTTGTGCTGAACAACCTGTACCAGCAGACGCAGATGGAATCGGTGTTCGGCATCAACATGGTGGCGCTGGTCGACGGCCGCCCGCAGTTGATGAACCTCAAGCAGATGCTGGAGGCCTTCGTCCGCCACCGTCGCGAAGTGGTCACCCGCCGCACCGTGTTCGAGCTGCGCAAGGCGCGCGCCCGTGCCCACGTGCTGGAAGGCCTGACCGTCGCGCTGGCCAACATCGACGAGATGATCGAACTGATCAAGACCTCGCCGAACCCGAACGAAGCACGCGAGCGCATGCTGGCGCGCGTGTGGGAGCCGGGCCTGGTCGGTGCCATGCTGGGTGCTGCCGGTGCCGAAGCCTCGCGCCCGGAAGACCTGCCCAAGGGCGTGGGCCTGATCGAGGGCGGCTACCAGCTGACCGAGATCCAGGCCACCCAGATCCTGGAAATGCGCCTGCATCGCCTGACCGGGCTGGAGCAGGACCGCCTGACCGACGAGTACAAGCAGCTGCTGGAAGTGATCGCCGGGCTGATCCACATCCTGGAAGATCCCGACCGCCTGCTGCAGGTGATCCGCGAAGAGCTGGTCAGCGTCAAGGCCGAGTTCGGCGACGAGCGTCGTACCGAGATCCGCCACAGCGAAGAAGACCTGGACATCCTCGACCTGATCGCGCCGGAAGACGTGGTGGTTACCGTGTCGCACGCCGGTTACGTGAAGCGCCAGCCGGTCAGCGTGTACCGCGCGCAGCGCCGTGGTGGCCGTGGCCGCAGTGCGGCGGCCACCAAGGAAGAGGATTTCATCGAACAGCTGTGGCTGGTCAACACGCATGACACGCTGCTGACCTTCACCAGTTCGGGCAAGGTGTTCTGGCTGCCGGTCTACCAGCTGCCCGAAGCCGGTTCCAACGCCCGCGGCCGTCCGATCATCAACTGGATTCCGCTGGAGCCGGGTGAACGCGTGCAGGCCGTGCTGCCGGTGCGCGAGTACGCCGATGGCCAGTTCGTGTTCTTCGCCACGAAGAACGGTACGGTCAAGAAGACCCCGCTGAGCGAATTCGCCTTCCGTCTGGCCCGCGGCAAGATCGCGATCAACCTCGACGAGGGCGATGCGCTGGTCGGCGTCGGCCTGACCGACGGTGAGCGCGACATCCTGCTGTTCGCCTCCAACGGCAAGACCGTGCGCTTCGGCGAGGACAAGGTCCGCTCGATGGGCCGTACCGCCACCGGCGTGCGCGGCATCAAGATGCCGGCCGGGGAGGAAGTGGTCAGCCTGATCGTGGCCGAAAGTGCCGGTGGCATCGAGGACGAGAACGAAGACGACAACGGTGTCGAGGAAGCTGCCGCCAATGGCGATGCGGTGATCGACGGCGCCGACGACGCCAGCGTGCAGTACATCCTCACCGCGACCGAGAACGGCTACGGCAAGCGCACCCCGCTGCCGGACTATCCGCGCAAGGGCCGTGGCACCCAGGGCGTGATCGGCATCCAGACCACCGAGCGCAACGGCAAGCTGGTCGCCGCGGTGCTGATGGGCTCCAGCGACGAAGTGCTGCTGATCTCCGATGGCGGCACCCTGGTGCGTACCCGAGGCTCGGAAATCAGCCGCGTCGGCCGCAACACCCAGGGCGTCACCCTGATCCGCCTGTCCAAGGACGAGAAGCTGCAGGCGGTGGAGCGCATGGATGCCTCGATCGACGAGGACGAGGACGAGGTGGCTGTCGCCGCCCCGGCCGCGACCGACGGCGCACCGGCTGCGGCCAGCAGCGAGGACGCCGCGCAGGAGTGATCCCGTCGCGATGAGAAGTACCCGACGACGCCGGCCCCGTGCCGGCGTCGTCGTTTCTGCGGACCTTCCGGTCGTGCTGGACTCTCCGATCGCTGCGGACTCTCCGATCGCTGCGGACTCTCCGATCGCTGCGGACTCTCCGATCGCTGCGGACTCTCCGATCGCTGCGGACTCTCCGATCGCTGCGAACCATCCGATCGCTAGGGACCACCCGAGCGCTGCGGACCATCCGATCGCTGCGGACCATCCGAGCGCTGCGGACCATCCGATCGCTGCGGACCATCCGATCGCTGCGGACCATCCGATCGCTGCGGACCATCTGATCGCTGCGGACCATCCGATWGCTGCGGACCATCCGATCGCTGCGGACCATCCGATHGCTGCGGACCATCCGATCGCTWCGGACCATCCGATCGCTWCGGACCATCCGATCGCTACGGTAGAGTCGACTGTTAGTCGACTGCTCTGTACATGGCGATGAAAAACCCGCGCTGCGCGCGATAGTCGACTAACAGTCGACTCTACCCAGTCGACTCTACCCAGTCGACTCTACCCAGTCGACGATCGCCCGGTCGACGATCGCCCAGTCGACGATTGCCGAGTCGACGATTGCCGAGTCGACGATTGCCCGGTCGACGATCGCCCGGTCAGGTCCATCCAGAAAATACGCGCGCGCTTCACATGTGCGGTGGGATAAGGGCGCATGCTGCCCCGGAGATCGACGATGTCCGCCACGCCGCAGTCCGCTCCTGTCCCCGTCCGCGCCTCGCGCCATCCCCTCGTCACCGTGCTGTCGCTGTTGCTGGTCGTGCTCGGCCTGGTCATCGGTGGGCTTGGCGCGTGGCTGCTCAGCCTTGGGGGTTCGGCCTACTACGCCATCGCAGGATTCGGCCTGCTGGCCAGCGGCATCCTGCTGTTCGGCAACCGTCGCAGCGGCGCGCTGCTGTACGCGGTGGTGTTCATCGGCACACTGCTGTGGACCTGGTGGGAGTCGGGCAGCGACTACTGGCGCTGGGTGCCGCGGCTGGGCCTGGTTACAGCCCTGGGCATCGTGGTGGCGCTGCTGGCACCGACCCTGCGCGAACCGGTGTCCAAGCGTCTTTCGCGTAGTGTGGCTGGCCTGCTGATGCTGGTGTTCGTGGCCGCCTTCGGCCTAGCCTTTGCGCCGCATGGTGAAGTGGATGGGCACCAGCCGTTCCCGGAAGGCGCGGTCAGCGCCGGACTGGAACCTACGCGTGATACCACCGGCCTGCAGCCGGCCGACCAGCCTGCCGACGGTGACTGGCCTGCCTGGGGCCGCAGCAATGCTGCCACCCGCTATTCGCCCCTGCAGCAGATCACGCCGGCCAACGTTGCCACGCTGCAGCTGGCCTGGCAGTTCCGCACCGGCGACCTGCCGAAGAAGCGCTGGGGCGCGGAAACCACGCCACTGAAGATCGGCGACCGGCTGTACCTGTGTACCGCGCGCAACCGCTTGATCGCACTGGACGCCAGCAGCGGCAGGGAGCTGTGGCGGTTTGATCCGAAGGTGAAGGACGCTTCGATTCCCTATACAGCTGCGTGCCGTGGCGTGAGCTACTACGAGCAATCGAGCGCACCGACCGTGGTCGATGCGGTGCTGGCCGATTTCGCCGCCGATCTGGCCCTGCCCGAGCCGCCGCCGACGATCACCCGTAGTTCGGCGCCAGGCAGCCGCCCTGCGTGCTGGGCGCGCATCATCGAAGGCACGCTCGATGGCCGCATCATCGCGGTGGATGCGGACAGCGGCCGCCCGTGCGCCAACTTTGGCAACAACGGCCAGGTCGACATCACCCTTGGCATGGGCGAGGTGCCGCCGGGCTATGTGTCGATCACCTCGCCACCGGCGATCGTGCGCGGTGTGATCGTCACCGGCCACCAGGTGCTGGACGGCCAGCGCCGCGATGCACCGTCGGGGGTGATCCAGGCTTACGACGCGGTCACCGGCAAGCTGCGCTGGGCCTGGGACATGGACCAGCCCGAGCGCAGTGGGCTGCCACCGCGCGAACAGACCTACACGCGTGGCACCCCGAACATGTGGACCACGGCCACCGGCGATGAAGCGCTGGGCCTGGTCTACCTGCCGCTGGGCAACTCCGCCGGTGACTACTGGAGCGGCTCGCGCACCGAAAACCAGAATCGCTATTCGACCTCGCTGGTGGCGATCGATGTGGCCACCGGCAAACCGGCCTGGCACTTCCAGGCCGTGCGCAAGGATGTGTGGGACTACGACCTGGGTTCACAGGCCAGCCTGATCGACTACCCGACCGCGGCCGGCAAGGTGCCGGCGCTCCTGCTGCCGACCAAGCAGGGCGACCTGTACGTTCTCGACCGCCGCAACGGCCAGCTGCTGAGCGCCGCTGAGGAACGCAAGGTACCTGTGGGCGGTGTCGAGCCCGAACAGCGCTCACCCACCCAGCTGTTCTCTCTGTACCACACGCTGCGCCGCGAGCATGACCTGACCGAGCGCGACATGTGGGGGCTGACCCCGATCGACCAGCTGGTCTGCCGCATCCAGTTCCGCAAGGCCTACTACGAAGGCTTCTACACGCCGCCGAGCAGCGAGCGCCACTCCATCGAGTACCCGGGTTACAACGGCGGCTCGGACTGGGGCAGCGTGTCCGTCGATACGCGCCGTGGTGTGATCGTGGCCAACTACAACGACATGCCCAACTACAACCGACTGGTGCCACGTGCCGAAGCCGACCGGCTGGGCTGGCTGCCGCGCGAGAAGATCCGGTTCGACAAGGGCGGCGCTGAGGGCGCGGGTGACCCGCAGGTGGGCACGCCTTATGCCATCCAGGTCAATGCCGGTTGGCGCCTGCCGTTCACCGGTCTGCTGTGCAAGCAGCCGCCCTATGGCGGCATCCGTGCCATCGACCTGCGCACCGGCAAGCTGCTGTGGGACCGTCCGTTCGGCAGTGCGCGTGGCAATGGACCCTTCGGCATCCGCTCAGGCCTGCCGATCGAGATCGGCACACCGAACAATGGCGGTTCGGTGGTGACCGCCAGCGGCCTGATCTTCATCGCCGCCGCCACCGATGACCTGCTGCGCGCCATCGATCTGAAGACCGGCAAGGAACTGTGGCACGCCAAGCTGCCGGCCGGTGGGCAGGCCAACCCGATGGTGTACGAACAGGGCGGCCGCCAGTACGTGGTGATCATGGCCGGCGGCCACCATTTCATGGAGACACCGAAGGGTGATTACGTGATGGCGTTTGCACTGCCCAGATAGAGCCTGAAGGGTAGAACCGACTGGGTAGAGCCGACTGGGTAGAGCCGACTGGGTAGAGCCGACTGGGTAGAGTCGACTGTTAGTCGACTGCTCTTCGCGATTGCGCTGGAAAGCCAGCGGCTCACGCGATAGTCGATCAGCAGTCGACGCTACCCGAGCGACTCCACGTCCCCGGACGCCGTATCGAGATGATCTCTGATCCTGACATTGGTAGTGAGCCGATGTCGGGAATCCATCCTGGCGGGCATTCTCGAACCCATGCCCAGCTCTCAACTGCTTGCCGGCCGGCGATCCATCGTCGGCAATGTCTACACCATCACCATGGTGTGCCGGAACCGCCATCGCGTCTTCGATTGCCCTGCCAATGCCGACCTTGCCATGCAGCTCCTTGGATCGATGGACCGGGAAGGCCTGACTGCGTCGCTTGCCTGGGTCATCATGCCGGATCATATCCACTGGCTGGCTCAACTACGTGGCCATTCGCTGGGCTACTGCGTGCAGCGCTTCAAGGCGCGCAGCAGTTTTCTGATCAACCGACGGCGAGGGAGCCAGGGTGCAATATGGCAGGCGGGTTATCACGATCATGCGATCCGCAGTGACGTGTCCCTGCGGCGGCACGCCGGCTACATTCTGGCAAATCCCGTTCGGGCGGGTCTTGCCGCGCAGGTCGGTGACCATCCGTACGGATGGTGTCGCTGGCCGCTGAGCGAGCTGGAGTCGGCCCACGAGGATGAACACTGATACGGCCAACTCTACCTCGTCGGTCTACTGACGGGTTCGCGCGATTCCGCGCGACTGCGTGCTTCTGCGGCCGACTGGGCCGAACCGACTGGGTAGAGTCGACTGTTAGTCGACTGCTCTTCTCGCCAACGCTGGAAAGCCCGCGCTTCGCGCGATAGTCGACTGACAGTCGACTCTACCTCGTCGGTTTACTGACGGRTTCGYYCGATTCCAGRCGACTGCATGCTTCTGCAGCCGACTGCTCTTCTCGCCAACGCTGGAAAGCCCGCGCTTCACGCGATAGTCGACTGACAGTCGACTCTACCTCGTCGGTCTACTGACGGATTCGCTCGATTCCAGACGACMGCATGCTTCTGCAGTCGACTGCTCTTCTCGCCAACGCTGGAAAGCCCGCGCTTCGCGCGATAGTCGACTGACAGTCGACTCTACCTCGTCGGTHTACTGACGGRTTCGYYCGATTCCAGRCGACTGCATGCTTCTGCAGCCGACTGCTCTTCTCGCCAACGCTGGAAAGCCCGCGCTTCGCGCGATAGTCGACTGACAGTCGACTCTACCTGGCCGGTCTGCTGACGGGTTACACCGTCACCACCACCTTGCCGATCTGCTCGTTCGATTCCAGGTAACGGTGTGCCTCCTGGATCTGTGCGAACGGGAACACCTTGGCGATCTTCGGTGCCAGCGTGCCCTTGTCCAGGCCGTCGACGATGAAGGCTTTGGCACGCGCCAGCGCGGCATCGTCGGAAACGATCTCCGAGTACAGGTAGCCTTTCAACGTCAGCGACTTGCCCAGCACGTTGAACAACGGGAACGGCGTGGGTTCGCTGCTCAGCGCGCCGTACTCCAGCAGGATGCCACCGCGCGCCATCGCTTCGGTCAACGCGTTGAACTGCGGGCCACCGATCGGATCGAACACCACGCGGGCACCTGCGCCGCCGGTGATGCGCGCCACTTCGGCCGCCAGATCCTGCTCCTGGGTGGCGATGACGTGGGCGGCGCCGGCATCAAGCAGGGCCTGGCGCTTGCCCGGGCCACGGGTCACAGCGATCGGCGTGGCGCCTACTGCATTGGCGATCTGGATGGCAGCCAGGCCGACGCTGCTGCTTGCGGCGGTGATGATGACGAAATCCCCGGCGGCCAGATGCGCCTGCTCCAGCAGCGCCCCCCAGGCGGTGACGTACTGCATCCACACGGCAGCGGCCGTTTCAAAGTCCAGTGCCTGCGGATGCTTGACCACCAGTCGTGCCGGCACGTTGGCCAGTTCGCCGTAGGTGCCCCAGCGCGCGATATCCAGCGGCGGAACCACGCTGACCGCATCGCCCGCAGTGAATCCGCTCACGGTACTGCCGACGGCTTCAACCACGCCGGCCGCTTCGTAGCCCAGGCGGCTGGGGAACTGCGCTTCCTGCAGGTAGGCGCCGTTTCGGAACATCACCTCGGCGCGGTTCAGGCCGATCGCCTTCACCCGGATCTGGACTTCGTCWGGGGCGGGGGCGGGAACGTCGATATCGTCGATGCGCAGTACATCGGCAGTGCCATATTCGTGGATGCGGACAACCTGGCTCATGGGGGGCTCCGAGGAAGGGCCGGCGAGGGCGCCGGCGAAAGGGTGAGCGCTACTGTGCGCGTAGTCTGCATCCAGAATAAGGGGTAATCTGGCGTTTCATTGAAAAATAATTGTTTGCAATGGACCTGATCGTTCCCCTGAGGACCTTCGCCAAGGTGGCCGAGGTCGGCTCCTTCGCCGCCGCCGCAGACGCGTTGGATCTCTCGCCACAGCTGGTTGGCAAGCACATCCAGGCGCTGGAGCAGCATCTGGGTGTACGCCTGCTCAACCGCACCACGCGCAAGCAGAGCCTGACCGACTTCGGCCAGGCGTTCCTGGCGCGGGCGCGGGTGATCCTGGAGGAAGTGGAGGGGGCCGAGCAGCTGGCCGAAGTGGCGCGCGGGCGGCCGATGGGGCGCCTGCGCATCAGTGC
The DNA here is from genome assembly GCF_013464915.1 of Stenotrophomonas maltophilia. Taxonomy (GTDB): domain Bacteria; phylum Pseudomonadota; class Gammaproteobacteria; order Xanthomonadales; family Xanthomonadaceae; genus Stenotrophomonas; species Stenotrophomonas maltophilia_AT. Next base: position 8,947 of record NZ_RAVT01000060.1, read on the forward strand.
GCCGGTCACCTTCGGCGTGCATGCGCTGGGCCCGGCGGTGGTGGCCTACATGCAGCAGTATCCAGACGTGCAGGTCGATCTGAATCTGTCCAACAGCCTGGTCAACATCGTCGAAGAAGGCTACGACCTGGTGTTCCGCACCGGTGACCTGGCCGACAGCGGACTGGTGGCGCGGCGGTTGGGGCCGTATCCGCTGGTGCTGTGCGCATCGCCGGCCTACCTGGCGTCGCGTCCGCCGATTACCCACCCGAGTGACCTGAGCCGGCACGAGTGCCTGGGCTTCGCGCATTCGATCATCCGCACCCGCTGGAGCTTCCGCGATGCCGATGGCAGCGTGTTGAGCGTGCCGGTGTCCAGCCGCTTCATGGTCAACCAGGCCGAGCCGCTGTTGACAGCGGCCGTGGGTGGTCTGGGGTTGATCCTGCAGCCGCACGAGATGTTGGCCGCTGCACTCGCGCGCGGTGAACTGGTGGAGGTGCTGCCGGCGTTCGTGCCCGTGTCGACCTGGATCAATCTGCTGTACCCGCGCGATCGCCAGCTGACCCCCAAACTGCGCAGCTTCCTGGACTTCTGTGCTGCACGGTTCAGCGAGCAGAGCATGGCGCGGCGATAGCGCGGCCATCGGTTAGCATTCCGGCGACTCTCTGCGAAGGATCGCCCCGTGACGTCTGTTCCCGTATTCCATCCTGCCCTCGTCGTTCTGCTGCTGGCGACGTTGTCCGGCGGCCGGGCCCCTGCGCAGGCGCTGGCCGAGTGGGAGATGCAGGGGCGCGCGGATGGCCTGGCGCGACCTGATATCGAATGCCAGGATTTCCTGCAGGCGATGGGGCGCAAGCCGGCAGGGCTGGAGTACGTGGGCTGCAGTCAGGACGACGCGTCCTACATCAAACCCATGCAAGCCCACTATCGCGTTGCAGGCGCCCGTGCCGAGCGGGTCGAAGCGTATCTGCATGCGACGTTCGGAATGCCGATGTTGCGTTACACCTGCTGTGGCTGGAGCAATGGCGCGCCGTACACCTGGCGCGAAGGTTCAGACACGGTGAGGTACCAGATCGGAATGGGCGTGGAATCGCTGCCGTATGAGCGGACCGAGTGGCGGCGCATCGAAGCATTCAACGTAACGGTGGAGGTGTTTCGGCAGAGCCCGTAGCGTGGGTGCGGCAGGCGGACGCCTGCTCCAGGATGCGTGCAGGGATTCCTGCAAAGGAACTGCCATGAAGGCTGTCGGATGCGTGCTGCTCTGCACTGCGCGGGCGTTTCCGGTTCTGATGGCTTCGCCGGCTTCTCCTGCCGCAGGTGCAACCGCATCCGAGCGTCCACTCGTGCACTGAATGTGGGAAGCGGGGAGTGGACGCGGGTAGAGTCGACTGTTAGTCGACTATCGCGCGAAGCGCGGGCTCTTCGATCCTTCCGCAAACGGCAGTCGACTAACAGTCGACTCTACCCAGTCGACTCTATCCAGTCGACTCTACCCAGTCGACTCTACCCAGTCGACTCTACCCAGTCGACGCTATGCAGTCGACGTTATCCAGTCGACGCCACCCAGTCGACGCCACCCAGTCGACGCCACCCAGTCGACGTCACCCAGTCGGCGCCGGTACCCGCACCATCTTCGTCATCAGGTGTTCCACCACACCCGCCGGGTCCGCCGTGCGGCCGACATGCGTGCTCGACATCTGCACCACCGAGCTGCGCTTGGCAGTGAGGAAATGGAAGCGCGCACGCGCCGGCAGCTGCGCGATTGGTCCGGCGGTGGCGTCGCCGCGGCAGATCGCCACGATCGCATCCAGCCACGGCTGCAGCGCCTCCTGGTCCAGCGCCGGCGCGAAGGCCCGCAGGCGTGCCGGATCGATCTCGATGGCCGCTTCCAGATGCCGTGCACCGGGGCAGGACACGATCACCCCGACGTTGATGAACTCTTCGCGCTCCACCCGCGGTACCACGCGGATGACCGCATAGTCATACGTGTGCAGCGTGGGCACGGATGGCCTCCTGCACGAACACCGCACGCACTTTCAGGCGGTGCTTGAGATAGTCGATATAGCCTTGGCGATAGGCCTGTGGGCTGTCGAACGCGGGCTCATTCACCAGCCAGCTGTCCGGCACCAGGCCGACGATGCGCTCGATCTCGGCATCGGTCAGGCGCGCGGCCAGCTCGGCATCCACCTCGGCGATGTGGCTGGCGAACGACAGCAGCACATGGTCGCGGATCAGCACGAATGGCTTTTCGCAGGCATCGCCGGCGTTGGCCCAGTCGTGATGGAAATACATGGCCGCACCGTGGTCGATCAGGTACAGCTTTCGATGCCACACCATCAGGTTGGGATTGCGCGTGGTGCGGTCGACATTGCTGGTGAACGCATCAAACCAGACGATGCGTGAGGCCAGGTCGGCGTCCACCGGCATCGCTGCCGGGTCGTAGTTGATCGCGCCGGGCAGGTAGTCCAGGCCCAGGTTCAGGCCCTCGCTGGCGCGGATCAGCTCCTGGATCTCCGGGTCCGGTTCGGTGCGGGCGAACTCGCGGTCCAGCTCGACGAACAGGATTTCCGGGATCGGCAGGCCCAGCGTGCGCGCCATTTCACCGGCAATCAGCTCGGCAATCAGCGCCTTCGGGCCCTGGCCGGCGCCACGGAACTTCAGCACGGCCATGCCGTCGTCGTCGGTCTCGACCACGGCGGGCAGGGAGCCACCTTCCCGCAAGGGGGTGATGTAGCGGAGGGCATGTACGGTGCGCATGGGCGCATTCTAGCGTGGGTGCCGCCAAGGGAGCGCCGGGCGATGCCGCGGCGGCTCCCTGCGCCGTCAGTGTGACAACGCACTACGCTGCTGTTCCTGCACCTGCGTGCGGGTCTGATCCTGCGAGGCATGCTCGGCCTGTCGCTGGTTGACCACGGCAAGCGTATCCAGGCTGTCCTGCACCGGGCGTTGCGCGGCCTCGGCGGTGGGCGATGACGCGCGCAGCGAGGCCGGATCATCCAGCGGCCCTTTCACCACGAAGATGTTCTGCGCCGCGCCCGCACCATCGGTCTGGCGGCTGAGCACCACATGGTCGACACGGTCCAGCCCGTTCTCGCGGGCCAGCACCAGCAGGCTGGCGCTCAGGCGCTCGCTGGACGCATCGAAACTGCGTCCGTTGGCAGCATCCAGCTCCGCTACCTTGCCGCGGATCTGCTCGTGCAGCGAACGGTCACGGCCTTCCGCAAGCGGCAACGCCATTGCATCACCCGCGGAGGCCTGCCGTGCGGTGATGGGGACATGTGCATGCGTGCCTTCGGTGTGGTCGAAGTAATGCAGCGTCGACGGCGAGGTGCTGGTATCGAAGTAGGGCTGGCGCGGGGGCGAGCCCTCGCCGAGGTTGAGCCCGTTCTGTTCCAGCAGGCGTTCGTCCAGGCCCAGCTTCTTCATGTTCACTTCCATCCGGCTGACGCCGTCGGGCGCCGGATTCGCGGCCTCGTATCCGCTGGCCAGTTCGATCGCCTGGACGCCGTAGAAATTCTGGTAGTCCGAATTCCCATGATGGCCCAGGCCGGTGCTGATGCCCTGATCGTAATAGTGCCTGGCCATTCCCTCGATGTTGGCTGCGGTGGGGGAGATGGTCAGGTCCGCATTGAGGGCCAGCTCCGGGTGCGGGGCATAGGTGATCGGCGGGCCGGGTCGCGACTGGATGACGTCTGCCGAGCGGGTGCTGGCTTCATACAGGTCGCGCAGGGTAGCGTCCGGGTTGCTGGCACGTACCTGGCTGACCAGCGCATTCCAGCCTGCGATGTTCGAGGATGCCTCATCGCGGCGGTTGGCCGCGAGCAGAGTGCCGATCGCGTCGGTGTAATCATGGCTGGTGGTACGTCCTGCGATCTGCTCCACATCGGCTTCGAACTGCACGTAGGCTCGCTCGACATCCGCATCGTTGAAACCATGCTGGATCTCGTGACCGAGCACGAAGGTGACCTCTGCCGCGTCGAACCTGTCCGGCGCCGCCGGGGTCGACAAGCTGCTGGCGGGCAGGTTGATGGATTTCGTGCCGGTCTCGTAGGTACCACCCGCATTGCTTGTGGCGGGCAACAGTTCGATGCGTTCCAGATGGCCTGCCGCGATGGCGGCGTCCACCTGCTTTGCCAGCACGGGCGAGCCCGCGATGACGCTGCGCAGGTTGTCGACCTGGTCGCTGGTGACGTCGGTCTTGCTGGCGAATTCGCCCAGCAGGCGTTCCGTTTCTGCGGAAAGGATCGTCATTGATGGCTCCCCTTACTGCACGGTGACAAGACGCACGCAGGCATGCGTGGCGTCGCCGAGGGCGTGGGGGTTCTCGGGCATGGTGTCGACCTTGATGCTCAGCTGCGGTCGATCGAAGCGTTCGTAGATCACCCGGCCGTGTTCGCCCCGCACCGTCTCGCGCTTGAAGCCGGCGGCATCCAGTGCCGAAGCGAAGTGGTTGAAGTCGATCTGGCAGATCGCCGTGGCCGAGGCCTTGCGATCGCTGCTGGTGTCCATGAAGTTCAGGTCCAGCCGCGCTTCGGCAGTGCCGGCCCGCTGCACTTCCAGGCCATAGCCCCATTCCGGCGTCAGCCTGCCGCCGTAGCCGAAGTGGCCAGGGCCGAAGGTCTGCGCCGGTGCCTGCATGGCAGCGGACAGGCGTTCGACGGTCAGCTCGCGGGTGGAAGTTGTGGCCTTGATCAGGTCCAACAGGCGCAGCAGCAACTGCCCGGCGTTGAGCGGGGAGGGCGAAGTGGTCTCGGATACGGCGGGGGGCATGGTGTCGGTTCCTTGATGATTCGGCGTGCGGTCGGTGGCATGTGCGCAGGCGCAGAGCGTGGCCGCTGAAAGTGCGAGCGTCCACGGTCGTATGAATGCGTACCGGGGCATGTGCGTTCCTTGCAGATTGAAGGCAGACCGTAGGGTCAGCCGGATGAAGCAGAGGTTAAGCCGAATCGGGGCGAGGGAAGTCGGCAGCAAAGGGAAACTGAGGCGCAGTCTTCACTTCGCCCTTCCTTCAGCGGTGGCAGCATCTGTTTCCAAGGAGCGTTCCACACGCGTGTGACCTTCAACAGGAGGCCGTCATGCCGCTACAGCGCAGCCGTCACGCTTCACCCTGCATGCAATGAACGGGTGGTGTTGACCCAGGCCCGATAGGGCCTTCCACCGGCAAGGAGGCCGCCGTACGCGCCACTTGTCCAGACGTGTCCATCGTGTATCCGGACCTCGGCAGTTCTCTGCCGGCTCCGCGATTCCGCTGGACGCCCGCTTTCAATGTGCCTTTTCCATGATGTTCCTGCAGGCTTTGGAGGTGCACCGATGAGCGACGAATTCAATCCCATGCTGCCACCGCTGGATGATGCCAAGGTCGAGGAAATGATCGGCAAGCTGGTGCTGGTCGGGGTTACCCGCTATGGGGGGGACGGTCAGGTGCAGGGCCTTGAGCAATATGCCGGCACCGTGCTGCGCATCAGCGCCGACGAAGGCGTGGTCCTGGCTGATGAGAACGATGGCCATGAGCGCTACCTGCCGCCGATGCTCGACCAGTACCAGCCGGCCGAGCCCGGCGAGTACCGCATGCGCAACAGCGGCATGATCGTGATCGACCCGGACTATCTGGCCACCTGGGACCTGCACGCCCAACAGTAGTGCCAGGCCATGCCTGGCAGATGATGCCCTGGCAATGGCAGCTCTTGGCGAGGCTCACTTTGCCCCATCCGGCCACTAGCCCTTCCGGCCCATTCACGACAACCCCTGCGGTGCTAGATTCGGGCCTTGCCCGTCCTCGGGCGCCCAATCACACCCCAGGGGATAAGGATGCTCATCCGTCGAACCTCTCTGGCGGCGGCCGTTGCCGTTGCCACCGTCGGCCTTTTGGCCGCTGGCCCGGCCCTTGCCGATTACGCCAAGCCGCCGGAACACCTGCTCAAGGTGCTGAAGGCGCCACCGCCGCCGGCGCCGAACGTGGCCCCGGGCGGGCAGCGCCTGCTGCTGACCACCGCGCAGACCTATCCGTCGATCAGCCGTGTCGCCCAGCCGTACCTGAAGCTGGCCGGCGTGCGCCTGGAGCCGAAGAACCGCAGCCGCCATGACACCCCCGGTGGCTACGGCATTCCGGCCTGCGTGGCCGACTTCACCCTGGTCGATATCGCCAGCGCCAAGGAAACCAAGGTCAACCTGCCGCAGGGCTGCGCGACCGGCGCGCTGTGGTCGGCCGATGGCAGCCATTTCGCCTTCCAGAACGCAGTCGATACCAGCGTGCAGCTGTGGGTGGGCGACGCCGCCACCGGGCAGGTGAAGCAGATCCCGAACGTGCAGCTGAACCCGATCTTCGGCAACACCGTGCAGTGGCTGGGCGGCAGCCAGAACCTGCTGGTGAAGCTGGTGCCGGCCAACCAGGGCCCGGCGCCGTCCAATGGCGGCGTGCCGACCGGCCCGGACGCGCAGGAGTCGCTGGGCAGCAGCGGCGAGAGCAGCACCTATGAAGCTCGCGACACGCTGACCAGCGTGCATGACGAGAAGCTGTTCGCCTACTACGGTGCCTCACAGCTGGCCGTGGTCGACACCGCCGTCGGCAGCGTGCGCCCGGTCGGGCAGCCGGCGCTGTTCAACGACGTCAGCGCCGCGCCCGATGGCGTGCATGTGCTGACCGAGTCCATCAAGGCACCGTATTCGCATGCGGTGACCTACCAGCGCTTCGCCAACGACGTGGCCGTGCTGGATATCGCCAGCGGCAAGTCCACGCCGATCGCCAGCCTGCCGCTGGCCGACCGCGTGCCGGTACATGGCGTGCCGGAAGGCCCGCGTGGTTTCGACTGGCGTGCCACCGATCCGGCCACCCTGGTCTATGCCGAGGCACTGGACAAGGGCGACTGGAAGGTCAACGTGCCGCACCGCGACCGCGTGCTGATGCTGAAGGCGCCGTTCAACGGCAAGCCGACCGAAGTCACCCGTACCGCGCAGCGTTTTGAAGGCTTCGCGTGGACCGCCGATCCGGCCGTGGCGTTCCAGTTCGAGAACGACGAGAACCGCCACTGGATGCAGACCCGCGTGGTCGATGTCGACCAGCCGAAGAAGGAAGGCCGCCTGCTGTGGGACATGTCCAGCGACGAGCTGTACGGCAATCCCGGCAACCTGGTGTTCACCCGCCTGCCGAACGGTGCGCAGGTGGTGCGTCGCGATGGCAACCATGTGTTCCTCAGCGGCCGTGGCGCCTCGCCGCAGGGCGATCGCCCGTTCCTGGACCGCCTGGACCTGGGCACGCTGAAGAGCGAGCGCCTGTTCCGCAGCAGCGCCGATGCCTACGAGCAGTTCCTCGGCTTCAGCAACACGCCCGGCCGCTACCTGACCTGGCACCAGTCGGTGATCGATCCGCCGAATGCCTTCATCCGCCAGCAGGGTGAGGCGGTGGCCGACGCCAAGACCGGCGAGGCGCAGTTCGCGTCCACCACGACTGCGTTGACCAGGCTGGTCGATCCGACCCCGGAAGTGCGCCAGATCAAGAAGCAGCTGGTGACCTACAAGCGCGCCGACGGCGTGGACCTGTCGTTCACCCTGTACACGCCGCCGGGCTACAAGGAAGGCCAGCGTGTGCCGGCAATCCTGTATGCGTACCCGGCCGACTTCGCCAACGCCGCACAGGCGGGCCAGGTGTCCGGTTCGCAGCAGACCTTCACCCGCCTGCAACCGTACCGCCTGATGCTGCTGGCCGGCTACGCGATCATCGACAACGCCTCGTTCCCGATCGTGGGCGACCCGAAGAACGCCTACGACACCTACCTGGAGCAGCTGGAAGCCGATGCCAAGGCCGCAGTGGACAAGGCCGTGGACATGGGCGTGGTCGACCGCAACCGCATCGGCGTGACCGGTCACAGCCACGGCGGCCTGATGACCGCCAACCTGATCGCCCATACCAACCTGTTCAAGGCCGGCGTGGCGACCAGCGGTTCGTACAACAAGACCTTCACCCCGTTCGGCTTCCAGAACGAACGCCGCTCGGTGTGGCAGGCGCAGGACGTGTACCTGAAGGCGTCGCCGTTCTTCTACGCCGACAAGATCAAGCTGCCCCTGCTGCTGGTCCACGGTGAGGACGACGCCAACCCGGGCACCGAGCCGTTCCAGTCGCGCAAGCTGTACCAGGCGATCCGCGGCAACGGCGGTACCACCCGCCTGGTGATGCTGCCGAACGAGCCGCACTGGTACACCGCGCTGGAGTCGAACGAGCAGCTGGTATCGGAAATGCTGAACTGGTTCGACACCTATGTGAAGAACGCCAAGTGAGGCAACAGGAAGGCCACCTCCGGGTGGCCTTCCTGCGTCCTGCTGCAGCGCCGGGCCCACGCTCGGCTGCCCGTTCGCCTGCAAACAGCTGCAGGTGCTCTGCAATCAACTGTGGAGACTCGGTAACGACGTGTTACCGGCACATTCGCATGCCATGCAAATGGTCTAGGCTGAACCTGTAAGTCCGTCCCGGGTCGGTGCAATGAAAGCCATCCTTCTTGCTGCAACGTTGTCGTTGTTCCTGGTCTCAACTGCGGGTGCCCAGCCGCTGCCCGCCGAACTGGCGCAGCTGGGGATCATCGCCGGCATGCCCTACGCCAAGGCCAAGCGCCTGCTGGACGCGGCCGGTTGGCAGGTGAAGCCGGTGGAGGGCGCGCCGGAATCACTGGAGGGCTTTCCGGAAGTGGGGTGCCAGAAGGGCGGGAAGCAGTGCGCGACGACCTTCGAGAAGGGCGAACAGCAGGTTGCCGTGCGGCTGGGCACTACCCTGGCAGGGCAGCCGTTCGTGCAGGGCGCTGACTGAAGGCCTGCCACCCTCACGCCAGCGGCAGGCGGCCCTGCGCGTGCGCCAACCGGTCGTGCAGTTCACGCACGTGCTCGGCCTTGGCATGGATGCGCGTGGTATCACCGAAACTGCGCAGATAGGCGCAGGCGGCGAAGCCGGCACTCTTCTTTTCGTATTCGGCAATCCAGGCCAGGCGGTCCGGGTTGTTGGCCTGTTCGGCTGACCACGCCGCCACCGGTGGGCGGATGCGGTACCTCAGGCCGACGCGCCACGGCTTCGGTGTCAGCCGCGCACGGAAGCAGTGCTGCAACCGGCACATGCGCGCGTACAGGGTGTCGGTGCCCAGTGCCTTGAAGAACGCCTGCAGCTGCTCGTCTTCGGGCGGGAACGTGGCATGCATGGCCAGCACGCGCAGTCCGGCCGGCGTGCGGTAGGCGCGCAGATGCCAGTCCGGATGCTGTTCGCTGAAAGCTGCGACCCGCTGCAGGGCTACACCTTCGGCGCCACCGGCCGCGGCCAGGCGCCGCTTGCGCTGCATCAGCATCGCGGTGTTGACCAGCAGCACCGCCGCCACCCCCAGTACCAGTCCCACCAGCCAGTGCCAGAGCAGGGTGCCGATGATGGCGCCGGCGAACAGCAGCACTGCCGCGATGATTGCAGGCATCACGCAACCTGCCGGCGGCTGCGCATGGTCGATGTCGGCGAACAGCACGTCCGGTGTGTTCAGGCACAACGCACCGTAGCTGTTGCGGGTGATGATGACGTCGCCGTCGCGCTGCACGATCTGCTCGCGGATCGGTACACCTTCCACGCCGTAATTGCTGCGCACTTCGCGTCGCGGCAGCGCCTGCCCGGCAAGGATGGCATTGAGTGCTTCGTTGGCACGCCGGTCGGCGTGACCCTGGGCCTCGGCAGGGCCCTCGTCTGACCAGCCGAAGCGGCGCACGACCACCGGCCGGCCCCGGAAACGGGCCTGCAGGCGGGCTTCGGCCCAGTACGCGGGAACGATCATCATCGTGCGGTGCTCCATCTTCCATGGCAGGTGCCGAAGCGAGTCTGGCACAGCGCCGGGGCGCCCGCATCCGCCTGCTGCAGTGGGCCGGGCGGAGTGATAGATTGCGCGCTTCGCATGCACACCACCAAGGACGGAGCGATGTACATGATCCTGCGCGGCCTGTTGGCCCTGGCCTGTGCCGGGGCGGTAGGCGTGGCCACCGCAGCGGTACCGGCAGGTCCGCAGATCCTCACCGAAGATGTCAGCCGCTTCTATGCGCTTTACGACAGCGCCGGCGGTAAACCCAGTGTTGCGCAGTTGCGTGGCTACATGGCCGAAGGCTCGGCTGGTCTGGCGGAGCTGGCCAAGGCGCGCCGGGTTACCGCAGAGCGCATTGCCGAGTCCATCGCCAGCCAGCCCGAGCTGTACGCGCAGGGGCGAAGCTGCCTGGCCGAGCTGCCGGCGGTGAAGCAGCGCCTGGTACAGGTGTTCGCCAACCTGCAGGCGATCTACCCGCAGACCCGGTTCCCGCCGGTGACCATCGCGGTGGGCCGCGGCCGTCCCGTGGGGCTGACCTCGAAGAGCGGAGTGATCATCGGGCTGGAAGCGTTGTGCGCGGCCGACTTCATGAATGCCAATGTGCAGGATCGCTTCGTGCATGTGATCGCACACGAATACGTGCACATCCAGCAGACCGGCCTGACCGACTTCGAGCCGGGTGACCCGCGCGCGACAGTGCTGCGCGTGTCGCTGGGCGAAGGCATCGCCGAATTCATCACCGAACTGATTTCCGGCAACGTTGGCAATGGACGCCACGCGGCATGGACACGTAGCCGGGAAGTGCATATCGAAAGCGCGTTCGCGCTGGATCTGGACAGTACCGATCTGTCGCCGTGGCTGTACAACTACAAGCCGGGCTCGCAGGAGCCCTACGACCTGGGGTACTGGGTGGGCTACCGCATCGCCAAGGCCTACTACCTGCAGGCCAAGGACAAGCGTGACGCGGTGCGTGCGCTGATCCAGCAGGACAATCCGAAGACCATCCTGGCGGCCAGCGGCTGGACGCCGGGCATGTGGATGCCGGCGAAGGTGACCGGCGTGGCGGCGCGCACGGCTGCACGCTGAACTGTTCGACACGAACGAAACCATGATCGCAGCAACGCGGAAGGAGCACCGGCGTGCACAGATTTGATCCAAACGAAAATCCATTCGTGGAGGACCTGCTTCGCCTGTTGGGCCCGCGGAGGCGCGGATTTCCCTATCGGCGGCACCCTTCAGATCCAGTGAAGGGGCGATTCTCCCCTGCCCAGTTCCGTGCGCTTGCACGGATTTTCCTGTCGCGGTTGTACGGCGTGGATCAGGGCGGCTATGTGAGAAACCCGCATGTATGGCGCGACGGCCCCGTGCGCTGCAGTGTCCGCGTGGTGCTGGATGATGAAGATGAATTCCTGCTACAAACGCTCGGGTCGATACGCCGTGAACAGATGTCTGGTCTTGTGCCGGATGACACGCGGCTGGTCCTGGTCCATGTGGGTTCAGACGGCGTAACCGAGCTTTTCAGCGGCCGGCGTGACGTACTTGTCCGTGGCCTAATTGAGTTGTTTGGCGACAAAGATCCCTATCGTGAATTTGATCGCGAACCGCACCGGCGGCCTCTCGGCGCGTGGATGAACGATGTTATGGATTCAATCGTGGACCCAGAAGGACGTGTTCCTCCGCTTGACGGCGTCGAGGCGCGGGACGCCTACTGGGGCGACATCTCCTACGATGAGGATGACGCATGGCCGCGGCATCGCTACGAGCCACCGCGTGCTGTGGCCAATGACGGTCGCGGTCGCCACGGTGGTTCCGGAGACGGAGGAGACGGAGGAGACGGAGGAGACGGTGAAGGACCACGAGGCCCGGATGATCGCGATGGCCCGGGGGCGGGGCGTGGCGGCGTGATGGAAGTGCTTGGTCACCCGGTTCTGTTTTCAGCCGATCCGCAGTTGCTGGCCGATATCCTGGAGAACCTGTGATGAGCGCCGTCATGCCAGTTTCCGCACCTGACGACGCACTGGACGTGCTGACCCTGCTTGCGCTGAAGATCGCGCCGCGACAGTTCGATCTGAGCTATCGGTTCTCCAACATCAGCATCCGCGACCAGATCGTGCGGGCACAGATGCTGATCCAGCAACTTCACGCGCTGGGGGCAGTCGGCGCCGATGCAGTGAAGACAGATCCCGGCCCGTCCTTCGACCTGCTCATCTGCGGTGCCGGGGCAGCGGGCCTGGCCGCGGCGCTTGAGGCCGACCGGCTCAGGTTGCGCTTCGTTCTCATGGACACCGATTCACAGGCTGGCGTGGGTGGAGTACTGCGTTCACCCGCTGCCAGATATGTCAGTGCGGCCATGTACGAATGGCCGCACAGCAATCACGCCGACCACCGTTACCCACTGCGGTCGGCCGCGTTTGGCGCTGCGGCCGTGGGGATGCAGATTCATATGAATAAGCCCCTGCCGGCGGCAGCGGTAGGCAGCGCGATCGATACAGCCTACGCAACCGAGGTGGCTGGCTGGATCCAGCATGCAGCGAACTGGGGTTCGCAATCTCACATCCGGAGTGATTCCTGTTTCATCAGGGGAGCAACGCTTGAGCAGCGGTCCAAGGAACGGTTGAAGCAGATGACAATCGGGCCGGCGAGCATTCATGCGATTCCACTGAAAGCGCGCCCATTGCCTGCCCTGCATATCACCGCCGCATCGAACACCGAGACGCACCACTTCCGCTTCGTGATCTACGCCATGGGCTACGCGAAAGAGAAGAACCAGTATGCCGAGGGCCTGGAGTGCCCACCGGCCTATTCGAACACGGGATTCTGGGACTGCGACGAGGTCATGAAGCCTCGCCTGGGGTTCACGCCTCCTGCGGGAAGCAAGCATTGGCGTCCACGGGTGGCCATACTGGGTTCCGGCGACGGCGCTCTGCAGGATGCACTACGCTGCCTGTTGGAGGTTGCTCATCCGCTTGATGCGTGGAACAGAATCATTGCGAACTCGAGAGTGAGCGGGTCTGTCGAGATCAGCCAGGCGCTGCGCGAGCTGGCAACGGCGGACATGCACGCGACGACGGCAGCCACCTGGAGTTCCTCGCCGACGATCTACAAACGTCTGGACATGCGCTTTGCCCTTGTCGCCAGGAAACTTCTGAATTCAAAGAAGGTCGGCCCGGCTTTGAGCAAGGCCGTACTGAAGATGCTGCGCAAGGATGTTGACGAGGTGATGCTGGTCACCCATTCTGGGCACTTCAGCAAGGCATACGCGCTGAACAGGTTCCTGGTGATCCTGCTCCGCCGCGTACTGAGACGCCATGCCGCCGGCAACCGGCCCCGCTTGATTCTCAGGTCTGGGCCGGCGACGGATTTCAGTGTCAATGGCACCACCCCAGGACAGCGAGGCGGTACGCTGCAGTTCGCCTCCGGCCCCGAGACATTTGACCTGATCATCGTCCGGGGTGGATTGAAGACGGATACCGAAAATGCGTTTCCCCACCGGGTCGGTCTGTCCGGCCGGGATACAGGGCGCGCGGGCCTCGGACGTGTTCCGCTGCCGATCAGACCGCCACTACTTTGAAGGAGAAAGCCATGCGAGGTGTAGCGCGTTGTAGCCTTCTGTTTGGCTTGCTTGCTGTCTGCACCAGCGTGGAGGCGGGAGAGGTTCCAGCGGTATCGGGACTGCTGGCCACGCCCGTCGAGCAACTCAGCCAGGATGAACTGCAGTACCTGCAGCGAACCGTTGCGAATTTCGGGCAGCTGCAGCGCTATCGCGATACCAACGCACGGTTGCCTGCCGCAGTACCCGGGCAGCCACGCGTAGTGTTCTTCGGCGATTCCATCACCGAGGGCTGGGGCAAGGAAGGCAGCGCTGGATTCTTCCCCGGCAAGGGTTGGCTCAATCGTGGCATCAGCGGCCAGACCACGGCACAGATGCTGGTGCGGTTTTCCCAGGACGTGCTGGCGCTCAAGCCGCAGGTGGTGGTGATCCTGGCCGGCACCAACGACATCGCCGGCAATACCGGCCCCTCCACGCAGGGGATGATCGAAGACAACCTGCACGCGATGGTGGAGCTGGCCCGTGCACATGGCGTCGCCGTGGTGCTGGCCTCCGTGCTGCCGGTGAGCGAGTACCCGTGGATGCCGGGCATCAAGCCGGCGCCGAAGGTTCGCGCATTGAATACGGCCTTGAAGCGCTACGCCGAGGCGCAGCAGCTGGTCTATCTGGACTACTACACGCCGATGGCCAATGCCGCCGGCGGCCTGGATCCGCAGCTGGCCGAAGACGGCGTGCATCCCACCACGAAGGGCTATGCGGTGATGGCGCCGTTGGCCCAGGCGGCGGTCACGCGCGCGCTGGAGCAGCAGTAGCCGCAGTGGGCAGGCTCGCCAGCAACCACTCACAGAAACTGATCACCAGCGGATCGGTTGCACTCTCCTCATGCACCAGCCAGCTCCAGCGCGGGCCGCGCACGCGTGCCTCATCCAGCGGCTGCAGCAGGCCCTGATCGCAAGCACGAGCGGCAAGCAGTTCGCTGACCAGCGCGATGCCGAGACCCTGGCACGCGGCATCCAGCAACTGCCCGGGCTCAGAGAAATTCATTCCCTCGCGGCGCTGGCCGACGTCGGCGCCACCCTGTACCTGCCATTGGCTCCAGTCCATCTCGCGCTCGCCATGCAGGGTGAGGCGTTCGTGCGCCGGTGTGGCGAGCAGGGCCGGATGGCAGGCTGGATAGAGACGATCCTGCAGCAGCACGCGATGCTGGCACTGCGCCTGTGAGTCGAGGCCATCACGTACCGCCACGTCCAGCGTCTGCGTGGTCATGTCCGGCGCTTCCTCGCTGGTCAGCAGCCACAGGTCGGCGTCGGGGTGCAGGCGGTGGAACCCGGCCAGGCGCGGCACCAGCCAATGGCGGGCGAAGGCCGGGCAGGTGTTGACGATCAGTTGATTCGGCTTGCGGTACTGATCGAGCCGGCGGATACCACTGGCCAGCTGCCGCAGCAGCGCCTGCGTGGTTTCCAGCAGGTCGATGCCGGCGTCGGTGAGGGTGACGCTGCGGCCCTGCCGGAAGAACAACGGCTGCTGCAGCGAGGCTTCCAGGCCCCTGATCTGCTGGCTGATGGCCGACTGGGTCAGGTGCAGCTCCTCCGCCGCCCTGTGGAAGCTACCCAGGCGGGCGGCGGCCTCGAAACCGCGCAGCGCGTTCAGCGGTGGCCAGTGCTTGAGCATTTCAGATAAGTAAAACTGTTCAATTGATGGCTGAATCTATCGTTTGTTCTTATGTGTCGGCAAGCGCAGCATAGCGCCCATTCCACGCCGGCCCTGGAGCCCGTCATGAGCAACCGTCGTCACTTCCTCACCCAACTGGCGGGAGCCGCCGGCCTTGGCGGGCTGGCCGCGCTCGGCCTGGCCGGGCTGCCGGACCGCGCGTCCGCGGCAGGGCCAGCTGCGGGCATCTGGCGGATGCCCGACGAGCACGGTCCGCAGGAGCGCGTCTTCCTGGCCTTCGCCGCGCAACCGCGGGTGTGGGGCGCGCAGGCCGATGCGGTGAACACCGCCGTGGCCCGCCTGGCCCGCACCATCGCCCGCCACCAGCCGGTCAGCGTGCTGTGCCGCCCGGCGCAGCGGAAGCTGGCGCAGGATCGCTGCGGCCGCGACAACATCGAGTTCCTCGAGGTGCCGCTGGATGACATCTGGGTGCGCGACTACGGCGGCTGCTTCGTCACCGATGGCCAGGGTGGGCTGGGGCTGGTCGATTTCAACTTCAATGGCTGGGGTGGCAAGCAGAGCGCCCGCAACGATGGCGCGGTGGCGCCGTGGCTGGCGCAGGTGACCGGTGCCACGCTGCTGGAAAGCGATCTGGTGGGCGAGGGCGGTGGTATCGAAGTCGATGGCCACGGCACGGCCATCCTTACCGAAAGCTGCTGGGTGAACCGCAACCGCAATCCGGACTGGTCGCGCGCGGATATGGAAGCCGAGCTGAAGCACCACCTTGGCCTGCGCAAGGTGATCTGGCTGCCCGGTATCGCCGGCAGGGACATCACCGATGCGCACGTGGATTTCTATGCGCGTTTCGTGCGGCCGGGCGTGGTGATCGCCAACCTGGACAATGATCCGGAGTCCTACGACTACGACCTGACCCGCGAGCACCTGCACATTCTGCGCGGGGCCACCGATGCCGATGGCCGCCGCCTGCAGGTGCATACGCTGCCGCCGCCGCAGGACGGGCGCGACAACGTGCATACCCGCGACAATGACGATCTGGCGATGGGCTACATCAACTACCTGCCGATCAACGGCGCGGTGGTCGCGCCGCAGTTCGGAGACGACGCAGCCGATGGCTACTGCCGTGAACTGCTGGAAGACATGTATCCGGGCCGGGTGATCGAACAAGTGGACATCGATGCGATTGCCGGTGGCGGAGGCGGCATCCATTGCGTGACCAAGAACATGCCGAAGGTAGGGTGACGTGCCTCAGGCATCGTCCAGCTTCAACGCCGCATCGGCGGCCAGCAGCGCTTCGGCGGCCGCACTGAGCGGCGGCGACGGCGGGGCGACCACGCCGATCGCTTCCATCATCTCCGGCATGCCGAGGAACTGGCGCGCGCGGCGGTCGTAGATGCCGGTGACCAGCAGCGCGCGCGTGGCAATCTTCTGTTCGGCACCGATCAGCACGCGCTGTTCCATGATGCCGCGCGAACCGACCCAGCCAACCAGCCGCGTCTCCAGGGTGAAACGCTGGAACGGTTTGAGCTCGCGGCGGAACTGGATGGTGCCGGCACCGACGATCGGTGCCCACTTCTCGCGCAGCGCCACGCGGCCCAGGCCCATGCGCAGGATCAGGTCCAGCCGGCCCAGGTCGAAGATGTTCCAGTAGCGACCGTTGGTCATGTGCAGGTTGCTGTCCAGGTCGTTGGGCAGCACCCGGAACTGCAGGCGAGACACGCCGAACGGCGCCTCGAGCTTTGGCCGGAACAGGCTGCACAGCAGCAGGTGGAGCAGGCGGAACCAGAGATTCATGGCTATGACGACTGTTATAGAACGGCCGATACGCTAGTCTATGACGACTGTCTTAGCAAGGCGATCGCCGTGAGCCCACGCCCCTCTGATGCCCCGCAACGGGTGATTGATGCAGCAGCACAGATGCTGGCGCGGGTGGGCCTCAATGCCACCAGCATCCGTGAGGTGACCAAGCTGGCCGAGGCGCCGCTGGGCTCGACCTACCACCATTTTCCCGGCGGCAAGCAGGAACTGCTGGCGCGCGCCACCCACATGGCCGGCGACAAGGTGGAGGCGCTTCTCGTCGAGCTGCTGAAGGGCGGGGCCGTGCAGGGCCTGCAGCAGTTCCTGGCGATGTGGCGCGAGCGCCTGCTGCGGTCCGGGTTCCGCGCGGGCTGTCCGGTGCTGGCCGCTGCCGTCGAAGAACCAGTCGAGGCGGTTCCCAGCCAACCGCGCGTGGCCGCCGCAGAGGTGTTCGCGCGCTGGCAGGGGCATCTGGCCGTAGCCTTCATTGCCGACGGCCACGAACCTGCGGCGGCGGATGGACTGGCCAGCCTGGTGATCGCCAGCGTGGAAGGCTCCGTGGCCATGAGCCGTGCGCTGCAGGACATCGCCCCGTTCGACCAGGTGGCAGCGCAGTTGCTGAAAGCCGCCGCGCCTCCTTGATCCGGCGGCACGGTCGCGGGAGACTCGGCGCAGGCCCTGACTGGACGCCGCCATGGACGAATCGCACTGCCGCCACCTGATCGAGCACTACCTGCAGGCCTACAACTGTTTCGACATCGACGCCATGCTGGCGGTGCTGGCGCATAACGTGCGTTTCGAGAACCACAGCAGCAGCCAGCTGACGATGGTCACCGAAGGCATCGATGCCTTCGGCGAACTGGCACGGCAATCGGCGCCGTTGTTCCGCGAGCGCGAGCAGCGGTTGCTCGAGTTGACCTTCGAGGATGGCATGGCGCTGGCCAGCATCGGCTGGCGTGGCGTGTTCGCGCAGGACGTTCCCGGTGGTCCCAGCGCGGGCTCGGAACTGGCCCTGAAGGGACGCAGCGAGTTTGCTTTTGAGGACGGTCGCATCGTGCGGATCATCGACCGCAGCTGATGATCGATGGCCTCGGCCCGTCGTCTGGACAGCGGCTCCGACCGCGTTAGAATCCGCGCAATACTACCCACGCGTGCCCGGCAAGGATGTCCGCATGCTACATCAGGTTCTTGAGCTTCGATGCTCCACGATCCACGGCACCTGGTGGCGCCGATGAAACGCACCCGTTTCTTTTCACGCAGCCCGTTGAAGTTGCCGATGAACCGCGGCAGCGAAGTCGTGCGCGCGCGGCAGCATCTGCAGCAACGCGGCTGGCCGCGCCTGCAGATGGCGTTGATCGTGGCCCTGAGCGGTGCGGCCGGTTTCCTTGCCTCGCATCTGCTGCGTCTGGCCGGTATCGACGCGATGGTGCTTCGCTACGCGATGGCCGTGCTGCTGGCCTATGGCGTATTCCTGCTGCTGATGTGGGTCTGGATCCGCTGGCGCTGGGACAACGTGCTGGATGGCCTGTCGCCGGATGTGGGCAGTGGCAGCCCATCGCCTCGTGGAAGTGCCATGGAATCACCGTGGAGCGGCGTCGGTGGCCGTTCTGGAGGTGGCGGCGCGTCAGCTTCGTGGCATGAGTCGGCGCGGGTCGGCGGCGGCGATGCCGGTGAGCTGCCGTTGACCGGCCTGGCCGAAGACGAAGCGGGCCTGCCGTTGCTGGCAATCCTCGGCATCGTCGCGCTGGTGGCGACCGTCCTGCTGGCCAGCGTGTGGGTGGTGTGGTCGGCGCCGGTGCTGATGGCCGAACTGCTGGTGGACGCCGCCATCGCCGGTGGCCTGTACCGGCGCATGCAGGGCATGCAGGAGCAGAGATGGTGGCGGGTATGCGTGACGCACACGATCTGGCCGCTGCTCGGCCTGCTGCTGTTTTTTGCTGTGCTGGGTTGGCTTGCGCAGGCGCTGGCGCCAGAGGCGACCCAGCTGCTGCAGGTCATTCAAGCGCTGTAGCGCCACGGTCCCGGCCGATATCCCAACCTGCTTCATTTCTTCGAGGAGCTTCATGCGACAACGCATTGCACGGAAGCGCATCCTGACGACAGCGGTTGTCCTGTTCGTGGCTGCAGTCGCAGCGCTGATGACCAGCGTGCGCCCGCAGTGGCAGCAGGAAGTCGGCCCGCCTCCGATCAATCTGGGAACGGCACGGATGCAGGCTGAAGTGATGGCAGAGCTCATCGACCTGCGACCGACACCGCCAGGAAAGCCGCCGGTACCACCGATTCCAATGAAGGGACTCTCCTCCCCGATGCTGACCGGTAACAGTGGGTTCGCGACCACAGCGGTGCCGCTGGCAGACATTGCGCCAGCACACTTCGAGCCGCGCGCGCGGGAGCCCGACGTGCCATTTGCCGTGATGGAATGGACCGCGCCTTCGTGCCATGAAGGAGAACCCGCCCAGGTCTGCCAGGTTCGCCACAGCGTCGTCGAATGGCGTGATGATGACAGTGCAGCTTCCTTTCAACTGCAGCAGCATCTGGAGGCGACGCTGCAGGTTGTGAACCGCCGGGCTGTACGGGTACCCGACCTCGCGTTTGAGCTTGCACACGTGCGGGCGCAGCGGATGACGTGGGACGAGCTTCAGCAACGACGCGCGCGCGGTATCGAGGGATGCATGGAGGGACCGGGCAATCCGGATCTGGGCGTTGTCTACCTGCAGCGTCCTGTGTTCAGCCTGGACGGGAAATGGGCAATGGCATCGGTCGCCTCGGATCTGTGCAGTGGAGGAATGGGTATGCGCGTCCTCTACCTTCTGCACCGCAGGAAGGGCGGATGGGAGCGTGTTCGAGCGCAGCCTTTTGGCTATATGCGCTTGGGGAATGGTCTGTGGCCCGCGTTGACGGAGTCGTGATGACGGACACTTCATGCATGCCGGGCCGTGATCGCCAACGGCGGATCGCCTGGCGACGTATCGGATCGCTGGCGGCGGCATTGTCGGCCTTGGTGCTCGTAGCCGGGATCTGCAGCCTGCAGCCGAGGTGGCAACAGGAAATCGGTCCGCCGCCGGTCAACCTGGGAACCGCGCAGATGCAGGCGGAGGCGATGGCGCTGGTGATCCGGCAGAGCCCTCCATTCCGTCTTCCAGCCCCGCCAGAGCCGCAGCCAACGCCAGTTCTGCCATCGTCGCTGAGCGAGGTGCCCACCGCACCGCAGACGCCGTCCACGCGCGTCGATCGATGGCGCCCGCAGGAGCAGCCGCAGTTGACCGACCCGGTGGGTGAGGACATCTACGTGATGGAGCAGACCTTGCCCTATTGCTGGCCGGGCAGCAGTGCCTCCGCCTGCCAGGAGGTGGATGATCTGGTCCTGCCGCTGGATGACCGGTGGCCGCCGGACATCCATGCGCTGCGGTTGCAGCTGCAGGCGGACCTGGTTCCCGCCAATCGCCGTCCCATGCCAGTGCCTGCGGGCGCATTGGCTGGTGCGCAGCGGATGGACGACGCGGGGCTTCGAGCGCTGCGGGAGCAGGGGTGCAGGGCAACGGTGCATGGGCCGACTCGGACATACGACCACTTCGCCTATCTGACCCGGCCCGTTTTCAGCGTCGATGGGCAGTGGGCTATGATCGCGGTCGCCTGGGATTCGTGTTCCGACGATTTCGTCTACCGGGAGCTTGTCGTACTGCATCGGGAACAAGGACGCTGGATGGCCGCCCCCTCGGAACGAGGTCTGGGCGGCGTATGGAACGGCCGCGTACTGCGGCCCTGGACGTACAACCACTGACGAGGAAGAGCGCATGGATGTCGCTGCACGCAGGAACAGGACGTTGTTTCGTTGGATCATGGTGACGCTGCTGGCAGTACTGATGCCGTTTGCAGCACTGGCGCAGCCCGCAGCCGGGCAGGCCGATGGCGCCGAAGCCGCCACTGCCGCGGAAGAGGCGCAATGCCGCGCCTGCAGCTATGAGCGTATCGGGCACAAGGTCGATGTCGGCCTGGTGGCCCTGGTATCGCTGCTGGTGGTGGGGCTGCTGATCGCGGTATCCCGCGAGTGGGGTACCACCTCGCAACGCTGGACCTGCCGCATGCTGGCACTGCTGCTGGTGGGCATCAGTGTAGCGTTGCTGTGGTGGGCAGGCAGCGTCGTCTACCTGGGCTACAACCCGTGGCAGGAAATGGTCGCCCCCGTCGATGGCTCGCTCACCTCGACCTTGCTCAGTACCTCACCGAAGTGGCTGGCGGCGCTGGTGTTGATGGGTTTCGCGCCTTCCGTCTGGAAGCGCAGCGAGCGCCTGCCGGCCTGGCGTATCGGCTGACCCTGGAACGACGGCGCCGGATCGCAGCCGGCGCCGCCTGCGGTGATCAGTCAAAGCGCCAGCGCACGCCCGCATAGATGCCACGGCCTTCACCGGGGGTTGAGCGGGCCACATCCTTGCCGGCGTCGTTGTAGCCCGGCGTGACCGTGGCGGCGTAGTGGCGGTTGCCGATGTTGCGCATCTCCGCCCAGGCCTGCCAGCGGCCACCGGGTGCGTCGTAGCCGACGCGGCTGCCGAAGATCACATGGCTGTCGGCCCAGTAGCTGTTGGCGTAGTCCACTGCGATGCGCGAGGCGTATTCGGTATCGAGCGCAGCGTACAGGCCGGACGCGTGATCGAAGCGGAGCTCGGCCTGGTAGCTGTGGCGCGGCAGGCCCGGCAGGCGGTTGCTGCCGAAGCGCGCGTCGTGGCGGTAACGGAAGTCGCTGAAGGTGTACGCCTGGCGCAAGGACAGGCGCCCCGGGGCGGCCTGCCACAGCGTGCTGTCCAGCCCCGCTTCGATGCCGCGATGCACGGTGGGGCTGGCGTTGTTCTCGGCGATGAACAGGTTCGGCACCGGTTGCAGTTCCACGCTCAGCAGTTCGTGGTTTACGTGTGCGTAGTACCCGGTCAGTTCCCAGCGACCCAGCGCCGCGTCACCGCGCGCGCCCAGTTCCAGCGTGGTGGCGGTCTGGTTCTGCATCGGCACCGGCGTGCGCTGGCGGCCGCTGGACGGGCCATTGCCCGGCCCGAAGTACTGGTTCGAGCCCCAGATCATCGACCACGGGTGCGGTGCTTCCACCGAGCGGCTTAGGTTGCCGAACCACTGGGTCTGGGCGCTGTGCTGCCAGGTGAAGCCCAGTCGTGGCGCATAGTCCCAGTCGTGGTCGCGCAGGCGGCCGCCGCTGCTCGGCCAGGTCACCTGCACGTCGCGGCGGGTGTTGATCAGCGCCAGCCCGGTCTGCATGCGCAGGCGGTCATTGAAGGTGACGGTAGTGCTGACGTGCAGGGTGCTGTCGGTGCCGTGGTGGCGGAAGTCACGCGTGCGCGTACCGGCGCCATAGCCGTTGCTGGCAAAACGCAGCGACTCGCGCACATCGGCATCCAGATCGTGGGTGACGCGCAGGCCGACCGTGGTTTCGCTGTCCAGGCCGAACAGCCGGTGGCGCTGGCGGTAGTCCAGCGTCGCGTTGAGGTTGGCGTAGTCCAGCTGCTGGCGGTACAGGCTCTCGTTCAAGTCCATCGGGTACTTGTGATAGACCAGCCCGGCCTGCAGCGAGGAATCCTCATCGATCTGCAGCGTGGTGACATTGCCCACCCAGGTGCTGCCCGGCTGCGGGCGACGCGCATCGATGGCCAGGTTGGCGGCATTCGCGGCGTGTGGATCGTTGCGGATCTGATCGCGGGTCAAGCGACCGGGCGTTTCGTGATTGGTTTCGCGGTAGCGCACGAAGAAGCGCGTCTGCAGGTCGGGCGTGATCTGCCAGCCGATGTTGGCCATTGCGCCTTTGCCATCGCCGCGCGCGTGGCGCTGGTAACCGTCGAATTCGGTGTCGGTGTACGCCAGGAAATAGTCGACGTCGCCACTGACGCCGCCCCAGCTGATGCCGCGCTTCTGGTAGCCACGGCTGCCGGCTTCGTAATGCAACTGCACGCCCGGCGAATCACGGCCGCTGCGGCTGACGTAGTCGATGGCACCGCCGAGTGCCAGCGCACCACGTTCGAAACCATTGGCCCCGCGCAGCACCTCCACGCGCGACAACCACAGCGGTTCCAGCAGTTCGTAGGGCGTGCCGCCCGGTCCGGTCAGCGGCAGCCCGTCGATCGACACGGCGATGCCCGAGGCATGCGCGCCCGGCCCACGATTGATGCCCGAGCCGCGGATGGACACTTTGGTGCCCTCGTTGCCCGGCGACTGCGCGCTGATGCCCGGCTGGTAGGCCAGCACATCGGCGCTGCTGGACAGGCGGCTATCGGCCTTGGCCACGTCGATGACGTTGCTGGCGCCGGGCACGCGCTTCAACGCCTCGCGGGCCTGGGCGCTGGCATCGGCGGCAGCGGTGACCTGCACGGCATCCAGCGTGGTGGCCTGCGGGGCAGCAGCGGCGGTGGAGGTGAGGCCGAGGGAAACGGCCAGGAACAGCAGGGACGGGGTGGGGCGGTACGGCGAGAGCGACATGCGGAGATGCTGTAAACCATGAAAGTGGCGCGCAAGTTAACAGGTCGTGCGCGGCACGTCACCCACCGGAAGCGTATGGCTGCCCGCAGTGTCCCTGTAGAGCCGAGCCCACGCTCGGCTATCGCGCGCAGTACGGGTTCGCTGCGATCGCCACGAAGCGCAGCCGAGCATGGGCTCGGCTCTACAGCAGGGTTTACGGCGAAGGCTTCGCCAGCGCCTTGGCCTTCGCATACAGCCGCTCAGCGGCTTCCTTATCACCCAGCGCGGCATGGCACTCGGCCAGGCTGTCCCAGGCGTTGGCCGAATCCGGATACAGCTCGGTGTTGAGCGTGAACACCTTCAACGCCCTGCGCGCACCAAGGCTCTCGCGGATGGCATAGCCATCGGCATTGATCGCACGCTCCAGTTCATCGGTCGCAATGCCGCTGCCGTCGCGCAACCATGCGCGCAGGGCTGGTGCAGCGCCTGCGTCATCATCCCGCGCGTAGGCAATCAAGCGTTCGGACAACACCGCATGCGGGAATTCCTTCGGCGCGGCCACCGCCATCGTGCTTTCCACCAGCGTGCTCGACCACACATTGCGCGCACTGCCATTGGTCAGGTACACGAACACCCAGTAGCCGTTGGCCAGCGTGCCCTTGTAGGCCAGCCGCGCACGTACACGGGTGCCGCCATCGTGGCCGACCTGGGTGTAGCCGTCGCTGCGGGTGGTATCCCAACCGGTGGAGAAGAAATTGCTGCCACCGCCGGCCAGTTTCTGCGGCTGCCAGAGTTTTTCCAGGGTCGCCGTGCGCAGCAGCTTGCCGGTCGCCAGCGCCTGCAGGAATCGGTTCATGTCGCCCACGGTGGTCTGCAGGTCGGCGTGGCCCCAACCGTAGTTCGGCCAGGGGTCTTCATTGGCCGGCTGCAGTTGGCCGTCCTTACCGATGTAAGGCACTGCCGCGCGCGTGGCTGGGACGCTGGTGACGCCCCATGAGGTGCTGGTCATCTTCAGCGGTTGCAGGATGCGTTCGCGCGCGATGGCCGGGTAGGGCTTGCCGTAATGCGCTTCCAGCAAGGCGGTCAGCACCAGGTAGTTGGCCTGCGTGTACTGCACTCGGCTGCCGGTGACGAACTGCATCGGCGCGGCCGCGGCGACCTTCAGGGCTGCCGCAAGATCCGGCGCGACGCCACTGTAGCCCTTGCTGATCCAACGGTTGTCGACACGGTCGTAGTACTCGCCGATGCCCGAGCTGTGGTTGAGGAAATCGCGCACCGGGATCGCCTTCCATGCGGCCGGCAGGTCCGGCACATAGCGGCTGGCCGGTGCGTCCAGATCCACCTTGCCTCGATCCACCAATTGCATCACCAGCGTGCTGGTCAGCAGCTTGGCCATCGATTGCGCGGCGAAGATGGAATTCACGGTGGCCGGTGCATGGGTGGCCGGATCGCGCTCGCCGCTGGCGCCCTGGTAGAGCACCTGGCCATTGTGCGCGACCAGTACCGCCTGGCCGGCGATGCCGTAGCGCTCGCGGTTGGTCTGCAACTGGGTGTCGAGCTGATTGGAAAGATTGCCGGCAGTTTCAAGCGCCGAAACGGATGGGATCGCAGACAGCGTGCAGAGCAATGCAGCAGCAAAGGTGCGGTACATCGCGATGGTCCGTCAGCGGTGATGGCGCATCTTGGTCACGGCGGGAGTTGGGGTCAAGCCGGGCAGGTTCTTTGTTCCACGCAGGAACATAGGGGGAGCAGGAATGAAGCAAGGCGGAAGCCCCTGGTGGCAGGCCTGTCGCGATTGCCCCTTCTAGTGCGCTGGGCCTTCAGATACAACGTCGGGCCGAAGCGCGGCGATTCTGGGCCAGGCCCCAGCCGGATTTACCTGTCCATTGAAGGTCTGTTGACCGCGTCACCGCCTCGTACCACTGTGACCGCCGGATCGAGTGAATCTGTGGTTGCCTGCAACTGGAAGCAAATAATGGCCAAGCCCCGCGAATTCAAAAAACTGGTGGCATACCTGCAGAAGGTTCCTGCGATGTCTGAGCCCATCCACTGGCAGCGCTGCGACGATGGAACTTGGTCTGTTGGCTTTTCACTTGCCTTGGAGCACCCGCTGGCGTGGAGCACGGTGCAGGAGTTGGCGTATGTGCTCAACACGCTTTCTGTGTCGGAGCTTCTCCCCACTCGTTTCCTGCCCACGGCGCCACCGCCCTATCTCAATGGTCCTGCATGCTGGCATCTGAGCTGGCGCATCGAATCGACGCTACCCGGCATCAAGCCTGATGAGGTGCTTGAGTGGCTTGAAGGGCGGTTGCCACAGCCGGTAGACGACGAATCGAAGTGGATACCATCCATAGTTGAAGACTGCGAATCGCCTGATGATGAAGCGTGAGCAGGGTAGGGTGGACCGTGCCGACCACGGACTGCCGTGGTCCATGACGCATCAGGTGTTCGGTCGTGTCACTCCACGTTGACGAGATTGCCCCGTACGGAGAGGACAATGGACAACGATCAGGACTTTGCACTTTTCATCGAGACGTTCGGCGAAGCCGGTGAGCACGCGTCGGTTCCAGAGACCAGCTTCTCCAAGTGGACGGGCATCTTGCCCGAACCGCTCTTGAGCTATTGGCGTCGGGATGGATGGGCGAACTATGGCAGTGGTCGGCTGTGGACGGTGAATCCCGAGGACTACGAAGGCCTGATGCACTCGTGGTTGGCTGGTACTCCATTTTCCCTGATCGATACCTACCATGTGTTTGCCAGAAGCGGGTTTGGACGGCTCTACCTGTGCGGCGAAGCATCCGGCGTCGGCGTGAGCATCGATCCGATCCGCAGTGAAGTATTTGCTCTTCAGAACTGTTTGAGACCCAAGTCTCTGGCACGGCAGGAGGGTGGCATCAAGGCATTCTTCGCTTGCGCGGAGCTTGAGGACTTTGATCTGATGGATGGGGTCGAAGAGCTGCCTTTCGACAGGGTTGTGAGCACTTGCGGGCACTTGATGGCAGATGAGATGTATGGCTTTGAGCCGGCGCTGGTTTGCGGCGGCGAAGTCGCAATTGGCAACTTGCGCAGGCTCAAGCTTCCGCCGCACCTGCACATGCTGAGGGAGTTCGCCGCGCCTGCGTTTCCACACTATGCGAACAATGTGAAGCCGCTGGTCCGGAAGTGATCCGAAGGCCCCAATCATGTAGAGCCGAGCCCATGCTCGGCTGCCTTTGGGTCAGGCGTCGTGCAGCGGGGATAACTGAGCCGAGCAGTTGGACGGCCCCAAAGAGTTCGGTCGGTAACGCTGGTCATACTTGGCGGTTCTTGGTGCCAATGCCACCGTTACCAGGGTGCGTGCGTACAATCGGATATCACTCCGCTGATGCACCGGTGCAAGTAATGCCAGGTTCCGCCAACGAAGCTGTGATGAAAGACCAACTTCTGGAGGAGCTGTTACGGGCCTCGCGAATGCTCACTTCTGAGGATGTTGCGGTATTTGACCGGACGGTTCAGGCGCTGTCAGGCCTGGAGTTCTCCAGTCGGGAGCTGGGAGTCCTCTTCTCGATGTTCGCCGATGACACTCCGCATGAAGAAGTCATGTGGGGGCTTCTTCATCTTGTCGAGGACAGCGACGGCGACAGGATGGTTTCCGCGCTTGTCCTATCAGCTCCGTACATGCGTACCGTGGCACCAGAATGGTTGGAGACGTTCATCTTCAGATTGCTGAATAGTGATCCATACAGAGATAGGTTGATTGCCTGCCTGAAGAATGAAGCCTCAACCAAAGGCGCAGCAGAAGTCGTGTCCCTGATCGAAGCGCTGAAGGGTGATGCGCCGGACGGTATTCGAGCAAAGGCATCGGTGGTTGCTTCGGCGCTGCTATAGCGGTGCGAGTGCCGACCAAGGTCGGCGTCTACCACGGCGTCCCAGCATCAGGGAGAGCCGGCCAGCGGCCGGCACTACCACACCTTCCCGGTAGTGCCSGCCG
>NZ_RAVT01000061.1 GCF_013464915.1 Stenotrophomonas maltophilia
CCCCCCCCCYCACCCCCCCCCCCCCCCCCCCCCCCCCCCCCGGGGGGGGGGGGGCCCCCCCCCCCCCCCCGCCACTACCGGCGCTGTGCCCGCCATTACCCCGCACCGCGCAACGCCTGCGTGGCCCGGGGGAGGTACCATTGGGGGTCTGATCCCCGTAACGGTCCCGATTCATGCGTAATCCGCTGATGCTCCTTCCGCTGGCCGTGGCCCTGGCCGCCGGCTGCTCCCAGGAGGCGGCCGCGCCCGCCGCCGCACCGACTGCCGAAAAGGCCCCCGCCGCCCCCGTGAACGCCGAGAACCGCAGCCACGACGAAAGCTCGTACGCCGAGCCGGACAAGGTCGCCATCAAGGACATCGCGCTGGACCTGAAGCTGGACTTCGACCAGAAGCAGATCGGCGGCACCGCCACCTACACCCTGGAATGGAAGCAGAAGGACGCCAGGCAGCTGGTGCTCGACACCCGCGAGCTGACCGTGTCCAAGGTCGAGGCCGTTGCCGCCGATGGCGCGCGCAGCCCGCTGAAGTTCGAGCTGGCCGCCGCTGACAAGGTGTTCGGCAGCAAGCTGACCATCGAGGCCCCGGAACAGCCGGCCAAGGTGGAAGTGACCTACCACACCGCGCCGACCGCCTCGGGCCTGCAGTGGCTGGCACCGTCGATGACCGAGGGCAAGAAGCTGCCCTTCATGTTCAGCCAGTCGCAGGCCATCCACGCCCGCTCCTGGGTGCCGCTGCAGGACACCCCGAGCGTGCGCTTC
Organism: Stenotrophomonas maltophilia; assembly: GCF_013464915.1. Lineage (GTDB taxonomy): Bacteria > Pseudomonadota > Gammaproteobacteria > Xanthomonadales > Xanthomonadaceae > Stenotrophomonas > Stenotrophomonas maltophilia_AT. The sequence continues at coordinate 759 of NZ_RAVT01000061.1, forward strand.
ACCTACAGCGCGCACGTGGTCTCGCGCCCGGACGTGATGGTGCTGATGAGCGCCGACAACGATCCGAAGGCCGCGCGTGATGGTGACTACACCTTCAAGATGCCGCAGCCGATTCCGTCCTACCTGCTGGCCATCGCCGCCGGCGACCTGGTGTTCGAGCCGATCTCCGGTCGCTCCGGCGTCTGGGCCGAGCCGACCATGGTCAACAAGGCCGCCAAGGAATTCGAAGACACCGAGAAGATGATCGGTGCCGCCGAGAAGCTGTACGGCGAATACCGCTGGGGCCGCTACGACATGCTGGTGCTGCCACCGTCGTTCCCGTTCGGCGGCATGGAAAACCCACGCCTGACCTTCGCCACCCCGACCGTGATCGTCGGCGACAAGTCGCTGGTCTCGCTGGTCGCCCACGAACTGGCGCACAGCTGGTCGGGCAACCTGGTGACCAACGCCAGCTGGAAGGACATCTGGCTCAATGAAGGCTTCACCACCTACGTCCAGGGCCGCATCACCGAAGCCCTGTACGGCAAGGAGATGGCCGAGATGGAGAAGCAGATCGACCAGACCGACCTGCTGGCCGAAGTGAAGGACATGAGCCCGGCCGACCAGGCGCTGGCGCTGCCGCCGCTGAACGAGCGCGACCCCGACGAAGCCCTCAGCCAGGTCGCCTACGTCAAGGGTTCGTGGTTCCTGGAGTTCCTGGAACAGCGCTTCGGCCGCGAGACCTTCGACCCGTTCCTGCGTGGCTGGTTCGATGACCATGCCTTCCAGAGCGCGAACACCGACCAGTTCGTCGACTACATGAAGAAGAACCTGCTGCCGAAGAATCCGTCGGCAGTGACCGAAGCCGAACTGAAGGCATGGCTGGACGAGCCGGGCATCCCGGCGTTCGCGGCCAAGGCGCAGTCGCGCAACTTCAGCAGCGTCGATACCGCGCGCATCGCGTTTGCCAGCGCCGGCACCGTGCCGAGCAGCCAGGTCATCGCCGACTGGAGCACGCAGGAATGGGTGCGCTTCATCGACGGCCTGGGCGCGACCCAGCCGCTGGACAAGCTGGCCACGCTGGACAAGGCCTTCCACTTCACCGGCACCCCGAATGGCGAGATCGCCATGCGCTGGTACCCGCTGGCGATCCGCAGCGGCTACGAGCAGGCCAATGAAGGCGCAGCCGCGTTCATCGAGCGGGTCGGCCGTCGCAAGCTGATCATGCCGATCTACGCCGAACTGGTGAAGACCCCGAAGGGTCTGGAGTTGGCCAAGCAGGCCTTCGAGAAGGCCAAGCCGGGCTACCACCCGATCACCACCGCCTCGGTGCAGGACATGCTGGCCAAGGCCGAAGCCAAGTAAGAAAAACGCGCCGGGCATCCCCCGGCGCTTTTTTTGTAGAGTCGAGCCATGCTCGACTGGCTGTTGAATGGTCAGTCGAGCATGGCTCGACTCTACAAGAATGCGAATACACCAAGGACCTCCGCCATGAAACGACTGATCCTGCTCACCGCCTGTACCCTGGCCCTGGCCGCCTGCAGCAACCCTGAGGAAGAGCGCAAGGCGCAGGAAGCCGCCGCGGCGGCCGTGCAGGCGCAGAAGGAGGCCAAGGCCGAGGACGTCGCCAAGCAGTACGACATGGCCGTAGCCGCGCAGGACTGGGAGCGCGCGCGCCTGCATGGTGCCTCGCTGCTGGACCAGTACAAGGACACCGCCGCCGCTGAGCGCATCGCGGCCGGTTTCGATGAAGTAAAGGCCAAGGGCGATGCCGCGCGCGACCTGCGCCGCATGCAGGGGCTGTGGCAGTACAACCAGATTCCGGTCGGCAGCAAGGGCAATCAGGTCTCGGCGCAGATCTACAGCAAGGAACGCGTGGACGTGGATGGCAGCGGCGCCAAGCCGGTGCAGCTGGTGTTCCGCGATCATCCGGAGTGGAAGCGGCATGCCTACCTGGTGCTGCAGGCCGGCGATTTCCGCTGCCCGCAGTGCACGGTGAAGGTGACAGTGGACGACGGCAAGCCGGTGTCGATGGCCGCCTGGCGGCCAAAGACCGATGAAGCCATTGCGATGTTCATCACCGACCAGAAGGCGCTGTGGAAGCTGGCGCGCAAGGGCAAGTCGATCAGCATCGAGTTCCCGGTCAAGGCCGGCGGCACGCGCACGGCCGTGTTCGAGACCGGCGGTGTCGACGCCAGCCGCATGCCGCAGTGGTGGCAGTGATGATCGCAACGGGCAGCGCAGTGCACGCGTTGTCCGCGATCCGGCACTGGGTGTTCGACATGGACGGCACGCTGACGGTAGCCGTGCATGATTTCGCCGCGATCCGCCGCGCACTGCAGATCGCGGCCGAGGAAGACATCCTCGACCATATCGCGGCGCTGCCGGAGGCACCGGCGCAGGCCAAGCGGGCCTGGCTGCTGGATCACGAGCGCGCGCTGGCCGAGGACGCGCTACCGGCGCCGGGCGCGGTGAAGCTGCTGCGCGCGCTGGCGGCCGCGGGCTGCCGGCTGGGCATCCTCACCCGCAACGATCATGCGCTGGCGAAGCTGACGCTGGACGCGATCGGGGTTGGGGGACTGTTCGACGATGCCGACATCATCGGCCGCGATGAAGCGGTGCCCAAGCCCTCACCGGATGGCCTGCAGCAGCATCTGCGGCGTTGGGGCATCGGGCCTGCCAAGGCGGTGATGGTCGGTGACCACGCCTACGATCTGGAGTGCGGCCGTGCCGCGGGCACCCACACCGTGCTGGTCAACCTGCCGGAGAACCCGTGGCCGGGCCATGCCGACTGGCATTTCGCTGATTGCCGCGACCTGTTGGCCGCCTGGCAGCGCAGAGGGTAGTGCCGGCCGCTGGCCGGCAGTGTCGACCAAGGTCGACACCTACCAGGGCACAGCGTGTCGACCAGGGTCGACACCCACCGAGCGGGTGCGCGGGCAGTTCGTTTACGCGCCCAGCGCGTAACCGAACTGCTGCTTGAACTGCTCGTTGAACTCGTCAAAGGTGAAGCGCTGGTTCTGCGTGCCCGGGTGCTCGACCTTCAGCGCGCCCATCAGGTTGCCCATGCGGCCGATGGTCAGCCAGTCGTAGCCCTTCTGGATGCCGTAGATCAGGCCGGCGCGGAAGGCGTCGCCACAGCCGGTCGGGTCGACCACGCGGCGCTCGTGCGCCGGCGGGATGTCGTAGCTCTTTTCCGGGGTGTGGATGACCGCGCCCTTCGGGCCGCGGGTGGTGATGTAGGCCTTGACCCGGCTGACGATCTCCTTTTCGTCCCAGCCGGTGCGCTCCTGCAGCAGGTTCGACTCGTAGTCGTTGACCACCACGTAATCGGCCTGGTCGATGAAGGCGCGCAGCTCCGGGCCGTTGAACAGCGGCATGGCCTGGCCCGGGTCGAAGATGAACGGGATGCCGTCTTCGTGGAATTCCTGCGCGTTCTGGATCATGCCTTCGCGGCCATCCGGGCCGACCAGGCCCAGGGTCACGCCCGGCACGCCACGCACGTGGTTCTCGTAGGAACGCATCATCGCGCCCGGGTGGAAGGCGGTGATCTGGTTGTTGTCGTGGTCGGTGGTGATGAACGCCTGCGGGGTGAACAGCTCATCGATCACGCGCACGCGCGTCAGGTCGATGCCCAGGCCTTCGAAGTATTCGCGGTACGGGCCGAAGTCCGAACCCACGGTGCCCATCGGGATCGGCTGGCCGCCCAGCAGGTGCAGGTTGTAGGCGATGTTGCCGGCGCAGCCGCCGAACTCGCGGCGCATGCGGGGGACCAGGAACGACACGTTCAGGATGTGCACCTTGTCCGGCAGGATGTGATTCTTGAACTGGTCCGGGAACACCATGATGGTGTCGAAGGCAAGAGAACCACAGATCAGAGCGGACATCGATGTAAGCCTATGCGGTGAATTTTGGGATGGGCCGGCCCGGTTCAGCGGGCAAGCAAACGGCGCCCTTGGGCGCCCGACGGCGCAAAGGTTACCCGCTGGTGCCGCTCAGGGCCAGAACCGGGTGATGCCCGATCAGGCCGAAAGCCTGTGAAGACGCGGGTTCAGCTAGTTTTTTCCTTGCTCGGCGGCAGGCGGGTTGCTAGGCTTGTCGGCCTCGATTTCTGCCCATTTTTTCGCCATCCCGCGGCGGGCACGACACCCCTCAGGACTCCTTCCTCAGATGTTCAAGAAACTCCGTGGCATGTTCTCCAACGACCTGTCCATCGACCTGGGCACGGCCAACACCCTCATCTACGTGCGCGGGCAGGGGATCGTGCTGAACGAGCCGTCGGTCGTGGCCGTGCGCCAGGACCGTGCCATTGGTGGCACCCGCTCGGTGGCAGCCGTTGGCGCCGAGGCCAAGCAGATGCTCGGCCGTACCCCGGGCCACATCACCACCATCCGCCCGATGAAGGACGGCGTCATCGCCGACTTCACCTACACCGAGGCGATGCTCAAGCACTTCATCAAGAAGGTGCACAAGTCGCGCGTGCTGCGCCCGAGCCCGCGCGTGCTGGTGTGCGTGCCGGCCGGTTCGACCCAGGTCGAGCGCCGCGCGATCAAGGAATCGGCCGAGGAAGCCGGTGCCCGTGACGTGTACCTGATCGAAGAGCCGATGGCTGCCGCGATCGGTGCCGGCATGCCGGTCACCGAAGCCCGTGGCTCGATGGTCATCGACATCGGCGGCGGCACCACCGAAGTGGCGGTGATCTCGCTCAACGGCATCGTCTATTCGGCCTCGGTCCGCATCGGTGGCGACCGCTTCGACGAATCCATCACCAACTACGTGCGCCGCAACCACGGCATGCTGATCGGTGAAGCCACCGCCGAGCGCATCAAGGTCGAGCTGGGCTGTGCCTACCCGCAGGCCGAGGTGCAGGAGCTGGAGATCTCCGGCCGCAACCTCGCCGAGGGCGTGCCGAAGATGATCAAGATCAGCTCCAACGAGGTGCTCGAAGCCCTGCACGAACCGCTGTCGGGCATCGTCAGCGCGGTCAAGCTGGCGCTGGAGCAGACCCCGCCGGAACTGTGTGCCGACGTTGCCGAGCGCGGCATCGTGCTGACCGGCGGCGGCGCCCTGCTGCGCGACCTGGACCGCTTGATCTCCGAGGAAACCGGCCTGCACGTGCAGGTGGCTGACGATCCGCTGACCTGCGTGGCCCGCGGTGGCGGTCGTGCGCTGGAGCTGGTGGACATGCACGGCAACGAGTTCTTTGCGCCGGAATAAGCCGTCCCGGCCGTTCCTGCCCGCCGCGCCCTTCCGGGGTGCGGCCCGCCGCGATGGCGGGCCGGCACCGGCGGGGCGTCCGCGTGTTTCCCCTCCGCCTTCTGCCAGTTGAATCGTTGCCGTGCCGCCCTACGCCGGTCCTCCCGTTGCCTCCCGATCCGGTGATGCCGCCAGCCCCCTGCGGTTGCTGGCCTACCTTGCATTGGCCATCACCCTGATCGTCCTTGACGATCAGGCGGGTTGGCTGGCGCGCCTGCGTGAGCAGGCCAACAGCCTGGTGCAGCCTGTGTGGGCGCTGGCCGGCCTGCCCGGCAAGCTCGGCAACCAGGTCAAGGATTCCGCGGCCAGCCACACCCAGCTGGTCACCGAGAACCGCGAACTGCGCAACCAGCTGCTGCTGGCCAACGCGCGCCTGACCCGCCTGCAGACCGCCGCGCTGGACAACGCCCAGCTGCGCGAACTGCTGAACGTGGCCGAGCGCAGTGGCCTGGACGTGCAGCTGGCGCCGATCCTGGATATCGACCTGGATCCGGTGAAGCAGCGCCTGGTGCTCGACGCCGGCAGCCGCGAAGGCGTGCATGTCGGCCAGGCGGTGATCGATGCCGGTGGCCTGATGGGGCAGGTGATCAGCGTCACCGGCGGCACCTCCACCGTGCTGCTGCTGACCGACCCCGACCACGCGGTGCCGGTCACCGTGGCCCGCAACGGCGTACGCCTGATCGTCTACGGCCGCGGTGACAAACTGGAACTGCGCGACATCCCGCTCAGCGCCGGCGTGGAAGTGGGGGATGAGATCGTCACCTCCGGCCTCGGCGGCCGCTTCCCGGCCGGCTTCCCGGTCGGCACCATCACCGGCCTGCGCCCGGACGACACCCATGCCTTCCTGGTCGGTGAACTGAAGCCGGCCGCCCAGCTGGACCGCGGCCGCGATGTGCTGCTGCTGCGCCCGGGTGCGGCAATTCGCTTGCCGCAGGCAGGCGAATTGCCTCAGCCTGGTTTGCCTTCGGCAAACCAGGCTGCCGGGGGGGCATCCCACCTTACCCCCGCGCCTTCGGCGCGCGCCCCTCAACAAGAGGGGGGCTCCACCCCAGCCAGCTCTACGGTAGTGCCGGCCGCTGGCCGGCAACAGCCCTCGTCGCAAACGAGGACTGTTGCCCCCGCATCCTCCCTTGACCCCGCGCCGTTGGCGCGCCCCCTTGAGCCGACTGCACCTTCGGCGCAACCGGCCCGCGCATCCTCCCTTACCCCCGCGCCTTCGGCGCGCCCCCCTCGACAAGAGGGGGGCTCTCCCCCAGCCGGCTCCACGGTAGTGCCGGTAGTGCCGGCCGCTGGCCGGCAACAGCCCTCGTCGCAAACGAGGACTGTTGCCCCCGCATCCTCCCTTAACCCCGCGCCGTTGGCGCGCCCCCTTGAACAACAAGGGGGCTCCACCCCAGCCAGCTCTACGGTAGTGCCGGCCGCTGGCCGGCAACCGACCACGCCGGAGGCACAGCGATGAGCCGCCTGCGCGACAACCCGTGGGTATTGCCGGCCAGCCTGGTGGTGGCCCTGCTGCTGGGCCTGCTGCCGCTGCCGGCGCTGCTGCAGCCACTGCGCCCGTACTGGCTGGCGCTGGTGCTGGCGTACTGGGTGATCGAGACGCCCGAGCGCGTCGGCCTGGGCATCGCTTTCGCCAGCGGCGTCATCGCCGACCTGCTGTACGGCGGCGTGCTCGGTGAACAGTCGCTGCGGCTGGTGATGCTGGCCTTCATCCTGCAGCGCTTCCGCGCCCGTATCCGCTTCTTCCCGATGTCGCAGCAGATGCTGGCCATCGGCGGCCTGCTGTTCAACGACCGCATCGTCAGCGCGCTGGTGCATATCCTGGTGGGCGAGCCGACCCTGCCGTGGTCGTACTGGTGGGCGCCGCTGCTGGGCATGGGCCTGTGGCCGCTGGTATTCGTGCTGCTGGACGCGGTGCGCTTCGGCAAGCGCGGGCGCTGAGCCATGATCCCGCGTCGCCAGGTCAAGAATCCGCACGCTGAAGCCGAACAGTTCCGCCGCCGTGCGGCGCTGGGTTTCCTGGGCGTGCTGGTCTGCCTGCTGGGCCTGGGCGGCTGGTACTTCAAGCTGCAGGTGCTGGACCACGACGTCTACGCCACGCGTTCGGAAGCCAACCGCATCAAGCCGCGACCGGTGGTGCCCGGGCGCGGCATGATCTACGACCGCAACGGCCGCCTGCTGGCCGAGAACGTGCCGGCCTTCCGCCTGGACGTGACCCCGGACAAGGTCAAGGACATGGACGCCACCCTCGAAGGGCTGGCGAAGATCATCAGCATCAGCCCGGAAGAGCTGGAAGCGTTCAACAAGTCGCGCAAGGCGCGCCGCAAGTTCCTGCCGGTCACGCTGAAGCTGCGCATGAGCGACGAGGAGATGGCGCGTTTCGCCGTCGACCGCTGGCGCTTCCCCGGCGTCGAGCTGGAGCCTTACCTGACCCGGCGTTATCCGTACGGCGACCTGTTCGCGCACATCATCGGCTACGTCGGCCGTGTCGACGACAAGGATCTGGAGATCCTCGGCGAAGGCAATGCCGCGCTGACCCACATCGGCAAGTCCGGCCTGGAGCGCTATTACGAGCAGCAGCTGCGCGGCAAGGTCGGCTACGAGCAGGTCGAGACCAACGTGCAGGGCCGTGCCATCCGCACCATTGGTCGTGTCGCTGCGCAGTCCGGTGCCGACCTGCGCCTGTCCATCGACGCCGACCTGCAGCGGGCCATGGTCGCCGCCTTCGGTGACCAGGAAGGCTCGGCGGTGGCGATGGACCCGCGTACCGGCGAAGTGCTGGCCATGGTCAGCCTGCCGTCGTACGACCCGAACCTGTTCGTCAACGGCATCTCCCATGCCGACTTCAAGGCGCTGAACGAGAACCCGTCGCGGCCGCAGTTCAACCGGCTGGTGCTGGGTGGCGTCGCCCCCGGTTCCACGCTGAAGCCGCTGATCGGCCTGGCCGGGCTGGATTCGGGCGTGCGCCGCCCGGAAGACAAGGTGCTGTCCACCGGCATGTTCTACCTGCCGGGCACTTCGCGCGGCTGGGGTGACGCCCACCGTGGCGGCCACGGCTGGACCGACCTGCGCAAGTCCATCGCCGAATCGGTCAACACCTACTACTACAAGCTGGCGCTGGACCTGGGCATCGAGCGCTTCGACCATTACATGGAGTACTACGGCTTCGGCCAGCCGACCGGCATCGACCTGACCGGCGAGATCGGCGGCATCCTGCCGTCGCCGGCCTACAAGCGGAAGAGCCGCAAGGAAGCCTGGTACCCCGGCGACACCGTCAACATCAGCATCGGCCAGGGCGACTGGAAGGTCACCCCGCTGCAGCTGGCGCGGGGCGTCAGCGGGCTGGCCGACGGCCAGCTGCGCACCCCGCACCTGGTGATCCAGCAGCGCGAGGGCTTCGACAGCGACTGGACGGCGACGCCGCCCGGCGAAAGCAAGCCGGTCAGCCCCAATGCCAACAACGTGCAGGCCGTGCGCGAGGGCATGATGGCGACCATGCGGCCCGGTGGCAGTGGCTGGCGCGTGGCGGTCGGTGCGCCGTACGTGATGGCCGGCAAGACCGGTACCGCGCAGGTCATCAGCCGCAAGGGCACCGCTGCCGTGAACCCGAAGAGCCTGCCGATGCACCTGCGCCACCGCGCGCTGTTCGTCGGCTTCGCGCCGGTCGAAAACCCGGTGATCGCGATTGCGGTGGCGGTGGAAGGTGGTGGCTACGGTGGTTCGGCTGCTGCGCCGATCGCACGCAAAGTGTTCGACGCCTACCTGCTGGGCAAGATGCCCGAAGGCATGCAGCCGCTGGACAGCGAGCGTGGCACCACCGCCATCGGCGCCACCGCGTTCGACAACGAAGACGCCGGCGCACGCCAGGCCGGTGACCTGGCTGCCGCGCAGCTGGGCGAACACCCGGTGCTGGTCGGCGTGCCTGCGCCGGAACCTGCACCTGCGCCGCAGCCGGGTACGCCGGCCGCCGCCGCACTGCCGGCCACGCCACGCCCGACGGTTGCGGAGCCCGCACGATGAAAGTATTCCTGCGCTGGGCCGGCGACATGCTGCGCCGCTTCTTCAGCACGCTGGACTGGGTGCTGTGCCTGGCCCTGGGCGCGCTGATGGTGATCGGCCTGGCCACCTTGAAGAGCGCCGGTGGCGATGGCCTGGTGATGGCGCAGGGCGCGCGCTTCGCAGTGGGCATGGCCGCGCTGTGGGGTATCTCGCGGGTGCCGATCCTGCGCATCCGCTCGGCCACGCCGATGATCTATGCGATCTCCATGATTCCGCTGCTGGCGGTGTTCGTGCTCGGCACCGGCAAGTACGGCCGGCAGTGGCTGGACCTGAAATTCTTCTACCTGCAGCCGGCCGAGCTGCTGAAGGTGAGCCTGCCGATGATGGTGGCCTGGTACCTGCACAGGATGCCGCTGCCGCCGCGCTTCAACACCGTGCTCGTGGCGCTGGTCATCATCGGCGTGCCGACCGGCCTGGTGATGCTGCAGCCGGACTTCGGTACCGGCGTGCTGATCGCCGCCAGCGGCGTGTTCGTGCTGCTGCTGGCGGGCCTGCCGTGGTGGTGGGTCGGCCTGGGCGTGGGCGGCGTGGCTGCGGTCGCGCCGGTGGCCTGGTTCTGGCTGCTGCGGCCGTACCAGAAGGACCGCATCATGATGTTCCTGGACCCGGAGATGGATGCGCTGGGGGCCGGCTGGAACATCATCCAGTCGAAGATCGCGATTGGTTCCGGCGGCTTCGATGGCAAGGGCTGGGGCGAGGGCTCGCAGTCGCACCTGAACTTCATTCCCGAGCAGACCACCGACTTCGCGTTCTCGGTGCTGAGCGAGGAATTCGGCTGGATGGGCGTGGCCCTGGTGCTGACCCTGTACCTGGTGGTGATCGGGCGCTGCCTGTGGATTGCCAGCCAGTCGCGCGATTCCTATTCGCGCCTGCTGGCCGGTGCCACCGGCCTGGCCTTCTTCGTCTACGTACTGGTGAACGGCGGGATGATTTCCGGCCTGCTGCCGGTGGTGGGCGTGCCGATGCCGCTGATCAGCTACGGCGGCACTTCGGCCGTATCGCTGCTGGCCGGCTTCGGACTGGTGATGGCGGTGCGCAGCCACAACCCGGTGCACGGCGGCTACGGCTAGCCGCCGCGCTTCCTGCTCCTGACTCCTGTAGAGCCGAGCCATGCTCGGCTGCTTCTGCTGTATGAAAGGCAGTCGAGCATGGCTCGACTCTACAAATGCGGCGCCGCGCTGACAGCTTCACGCAAGCGCGCGTTGCTACCGTGCCCGCGTGGAATGGAAACGACTGCTTGGCGGCTGCCGTGAGGCAGTGCGCACGATTGATCTGCCGTTGCTCGTCGCGCTGTTGATCCTGATGGGCGCCGGCCTGGCGGTGCTGCATAGCGTGTCCGGCCCGGTGGCCGGGCAGGCGGCGCGTTTTGCCGGTGGCCTGGCGTCGATGTGGCTCCTGTCGCGCGTTTCGCTGCTCCGACTGCGCGCGTGGACCCCTGCGATCTACGCGCTGTCGATGCTGCCGCTGATGGCGGTGTACGTGATCGGCACCGGCAAGTATGGGCAGCGCTGGCTCAATCTCGGCGTGTTCTACCTGCAGCCGTCCGAGCTGCTCAAGCTCAGCCTGCCGCTGATGATGGCCTGGTACCTGCATCGGCAGCCGCTGCCCCCGTCACCGCGCACGGTGCTGATCGCTGCCGTCCTGATCGGCGTACCCGCCGTGTTGATCCTGATGCAGCCCAACCTCGGCACCGCCACCCTGGTCACCGCCAGCGGCGTGTTCGCGCTGCTGTTGGCCGGGCTGCACTGGGGCTGGGTGGCGACCGGCGCGACGGGCCTGGCAGTGGCCGCGCCGCTGGCCTGGTTCGGCCTGTTGCGGCAGTACCAGAAGGATCGCGTGCTGACCTTCCTCGACCCGGCGGCCGATCCACTCGGTACCGGCTGGAACATCCTGCAGTCGCGCATCGCGATCGGATCCGGTGGCTGGGACGGGCGTGGCTGGGGGCAGGGCACGCAGGCCACGCTGGATTTCCTGCCCGAGTACACCACGGACTTTGCGTTCTCGGTTCTGGCCGAAGAGTTCGGCTGGATCGGCGTGGCCAGCGTGTTCGCGCTGTACCTGTTCGTGGTCGGGCGCTGCCTGTGGATCGCGGTGCATGCGCGCGACACGCACGCGCGGTTGCTGGCCGGCAGTCTGGGGCTGGCGTTCTTCGTCTATGTACTGGTGAATGGCGGGATGATTTCCGGCCTGCTGCCGGTGGTGGGCATTCCGATGCCCTTGATCAGTTATGGCGGCACCTCGGCGGTCTCGCTGCTGGCCGGCATCGGACTGGTGATGGCGGTACGTGGGCACCGTCCCGTGCACGGGGGATAGGGTTTCCAGCCAACGGCGCAGCCCCTCGTGGGTGGGGTTGGTCGCTGAAAGCCGGAGTGCTGAGGGCTGGCCGGGCGGGTGGGCAGTGCGGGGACGCCGTGAACCCATCCTTGGGGGCTTGGCCGCGGCATCCATGCCGCGGACACCCCGCACTACCCACCCACCCGGCCGCTGACAGGTTCCTGGGTCGTCCACCCACGGAGAAGAAAGAGAAGATCAACAGCGGATCGCAGCGCTGCGCTTGCTCGTGTAGAGCCGAGCCCACGCTCGGCTTCGCGGACCGGGCGGAAATGAGCCGAGCGTGGGCTCGGCTCTACAAATAGCGGCCTGCCAGGCTGCTTTTGCGTTTGATCTTCTCTTTCTTCTCCGTGGGTAGACGCGCACGGAACCTGTCCATGGCCGGGTAGATGGGCTGCGCAGGGGCGTGAGCCGCATGGATGCGGCGACCGAGCTTACATGGACGTACTTGCAGCGTCCCCTGCGCAGCCCATCTACCCGGCCCCACCCATGAACTGCTTTGCGCGGCCACCCACGAGGGGCTGCGCCGTTGGCTGGAACCTTCCTGACTCTGCGCAACGCCTGTTGTGGAAGCGTTCTCACAACAACGCGCGGGAGCACTGCAACTGACCAAAGTCCATAAAAATTGTTAAAGAGCTCACACTTTTACGCCGCGTTGATCCTGATCAATGGACTTGTCGTAATCGGCCTGCACAATGGCGGCCCGTTCGGCACGGCGCGCCGTCAATCGTTGCAGCGCGAGGGGGCGTCGGGCGGGAGCAGTACTGATCCAACGGATACAAGGAGCGCGGGGCACTGCCACTGGGGAGCGGCAGCCGCGCAGGTATCGACCGGATCCGGTCGCCGGTTGCGTCTGCGGGGATGGGGACGCAACCGGCCACCTCTATCTGAATGGGGAAACACGATCACGACGTCTTCACATTTCCCGCTGAACGCGGGCAAATCGTTGTGATTCATGGTGTTAGGGGTTTTAATTCATCCATGACCTGCTAACCTGCGACGATGATTCGACGCACTCTGGCCTGCATGCTCACCCTCGGCCTGGTCGCCTGCGCGACCCAGCCGAAGTCCCCACCGTCTTCGCCCCAGGCCAGCAGTACGCCGCGCCAGCCCGCCACCAAGGCCCATGGCCCGGCCGAGGCTGCACCCGAAGCCACCGCCGCCAGCGCGCCGCCGGTTGATCTCACCCCGGTGCCGTTCGAGACCGCGCGGGCCCGCTTCGTTGCCGATACCGCCAAGCGCTATGGCCTGAAGCCGGAGCAGATCAGCAGCGTGCTGGACCAGGCGCAGGTGCGCCAGCCGATCATCGCCGCGATGTCGCGCCCGGCCGAGCGGGTCAAGCCGTGGAACGAATACCGGCCGATGTTCATCAGCAAGGCACGCATCGATGGCGGTCGCGCGTTCCTGGCCGAGCACCGCGCCGAACTGGATCGCGTGCAGCAGCGCACCGGCGTGCCGGCCGAAGTGATCGTGGCCATCATCGGCGTGGAAACCAGCTACGGAAAGAATGCCGGCAGCCATCGCGTGCTCGATGCGCTGTACACGCTGGCGTTCTACTACCCGCGCAGCGGCGACCCGGCCAAGCTGGAACGCGAAGTGCGGCGCGAACTGTTCTTCCGCGATGAGCTGGCCAAGCTGTTCGAGCTGGGCCGCGAAGAACAGCTGGACATCACCACGCTCAAGGGCAGTTATGCCGGTGCGATGGGCATGGGCCAGTTCATGCCGTCCAGTTACCTCGATTACGCGGTGGATGGCAACGGCGATGGTCGTCGCGACCTGTTCAACAGCTACGATGACGTGTTCTCGTCCATCGCCAACTACTTCGTGAAGAAGGGCGGCTGGGTGCGTGGTGGCCAGGTGGCCGTACCGGCCACGCTGGCGCCGGGCCGCGAAGAGTTCAACCCGACCGAATGGATGCCCACCTGGTCGCTGGCCGACCTGGCGCAGCGCGGCTACCAGCCCAGCGCAGCAGTGCAGCCGGGCGCCACGGCCACGCCGATCACGCTTGAAGGCAGCACCGGCAAGCAGTACTGGCTGGGCTTCCAGAACTACTACGCGATCACCCGCTACAACCTCTCGAAGATGTACGCGATGGCCGTGTTCCAGCTGTCCCAGGCCATCGCCGGACAGGAGCTGCCCCCGGCATGAACATCAGATGGCTGGTCCCGAGCTTGATCGTCCTCGCGCTGGCGGCCTGCAGCAGCGCGCCGAAGAAGCCGGCCACGGCCGGCCATGGCGGCAAGTCCAGCGGTACGCTGGTGCAGGGGCGTGGTTCGCGACCGGCGCACTGCCCGGAGGGTTCGCCGTATGCGGCGGCCAAGGAAGACCTCAGCACCCGCGGCAATTACACCGCCGGTGGCCTGTACAAGCCCGGGGTGAAGGACAGCACGCCCACCTACATTCCGAACGTGGCCTGCATTCCCGAGCCGGAAGTGACCGCCGAGGAACGCTCGGCGATCGGCAACAAGACGCCGTACGTGGTGCTGGGCAAGTCGTACAACGTGCTTGACGACACGCGTAACTATGTCGAGCGTGGCACCGCCTCGTACTACGGCGCCAAGTTCCATGGCCGCCTGACCTCCAACCGCGAGGTCTACGACATGTACCAGTTCACCGCCGCGCACAAGACGCTGCCGCTGCCCAGCTTCGCCCGCGTGACCAATCTGGACAACGGCGAGTCTGTGATCGTGCGCGTCAATGATCGTGGCCCGTTCCACGATGGCCGCGTGGTCGATCTCAGCTACGCCGCCGCCGTGCGCCTGGGCATCACCCAGCGCGGTACCGGCAATGTCGAGGTGCGCGCGCTGCAGCCGGGCGAGAGCAACCTGATGGCGCAGAAGCCGTCGCGTCGCGAGCGTCGCGCTGCCGAAGCTGCCGCTGCCACCGCCGTGGCCAGTGCGCGCCCGGTGCCGGCTCCGCGTGCTTCCACCGACAGCGACATCGATCGCCTGGTCAACCGCCTGCCGACCGATGGCGCCCCGGCGCGCGGCCAGCCGGCCACCACCCAGGGCGTGGCCAGCACCGCGCCGGACGTGGCGGTCAGCAGCCTGCCGCCGAGTGCGCCCGTGGTGCGCAACCCCGCGCCGGCCCCGGCCGTTGTCGCCAGCACGGCCCCGCGCACGGTTGCACCGGCACCGGTGCGTGCCGCCCCGGCGGCGCCCAGCCTGTCGCAGCAGATGGTCGGCGCGGTGATGGTGCAGGTCGCCAGCTTCTCCAACCGCGACAACGCCAACCGTGCGATGGGCCAGCTCAGTGCCGCCGGCATCGTCGGCGCGACCATCAGTGACATCGCCGCCGGCGGCCGTACCCTGTTCCGCCTGCGTGTTCCCGCCAGCGACCATGCCAGTGCTGCGGAACTTGTCGGTCGCATCGCCGGTCTTGGCCTGGGTTCGCCGCAGATCGTCAAGGATTGATCCGCCCGGGCCGGTGCTGCCGGCCCATGCTCCCCCGGCCTTACAATGGCCGTTACGTTCCACCCTCCATTCCCGGCCGTCCCCTGGAGCCTGCTGTCCAATGAATTTCCGTTCCGCCGCCACCGCCCTGGCCGCCACCCTGGTGGTGGGCCTGGCTTCCGCCCAGACGCCGCTGCCGACTCCGGCCACGCCGGCGCCCGCCGCCGCCGCTGCCGCCCCGGCCACCGTCGCCACTCCGCCGGCCCCGGCGCCGAGCGTGTCCAAGGCCTGGGTGCTGATGGATTACGCCACCGGCCAGGTGCTGGCTGGCGAAAACGTCCACGAGCAGCTGGCCCCGGCCAGCATCACCAAGGTGATGACGTCCTACGTGATCGCCGCCGAGGTCAAGAACGGCAAGGTCCGTGCAGATGACCAGGTGATGATGAGCGAGCGCGCCTGGCGCGAAGGTGGCGCCGGTACCGATGGCAGCTACAGCGGCTTCCCGGTCAACCAGACTGCACGCCTGGAAGACATGGAAAAGGGCATGGCGATCCAGTCCGGCAATGACGCCGCGATCGCCCTGGCCGAACATGTGGCTGGCAGCGAAGAGGCCTTTGCCTCGCTGATGAACAGCTACGCCGCCAAGATCGGCATGAAGGACTCGCACTTCGTCAACGCCCATGGCCTGACCGCGCAGGGCCACCACAGCACCGCCTACGACCTGGCGCTGCTGGGCCGCGCGATGGTGCGCGATTACCCGGAAACCTACGCGTACAACAAGATCAAGGAATTCCAGGTCGGCAACATCAAGCAGCCGAACCGCAACCTGCTGTTGTGGCGCGATGGCAGCGTGGACGGCATCAAGACCGGCCACACCTCCGAGGCCGGCTACTGCCTGATGAGCTCGGCCCAGCGCGGCGACCAGCGCCTGATCGCCGTGGTGCTGGGCGGTGCGTCTGAGAAGCAGCGTGCCGATGACAGCCTGGCCCTGCTGAACTGGGGCTTCCGCTTCTTCGAGACTCACCGCCTGTACGAACCGGGCAAGGCCGTGGCCGAGCACAAGGTCTGGAAGGGCACCACCGACAAGGTGCAGCTGGGCGTGGCGCAGCCGATGCTGGTCAGCGTGCCGCGCGGCCGCTACAACGACCTGAAGCCGAGCATCGACGTGCCCAAGACCCTGGAAGCACCGTTCACCGCCGGGCAGCAGATCGGCACCGTGAAGGTCACCCTGGATGGCAAGGTCATCGCCGAGGCACCGCTGGTGGCCGTGGCTGCCGTCGAGCAGGCCGGCTTCTTCAAGCGCCTGTGGGACAGCTTCTGGATGTGGTGGGAATCGGAATGAGCCACGCCCCGGCGTGGTGAATGAAAAGGCCGGCGAATGCCGGCCTTTTTGTTTCGGGCGGGATGTCGGTAGTGCCGGCCGCTGGCCGGCTCCCCATGAACCCATCCGGAGATGGCAGCAGCCGGCCAGCGGCCGGCACTACCCTCAGCCCCTCGCTTACAGCGAGCGATGCAATAGCCGGTGTGCCGACCAACGGTCGGCACCTACCCGCTTCACCCTCAGCCCCTCGCTTACAGCGAGCGATGCAATAACCGGTGTGCCGACCAACGGTCGGCACCTACCCGCTTCACCCTCAGCCCCTCGCTTACAGCGAGCGGCTGATGGTGAAGCTGCCGAAAACCGGCGACTGGCGCTGGCCATTGAACTCGCGGGTGCTGTGGTAGCGCGCCACTGCGAACTTCCAGCGCCCGCGCATCACCGCGATGCCGTAGCCGCCCTGGGCGACCACGTGGCGCTTGTCCACGCTGTGGCTGTTGCGGAAGGTATTGCCGTCCAGGGTGATGTCGCGGATCACCCATGCCGCGTCGGTGGTCGCAAACAGGTGCCAGGACCAGCCGCTGGGGCGGCCACCACGGGTCGGCGCGGTGTTCTCGCCGGCCGGGCGCAGCGGCGTGCTGCCGAAGTCGTCGGGCAGCTTCCAGCCGAAGCGCACTTCGCCACCGGCGTTGGCCTTGGTTTCCAGGTTGCCGATCGCACCACCATAGTGGCTGATCGCATCCCAGCCCCAGCCGCCGGCATTGACGCTGGCATCGGCCGGCCAGCGGCGCATGCGCTCGTGGGTCAGCATGAACACCGGCTCGTTGTGCAGCTGGTTGTCCCAGCCCTCGAACTTCTTGTCGTTGAGGATGTTGTGCACGGCATCCTGCACCTGCTTGCCCTGCGCCCAGGGCCCGACCACGCCCACGGCCAGCTGGGTGGTCTGCAGGCGGTCGCCGCTGCGTGCGTTGAAACCGAAGCTGGCCAGCAGCACGCCGGCATACGGGCGGTCATCCTCGATCAGGTCGCGGCGGGTCGGGTCGGTCGGGGTGAAGATGCCCTGGCCGATGCTGAAGATCATGTTCTGCTGCTCGAACTTGCCGGGGTGCAGGCCTTCCAGGTACTGGTTCACCCAGCGCGCCATGCGCGGCAGGCAGGGGTCGTCGGTGTAGTCGACCAGGTTGGGCGAGACCAGGGTCAGCTGCGCGCCGTTGGTATAGCCCTGGTCCTGGTGGCGGCCACCAAACAGGTCGTTGTCGACGCGGAAGTTGATCTGCGGCGGGTGGTCGCGCATCGCGTCCGGGCCACATTGTTCGGCCGCCTGGGCGACAAGGGGGAGGGTGGCGGCCAGCAGGCCGGACAGCCCGAGGACTGCGACGCTACGCATGGATGGAATGCTCATGGGGAAGGGGGCGGTTGTCTGTCGTTCTATGCAACGACACGGTACGCGTGAGTACGTGACGGAACGAGCGCTTTCCGATCACTTGTCTGTTCCGAAAACAACATTGTCCGGCGGACACAATTCGTTACATGCGTGCGATCGGTGCCATGCCCGGATCCGGCCGGCAGGGTGCCGGTTCCAGTCAGCTGGTGTTTGGCCACCACAGGGCGCCGCCGCTCCCCGCAACGCAGCGGCTCGCCCGTGCCGCCTTTGACTTTGATGAATACTCTTGGGTTTGTTGCCCTGCGGCCCGATAATGGGTCCATGGAAATCAAGTCCGACAACCCCGACCACGGCTTCCAGTTCCCCGGCCAGTTCGAGCTCAGCGCCATGGGCCCGGCCAACCGCGGCCTGGAACATGAGCTCCCCCGCCTGCTGCTGGCTGCCGGCATCGATGTCGTCAATGAACGCATCAGCTGGAAGCATTCCTCCAACGGCAAGTACGTGTCCGTCCGCATCGTGTTCAAGGCCGAGAGCCGCGAACAGTACGACCTGGCGCACCAGGCGCTGCGCGACCATCCGGAAGTGAAGTGGACGCTGTAGCCGACAGCTGCCCGGCCGATGCCGCCCCGGAAGACCGCGCGCCGCGTCCGGCGGTGGTCCGTGACCTCGGCCGCCAGGCGTACGAGCCGGTGTGGCGCGCCATGCAGCGCTTCACCGACCAGCGCAGTGACACCGATGCCGACGAACTGTGGGTGGTCGAGCACGACCCGGTGTTCACCCTGGGCCAGGCCGGCAAGGACGAGCACGTGCTGGCGCCGGGCGATATCCCCGTGCTGCACGTGGACCGTGGCGGCCAGGTGACCTATCACGGCCCCGGCCAGATCGTGGTCTATCCGTTGCTGCGCCTGCCGCGGCTGGGCATCGGCGTGCGCGACTACGTGTGCCGCATCGAGCAGGCCCTCATCGATACCCTGGGCGAGTGGAACATCGGCGCCGAACGCCGCGAGGGCGCCCCGGGCGTCTACGTCGGTGGCGCCAAGATCGCCGCGCTCGGCATCCGCGTGCGCCGCGGCTGCACCTTCCATGGCCTGGCCTTCAACGTGGCCATGGATCTGGAACCCTTCCACCGCATCAACCCCTGTGGCTACCAGGGGTTGCAGGTGACCTCGGTGGTAGACTTGGGCGGCCCCTCCGGGATGGAGGCCGTCAAGCCGGTGCTGCTGGACCACCTGGCCCGCCAGTTCGGCCTGCTGCTGCAGCACACCCCCGAACTGCCCGATCTTTCTGCGGCCGCCTGACCGCCCCCCGGAACTGCCATGACTGAAACCACCGCCCGTTCCATTCCCCTGCAGATCGTGCAGGGCGACTCCCCGTCCGCCGCGCCTTTGCAGGCCGGGGTCAAGCAGCTGGGCGGTGACAAGATCAACCGCTCGCCGGTGCAGTTCGCCGACGCACCGGTGCTGCGCAAGCCGTCCTGGATCCGCGTGCGCATTCCTTCGGGCAATGCCGTGCAGAACCTGAAGGCCAAGCTGCGCGAGAACCGCCTGGTGACCGTGTGCGAGGAAGCCAGCTGCCCGAACATCCACGAGTGCTTCGGCCACGGCACCGCCACCTTCATGATCCTGGGCGAGGTCTGCACCCGCCGCTGCTCGTTCTGCGACGTGGCCCACGGCCGCCCGAAGCCGCCGGATGCCAACGAACCGGCCAGCCTCGGCCAGACCGTGGCCGACATGGGCCTGAAGTACGTGGTGGTGACCAGCGTCGACCGCGATGACCTGCGCGACGGCGGTGCCCAGCACTTCGTCGACTGCATCACCGCCATCCGCGAGAAGTCGCCGGGCACCCGCATCGAGGTGCTGACCCCGGACTTCCGTGGCAAGGGCCGCATGGAGCGCGCGCTGGAGATCCTGGCGCAGAACCCGCCGGATGTGTTCAACCACAACATCGAGACCGTGCCGGACCTGTACCGCAACGTGCGCCCGGGTGCGGACTACCAGTGGTCGCTGAACCTGCTGAAGAACTTCAAGGCACAGCACCCGGACGTGCCGACCAAGAGCGGCATCATGCTGGGCCTGGGCGAAGACTTCGAACAGATCAAGGCCACCATGCGCGACCTGCGCGCGCACGATGTGGACATGATCACCATCGGCCAGTACCTGCAGCCGACCGCGCACCACCACCCGGTGCTGAAGTACTGGACCCCGGAAGACTACAAGGCGCTGGAAGACTACGGCTACGAGCTGGGCTTCAGCCACGTGGCCTCCGGCCCGATGGTGCGCTCGTCGTACCACGCCGACGTACAGGCCAAGGGCGCAGGGGTCTCCTGACGCCCCAGGCGGGCGCGGCCCGCCACCTTCGGTGGGTGCAAACCGCCCTGGTGGGTGCGAACCTTGGTTTGTACACCTCTGCCTGCCGTAGAGCCGAACCCATGCTCGGCTGCTTGCTGCCGGCCAGCCGAGCATGGGCTCGGCTCTACATGCATTCACAATTTGCTACACCGGCCCCGCTAGGCTGGTTTTCCACCGAGCGCGGCCGGGTGACAAACCCGGCAACTTTCGGCACTGTCGCGGTGTCTGAACACCACGCAGTCTCCCCCTTGGCAAGGCGCCTCCGAGCACGTCAATGAAATTCAAAGCCCCCGCATTCCTGATGGCCCTGGCGCTGGTCGCGCCGCTGGCGTTGGCGGCCAAGGCCGACTCGCCCGCGTTGCCCGCGGCGGCCACCGCCGACCAGGTGACCACCTCCAAGCTGGTCTACGGCCTGCTGTCCGACAGCCGCTACGCCTACCGCCCGCGCGCGCTGGACGAGGCCACCTCCAAGGACGTGTTCAAGCGCTATCTGGAAACGCTGGACGGCGGCAAGCAGTATTTCACCCAGGCCGACGTGGCGCGCTTCGCGCCCTTCGAAGCCAATATCTCTTCGGCCATCCGTGGCGGCGAGCTGGAGCCGGCGTTCCAGGTGTTCGCCGTCTACAAGCAGCGCGTCGGCGAGCGTGTGGCCTATGCGCGCAAGCTGCTCAAGCAGGAGCCGGACTTCACCACCGACGAGCGCTTCGAGTACGACCGCAAGAAGGTGCCGTGGGCGGCCAGCAGCGCCGAACTGGACGAGCTGTGGCGCAAGTCGGTCAAGAACGACTGGCTGCGCCTGAAGCTGGCCGGCAAGAAGCCGGATGACATCCGCAAGACGCTGGACAAGCGCTACGCGACGCTGGAGAAGTCGGTCAATGAACTGAAGGGCGAAGACGTCTTCCAGTTCTTCATGAACTCGTACACCAGCGCGGTCGATCCGCACACCGATTACTTCACCCCGCGCACCGCCGAGAACTTCAACCAGGCGATGTCGCTGTCGCTGGAAGGTATCGGTGCGCAGCTGCAGCGCCAGGACGACGTGGTGGTGATCCGCGAGATCATCGCCGGTGGCCCGGCGGCGGTGGACGGCACGCTGAAGCCGGGTGACCGCATCGTCGGCGTTGGCCAGGGCAAGTCCGGCCTGGTCGAAGACGTGATCGGCTGGCGCATCGACGATGTCGTGGCCAAGATCCGCGGCGCCAAGGACACCCAGGTCAAGCTGGAGTTCATTCCGGCCGCCGAAGGTGCCGACGGCAAGCACCACACGCTGGTGCTGACCCGGCAGAAGGTGCGCCTGGCCGAACAGGCCGCCAAGGGCGAGACCATGACCATCCCGGCCGCCAACGGCGAGCCGGCGCGCAAGATCGGCGTGATCAAGCTGCCGACCTTCTACCAGGACTTCGAAGGCCGTCGCCGCAATGCCGCCGACTACGCCTCGGCCACCCGCGACGTGGCCAAGCTGCTGGCCGGCTTCAAGAACGACAAGCTGGACGGCGTGGTGCTGGACCTGCGCAACAATGGCGGTGGTTCGCTGGATGAAGCGATTGAACTGACCGGACTGTTCATCGAACAGGGCCCGGTGGTGCAGGTGCGCGAGTCCGGTGGCCGCGTCACCGTCAACAGCGACCGCAACCAGGGCGTGGCGTGGGATGGCCCGCTGGCGGTGCTGATCAACCGTGGTTCGGCCTCGGCCTCGGAAATCTTCGCCGGCGCCATCCAGGACTACGGCCGTGGCCTGGTGATCGGTGAAACCAGCTTCGGCAAGGGCACCGTGCAGAACATCGTCGACCTCGACCGTTGGCCGAGTGGCGAGACCCAGCGCTTCGGCCAGGTCAAGCTGACCATTGCCCAGTTCTTCCGCATCAGCGGCAGCAGCACCCAGCACAAGGGCGTGGTGCCGGACCTGGCCTTCCCGGCCAGCGTCGATGCCACCGAATTCGGCGAGAGCACCTACGACAACGCGCTGCCGTGGACCCGCATCGCCGCCGTGCCGCACACCCAGTACGGCAACTTCGCGCCGCTGCTGCCGAAGCTGGAAACCCGCCACGACACCCGTATCGCCACCGACAAGGAATTCCAGTGGTGGAATGAGGACGTGCAGCAGTTCCGCACCGAAGCGGCGAAGAAGTACATCTCGCTCAACGAGGCGACCCGTCGCGCTGAACGCGAGCGCCAGGACACCCAGCGCAAGGAGCGCCAGGTGCAGCGCAAGGAACTGGGCCTGGCCCTGGACCCGCTGGCCGATGACAGCAGCGATGACGGCCTGACCGGCAACGAGCGCGACATCGTCAAGGATGCCGCGCGCGAGAAGGCTGCCGAGAAGCGTCCGGACCCGCTGCTGCGCGAGTCGGCCTCGATCCTGGCCGACGCGGTGAACCTGCTGGCCAACGACCGACCGCTGTCGGCGCAGGTGCTGCCGCAGTCCACCGGTGCCGGCCGCTGGGCTGACTGATCCGGCAAGTGCATGTGTAACGGAGGGGCCGGCATTGCCGGCCCCTTTTCGTTTGGGCGCCTCGTTCACGGTAGCGCCGGGCCATGCCCGGCGGAAGCGCACGATCCACTTCGCTCGCCGGGCATGGCCCGGCGCTACCGGCGCATGAACCGCCAGCAACGTGGCAGGCGCGTGGCGCCGGTTTCGACCTGCCGCACACGGCTGCGGGACTACCCTTGGCGGTACCGTCCTCGCAGGAGTACCCATGCGGGCCTCCCGTCTTTCCAGTGCTGTTGTGGCGCTTGGCAGCGCCCTGATCCTGTCGGCCTGTGGTGGCCGTGCCGCCGACAGTACCCTGCTGCGCGAATCCTTCGATTCCGGCGATACCTTCTCGCGCACCGTCGATGGCCGCCCGGGGGATGCGTGTGAGGCTGCGCGGCGCACCCTGCTCAGCCAGGGCTATGCCATCGCCCGTTCCGACGCGGCGCAGGTGGAAGGCAACAAGAATTTCCAGCCGCGCGAGGACGATCACGAGCAGCTGGTGCTGCGTATTTCCTGCGCACCGCGGGGGAACCAGACGCTGGTATTCGTCAGTGCCGTGCAGGATCGCTACGCGTTGAAGAAGAGTCCGACCTCGGCCAGTGTCGGTGTCGGTGCGCTCGGATCCGTATCGCTGCCGTTCGGCAGCAATGACGACTCGCTGGTGAAAGTGGCCAGCAGCACGGTCACCGACGCCGAGTTCTATCGTCGCTTCTTCCAGCGCCTGCAACAGTACCTTCCGGCGGAGGCAGGCAAGCCCGTGCCGCCCGCGGCCACACCCCCGGAGCCCACACCGGCCAGCACGGACCAGGGTTGATCGTGCGCGGCAGATGGATGGGCGTGGCCCTGCTGCTGCCCGCGCTGGGCGCGGCTGCCGCGCCACTGGACTGTACGGAAGGCCTTCTGCAGCGGTTGGGATGGCGCTTCGAAGTGCGTGCGATTGGTGCACCGCAGGTGCACGGTGGCCCGGTGTGCACGCGCGCGTCGCTGGCCGAGGCGCACGCGGCGGGCGATCTGCGCGTGCAATGGCCGGCGCAGATGCCCGCTGCAGCGCGCAAGGCGGCGCTGCAGCAGGTGCTGGACGATCCGGCTACGGTTTGCGCCTACGCCTTCGAACTGGGTGCAGCCACGCAACGTGCCGCTACTGCGCTGCAGGGCAATCCAGGATTCCGTTTCTCTGGGTTGCAGCTCGGTTGGATCGGCTTCGGCCTGCACGGCGCACAGGCGCAAGGCTGGCAGCGCACGCGAAGCTTCGGCCGCGGTTTCGTGCCCACTGCGCGCAACAGCCAGGCGCTGCAGGCGTTCTACAGCGGCAATGTGCGCGCCGAATGCGGGGTCGGGCGCCAGGTCGCACAATTGGCCACCCAGCGTGAACTGTATGGCGACACGGCATTCGATGCTGAATTTGCCGCAGGTGAACTGTCGATCGGCACCTTCCTCGCGCTGCACGTTACCGACAGCATCCTGCTCGGCGCGCATGCGGGTGATTTCCTTGCCGATGGCAAGGCCGTGCGCACGTCGGCGATGGGGCGCCAGGCTTTCGTCGGCGTGCCCGGTTTCATCGAGCACGTGTATGACAAGAGCACGCTGGATGATCTGAGCAACCAGGCCGAGAACTTCGTCGTGGTTTCAGTGGGCGGGGACGCTGCGCAGGCCCTGGCGCTGCACGGCGGCCTGGCCTGGTATGACCAGCGCAATGCCGAGCTGTGGAAACTGGCGCAGGACATCCCGCGCGTTGGCCAGCGCTACTTCGAGCGCCTGCTGTTCGAACGCGACCCGGACCTGCGCGCGCGGCTGGAACCACGCTACCACGTCACGCTGGCACGCATGGACCAGCTGCTGGACGATCCGTTCTACCAGCAGTTCGTGATCTATGTGCACCCGCGCGGTATACGTCCCATCGGCTACCACGTCGCCCGGCTGCTCGACCGCAACCCGCGAACGCCGTTTTCGATCGACCTGGCAGTGCACAATCTGCATACCACGCTCTACCGGCGTTGGCGCGAGGCGCAGCTGCGCCACTGCGCGGCTACCGGCAGGCCAGGCAGCCTGACCCTAGACCCCAACTGAAGGTGAAACAATGGATATTGCAATGATCGGCCTCGGCCGCATGGGTGCCAACATGGCCCAGCGCCTGCATCGCGGCGGCCACCGCGTGGTCGGCTACGACCCGGGCGAAGGTGCCCGCCAGCGCGCCGCCGAGGCCGGCCTGGAGGTGGTTGATTCGCTGGCCGCCGCGGTTGCTGCGCTGCCGGTGCCGCGCGTGGTGTGGCTGATGGTGCCGGCCGGCGAAACCGTCGACCAGACCCTGGGCCAACTGACCCCGCACCTGGCCGAAGGTGACATCGTCATCGATGGCGGCAACTCCAACTACCAGGACTCGATCCGCCGTGCGAAGGCGCTGGCCGAGGATGACCTGGGCTACGTCGACTGCGGCACCAGCGGTGGCGTGTGGGGCCTGCAGGAAGGCTACAGCCTGATGGTCGGTGGCGAAGCGTCGGTGGTGGAGCAGATCGCACCGCTGCTGCGCACGCTGGCTCCGGCCGAAGATCGCGGCTGGGCACGTGTCGGTCCGTCTGGCGCCGGCCACTTCACCAAGATGGTCCACAACGGCATCGAATACGGAATGATGCAGGCCTACGCCGAAGGCTTCGCGCTGATGGAGCGCAAGCAGGAGATGGAGCTGGACCTGGCCCAGGTGGCCGAAGTGTGGCGCCACGGCAGCGTGGTGCGTTCGTGGCTGCTGGACCTGAGCACCGAAGCACTCAAGCGAAATCCTTCGCTGGATGGCATCGCACCGTATGTCGAGGATTCCGGCGAAGGTCGCTGGACCGTGGCCGAAGCGATCGCGCTCGATGTGCCGGCACCGGTGATCACCTTGTCGCTGCTGGAGCGCCTGCGCTCGCGTGAATCCAATTCGTTCACCGATCGCCTGCTGTCGGCGATGCGCAACGAATTCGGCGGCCACGCCATCAAGAAGTCGTAGGCACTGTGGTGGGGTAAGAGCCCTTCGTTGCCGAGGGGATCCGACCCCAGGCAGATCGGGGTCGGATCCCTTTCCGCAGGAAAGGGCTCTGACCCCATGCAGCCAGTCGAGCATGACTCGACTCTACAAAAGCCTTCTCCGATCGTTGCCACGTCATCCACGCATGGCGTGGATCTACTGGTCAGTCCAACGCGATTCGCCGCCCTTCGCGCGCGCTGTCCATGCCGGCCTGCAGCAACCGCATCAGCTGCAGCGCCTGCACCGGGCTGACCGTCGGCTCGCCTTCGCCGTGCATCGCGGTGGCGAACTGCGCATACAACCGCCGGTAGTCGCCGGGCAGATTGTCGACCGTCCTGCGCTGCACGTTGTCTTTGGCGTCGCAGCGCACCAGCTCGCCATGCCGCGGGTCGATGCCCCAGCCCGGCGCACCGGGTGCCACTCCGCGTCGCAGCTGGGCTTCCTGCACATCCAGGCCATGTTTGATCCAGCTGGCTTTGCTGCCATGCACGCTGAAGTGCGGCGTCTGTGCTGCCACCAGAGAACCGGAATGCACGATCGCGCGATGCCGCGCGTAGTGCAGTACCGCGTGGAAGTAATCGATGCCGCTGCCGCCTTCGCGCTGCACGGCCAGATCAGCATCGATCGCTTCGGGCCAACCGAACAGCATCAGCATCTGGTCCAGCAGGTGCGGGCCCAGGTCGTACCACAGGCCACTGCCGGGACCGTCCTGTTCGCGCCAGCGCTCGCGCACCTGCGGGCGATAGCGATCGAAGTGCGCATGGCACTCGGCAATGTCGCCCAGCGTCCCGTCCGCAAGCAGCGCCTGCAGCGTGAGGAAGTCGGCATCGAAGCGCCGGTTCTGGAACACGGTGGCGATGCGTCGGGCATCGCGCGCCGCAGCCAATACCGTTTCCGCTTCGGCCACGTCCAGCGCGAACGGCTTGTCGACCAGCACATGCTTGCCCGCCGCCAGTGCCGCGATTGCCAGCGGCGCATGCTGTTCATTCGGCGTGGCGATCACTACGGCATCCACGGCCGGATCGTCGAACACCTCCTGCGGCGTGGCACGCACGTGCACGTCGCTGAACGCGCGCAGCAACGTGTCGCGCTGCGAACTGACGATGCTGTGCAGCGCCAGGCCGGCTGTGTGCTGGATCAGCGGTGCGTGGAAGACACGGCCGGCGAGGCCGTAGCCGATCAGGGCCAGTTGCAGGTCGGGGCGCATGACAGAGCTCCGGCAGGGGGAAGGGCAGGGTAAACGACGCGGGGTCACGGGCCAAAGCTGAACGGTTTTCGTTGCAGATGCTCCGATTCACAACGGCATGACCGCAACGCCACGCCTGCTCTACGTCGGTCTGTCCAGACTGGCAGCACATTCCGAAGGAGTACGACACGATGAGCAATACGACCCGCACGCTGATTGCCTCCGCCCTGACGCTGGGCCTGGCGCTGTCCTCCTCGGCCGCATTCGCCAAGGATCCGGCCGCAAAGAGCCCGCCGACCAGCGCGCATCCGGCGACCCATGCTGATCGCCACGATTCCAACGAGCCGGTGACCGATACCTGGATCACCACCAAGGTGAAGGCCGACCTGCTCGCCAGCAGCAACGTTCCGGGCACCGAGATCAAGGTGGAAACCGTGAACGGCGTGGTCAGCCTGAGCGGTGCCGTGGCCACCCAGGCCGAGAAGGACAAGGCGGTCACCACCGCCAAGGGCATCAAGGGCGTGACCCGCGTCGATGCCGCCGCATTGAAGGTCAGTGCTGCCGCCAAGCGCTGACCCCGGCGGGCGCCCCGATGCGGGGCGCCCGCTGATCTGTAGAGCCGGGGCCCATGCTCGGCTGGAACTCCAAGACAGCCGAGCGTCGGCTCGGCTCTACAGATGTGATTGCCAACCCGTTCAGCCAACCGGGCCGGAAAGCCCAGTGTTGTGACCGCCTGCGCTATATTGCCGGTTCCGCCGCCGTCGGGTTCGTCCCGACCACCGATGCGCGGCTCGGCTGACGAGGAACCATGGCGCTGGTTTTCAGTGACGACATCTGGGACCGCTGGCGGTTGCCGGCCCTGGCGCTGGCGGCCGCCGCGATCATCGTGGTGCCGTGGTTGACCCTGCGCAAACTGCAGCAGGACAACGAGCAGGCGATGGCCTGGGTGAACCATACCCAGGCTGTCGGCGTGGCCCTGCAGCAGCTGCAGGCCGATGTGCGTGATGTCGAGTCGGCGGCGCTGACCCTGTCAAAGGGCGTGGACGCACCGGGCCTGCGCGAGCGCATGGCCAAGGCCAACGACATTCCCGGGCGCCTGGCCGAGCTGGGCCGGATGACCCGCGACAATCCCGACCAGCTGATCCGGATCGGGCGCATCGAATCGATGCTGGAAGGGCGCATGGCACTTGCCCGTGAGCTCGCGAAATCCGAGCCCAACAGCGATCAGCGCGAGCTGGTCCAGGACCTCAGCACGCGCTACCCGATTCGTGGACTGGTTGAAGAACTGCAGGCCAGCGAGCAGAAACTGCTGACATTGCGTGCCGAGCAGGCTGCGCGCCAGCGCAAGCAGACCGAGCTGGTGTCGTGGAGTTCGCTGGTGGTGCAGCTGGCGCTGCTTGGCCTGGTGCTGTGGCTGCTGCAGCGACAGATCGGCCGCCGCCTGCATGCCGAACGACAATCGCTGCGTTCGGCCGCACGTGCGGCCTCGGTGCTGCAGACCGTGCGCGAGCCCATCGTGCTGCTCGACGGCGACCTGCGCGTGCAGCTGCACAATCCGGCCTTCGCCGAGCTGTACGGGCTGCAGGACGAACGTGCCGATGGCCTGCTGCTGGAAACGGTCGGCGACGGCGCCTGGAACGACGCCGTAGTGCGCCAGCGCCTGTCCGACGTGCTGCTGCGCGGCCGCGAGCTGTGGGATTTCGAGCACGAACAGCGCACCGCCGATGGCATGGCGCGTTACATGCTGCTCAATGCGCGGCGCATGCCGTTGCCGGATACCGATGACGAAGTCGTGCTTCTGACCATCAGCGATGTGACGGTGCAGCGTGCCGTGCAGATGCGCGTGGAAGAGCTGAACCGCCAGTTGGAGGGCAAGGTTGCCCAGGTATCCGAAGTCAACCGCGAGCTGGAAGCCTTCAGCTACTCGGTTTCGCACGACCTGCGCGCACCGTTGCGCCACGTTGCTGGTTTCTCCGACAAGCTGTCGCGTCACCTCGGTGATGGCGCCGACGACAAGAGCCGTCATTACCTGGAGGTGATCTCCAGTTCAGCGCGGCGCATGGCGGCATTGATCGACGACCTGCTGGTCTACTCGCGGCTGGGCCGGGTGGCGATGCGCCAGCAGGCGGTGGACATGCAGTCACTGGTGGCCGATACCCGCGCCATGCTCGATTCCAACCTGCAGGCCGAGGCCGAGAACAGCGGCCATGTGCACCAGGTGGAGTGGAACATCGCCCCGCTGCCGATCGTGGTGGGCGACGAGAACATGATCCGCCAGGTCTGGCTGAACCTGCTCGGCAATGCAGTGAAGTATTCGGGCAACCGCGAGCCGGCGAAGATCCGCGTGGACTACCAGCCACAGCCCGATGGCGGTCATCAGTTCACGGTCAGTGACAATGGTGCAGGCTTCGACATGGCGTACGCCGGGAAACTGTTCGGCGTGTTCCAGCGCCTGCACAAGGCCAGTGACTACCCGGGTACCGGCATCGGCCTGGCCAGCGTGCGTCGCGTGCTGACCCGCCATGGCGGCCGTATCTGGGCCGAGGCCGAACCGGACGTCGGCGCCACCTTCCACTTCTACCTGCCTCCCGCGATCGACGCGGACAAACAAGGGCCTTCTGCATGACCACTCTGCGCACCATTCTTCTCGCCGAAGACAGCCCGGCTGATGCCGAAATGGCGATCGACGCCCTGGAAGAGGCGCGTCTGGCCAACCCCATCGTGCACGTCGAGGATGGCGTGGAAGTGATGGACTACCTGCTGCGCCGCGGCGCCTTCGCCAACCGCGAGGAAGGCCTGCCGGCGGTGCTGCTGCTGGATATCAAGATGCCGCGCATGGATGGCCTGGAAGTGCTGCGGCAGATCCGCGAACACGAAGAACTCAAGCGCCTGCCGGTGGTGATCCTGTCGTCCTCCCGCGAGGAAAGCGATCTGGCCCGTAGCTGGGACATGGGCGTGAACGCATACGTGGTCAAGCCGGTGGACGTGGACCAGTTCTTTGGTGCGGTGCAGACCCTGGGCAAGTTCTGGGCGTTGATCAACCAGGCACCGGAACTCGAGTGAGCCCATGCCCTTGACCGGTCCCGCCCTGGGGGCGCTGCGCATCCTGCTGGTGGAGGACTCACCGGAAGATGCCGAGCTGATGTCCGAACAGATGCTCGATGCGGGCCTGGAGGCCCGCTTCGAGCGTGTCGAGAGCGAGGCTGAACTGCGCCAGGCGCTGGCCAGGTTCCAGCCGGACATCGTGCTGTCCGACCTGAGCATGCCGGGGTTCTCCGGTGACGACGCGCTGCGCATCGTGCGCGAGACCTCGCCGGAAGTGCCCTTCATCTTCGTCTCCGGCACCATGGGTGAGGAGAACGCGGTGGCGGCGCTGCAGAAGGGCGCCAACGATTACATCATCAAGCACCTGCCGGCGCGCCTGCCGTCGGCGGTAGCACGTGCGATCCGCGATGCACGCAGCGCGATCGAGCGTGCACGGGTGGAAACCGAATTGATGCGCGCGCAGCGTCTGGAAAGCCTGTCGCTGCTCGCTGCCGGCCTCAGCCACGACCTGCGCAACATCCTGCAGCCGCTGCTGATCATGCCGGATCTGCTGAAGGCGCGCACCGACGATCCGCAGCTGCATCATCTGGCCGATGTCATCGCCGAATGCGGCCGCCGTGGCCATGAGATGGCCGAATCGATGCTGTCGTTCGTGCGCGGTTCGCGCAAGCCGAGCGAGCGCATCGAGATCGATGGCCTGTTCGATGCGGTGGCGCTGCTGTTGCGCAGCAACGTGCCCGACGCCGTGCGCCTGGAACTGCAGGTGCAGGACGAAGGCCTGGTGGTCGATGCCAACTACACCGAACTCCAGCAGGTGATGCTGAACCTGGCGCTCAATGCGATCCAGGCGATGCCCAATGGCGGCCGCCTGAGCCTCACCGCCAGCCATGCCGGCCAGCGCGATGGCGTGGACTGGATGCATATCCGCGTGGCCGACGAAGGCATCGGCATGGATGCGGACACGCTGTCGCACCTGTTCAATCCGTTCTTCACCACCAAGGCCGACGGCACCGGGCTGGGGCTGATTTCCTGCAAGCGCATCGTCGAGGGCGCCGGCGGCAGCATTCATGTCAGCAGCCAGCCGGGGCAGGGTACCTGCTTCGAACTGCGCCTGCCGATGCACGAAGCCGTCGACGGCAGCGAGCCCATCGAGCAGCTGGTGGCACTGGGCAGTGGCCAGTCGATCCTGGTGGTCGATGGCGAGGCCACGCGTCTTTCGCTGCTGGGCAATGCGCTGTCCAGCCAGGGTTACCAGCTGCAGCTGGCGTCCGACGGCCCGGCCGCGCTGCGCTGGATGCAGCAGGAGGCGATGCCTGCGCTGGTGATCGCCGATGCCGGCTCCAAGCTGCTGCCGGCCAGCCAGCTGCTGGGCGAGATGGCCACGCTGGGCTATCGCGGCCCGGCACTGGTACTGGAGGACCCGGCAGTGCCGGTCGCGGCCGATGCATTCCCGGACGGCGTGGAGGTGCATGTGCTGCACAAGCCGCTGCAGATGCAGCAGGTGTTCCGCGCGGTGGCCGAAGCGCTGGGCTGACCGTGGCTCGCCGGGCCATGCCCGGCGGCACGTCAGGTCGGTCGATCCGTGGTTTCCCACGGGAACCGTGGCAGGCTGTCCACCGCCTGTTCCAGCCGCCGCGACCAGTTCTGGTGGATGTCCGCATACAACGCTGAATCCGCGCCGAGCCGCAGCTGCTGGCCGATGCGCAGTTCACCATCGCGCAGCAGCGCCAGGTCGATCGGCAGGCCTACCGACAGGTTGGAGCGGATGGTCGAATCCAGCGACACGATTGCCGTGCGCGCCGCGTCCTCCAGGCGTGTGGCCGGGCTGAGGATGCGGTCGAGGATCGGCTTGCCGTACTTGGACTCACCGATCTGCAGATAGGGCGTCTCCGGCGAAGCAGCGATCGCGTTGCCGAGTGGATAGACCATGTACAGACCCGGCCGCTCGCCGGCGATCTGGCCGCCGAAGATCAGCGTGGCCTGGGTGTTGACCCCGTCATGGCCGTGCTCGCTGTGGCTGCTGTGTACCTGGCTGTCCACCAGCAGCTGGCCGACATACTCGGCAGCCTCGAACAGGTGGGTCATGTCGCGCAGGTTGGGCGTGCGCCGTTCCCCTGCGTCGCGCCCCAGGCGTGACACCAGCAGCTGGGTGGTGGCCAGGTTGCCGGCCGCCATCAGCACGTACGCTGCCTGGCCGGGGTACTCGAACACGTGCAGCTTGCGGTGCACGCGCACATCGTCCAGCGAGGCATTGGTCCGGGTGTCGGCAGCGAAGACCAGGCCCTGGTCCACCTCGATTCCAACGCAATAGGTCATGTCGGTGCCCTATCATGTGCGTCCCGGATTGTAGGCAGGCCGCCGTGACGACGGCATGTCCACGCCCCCCAAGTGCCGTCACCTGAACCGCATGACCACCGTGCTCCTGAGCCTGGGCAGCAACGTCCAGCCCCGCCGCTACCTCCACGCCGCGGTGACGGCCCTGCGCGAGCGCTTTGGCGCACTGCAGGTGTCGCCCGCCTACCGTACCGCCGCGGTCGGCTTCGATGGCCCGGCCTTCCTCAACAATGCGGTAGCGATCGAGACCGACCTGCCGCTGCAGGAACTGGACGACTGGCTGCATGCGCTGGAAGACGCGCACGGCCGCGACCGCAGCGGGCCGCGCTTTTCCGACCGGACCCTGGACATCGACGTGGTGTTCTACGGCGACCTGGTGGTGGAAGGCCCTGGCCACCTGCGAATCCCGCGCCCGGAACTGAAGCATGCCTTCGTGCTGAAGCCGCTGGCGGACATCGCGCCGGGCTTCGTCGACCCGGTCAGTGGGCAGGACCTGGCCACGCTGTGGCGTGCACACAGGCAGTTTGGCGAGGCGTTCGAGGTGGTGGACCTCGGATGACGGAGGTTGCCGGCCAGCGGCCGGCACWACCGGTAGT
>NZ_RAVT01000062.1 GCF_013464915.1 Stenotrophomonas maltophilia
AAGGCCAAGGGTAAAGCGAGCAAGGTGGCACTGGTGGCGGTCATGCGGAAAATGCTGGTGATCCTCAATGCCCGCAAACGGGACGCCGAGGTGGCCCTCGGCAGCCCCTGACAAGACAGTTGCTACTGGCTGGCGGCCAGCGGCCGGCACTCCCCATCCGCAGGCAAACAAAAAGGCCGCCCGAGGGCGGCCTTTCTGCGTGGCAACGTCGCGAAGACGTCAGTGCATCATGTGCACGTTCATGTTGTGCATGACCCACAGGGTACCGACCACGATGATGCCGATCACCACCACGGTGAAGGCCGCAGCGTTGACGTTCCAGCGGCTTTCCGAGGAGCGGTCCAGGTGCAGGAAGAACACCAGGTGGACCAGCATCTGCAGCACCGCGGTGATGGCGATGACCACACCGTTGACGGTGCGCGAGAAATCGCCCGACATCACCATCCAGAACGGGATGACGGTCAGCACCACCGCCAGCACGAAGCCGATCAGGTACGACTTCACGGTGCCATGGCTTTCGCCGCCGGTGCCGTGGTCGTGTGCATGGTTGTCATGTGCCATTACAGGGCTCCATTGAGGTAGACGACGGAGAACACGCCGATCCAGATCAGGTCCAGGAAGTGCCAGAACAGGCTCAGGCACGCCATGCGGGTCTTGTTGGTCGGGGTCAGGCCGTACTTCTTCAGCTGCACGAACATCACCAGCAGCCACAGCAGGCCGGCGCTGACGTGCAGGCCGTGGGTACCGACCAGGGCGAAGAACGCCGACAGGAAGGCACTGCGGTCCGGACCGTAGCCCTGGTGGATCAGGTGCTGGAACTCCCACACTTCCATGCACATGAAGCCGAAGCCCAGCAGCCAGGTGATGCCCAGCCACAGATACATCTGGCCCATCTGCTTGCGGTGCATGGCGATCATGCCCAGGCCGAACGTCAGCGACGAGGTCAGCAGCAGCGCGGTTTCCCATGCCACGAACGGCAGTTCGAACAGGTCCTTGGCGGTGGGGCCGCCATCGGTACCGCCTGCCAGCACCACGTAGGTGGCGAACAGCGAGGCGAAGATGAGGCAGTCGCTCATCAGGTACACCCAGAAACCGAAGACGGTGTTGCCGCCGGTGTCGTGGTGCTCGTGGTCGTCATGGCCATGGGCCGCCGCTTGCGCGGCGTGCCCGTGGCTCAGGGTCGAGGTATTGGTGCTCATGCCTTCAGCTCCGACTTCACCAGGCCCTGGGATTCCAGGTGCTTGCGGTGTTCGTTCTCGATGCGTTCCACCTCGGCGGCCGGGACCCAGTAGTCCACGTCCTGGTCGAAGGTGCGGTAGATGAACGTGGCGATCATGCCGACGAAGCCGACGATGGCCAGCCACCAGATGTGCCAGATCATCGCGAAGCCGAACACCAGGCTGAAGGCACCGATGACAACGCCCGTGCCGGTGTTGCGCGGCATGTGGATGTCGGTGTACTTGGCCGGCTTCGGCCAGGCTTCACCACGCTGCTTGCGCTCCCAGAAATCGTCCAGCTCGGTGACTTCCGGCAGGCTGCCGAAGTTGTAGAAGGCCGGCGGCGAAGAGGTTTCCCACTCCAGCGTACGGGCATCCCACGGGTCGCCGGTCAGGTCGGCGGTCTTCTTGCGGTCGCGGATCGACACGGCCACCTGGATGATCTGGCACAGGATGCCGGCACCCACGATGAAGGCACCTGCGGCAGCCACCAGCAGCAGCGGCTCGTAGGCCGGGTTGACGGTGCTCTGCAGACGACGGGTCATGCCCATGAAGCCCAGCACGTACATCGGCATGAAGGTCACGTAGAAGCCGATGAACCAGCACCAGAACGCACACTTGCCCCAGAACTCGTTGAGGCGGAAGCCGAACATCTTCGGCCACCAGTAGGTGATGCCGGCGAACATGCCGAACACCACGCCGCCGATGATGACGTTGTGGAAGTGGGCGATCAGGAACAGGCTGTTGTGCAGCACGAAGTCGATGGCCGGGATCGCCAGCATCACGCCGGTCATGCCGCCGATGGTGAAGGTGACCATGAAGCCGATGGTCCACAGCACGGGCGTGGTGAACTGCACGCGACCACGGAACATGGTGAACAGCCAGTTGAAGATCTTCACACCGGTCGGGATCGAGATGATCATCGTCGTGATGCCGAAGAAGGCATTGACGTTGGCACCCGAGCCCATGGTGAAGAAGTGGTGCAGCCACACGATGAACGACAGCACGCCGATGCAGGCGGTGGCGTAGACCATGCCCTTGTAGCCGAACAGCGCCTTGCGCGAGAAGGTCGCGATGACTTCGGAGAACACACCGAACGCCGGCAGGACCAGGATGTACACCTCCGGGTGACCCCAGATCCAGATCAGGTTGATGTACAGCATGGCGTTGCCGCCACCGTCATTGGTGAAGAAGTGCGTGCCCAGGTAACGGTCCAGGGTCAGCAGCACCAGGGTGATGGTCAGCACCGGGAAGGCGGCGACGATCAGCACGTTGGTCACCAGGGCGGTCCAGGTGAACACCGGCATCTGCATCAGCTTCATGCTGGGGGTACGCATCTTCAAAATGGTGATGAAGAAGTTGATACCGCTCAGCGTGGTGCCCAGGCCTGCGACCTGTAGACCCCAGATGTAGTAGTCCATGCCTACGCTTGGACTGTATTCGATGCCTGACAACGGCGGGAACGCCAGCCAGCCGGTGGCGGCGAATTCACCGATCCACAGCGACAGCATGATCAGCACCGCGCCGGACACGAACAGCCAGAAGCTGAGCGAGTTGACGAACGGGAACGCGACGTCGCGCGCACCGATCTGCAGCGGCACGGCCAGGTTCATCAGGCCGGTGATCAGCGGCATCGCCACGAAGAAGATCATGATCACGCCGTGGGCGGTGAAGATCTGGTCGTAGTGGTGCGGCGGCAGGTAACCCTCGGACCCGCCGACGGCAAGCGCCTGCTGGGTACGCATCATGATGGCGTCGGAGAAACCGCGCAGCAGCATGACGAAGGCGACGATGAGGTACATCACGCCGATCTTCTTGTGATCCACCGAGGTGAACCACTCCTTCCACAGATAGCCCCACAGCTTGAACTTGGTGATCAGGGCCATGACGCCCAGGCCACCCAGCACCGCGCCGACCAGGGTGGTCAGCACGATCGGATCGTGGGGGATCGACTCAAGAGAGAGTTTTCCCAACATGTTCATTCTCCCGAACCCGCGTGGCCGGCATGGCCTGCGTGTTCGTGTTCGTTGGCATCCAGGTTTTCACCCGATTCCTTGGAATCATGCGCGTCACTGGGGGCGTGGCCCTCGTGCGCTTCATGGCTGGCGGCATCGGCAGCGGCGGCACCGGCATGTTCATGCTTCATGCCGTAATGCTTGTTGTCGCCCATGTGCTTGGCGATGACCCAGTCGAACAGGCCTTCTTCGGTCTTGCCGAAGTAGGTGACCGGATACCACTCGGCGTTGCGTGCTTCACCCAGGGCCTTGAACGAGGCCTTGTCCAGGGTCTGCTCGCCGGCACGGACCTGGTCCAGCCACTGGCGGTATTCGGCATCGGTGACCGAGTAGGCGGTGAAGTGCATCTTGGCGAAGCCCGCGCCGCTGTAGTGCGAGGACATGCCCGGGAACTCACCGGTCTCGTTGGCGATCAGGTGGAGCTTGGTCTCCATCGCAGCCATCGAGTAGATCATGCTGCCCAGGTGCGGGATGAAGAAGGCATTCATCACCGTGTCGGACGTGATCTTGAAGTTCAGCGGCGTGTTGACCGGGAACTTGATTTCGTTGACGACCGCCACCTTCTCTTCCGGATAGATGAACAGCCACTTCCAGTCCAGCGAGATCGCCTCGATGGTGACCGGCTTGACGTCCGATTCCAGCGGCTTGTACGGGTCCAGCGCGTGCGACGAACGCCAGGTCAGGACCGCCAGCACCAGCACGATCATGCAGGGAATGGACCACACCACCACCTCGATCGCCGTCGAGTGGGACCACTTCGGCTCGTAGCGGGCCTTGGTGTTGGAGGCGCGATACTTCCACGCGAAGGTCAGGGTCATGATGATGACCGGGATGACGACCAGCAGCATGAGCACGGTGGCCGTGATCAGCAGGGTCTTCTCATCCTGGCCGATCTGGCCCTTCGGACTGAGGATGGCCACGGCATCGCAGCCGGTGAGCATCACCAGCAACGACAGCAGCAGGCCCGGGCGCAACCAGCGCCCAAGGGTTTTCAACGGAATCATCGGTCGATCCAATTGCGAGGGAATGCCGTTCCCCGTCCTGCCTGTTCCGGCCAAAGCCGGTCCCACCGGTCCGGAAGACAGGTAGGGAGGTGGGGTCGAGTCAGCCTTTCAATTTTAGGCCGTCACCCACCATTTAAGAAAGGCATTGACAATGATCGAGCGCAGGAAAGGCCCTTTTCAGGCTGCGACACGTTGTCGCAGTGCGCGGCCACGGCGGGCAGAACGCCCGAGGGCGGCATCCTGGCACAGTCTGGCGGCGGATGCCCTGCCCGGGTTCGGCACGATCATCTGAACGTGTTCAGGCATTCCGGCAAGGACAAGGACATGGGATGCTCGGCGCAGGAGGAAGGCGCATGGACAAGATCGACTTCAAGACGCGCGACCGGGCACTGTACCAGCCACCGGCCGGCCGGTTCGTTGCGGTGGAGGTACCGCCCCTGCCCTACCTGATGATCGACGGCCGCGGTGACCCGAACAGCGCGCCGGCCTACACGCAGGCGGTGCAGTGGCTGTATGCGGCCAGCTATGCGCTGAAGTTCGCGTGCAAGGCCGAGGACCAGGACTACGTGGTGCCGCCGCTGGAAGCGCTGTGGACCGCCGACGACCCCACCAGCTTCGTCGCGCGCCGCAAGGATGAGTGGGCCTGGACGGTGATGATACGCACGCCTGGAGGCGTCCACCCGGCGCAGCTGGAGACAGCCATTGCCAAGGCTGGGGCGAAGCTGGGTGAACCACCTGCCAGCCTTCGCCACGACATTCTTGAAGAGGGCCTCTGCCTGCAGACCCTGCATGTGGGCGCCTACGATGACGAGGGGCCGATCCTGGCGAAGTTGCACGATGAACTGATGCCCTCTCTGGGGTATGCCTTTGCAGGCCCCCACCATGAGATCTACCTGAGCGACCCGCGCAGGACCGAAGCCACTCGATTGAAGACAGTGCTGCGGCAGCCCGTCCGCGCGGAATGACCGCCTGCAAGCACCGCTCTGACAAGGACCCGTAGATTCATGCCCCTGATTGATCGCTTACTGCGCTGGACCACCCCGCCGACCAGCCGCCGGGCCATTGCGCTGCTGTGCAGCGTGTTGTTGCTTGTACTGGCCTGCAATCCCGACCTGCTGCCGCTGCTGTCGCTGATCGATGCGCTGGGCCTGGATGTGCTGGCGCTGCTGTTGGGCGCCCAGCTGGTGGCCCTGCTGCCCTGGCTCCGGGAGCGCGGAAGGCAGACGGCGCGCATCCTGGGGCGGCTGCTTGCGGGCGGACTGGCCGGTGCGGCCGGAGGCTATCTGCGGCAGCTCGCACGCTGGTCACGCAGCACACGATGAGGCCGGGCGGAGGAGTCGCCGCCACCGGCGAGGCCGTAGACCTGCGATTACCCCGATGTGGAAACGGAAGGCTCCGACCCAGGCCGGGGCGTTTCATTGCAGCGGGCACCGGGAAAAGCCGGCAGACCTGGCACCTGCGTAGCGGGCATCCCGCCCATAACACCTAGAATGCAGTCGGGCTGACCTGGATGACACCGTCATGGGCCAGCGCGAGGCGGATTCGGGTCTGGCCACCCGCTGTAACCAGCTGCGAAATTTCGCGCCGGTGCCCGGATTCATCGCCCCACGAACAGACACCCTTGCCGGCAAAGGTCGCACTGACAATCCGATTCCCGGCGGGAACGGACAAGGTCACCGTCTCGCCCCTTCGCAGATGGGCTGCCAACGTACCGTCGATATACAGTGCCAACGGACACGCCCCGCCGACTGCACCGATGTCACGTGTCACGACCACCTGGCCGGTGCTGCTGTCGCCCGCGCCATTGAAGGCGAACACGCGCTCGGACGGCACGGGCTGGGCTTGAGCCGAGTCAATCTGTCGCGTTGCGCAACCGGCAAGAACGACACACGCAAGCAAGCCCATCACGATCTTCTTCATTGCATCCCCTGTTGATTGAAGCAGCCGCAAAAACCGCTGCAGCACACACTGCGGTGTCGCAATGGTAATCCCTTTCGCATCAACAGGTTCCGAACGCGCACAAACAAAAAGCCCCGACCAGGGCCGGGGCTTCTCATTACAACTGGTGCCGGAAACAGGAGTCGAACCTGCGACCTACGCATTACGAATGCGC
The DNA here is from genome assembly GCF_013464915.1 of Stenotrophomonas maltophilia. GTDB lineage: Bacteria > Pseudomonadota > Gammaproteobacteria > Xanthomonadales > Xanthomonadaceae > Stenotrophomonas > Stenotrophomonas maltophilia_AT. Next base: position 6,350 of record NZ_RAVT01000062.1, read on the forward strand.
CGCTCTACCAACTGAGCTATTCCGGCGGAGCCCGCGATTTTACGGGCTGGGCGCCCCGGCGGTCAATCCATCCGGCTCACCCCGCCTCCACCCGGTTCCCGCACGCCCGCCCGGCCACGAAATCCCGCAGATTCCCCAGCGTGATCGCCGAGATCTCCTGCAGCGCCTCCACGGTGAAGAAGCCCTGGTGGCCGGTCACCAGCACGTTGGGGAAGGTCATCAGGCGCTGGAAGGCCTCGTCGTCGATGATCTCGCCGGACAGGTCCTGGAAGAACAGCGCGCTCTCCTGCTCGTAGACGTCGATGGCCAGATGGCCGAGCCGGCGCGACTTCAGCGCGCGGATCACGGCATGGGTATCGACAAGCGCACCACGCGAGGTATTGACCAGCATCGCGCCCGGTTTCATCCGCGCCAGTGACGCGTCATTGATCAGGTGCTGGGTATCGGGCGTCAGCGGGCAATGCAGCGAGACGATATCGGCGCGCGCCAGCAGCTCATCCAACGCCACCATGTCGCCGATACCGTTGAAGGCAGCCGAGGGATACGGGTCGTGCCCCAGCACGGTACAGCCCATGCCCTTGAAGATGCGCGCGGTGGCCAGCCCGATCTTGCCGGTGCCAACGATGCCGACGGTGCGGCCATACAAGGTTCGGCCAAGCAGGCCATCGAGCATGAAGTTGCCTTCGCGCACGCGGTTGTAGGCCCGATGGGTTTGGCGGTTGAGGGTCATCACCAGCGCCAGCGCATGCTCGGCCACGGCTTCGGGCGAGTAGGCCGGCACCCGCGCGACGAACAGGCCCAGTGCCTTCGCCGCAGCCAGATCCACATTGTTGAAGCCCGCGCAGCGCAGCAGTACGGCACGCACACCCACTGCATGCAGGGCGTGCAGCACCGGTGCATCAAGTCGATCATTGACGAACACACAGACCGCCGCGCAATCCTGCGCCAGTGTAGCCGTATGCACATCCAAGGCCGCATCGAAGTAGACAAACGCGAAGCCCCCTCCAGCGGCGTCGCGCTGGTTGGCTTCCTCAAGGAAACGGCGATCGTAAGGGCGGGCGCTGAAGACGGCGATCTGCATGGAAGGGCCTGGGTGGAATGCCACGCCGACCATACCGCAGCAACGCGCGTTCTGGGGATGGCACCGGCGATGCCTTCATCGCCGGTGCCGTGTACCGCTTAGAACCTGTAGCCCAGCCCCAGCATTACGCCATTCTGGATATGCCCGTCGCGGCGCTCGCCCACATAGTCGGCCATGATCGAGAGACGCTCGCTGGCCCGGCTGGTCACACCCAGGTTCCAGGCCAGCACCTGCTCGCCCACGCGCTGGCTGCTGGCGCCGAACACCAGATCCGGTGCCGCGGCGAAGCCGGTGCTGTAGCGGGCCTGCGAATCGCCCAGCTCCTTCTGCCAGACCACCCGGGCGCGCGGCGTGATGCGCTCGCCGTTGTTGCCTTCGAAGGTCTTGAACAGCTGCAGGCCGGCACCCACGCGGATGCTCTCCAGACTGCCGCTGCGGCCAACCAGCGCGCCCGCGCCCTGCCCTTCGTTGAAGCGCGTGGCCGAAGTGCGCGCGTAGTCCACCACCGGCAGCAACGGCTGGATCACCAGTCCCTTGCCGGTGGTGAACGAGAACGCGTGTTCCACCCGTGCCGAGATTGCATCGTTGTTGTACTTGGCGCGCAGCGGCTGCTGCAGGCCATCGATACCGCTGACGCTGCGCCGGGTGTCGTGACGCAGGTCGGTATAGCGCACCGCCGCCGACAGATAGCCGCGCGAATAGGTCGCGTCCAGATAGCCGCCGACGTCCAGCGCGCGCACGTCACCGCTGAAGTCGGAGCCGTCGCGGCCCTTGGTCGACATGTCGGCCGCCGCCACGCTGACGCCGAGGGTGACGCGGTCATCGGCCACGCGGGTATCGGCCCCCACCACGATGCCACCGATGTTGTGGCTGAGGCCGGCCACGCCGCCCTCCGCATCGATGCGGCCATGGCTGGCGAAACCGCGCGCCCACAGGCCATGGCTGCGGCCAGAGCCACTGCCTTCACCGCCACCCGCGGCAGGCTCGACCAGATGCATGGCCAGCTGGTTGAACAGGCTGCCGTGGCGCATGCCCGGCTGCGCCGATACCGACTGCGCCGCCTGCGAGGCCAGGCCGTCGGCGTCACCGCCGCTGCGCAGCGCGGCCTGGTGCTGCTGCACCACGTTGCCGATGCTGCCCACCAATGCGGTGTCGGCCAGGCGCAGGCTCGCGTGCGCGTCACCGCGCAGGGCACCGGCCTGCTGTGCGATCACATCACGGTCGGCGAACTGCAGCGCGCCCAGCAGCGACTTCAGGCTGCTGTCCTGGCGGTTGGAAGCAGCGGCCAGCGCGCGGCCCAGACCATCGCCGGAGCTGCCGTTGGCAAACAGCCCCAGCTGGTCGAAGCCCGGGTTGGCGGTCAGCCACAGGCCATCGGCGGTCTGCTTCACGTTGAAGCTCAGCAGCGAGTTGTGGCGCGGGCGGAACACATCGCCAGCGCTGATGCTGGCGCTGTAGCCGGTATCGCCCAGGCGCACGACCTCTTCGAAGCCGCCCTGGTAGATCGGGCCCTGTACCAGGTCGCGCCGGAAGTCCTGGCCGTAGTACCCCTGCGCCACATTCAATTCAAGGAAGGCGCCCTTGGAAATCACCAGCGCGCCATCATTCACCTTGCCGCTGGACTGGTCGAAGAAGCTGCCCACGCGCACCCGCCCAGCGGCCGTGCCGCCGTTCTCGGTCACGTCGAACAACACTTTGCCGCCCGGCATGATGTTGACGTAGCCATGGGTGACCAGATCGCCACCGCGCGGCATCAACGTGCCATAGACGCGCAGGCGGTTGAAGCCGTCCTCGCGCCAGGAAGGGCGGGTGCCGCTGACCAATGCACTGAACTCCGTTGCAGTGCTGGCCACATCGCCATGGCCGACGAGCATGCCCGCCTCCATCACACGCACTTCGGGAGCTCGCAGGGCGCCGCCTTCCAGCGCGATGGTGCCGTTGTCGACCAGCATGAAGTCCGCGCCGGTGGTGGCGGAGGTCCGCCAGGTCGCGCCGTTGGCCACGCGGATCACGCCCATGGAGTTGTCCAGCGTGGACACGTCCAGCTCGGCCAGGCGCAGCCTGGACAACAACAGAGCCTGGACGCCCGGATCACGGAGATAGTCCTGCACCGAATCGGGACCAATGCCCTGCGGTCCGGTGCCGGATTGGTTGTAGATGTATTGCGCCAGGGTCATGTAGGTCGACGACGGGTTGGTATTCCACCGCGCGAAATCATCGTCGACGAAGGTCTGCAGCTGGCGACCGGTGCGCAGATATCCCGGGTTGATGTCGCCGCTCACGTTGGCCGTGACATTCAAGGTATCGCCCGGATCACGGTAGCCCTTCGCGGTGATGATCCTGTTGCTGTAGATGTCCTGCCCCGGGAACGACTCCAGCTTGCTGCCGCTGCCGTCGGGATCGAAGGTGACCGAGGTACCCGTGGTGCGCGCCGGATCACGGAACACCAGCAGACCGTTGGGCTGCACGACCTCGTACATGGCCTTGTGCAGCAGGCCGGCATCCATGCCACCGCCGTAGTTGCCGGTGTAGATCTGGGTCATGCGCGGCGACGGCGTGTAGATCACCTTGCCGCCGTTGCTGGCCGCGTGGATCTGCACCGAATCGACGATCGGCAGATCACCGGCCAGATAGCGCTCGACGCCACCGGACTGCATGATCGAGCAGGACGAAATGCAGTGGCCGGACACGATGGTGTTCAGGCCGGCGGTGCGGATGATGCCCTGCAGCCACTCGCCAGCGATCAACGCGCCACCATTGGACGTGCGCAGCACCACTTCGCGGATTGGCCGGCCCTCGGCCTGCGCCTTGGCCAGCAGTGCCGGCAGCGCCATCACATCGGCGTAGGTGACGCCGCCACTCAGGAAGATGCGCTCACCCTGCACGTGATAGCTCATTGCCATGACGTTATCAGCCGCCGTGATGGCGCCAACGGCGATCAGCCCGGCCAGGGCCAGGCTCAACTTCGAATGCTTCATACGTTCTCTCTCTCCACCCGCAACACGCGGGTAGAGACTCAAACGGCAGAACGCCGGAACCTCCCCCAGCGCGGCCGGCCCGAAAAGATGAACGCATTCACAATGGGAATGGGTGCACCACGCACTCTTCCCCATCCGGTCATCGTCGCGTAAAACTCGAAGACGCACCCGCCAACGTCAGCCGAGGCCAGCCCTGTCCGTCCCGTCCCCCCTGATCCACCACGCGCCGGAGCCATCCGCGCCTGCGGACGCCTTCATCGCGTTCGTGCGCGAGGAACGCGCGCCACTGTGCGCGTTCCTGCGCACACGGGGCGTCGGGCCGGAGGATGCGGAGGACATCGCGCAGGACTGCATGGAGCGGATGATCCGCTATCGTGCGCACGGCACCGACGAACTGCGCCTGCTGCTGTATCGTATCGCGCGCAATCGCCTGGCCGATCGCGGCCGATCGCCGCAGTCGCGACCGCACCTGTCACTGGCCGAGCATGAGGGTCACGACGAGCCCACCAGCCCGTCGCCGGACCCCTTGCGCCAGGCAGAGTCCGGGCAGATGTTGTCCCTGCTCCGGCAGGCCCTTTTCAAACTGCCCGAGCGCGCGCGCGAGGTGTACCTGCTCAACCGGATCACCGGCATGAGCTATACGCAGATCGCGCGGCACTGTGGAATTACAGCCAAGACCGTGGAAAAACATATCGCCCGCGCCCTGCAGGGCCTGCGCCAGGAGTTGGGACCGGATCCACTGCACAACGACAGGGATACCGAATGAGCAGCCAACGGCACATGGAAGACGCCTCGCTGTTCGAACGCGCCAGCACCTGGGTGGCACGGCTGGAAGCCCCGGACTGCACGGCCGCCGAACGCGAATCATTCGAAGACTGGCTGGCTGAAGACCCTGCCCATGTCAAAGCCTGGGTGCAGGCCGAAGACCTTTTCCAGCAAGGCCAGGGCCTGGCTGCAGACCCATGGCTGCGGACGGCTGCGGCGCGCGCGGCACGGCCTGCCCGACGCCGTTGGTTGCCTGCCGCGGCCGCGGCCGCAGGTATCTGCCTGGCCATCGGCGTGGGCTGGATGGTCGCGGTGGATGGCAACCCTGCCCCGCAGCGCTTTGCCAATGACACGCATCAGGCACAGCGGCTGACCCTGCCCGATGGCAGCGTGGCCATGCTCGATGCCGGCACCACGCTGCACGCCCGCTTCGGCTGGCGCCACCGCCAGCTGGACCTCGAGCGCGGCCGCCTGCAGCTGGAGGTCGCACCATCGAACAAGGCGTTGCAGCTGCGCGCCGGCACCAGCACGATCCGCGATATCGGCACGACCTTCCAGGTCGAGCGCCTGCACGATGGCCTGGTCGAAGTCGCGCTGCTGGAAGGTGCGGTGGAAGTCAGCAACGGCGCCACCCAGCACACGCTGGCCCCTGGCCAGCAACTGCAGGTACTGCCCTCCGGGCGCATCCAGCCCGGTCCAGCGCTGTCCTCCACGGCAGCCGCCGAGGGCTGGCTGCATGGGCAGCTGGTCTTCGATGCCACCCCGCTGTCGATCGTGGTCGAACGCATGAACCGCTATGGCCATGCACCGCTGGTGATCGCCGACCCGGAGATCACCGATCTGGCGGTCAGTGGCACGTTCCGCGCAGGCGACGCACAGGAGTTGCTGTCCGCGCTGGAACTTGGCTGGTCCATTGCTGGCCAGACGCGCCCGGATGGCGCGCTGGAACTGCGCCGCACGTACTGAGGAGGCCTGCGGTGATGGCAGGACCAGGCGCGCTGCAGTGGGGGCTGCTCCGCCCCCTGCTGTGCCTGGCGCTGCTGGTCGCCGCGCCGCCTGCCGCCGTCGCAGGCGATTCGGCTGCCAGCCACGACTACCGCATCAACGCCGGCCCTTTGCCTTCGGCACTGCAGCAATGGGCACGGCAAAGCGGCATCGCTCTGGTGTTCGATGCCCGGGAACTGGCGGGGCTCCATGCCAACGGCACCCATGGCCAGGCCGATCCAGCATCGGCCCTGAAACAGCTGGTCGCCGGCATGCCGGTGACCATCCTGCAAACACCGTCCGGAGGCTTCGTGGTCCGCCGCATCCGCGTCGCGCCCGCCGTCGCGCCGCCGGTTCCGGCAACCGTGGCGCCACGCCCGCGCACGCCGCCGCCATCGCCGCCCCAGGTAGACCTGGCGCCGATCCATGTCACCGGCAGCAGGTTGCCGCGCACCTCCGTGCAGACCACCCTGCCGGTGACCACGATCGATCGCGCGGACATCCTGCGCAGCGGCTACGGCAGCCTGTTCGACCTGCTGCGACACCTGCCCGGCATGAACGGGCTGCCAGCGATGAGCAGCGCACGCAGTGGCGATTCGCAGTACCTGCCTGTCGGTGCGGCCGCCACCACCAGCCTGGATGGCATGGGACCACGTGCCACCCTGTTCCTGGTCAATGGCCGGCGCCTGCCCCGCTACCCGATGGTGTCGCTGGAGCAGGGCGGGCTCACCGATCTGGGCGGCATTCCACTCAGCTTTGTCGAACGCATCGAACTGGTGCGCGGTGGCGCCTCGGCCATCTACGGTGCCGATGCCATGTCCGGCGTGGTCAACATCATCCTGCGCGACCAGGCCGACGGTCCGGAAGCCACGCTGCAGACCGGCCTGAGCAGCCGTGGCGACGCTGGCCAGTACCGCGTGCAGGCCGCCACCGGAGGCCTGCGCGGGAACGGCGACCGCTGGTTCGCAGGCATCGACCTGCATCGCGTCGATCACCTGGCGGGGGACCAGCGTGACTGGCACGCAGAGACGTCGCAGTACCTGATCGGCGCCTTCCGCGAGGGCGACTACTGGCCCGCTACCCGCTGCGACGGACCATTGAAGCGACGCAATGGCGCCTGCTGGTTCGACAGCTCGCGCCCTCGTTCGCTTCAACCCGCCTCTGATACCGCCTCGGCCTATCTGCGCTACCGGCACGAGCGTGGGCAGGGGCGTTACGTCTATGCCGAAGCCCGCGCCAGCCACAACCGGCAGCGTTTCGATCTGGGCCCGACCGCCGTCGCCCTCGGCCTGTACGGCTACACCTTCAACAGCGTCCTGCGCGAAGCCGGCAATGTGCGTCCCCAGGTACGTGCCACCGATGCCGATCTCACCCTTGGCATCGGTCGGGACCAGGGCAGCCACAGCTGGGACGCCGGCATCAGCGCGCAGCGCAGCGACGTCACCCTCTCCACGCAGGGCACCGTGCGCGCCGAACCCTTCATCGAGGCTGCGCAGTCCCTCAGGTTCCTGCCAGGCTTCAATGCATTGCCCGCCGATGAAGCCACGTCGCTGTTCCCGTCGATCCGCAACCGTGGCCTTACCGAGCAATGGCAGGGCTGGTGGGGCATACAGCGTGAACTGTTGCCGATGCGCGGCGGCAAGGCACAACTGGCCACTGGTATCGACCTGCGCCATGAACGCTGGACGTCGCACCCGGACACCCTGCTGAGCCAGGGCGATCTGGCACTGGGGCTGCCGCAGCAGCAGCGGCGCCTGTCGCGGCAGAGTGGCGGCGCGTATTCGGAACTGGGCCTGCCGTTCACATCGGAACTGCGCATGGACCTGGCCGCGCGCTGGGACTACGACGGCGACTACACGGCATTCTCGCCCCGTGCCGGTCTGCGCTGGACGCCCACACCGCACTGGTCATTCCTGCTGGCCAGCGGCCGCGGCTATCGCGCGCCCAGCCTGTTCGAGCAGCGCCGTCCGCCGGGGCAGTTCGGCACCCTCACCCTGCCCGCCTCAAGCGCACTGCCGCCCTGCGCACAGCGCGGGCCCGACGGCCGCTGCGTGGTCACTGCGGATGTGGAGGAGAACACCACGCTCAAGGCCGAGAGCTCACGCAGCCATTCGCTGGCGGCGACCTGGTCACCCAGCGATGCGTTCTCGCTGTCGCTGACCCACAACATCGTCGAGCTGCGCAACGAGATCCTCGCGCTGCAGCCGGTCGATGCCGTGTGGAACCGCGACACCTGGCAGCTGGATGAGGATGGCAACCTGAGCAGCCTTCGGCTGTCGTTCGACAATATTGGCCGTACCACCTCCCGCAACTGGGTGCTGCGTGGCGAATACCGGATCGACACCGGCAGCAACGGCCAGTGGTTGTTCTCGCTGGACGCGCTGAAGCAGCAGGAGCTGCGCCGCCGTCGCGACCACGAGCCGGCGATCGACCTGCGCGGACATGTCACGCCCGAGATGGCGGCGGTCCTGAACGTGCAATGGCAGAACAGCAACTGGGACATCGCCCTGCGCGGCAACCAGGTCGGGCGCACGCGTGCATGGTTGCCAGGAGCCGAGTGCCCGCAGGATCAGGTCGACCGGAACCACTGCATGAATCCGCGGCAGCTGCGCTGGAACCTGCACCTGGCGCGCCGCCTGGGCCCGCGCGTCATCGCGGCGCTGGACGTGCACAACGTGCTTGATGCGCAACCGGTGAACTATCTGGTCGGCAACGGCGGGCAGATGCCCGGGCTGGACGATCCACTGGGCCGCTACTACCTGCTTACCCTGCAGTTCCGCTGAGCGTAGTACGCTACGCGGCCTGTTCCACCGGCCTGCCATCTCCCCCATGAAAGCCTATCTCTGGTTCTGGGGCGCGTTCCTGCTGTTCTTCGCGTTGCCCTTTCCCTGCATCCTTTATTTCGGCACCTCCTGGCCGGTGGCGCTGGCTGATCGAAGTGCGCCGTGGCTGGCGCTGTTGCTGCTCGCACTGTCGATGGCCCTGTGGCTGACGCTGCTGTTCGCCTTCCTGCACTACCTGTTGCTGGGGCCGCCACGCGCACTGCACCGGGTGCAGTCGATCCTGGCCGACGGTGAACCGCGCAGTGCGCTGATCGAGCAGGCCGAACAGACCGGCGTGCAGGTACGTGGGTTCGCGCAATGGAAACTGCAGCTCTCCTTCAAGAACCTGTCAGGTACGCTGGTCCGCGAACAGCTGCTGGTGGTCGACAGCAAACCCCAGCTGCATCGCTTCCAGGTGGGCAGGCACATCGATGCACGCCTGAGCCGGATGCCGGGCGCGTTCCCGAACGTGGTACTGGACGGCGCCCAGCCCGAACTGGATGTCGCCAGCCTGTGGTGGCGCGGCATCGGTGCAGCACTCGGCATCGCCATCGTTGCCGCTGCCTATGTGTGGGCCTACCAGCTGCAGAGCGAGGGGATGGGCTGGACCTTCCTGACGTTCGGTCACCCGCTGCTGGTGTGCCCGCTGGTGCTGTGTGGCTACATGCTGGGGCTGCGCCTGCTTGGCCGCCTTTTGCAGGCCGATGCGCGCGGCGACGCGTTGAAGTACCGCGGCATCGGCGTGGAGGCCAGGGTTCTGAAGGTGCGCCAGACCGGCACCTATCTCAACGAGCAGCCGCAGGTGGAGTTCCAGCTGGAGTACACCGACCGTGACGGCGACGTGCAGCGGGCCAGCGTGCGCCGCTTCATCCCGCTGATTGAACTGGCCAACATCCCGCGCGAGCATGTGACGCTGCTGTACGACCCTGATGACCGCAGCAACGTGCGCCTGGAGGGCATGTGAAGCAGCCCCCTTCCACCCGACGGGTGTTTTCGCTGGTGCTGCTGGTGCTGTCCGGCGTGGCCATTGCCGGCGGTGCATTGGGGACCATCGCCGAAACACTGGGGCATCCGGTGCAGCCCGACCGTCCGCCGAGGCCACTTGCCTCGCAGCCGCCGCGCGAGCAGGCCGACTCACTGGCAACGGCGCCCGGACTGCAGGCCGCCCTGATGCCCGAGCGCAACAACCGCCTGTTCGATGCGGACTACCTGCTGGCTGCCCGTCAGGCACTGGAGCAGATGCCAGCGCTGGCCGGCCAGCGGCTGACGGTCTTCCACAGCATCCACTTCTACGACGATGGCCGCATCAACCTCGATCTGGTCGATCCGCAACAGCCGGGCCACGTCGACAGCTATCACTTTGAACGTGGCCAGTGGCGCAAGGGCAATCCGGTGAACCCGCAGCAGTTCGCGCCCACCATCAGCCTGCAGCGCAGCAGCACATCCCTGGCCAGCATCGATTTCGATGCCGTGCCACGGGTGGCCAAGGCACTGCAGGAACAACGCAATGCGCTGCAGAACCCGGCCTCGGAAGTCGGCCATGTCTACGTGATCGTGCGCAAGGCCGGCAAGCTGGCATGGCTGCCGGACGAGGTTGACGGCGACCGCGAATCGGTGCGCCTGCAGTTCGACGCACAGGGCATCGCGCGCAGCGTCAAAAAAGGGGACGGAGGGAATTAAGTCGCCATCGGCATCAAGGCAATTACGACTTAATCCCCTCCGTCCCCTTTTCTGCTACTTCACCGAGCGGGCGATGGCGTACTGCGCGGCGTAGTAGGTGGACAACACCAGCAGGCTGGCCAGCGGCAGGCCACCGGCGAAGCGGTCCCAGGCCAGCAGGGAATCGCTGGCCACGAACAGCAATGCACCTGCAGCGGCCCAGCGGGCGCTGCACGGTTCCGGCGCTGCCGCTTGGGAGCGCGCCCATGCACGTGCCAGCGCCAACACCGCCATCGAGGCCAGCACCACCACGTAGGCCAGCACCGGAACGCGCATCGGTGCGGGCAGGTGCGGCCACAGGCCAAATACATTGAGTACAGCGAACGCGCCGAGCAGGATGCTGGCGGCAAGCAGGCCGCGTCCGGCACGCAGGCCATCGCGGAAGGCGACGATGTAGCAGAGGTGCGCCAACAGGAACGCAACCAGCCCCGGCACGAACGCGTCCACCGGCAGCATCAGCGCGACATCGCCCACGCACGAGAGCAGCATGCCGGCCAGCACCGCGCGGCGGTAGAACGGCTGAACCGGATCATGCACGCCCCAGACGATGGCAGCGATCAGCAGCGTGGTGGTTGGCTTGGCAAGCCAATGCAGCCAGCGCCCATCGCCGTGCAGGAACGCGCCGATGATGGCGAGGATCGCCATCAACAGGATCACGCCATCGCGGGCGCGCGGCTTCATCGTGCCTTCCACAGATCCGCCAGGCGGTCAGGCTTGCCGGTGATGCGCTCCAGCACCGGGTACTGCAGGCCACCGTGGTAGGCGATGCTCATCGTTTCAATGCGATCGAACTGCTTCACCAGCAACATGATCGGCGCCTTGTCCTTCGCCGCCGCAGCCACCGCGTCCTTCAGCCGCTGGCTGCTGTATTCGCGCCCACCCACCGCGATCACCTTCATGCCGGGTGCAAGACCGGCGTTGAAGGCAGGGCTGTCCCAGATCACGTCACCGACCGTGCCATTGTCGAGCACGGTCGCGCCCAGCGAATAAGCCAGCAACGCCGCCTTGGCGCGCTTTTCCTGTGCCTTGTAGGCGTCGTTCGGGGTATCGCGATAGACCAGCTTCCAACCTGCCAGCTCCAGGCCACCGGTCAACGAACCATGGCCGTCCAGGCGGCCGCGCAGGAAGGTCGCCCAGTCGTACGGCGCGATGCCGTTCAAGGTCGCGACCACATCGTCGAAGGTGTACGGATTGACGTCCCAGTCGCCATTGCCGACACCGAAGAACGCGCGCGCGAAATCATCCAGGCTGCGGCGGTTGCCGCTCAGCTCGCGCAGCTTGCCTTCCACCTCCAGCCACAGCATCTGGCCACCGGAGTAATAGTCCTCGCTCATCTGGTAGTTGCGGTAGGGCAAGGTGCGGCGCTGGGCGATGGTCGGATCGTTGGTGGTGTCCTGCAGCGGGCGCCAGGCCAGGCCCGGGCGGCCACGATCATAGGTCGCTGCCACATTGGCCAGCATGTCGCGCGCCTGAGCGACCGACCACAGGCCCGAACGCGCCGCCAGCACCTGGCCCCAGAACTGGGTCTGGCCCTCGTACACCCACAGCAGGCTGTCGCCCATCGGCACGTTGAAGTTGGCGGTGGCGAGATCGGCGCCGCGGCGGTACTTGCCGTTCCAGGAATGGGTGTACTCGTGCGGCAGCAGATCACGCATCCACGCGTTGCTGTCCCATTCGGTGAAGTAACCCGGGTCGGCACTGTTCTCGCTGGAACGGTGGTGCTCAAGGCCGATGCCACCGAGGCGGTCGGTCAATGCCAGCAGGAATTCATAGTGGTTGTAGTGGCGCGCACCGTAGAGCTTGTCGGCCTGCTGCACCAGCGCGCGGTGCATCGTGATCTGTGCCTCGCTCGGCTTCAGCGACTTGGCTTCGTCAGCAAACACGTTGAGGTGCACCGGCACCTTCGCGCCCGGGTCGAGATCGATGCGCTGGTAGTGCTCGCCTGCGAACAATGGCGAATCGACCAGGTGGTCATACGAGATCGGCTTGAAGACAACGGTATCGCCATCGCGTCGCGCGGTTTCAAGCGCAGTGGCGAACGACCAGCCCTTGGGCAGCGTCACGCTGGCCTGCGCCTGCAGCTGGCGCGCGTCGACGCCGGCCGGGTACAGCGAATTGGCATTCCACTGCAGGTTGAGCATTTCCGGGGTCATCACCACCCGGCCCTGGCTGCCGCCCTGCGAGGACAGGAAATCGAAATGGGCAACGATTTCGCTCACGCCTTCGGGCACGTCCACCTTGAACGCATAGACGTTGTACTGGTCGCGCTGCCAGGCCAGCGGCTTGCCGTTGGCGGTGACGCGCAGGCCGGCCAGCTTGTCGATCGGGCCGGTGGGCGAATGGTTGCCGGGAATCCACTGCGGGTACAGCAGGGTCATCGGGCCGGGCTTGGCAGGCACGGTGGCGGTCACCTTGAAGATGCGCCGGGCCAGGTCACGCGCGTCGACCTCGATGCGCAGCAGACCGGGAGCCGCCGCGTCCGCCGGTGGCGAGGTCTGCGCTAGTGCAGGCGTGGCCGCCAGCGCGAACAGCAACGACATCGCCAAGGCTCGGGTCTTCATCGGGCAACTTCCAACAACGGAGAATCTTCCGATGCTAGGCCTGTAAAGTGCCCCGCCCCATGGCCAAAGGTCATGGGCGCGCGCCCATCCGTGCATGCCCAGAAGCGTGCGAACCAAGGTTCGCACCCACCAGAGCAGTTTCGGTAGATCCACGCCACGCGTGGATGGGATGTATCCAGAAGCAGTGCGAACCAGGGTTCGCACCCACCAGAGCGGTTTCAGTAGATCCACGCCATGCGTGGATGAGGTGCTTCCCCGGTCAGTCGACCAGGCGCAGGCGCAGTTCCTTCGGCAGCGCGAACACCATCGATTCCGGCTCGCCATCCAGCTCGCCGACGCCGGTCGCGCCCAGCTCGGCCAGGCGCGTCAGCACGCCATCGACCAGCACCTGCGGTGCCGAGGCGCCGGCGGTGACGCCGATGTGCTGCTTGCCCACGACCCACGCCGGGTCGATTTCATGCGCGCCGTCGATCAGGTACGACTCCACGCCTTCACGGCGTGCCAGCTCGCTCAAGCGGTTGGAGTTCGAACTGTTCGGCGAGCCCACCACCAGCACCAGGTCGCAGCGCTTGGCCAGGTCGCGCACGGCATCCTGGCGGTTCTGCGTGGCGTAGCAGATGTCGTCGTTCTTCGGGCCCTGCATCGCCGGGAAGCGCTCACGCAGCGCATCGATGATGCCGCGAGTGTCGTCCACCGACAGCGTGGTCTGGGTGGTATAGGCGAAGTTTTCCGGCTGGTTGATGTGCAGCGTGGCAACCTGCTCCACGTCCTCCACCAGGTAGATCTGGCCGGTACCGGCTTCTCGGTTCCACTGGCCCATGGTGCCTTCCACTTCCGGGTGACCGGCGTGGCCGATCAGCACCACGTCACGGCCGGCACGGCAGTGGCGGGCGACTTCGAAGTGGACCTTGGTCACCAGCGGGCAGGTGGCGTCGAACACCTTCAGGCCACGACGCTCGGCTTCCTGGCGCACGGCCTGGGACACGCCATGCGCGCTGAAGATGACCGTGTTGTTGTCCGGCACTTCGTCCAGTTCCTCGACGAAGATCGCGCCGCGCTGCTTCAGGTCGTCCACCACGAAGCGGTTGTGCACCACTTCATGGCGGACGTAGATGGGCGCGCCCAGCGTTTCGATCGCGCGCTTGACGATCTCGATCGCACGATCGACACCGGCACAGAAACCACGCGGGTTGGCGAGCAGCACATCCATCAGTTCAATCTCCCGGCAGCGGCCGGCTTACGGTTTCGGGTTGGCATTATCCGCCTTTTTGGCGGACTTGCCTTCGAACAGGCCAAACAGGGCGATGCCGATGGCACCCACCACGATGGCCGAATCGGCGATGTTGAACGAGGGCCAGGTGTAGCTGCCCACGTACCACTGGATGAAATCGACCACGTGACCATGCACCTGGCGGTCGATCACGTTGCCGATCGCGCCGCCGATGATCAGCGCATACGGCACTGCGGCCTTCCAGTTGCTGCGGGCGGTACCGCGCAGCCACCAGGCCATCAGGCCGCTGATGGCGATCGCCAGCGCGGTGAAGAAGTACTTCTGCCAGCCACCGGCGTCGCTCAGGAAACTGAACGCGGCGCCGGTGTTGTAGGTGCGGTACCAGTTCCAGAAGCCATCGATGACCACCACCGGCTGGAACTCCGGCAGGCTCGACAGCACCCAGGCCTTGGACCACTGGTCCAGGCCGATGATGGCCGCCGACAGCAGCAGCCAGACCAGGGCGTTCGGATGCGGACGGGGCGCGGCCATCAGAACCAGCTCCGCACTTCACCGGCGCCGGTGATGTTGCTCACGCAGCGGCCGCACAGTTCCGGATGGTCGGCGTTGCCGCCGACATCGGCGCGGTGGTGCCAGCATCGCACGCACTTGGCCTTGGTGGTCGGCTGGGCGCTGACGAACACCTCGTCGGTGGTCGCCGGGCGCACCTGCACGTCGCCGCTGATGAACAGGAAGCGCAGTTCATCGGCCAGCGGCTGCCACTTCGCGGCCTGCTCTTCACTGGCGGCGATGGTGATTTCCGCTTCCAGCGCGGCGCCGATCGCACCGTTGGCACGCATCGGCTCGAGCACCTTGGCCACCTGCTCGCGCACGGCCAGCAGCTGGTCGAAGTCGGCGGCGTTGAGCTGGGCATCGGCCGGCAGCGGCGCCAGGCCGTCGTACCAGGTGGTGAACAGCACATGGCCGGCGTGCTTGCCCGGCAGGTAGCCCCACAGCTCGTCGGCGGTGAAGGTCAGGATCGGCGCGACCCAGCGGGTGAACGCTTCGGCGATGTGGTACATCGCGCTCTGTGCCGAACGGCGACCGTGCGAATCGGTCGGCATCGTGTACAGGCGGTCCTTGGTCACGTCCAGGTACAGCGAGCCCAGGTCCACGCTGCAGAAGTTCAGCAGCAGCTGCACGATCTCGGCCATGTTGTAGCCGTCGTAGGCCGCCTTGATCTTCTCCTGCAGCTCCCACGCGCGATGCACGATCCAGCGGTCCAGCGCGACCATCTGCTCGAGCGGCTGCAAGTGCTGGGCCGGATCGAAGCCATCCAGGTTGCCGAGCAGGAAGCGTGCGGTGTTGCGCAGGCGGCGGTAGGCGTCGGCATTGCGCTTGAGGATCTCCTGCGACAGCGACATCTCGTTGCTGTAGTCGGCCGAGGCGATCCACAGGCGCAGGATGTCCGCGCCCAGCTTGTTCATGATGTCCTGCGGCTCGATGCCGTTACCGAGCGACTTGGACATCTTGCGGCCCTGCTCGTCCACGGTGAAGCCGTGGGTCAGGCACTGCTTGTACGGGGCGCGCTTGTCGATCGCCACGCCGGTCAGCAGCGAGGACTGGAACCAGCCGCGATGCTGGTCGGAGCCTTCCAGGTACAGGTCGGCCGGCTTGCCGAAGCCGCGTGCGGCAAGCACGCCTTCATGAGTCACGCCCGAGTCGAACCAGACGTCGAGGATGTCGGTGACCTTCTCGTAGTCGGCCGCTTCGGCACCCAGCAGCTCGGCGGCATCCAGCGAGTACCACACGTCGATGCCCTCGGCTTCGACACGGTCGGCCACCTGCTGCATCAGTTCCACCGAACGCGGGTGGATCTCGCCGGTCTGGCGATGCGTGAACAGCGCGATCGGCACGCCCCAGGTGCGCTGGCGCGAGATGGTCCAGTCCGGACGACCGTCGACCATGCTCTGGATGCGCGCCTTGCCCCAGGTCGGGAACCAGCCCACGGTATCGATGGCGGCCAGCGCATCGTTGCGCAGATTGGCCTTGTCCATCGAGATGAACCACTGCGGGGTGGCGCGGAACACCACCGGCTTCTTGTGACGCCAGCAGTGCGGGTAGCTGTGGCGGATCGGGTGGAAGGCCAGCAGCGCACCATTGTCACGCAGCACGCCGACGATGGCCTCCTGCGCCTGCCATAGATGTTGGCCAGCCAGCACCACGTCACCGGCCGGCGGGGTCGATTCCAGGTATACGCCACGGCCGTCGATCGGGGTGATCTGGCCGGCGTTGTACTTGTCCAGCAGGCCGTACTTCTGGCTGACCACGAAGTCTTCCTGGCCGTGGCCGGGGGCGGTGTGCACCGCACCGGTACCGTCCTCGTCGGACACATGGTCGCCATTGAGCACCAGGATCTCGCGTTCCGGGTAGAACGGGTGCGCCAGCAGCTGGTTCTCCAGCGCCGCGCCGGTGGTTTCACCGTGCAGCACCACGTTCTCGACGCCATAGCGCTGCAGGGCGCGCTCGGCCAAGGCCGCAGCCAGCACCAGCCAGCGGCGCTTGCCGTTGTGGGCAGGGCCCTCGGCCAGTACGTAATTGATCTCTGCGCCCAGCGACACCGCCAGCGACGCCGGCAGCGTCCACGGGGTGGTGGTCCAGATCGGCACGGCCACTTCGACGTCGGCCGGCACGCTCACGCCGAACGCCTGGCCGATGGCCTGCGCATCGCGCGCGGCGTAGGCCACGTCGATCGCCGGCGATTCCTTTTCCTGGTACTCGATCTCGGCTTCGGCCAGCGCCGAGCCACAGTCGAAGCACCAGTACACCGGCTTGGCGCCGCGGACCAGGTGGCCGTTGGCCACGACCTTGGCCAGCGCGCGGATCTCGTTGGCTTCGAAGTCGAAGCTCAGGGTCTTGTACGGGTTGTCCCAGTCGCCGGTCACGCCCAGGCGCTTGAAGTCCACGCGCTGGATGTTGATCTGCTCTTCGGCGAACTCGCGGCACTTCTGCCGGAATTCAACGGCGTCGAGCTTGGTGCCGACCTTGCCCCACTTCTTTTCCACCGCGATTTCGATCGGCAGGCCATGGCAATCCCAGCCCGGCACGTAGGGCGCATCGAAGCCGGCCAGGTAGCGCGACTTGACGATGATGTCCTTCAGGATCTTGTTGACCGCGTGGCCCAGGTGGATGCGGCCGTTGGCGTACGGCGGGCCGTCGTGCAGCACGAACAGCGGGCGGCCGGCGGCGTTGTCGCGCAGCTGCTGGTAGAGCCCCTGCTCTTCCCACCGCGCCAGAATGCCCGGCTCGCGCTTGGGCAGATCGCCGCGCATCGGGAATTCGGTGGCTGGCAGGTTCAGGGTGGTCTTGTAGTCCTGGCTCACGCAGTGGCTCGCAATCTATGTTCGGAAAGGATGGCGCGCGCCTGTTCGGCGTCGCGGTGCATCTGGTCGGTCAGGGCCGCCAGATCATTGAATTTCTCTTCGTCGCGCAGCTTGGCGACGAACTCCACGTCGATGTGGCGCCCGTACAGGTCGCCCTGGAAATCGAACAGGTGGGCTTCCAGCAGCGGCTCCACGCCGTCCACCGTCGGCCGCGTGCCGAAGCTGGAGACCGACGGCCACGGCTGGTCGAACACGCCGTGCACCCAGGTCGCGTAGATGCCCGACAGCGCCGGCGTCTTCGGGAAGCGCAGGTTGGCGGTGGGGAAGCCCAGCGTACGGCCGAGCTGGCGCCCGCGCACCACCCGGCCGCTGATCGCGTACGGACGGCCGAGCAGGTCGTTGGCGCGGGCAAAGTCGCCCTCCTGCAACAGCTGGCGGATGCGGGTACTGGAAATGCGTTCGCCATGCAGGTCCACCGCTTCGATCTCGCCCGCGGTGAAGCCGAGTTCGGCGCCCATCTTCTGCAGCAGGGCCAGATCACCGCGGCGGCGGTTGCCGAAGCAGAACTCCGGGCCGATCCAGACTTCGCGGGCGTTCAGGCGCTGCACCAGCAGCTGGCGCACGAAGGTATCGGCCGGCATCGCCGCCATCGCCGCGTCGAAGCGCAGCAGGCCAACCGCATCGACGCCCAGCTCGCGCAGGATCTCGACCTTGCTGCGCGCCAGGGTCAGCCGCGGCGGCGGCGTGCCCTGGGCGAAGAATTCACGCGGCAGCGGCTCGAAGGCCACGGCCACGGCAGCCACGCCCAAGGCGCGCGCGCGGGCAACCGCATGGCGCACCAGCGCACGATGGCCCAGGTGGAGGCCGTCGAATGCACCGATACAGACCACGCTTCCGTTGGGGAACAGCTCCCCGCCCTCGACGCTTCTGAACAGCCTGCTCATCAACTCTCGTTCCGGCCCGACCGGGGCCGCCGCTTCAATGGTGTAACCCTGAAGTATAGCCGCCACAAGCGGCGATCAATGCCCGCGCAGGTCGCGCGGGCGGAAGCCCATGGCCACCATGGCCACCGCGTAGGTGGCGCCGCCACCGCCGACCAGCAGCGACAGGCTGCCGATCCGCTCCCACACGCCCATCGCGGAGAACGCCGGCAGCCAGTGCAGCAGGGCCAGCAGCGCCGCGACCATGGCCACGCAGGCCAGCAGCAGGCGCAGCAGATAGCCACCCCAGCCCGGCCGGCGCTGGTAGACATCGGTCTTGCCCAGCCAGTACCACAGCAGGCCCAGGTTCAGGTAACTGGACAGTGCGCTGGCAATGCCCAGCGCCAGGTGCAGGCCCGGCTGCTTGCCGATGGCCGCCATCACGCCCTGCGCCTTCAGTTCGTCCGGCACCATCACCTGGTACAGCACCGCCAGCAGGATGAAGTTGAACACCATGTTGGCCACCAGCGCGGCCACGCCGGCGCGGACCGGCGTCTTGGTGTCCTGGCGGGCGTAGAACGCCGGCAGTACCACCTTCAGCAGGGCGAACGCCGGCAGGCCGAAGCTCAGGCCGTATACCGACAGGGCGGTCATGCGGGTATCGAAGGCGCTGAACTGGCCGTGCTGGAAGATGGTCGCGATCAGCGGTTCGGCCAGCAGCAGCAGGCCCAGCATGGCCGGCACCGAGATCAGCAGGGTCATGCGCAGGCCCCAGTCCAGCGAGCGCGAGAAGCCTTCGCGGTCGGTGCTGACGTGGTGGCGGGCCAGCGCCGGCAGGATCACCGTGCCCAGCGCCACGCCGAACACACCCAGCGGCAGCTCCAGGAAGCGATCGGCCAGCGACAGCCAGGACTGCGAGCCGTCGGTCAGCTTGGCCGCGATCACCGTATCCAGCAGCAGGTTGATCTGCGCCACCGACGAACCGAACAGGGTCGGCACCATCAGCGTCATCACCTTGCGCACGCCCGGATGGCTCCAGCCCCAGCGCGGCAGGGTCAGCAGGTTGATGCCCTTCAGCGAGGGCAGCTGGAACAGCAGCTGCAGGATGCCAGCGGCCAGCACCGCCCAGCCCAGCGCCAGGATCTGCTTCTCCGGGGTGCCGCCCAGCCGCGGCGCCAGCCACAGCGCACCGGCGATCATGCACAGGTTGAGGATGACCGGGGTCAGCGCTGGCATCGCGAAACGCTGGAAGCTGTTGAGCGCGCCACCGGCCAGTGCGGTGAGCGAGACGAACAGCAGGAACGGGAAGGTCAGGCGGAACAGGTCGACCAGCAGGCCTTGCTTGACCGGGTCGGTATCAACACCACTGGAGAAGACCGAGGCCAGCTGCGGCGCAAAGATCAGCGCCAGCGCAGTGACCAGCATCAGCACCCCACCCAGGGTGCCGGCGGTGCGGGCCATCAATTCGCGCAGCTCGGCGTGGCTGCGGGTTTCCTTCACTTCCGTGAACACGGGCACGAAAGCGGTGGCGAAAGAGCCTTCGGCGAACAAACGCCGCAGGAAATTGGGTACCCTGAAGGCGACCCAGAAAGCATCAGTGATGGCGTTGGTGCCGAACGTGGTGGTCACCACGAAGTCCCGGACAAGTCCGAGAACGCGCGAGACCATGGTCATGCTGCTGAACGACAGCAGGCCCCGCAACAACTTGGGTGAACTCACTCAGCGTCCCTCTTGACAATCGACTTGACGTGCATTTCTTACGCCATCATACTAGCTAGCTTGCTGTTCCCATAACACCGATTTTTTCAGGAAACCACCACCGTGGCCAATATCAAGTCCGCCAAGAAGCGCGCCAAGCAGACCGTCGTGCGCAACGCGCGCAACGTGGCTCAGCGCTCGATGCTGCGCACCGCTGTCAAGAAAGTGATCAAGGCGCTGGACGCCAACGATGCCGCCGGCGCCGAAGCCGCCTTCGCCGTTGCCCAGCCGATCCTGGATCGCTTCAGCGCGCGTGGCCTGATCCACAAGAACAAGGCTGCTCGCCACAAGAGCCGCCTGAACGACCGCATCAAGGCCCTCAAGGCCGCCTGATCCGGCGTTGCCGCCCTGCCCTTCGGGGCTGGGGCAGCAGACAAAAGCCCGGCCCCGGCCGGGTTTTTTGTTGCCTGCGATCCGGGGATTGCCACAGGTCCGGTGGCGTCGGCTGGCTGCGTCGACTGGTTGCGCCGACGGGCTGCTTCGGCGGGTTGCTTCGACGGATTGCTTCGAGGGGTTGCTTCGACGGGTTGCTTCGAGGGGGGTAGAGTCGACTGTTAGTCGACTAACGCGCGCAGCGCGGGCTTTACGGGTAGTGCGAAGAGCAGTCGACTAACAGTCGACTCTACCCAGCCGGAGCCATTGCCCCAGCCGGAGCCCGTCGCCCCAGCCGGAGCCCGTCGCCCCAGCCGAAGCCCGCCGCCCAAGCCGGAGCCATCGCCCCAGCCAGCCAACCCCATCGCGCAGGCCACAAAAAACCCGGCCGGAGCCGGGTTTTTGCCAACGCCAGTCGACTGACAGTCGACTCTACTGCGCGTCGCGGGCTTCCTGCTCTTCTTCCTTCTGGCGATCGAAGAAGGCCATGATCCGGCTCATGATCGGGAAGGTGCCTTCGCGGCCCAGCGCCGAGACCAGGAACCACGGCTCCTTCCAGCCCAGCTCGGCGACGATCTGCTCGGCCGCGGCCTTGGCCTCGTCCTCGAACATCAGGTCGGCCTTGTTCAGCACCAGCCAGCGCGGCTTGTTCAGCAGTTCCGGATCGTGCTTCTCCAGCTCGCGCTCGATCGCACGCACCTGCTCCACCGGGGAAATGCCTTCAACGCCACCTTCCATCGGCGAGATATCCACCAGGTGCAGCAGCAGGCGGGTGCGCTGCAGGTGGCGCAGGAACTGCGCGCCCAGGCCGGCGCCGTCGGCCGCACCCTCGATCAGGCCCGGAATGTCGGCGATCACGAAGCTGCGGTAGTTCTCCACCTTCACCACACCCAGGTTCGGGTACAGCGTGGTGAACGGGTAATCGGCCACCTTCGGGGTCGCCGCCGAAACGGCGCGGATCAGGGTGCTCTTGCCGGCGTTGGGGAAGCCCAGCAGGCCGACGTCGGCCAGCAGCTTCAGCTCCAGCTTCAGCGTGCGCTCTTCGCCCGGCTCGCCCGGCAGCGCCTGGCGCGGCGAGCGGTTGGTCGAGCTCTTGAAGTGCATGTTGCCCAGCCCGCCGCGGCCGCCCTTGGCCACCAGCAGGCGGTCGTTGTGCTGGGTCAGGTCGCCGATGACTTCATCGGTGGCAACGTTGATCACCACGGTGCCGACCGGCACGGTGATGGTCAGGTCTTCGCCGCCCTTGCCATAGGCCTGGCGGCCCATGCCGTTCTCGCCGCGCTGTGCCTTGAAGATGCGGTCATGGCGGAAGTCGACCAGGGTGTTCAGGTTTTCGTCGGCGCGGATGTACACGCTGCCGCCCGCACCGCCGTCGCCGCCGTCCGGGCCGCCGAGCGGAATGAACTTCTCGCGACGGAAGCCAATGCAGCCGTTGCCGCCGTTGCCGGCGAACACTTCGATTTCTGCTTCGTCTACCAGTTTCATTGTTTCGATGCCTGCGATGGGCGCGACCTGCCGGCCGCCACCTTGAATGTCATGCCGGCCGCGGGCCGGCAACCCGGCCTGGCCGGTCTTGCGTTCACTCTAACGAAAAGCCCCGCCGAAGCGGGGCTCTCCATGCAGCGTGCTCTTCATCCAGCACAGCCATGCCGAGGCATGGGCGCCGGCGATGCCTGGATCAGGCGTCGGCCGAGACGATGCTGACGGTACGACGCTTCTTGGCGCCCTTGACCGAGAACTCCACCTTGCCGTCCACCAGGGCGAACAGGGTGTGGTCACGGCCCAGGCCAACGCCCGAACCCGGGTGGAACTGGGTGCCGCGCTGACGCACGATGATGTTGCCGGCTTCGATGGCCTGGCCGCCGAAGATCTTGACGCCCAGGTACTTCGGGTTGGAGTCGCGACCGTTGCGCGAGGAGCCTACGCCCTTTTTATGTGCCATGACTGCTTCTCCTGATGCTTAGCCGGCGATGCCGGTGATCTCGATTTCGGTGTAGTACTGACGGTGACCCTGACGCTTCATGTGGTGCTTGCGGCGACGGAACTTGATGATCCGGACCTTGTCAGCACGACCCTGGGACAGGACCTTGGCGGTGACGGCAGCGCCCTTCAGCGCATCGCCCAGCTTCACGCCGTCGCTGTCACCCAGCATCAGGATGTTGTCAAACTTGATCTCGCTGCCGACTTCGACTTCGAGCTTTTCAATGCGGAGCTTTTCGCCCTGCGCCACGCGGTATTGCTTACCGCCGGTGACCAGTACTGCGTACATGACCAGGCCTTCCTCTGTAGTTATTGTGGTCTGAGCTGCCGCCATCGAGGGCGGACAGGAGCGGGATTGTACGCAGATCAGCGGGCGCGGGTCAAGTCAACCCCTGAACGGCCTGGCCGGCCTGGCCGGAACGGGGTCAGATCCCTTTTCACGTTGTGAAAAGGGATCTGACCCCTGCCTGTCGGCCTGTCTCATCAGGTGAGACATCGGGCTGGCATTGTCGCCCATTGCCCCCATCTGGTCACCTCGGTAGGCTGACCGATTGCCGTTCCCCGCTGGCCCGGCACCCAGCCAACGCCCCCCATAACCGGATCCCCCATGGCGATGGATTTCATCCGCATCCGCGGCGCGCGGACGCACAACCTGAAGAACCTCGACCTCGACCTGCCCCGCGACAAGCTGATCGTGATCACCGGCCTGTCCGGCTCGGGCAAGTCCTCGCTGGCGTTCGACACCATCTATGCAGAAGGCCAGCGCCGCTACGTCGAGTCGCTGTCGGCCTATGCGCGCCAGTTCCTGAGCGTGATGGAAAAGCCGGACCTGGACCACATCGAGGGCCTGTCCCCGGCCATCTCGATCGAGCAGAAGTCGACCTCGCACAACCCGCGTTCGACGGTCGGCACGATCACCGAGATCTACGATTACCTGCGCCTGCTGTACGCCCGCGTCGGCACCCCGCGCTGCCCGGACCACGGTTACCCGCTGGAGGCGCAGACGGTCAGCCAGATGGTCGACCAGGTACTGACACTGGACCCGGAACAGCGCTACATGCTGCTGGCCCCGGTCATCCGCGACCGCAAGGGCGAACATGCCCAGGTGTTCGACCAGCTGCGTGCGCAGGGCTTCGTGCGCGTGCGCGTGGACGGCGAGCTGCATGAAATCGACGCGGTGCCGCCGCTGGCGCTGCGCCAGAAGCACACCATCGAAGCGGTGATCGACCGCTTCCGCCCGCGCGAGGACATCAAGCAGCGCCTGGCCGAGAGCTTCGAGACCGCGTTGAAGCTGGGCGACGGCATGGCTTCGGTGCAGAGCCTGGACAACACCGAAACCGCGCCGACGCTGTTCTCCTCCAAGTACTCCTGCCCGGTCTGCGACTACTCGCTGCCGGAGTTGGAACCGCGCCTGTTCTCGTTCAACGCACCGATGGGCGCCTGCCCGGGCTGCGATGGCCTGGGCATGGCCGAGTTCTTCGATCCCTCGCGCGTGGTGGTGCACCCCGAGCTGTCGCTGGCCGCCGGTGCCGTGCGCGGCTGGGATCGCCGCAACGCCTACTACTTCCAGCTGATCGCTTCGCTGGCCAAGCACTACAGGTTCGACGTCGACGCGGCGTGGAACTCGCTGCCGGAGAACGTGCAGCAGGCGGTGCTGTATGGCAGCGGCGATGAAGCGATCACCTTCACCTACTTCACCGAAGCCGGTGGCCGCACCCAGCGCAAGCACCGCTTCGAGGGCATCATTCCCAACCTCGAACGCCGCTACAAGGAAACCGAGTCGCCGGCGGTGCGCGAGGAACTGTCCAAGTACATCAGCGAACAGCCGTGCCCGGAATGCCATGGCGCCCGCCTCAACAAGGCGGCACGCAACGTGTTCGTGGCCGACCGCCCGCTGCCGGACCTGGTGGTGCTGCCGATCGACGAGGCGCTGAAGTTCTTCAGCGAACTGAGCCTGCCGGGCTGGCGTGGCGAAATCGCCTCGAAGATCGTCAAGGAAATCGGCGAACGCCTCGGCTTCCTGGTCGATGTGGGCCTGGATTACCTGACCCTGGAGCGCAAGGCCGACACCCTGTCCGGTGGCGAGGCACAGCGCATCCGCCTGGCCAGCCAGATCGGTGCTGGCCTGGTCGGCGTGATGTACGTGCTCGACGAGCCGTCCATCGGCCTGCACCAGCGCGACAACGAACGCCTGCTCGGCACCCTCACCCGCCTGCGCGACCTGGGCAACACGGTGATCGTGGTCGAGCATGACGAGGATGCGATCCGCCTGGCTGACTATGTGCTGGACATCGGTCCGGGCGCGGGCGTGCATGGCGGCGAGATCGTCGGCCAGGGCACCCTGCAGGACATCCTGGAGGCACCGCGCTCGCTGACCGGCCAGTACCTGTCGGGCAAGCGCGCGATCGAGATTCCGGCGCGCCGGCACAAGCCGAACCCGAAGATGACCCTGCACCTGCGCGGGGCCAGCGGCAACAACCTGAAGGGCGTGGACCTGGCGATTCCGTCGGGCCTGCTGACCTGCGTGACCGGCGTGTCCGGCTCGGGCAAGTCGACCCTGATCAACGACACCCTGTTCTCGCTGGCCGCCAACGAGATCAACGGTTCCTCGCACCCGATCGCCCCGTACAGGGAGATCGATGGCCTGGACCTGTTCGACAAGGTGGTGGACATCGACCAGTCGCCGATCGGCCGCACCCCGCGTTCGAACCCGGCCACCTACACCGGCCTGTTCACCCCCCTGCGCGAGCTGTTCGCGCAGGTGCCCGAAGCGCGTGCGCGCGGTTATTCGCCGGGCCGTTTCAGCTTCAACGTGCGCGGTGGCCGCTGCGAAGCGTGCCAGGGCGATGGCCTGATCAAGGTCGAGATGCACTTCCTGCCAGACGTGTACGTGCCGTGCGACGTCTGCCATGGCAAGCGCTACAACCGCGAGACGCTGGAGATCCTGTACAAGGGCTTCAACATCAACGACGTGCTGCAGATGACGGTCGAGGATGCGCTGAGGCTGTTCGAGCCGGTGCCGTCGATCGCGCGCAAGCTGGAAACGCTGGTGGACGTGGGCCTGAGCTACATCAAGCTGGGCCAGAGCGCGACCACGCTGTCCGGTGGTGAAGCGCAGCGCGTGAAGCTGTCCAAGGAGCTGTCGCGCCGCGATACCGGCCGCACCCTGTACATCCTCGACGAGCCGACCACCGGCCTGCATTTCCACGACATCGAAGCGTTGCTGGGCGTGCTGCACAAGCTGCGCGACGAAGGCAACACGGTGGTGGTGATCGAGCACAACCTGGACGTGATCAAGACCGCCGACTGGATCGTCGACCTGGGCCCGGAAGGCGGGCATCGCGGTGGCACCATCCTGGTGACCGGCACACCGGAAGACGTGGCGGCCTGCCCGCAGTCGTATACCGGCCAGTTCCTGGCGCGGATGCTGCCCTCCACCAACGCGCGCCCCGAGCAGCCGGCCGCCGTGGCCAACAAGCCCGACGCCCGCCCGCCGCGCAAGGTGAAGCCTGAGAAGGTCGCCAAGCCGGCGAAGAAGGCGGTCGCCGCCACGAGTACCGGCAAGGCAAGCAAGACCGCTACTGCCAGCAAGAAGAAGAAGGACGCCTGATGAGCAGCGAACACAAGATCCTGGCCCGCATCCCGATCAGCGTGCGCTGGCGTGACATGGACAGCATGGGCCATGTGAACAACGCCAAGTACATCTCCTACCTGGAAGAAGCGCGCGTGCGCTGGATGCTGGGCGTGGACGGCGTATCGATGACCGACCGCATCGCGCCGGTGGTGGCCGCGACCAACGTCAACTACCGGCTGCCGATCGTGTGGCCCAACGACATTCTGGTCGAGCTGTTCGTCGAGCGCCTGGGCAACAGCAGCGTGACCATCGGCCACCGCATCGTCGACCAGCAGGACGAGTCGAAGCTGTATTCGGACGGCAACGTGGTGGTGGTCTGGATGGATACCCAGACCGGCAAGAGCGCGCCGCTGCCGGACGCGATCCGCAACGCTTCAAGTTGAAGGTAGTGCCGGGCGC
>NZ_RAVT01000008.1 GCF_013464915.1 Stenotrophomonas maltophilia
CCAGCGGCCGGCACTACCTGTATGGCTTACCAGCGCAGTTTGCGCCGCGCCAGCGCGGCCGCTAGTTGATCCATCGCCTGCTGTGCCCTTGCCTGCGGCAGATGGTGCAGGGTGAGTGCCACGTCGCCATGCGCACCGGCGGTATCCAGTTGCAGGCTGCTGGTGCCCAGCAGCTTGTCCAGCGGTGAACGCTGCAGGCGCAGGCCCTGCACCTTGTCCAGCTCGGCCCAGCGCCACCAGCGTTTCCACCAGCCGCCGCGCACGGCCACATAGTGCTCGTCCAGATACCAGCCCATGCGTGCCATCTGCCGGCGTGCGACCAACAGCGCGACCGGCAGCCAGGCCAGCACGACCAGGCCCCAGGGGCCCCAGCGCCAGTACGCGGCGACGGCCAGCAGCGGCACCAGCACCAGCGCGCCCAGGCACAGCCGCCACCAGCCGCGCTGCGGAATGGACTGCCAGTGCGCCGGCGGCCAGTCCAGCTGGGGTAGCAGGTGCTGCACCAGCTGTGTGCAGTGTTCGCGGGTTGCCAGCGGCGCCAGTTCGCGCAGCGCACGGTCCTCATCACGCGAAGGGCCACCGGCGGCACTGTCGATGCGCAGCTGGCGCAGCCCGAACCAGCGCTGCAGGGTGCCTTCGCGAAGGGTCCAGGCCTGGATGCGGCGACGTGCCACGCTGCTGCGGGTGCGGCTGAACATCCCGGCCGACACCGTCAGGCGGCGGTCCTGCTCGACGAGGGTGAAGCCGTGGTAACGCAACAGGGTCAGCACCACCGACAGCACGCGCAGCGCCAGCCAGCCCAGCAGCAGTGCTGCCGCCACCAGCAGGAAGGCGCCGGTCACGCCGGGGTGCAGGTGGCTGGCATAGCCGAAGGCCTCACGGCCGCCGCGCTGGATGGCATCGTCCATCACCGGCCGCGGCACCGTCTGGAACAGCACGCCGAACGCGGCCACCGCCAGTGCCCAGCCGCGGTTGGAGAGCAGTCCCATGCGCACCACGTCCCAGCTGGAGAGTCGCAGCAGCACGTGTTCGCTGTCGACGTCGGCAATGGGCGGCGCATCAACGGCGTCGACGGCCTGCGGCGCCTGCCCGCGCTGGCGGACCAGCCGTTCCAGCGCCAGTGCCTGGTCCAGCTTCAGTACCCGCATCTCCGCTTCAGGGCGCACACCACCGGCCGATTCCAGGCGCAGCTCGGCCACGCCGAACAGGCGGTGCAGCGGGTTCTGCCGCACTTCCACATTGTGGATGCGGGCGAACGGGATCTCGCGGCGGTTGCGCGCCAACAGGCCACTGCGCACGGTGATCGCATCGCTGCCGATGCGGTAGCGGTAGCTGAGGTACTGCAGCACTGACACCAGGACCAGCGCGGCAATTGCCGTCAACGGAATCAGCTGCGCCCACATCGGATCGCGGTCGCCGCGCTGGCCGAACACCAGCAGCGCGACCAGCGGCAGGAAGTAGTGGCGCAGCTGCATCAGCAGCACGAACAGCCACGACCACGGGTGCAGCCGGTGGTCCTCGGTACCGACGGGCAGCGGTGCAGGCAGGGGCGGCGGCAGGCTCACAGGGCGTCGGCGTCCTGGTCGAGCTGGTGGGACAGGGTGTCGCGCAGGCGTTCGGCGTCGGCTTCGTCCAGGCCGCTCACGGTCACCGCGCTCATGCGGGTGCCGGCGGTGTGCACGATCAGCGTGGCCAGGCCGGCACGGCGCTCCAGCGGGCCCCGGCGCAGATCGAGATGCTGCACCCGCGAGAGCGGGATGCGCGTTTCCAGCTGCCACATGAGGTCGCGGCGCAGGCCCAGGCCCTGTGCGTCCAGCCGCCAGCGGGTGCGGACCAGGCGTCGACGGCCCAGCCATGCACCAAAGGCCACACCCATCAGCAGCCCGGCCGCAGCGGTCCACAGGCCACCGGGCAGATCGAAGAACCACACCGCCGCCGCCAGTGGCAGGCCCGGGATGAACAGGCCGCCAAAGGCTCCTTCCAGTGCGGCCAGGCGGGCTGCGCGTTGCGGCAGTACCTGCCAATCAGTGGCGGGTGGTACAGGAATCGAGGCGTCGGTCACGCGGGCTCCGTCAGGCAGCAGGGCGGGCGGTAGCGGCCGTGGCCGCACCGCGCAGACGGTAGCAGGTCGGCTGCGTTACTGGGCAGCCTGGATCAGTGCATCGACATCCAGCAGGTGGCCGGCACGGTCGGCCTTGGTACGCAGGTAGTTCTCGTTCTCGGCAGTGATCTCGCCGGTGACCGGAATGCAGTCCAGCACTTCGATGCCGGCATTGCGCAGGCGCTGTGCCTTGGTCGGGTTGTTGCTGAGCAGCGCCACGCGCGAAATGCCCAGGCCACGCAGCATCGCCACCGCGCTGCCGTAGCGGCGCTCGTCGGCACCGAAGCCCAGCTGCGCATCGGCATCGATGGTGTCCAGGCCGTCGTGCTGGTATCCATAGGCGCGCATCTTGGCGGCGATGCCGGTGCCGCGGCCTTCCTGGTCCAGGTACAGCAGCACGCCACCGCCCAGCTCCTTCAGCTTGCGCAGGCCGCGCCGCAGCTGGTCGCCGCAGTCGCACTTGAGTGAACCGAACAGGTCGCCGGTCAGGCACGAAGAATGCACGCGTACCGGCACCACGGCCGACAGGTCCGGCTCGCCGACGATGATCGCGACCTGGTCGCGCTGCGCCACGCCGCCGCGGAAGACTGCGAAGGTGGTCATGCCGACGTCGCGCAGCGGCACCGGCGAACGCGCCACCAGTTCGTAGTCGTGGGCCGCATGTGCTGCGCCTTCGGCCAGGTCGCACAGGGCCACCTCGGCCGCACCGTCGAAAGTGTGGTCATCGGCGTCCAGGCGCACCGCGACCATCGCTGGCAGCAGCAGGCCCAGGCGGGCCAGCTCCACCGCGCCGGCATCGAAGGCGTCGCCGGCACTCCAGCCTTCCGGCATCGGACCGGGCTCGCGCAGGTAGCCCAGCGAGGGCAGGGCATCGAAGGCCACACCGCTCAGGGGCAGGCGCGCGCCCTGCGGTGCCTCCACGCCGAGCACGCGGGCACGGGTGGCGGTCAGGAACAGATAGTGGCGCTCGCGCGCGGCAGTGGCGAACGCGGCGAAGCTGCTGGCGGTGGCGCTGTCCAGCGCGATTACCGCAAGGCGCTGGCCCTGGCCATCGTGGAGCAGCACTGGGCGACCGGCACGCAGTTCGGCAACCGCGCGCTCGCAGCGGATCGCGGCCGGATCGCCGAACAGGGAAGAAGCAGCAGACATGGCAGGACCGGGGGAGGCGGACATCGCAGTCTCTATGGGGGCGACGGCGTCGTATTCAACGTGGTGCGGCCACAGGTCGCAGGGACCGGGCGGACCTGGGGGCCGCTGTCAGTGGGGATGCTCTTCGGTCGCGTAGGGGTCTTCCTCGTCGCTGCCCGGTGGCCGCAGCGTATAGCGCTTGTAGGTCCACTGGTACTGCGCCGGGTCGCGGCGGGCGATGCGTTCGATACCGGCGTTGAGGGCGGTGGCGGCCACCTGCGGGTCCGGATCGGCCACGGCCGGGTCGGTCGGCTCGATGTGCAGGGCGAATTCCATGTCCGGCCCGATGCGTTCGCACCAGCCATAGAGCACGGTGGCGCCGGTGCGTTCGGCCAGCCGGTTGACTAGGGTCATGGTCAGCGCCTGCACGCCGAAGAACGGCACGAACACGCCATCGCCGGCCTTGGGCTGCTGATCGGGCAGGATGCCGGTGGCGCCGCCGTCCTTGAGCACCTTGAACAGCTGGCGCACGGCCGGGCCTTCGGCGCGCACCTGCTGCACGTTCTGCCCGCCTCGCACCAGCTGCAGGAAGGCATCGCTGGCCTCGTCCTCCGGCGGCTTGTAGACGATGGCGATCTGCCCGCGCGAGGCCAGCCACTGGTTCAGCAGCTCCCAGTTGCCGAAGTGCGGGGCGGCCACGATCACGCCCTTGCCGCTGGCCAGCGCCGCGTCGTACAGGGCCTCGCCATGGCGCTGCTTCAGGTGCAGGCGCAGGTTGTCGGCCGGCGTCTGGCTCCACAGCCGCAGGGTTTCGATGGCCTGCAGGGCGGTGGAGCGCAGCAGCTCCCGGTGCAGCCGGTCGCGGGCAGCGCCGTCCAGCTCGGGGTAGGCCAGCTCCAGGTTGCGCCGGGTGACACGGCTCTCGCGGGCATTGAGGGCGATCCACGCCCACGCCAGCGCGCGCGCGAACGCCCGCAGCAGCGGCCAGGGCAGGCGGGCGAACAGGGTGGTGGCGCGGTAGACCAGCCGGGCTTTGCGTTGCGGATTCATCGGCGCCAGTTTAGCCAAGGGCGCTGCTATCGTGGCCGGCCCTGTTCATTGGAAGCCCACGATGCTCGTCCTGATCCAGCGTGTCAGCCAGGCCGCCGTCCATGTCGACGATGAGGCCGTGGGGCAGATCGGGCCCGGCCTGCTGGCCCTGGTCGGCATGGAGCCGGGCGATACCGAGGCCCAGCTGCGGCGGATGGCCGAGCGCCTGCTGGGCTATCGGGTATTCGCCGACGAGGCCGGGAAGATGAACCGCTCGCTGCGCGATACCGGCGGCGGCCTGCTGCTGGTCAGCCAGTTCACCCTGGCCGCCGACACCCGTTCGGGCATGCGGCCCAGCTTCACCACGGCCGCGCCGCCGGACGAGGCTGAACGCGGGTTCAATCGTTTTGTCGAGATCTGTCGTGAAAATCACGCGCCAGGGGTGGAAACGGGCCGATTTGGTGCCCATATGGTCGTCAGCCTGGTCAATGACGGTCCTGTGACCTTCCTTCTCCGGCCCTGAGCCTGCGGGACCACCGCCCGGCAGGCGGGGCCCCGGGCTGGTATAATGCTACGTTCCCTATTTCTCCCTAGCCGGTGGCGCGAGCACTACATGGCCAACGAACGTCCTGCCCAATCCGAAATCAAGCAACTGATCAGCAAGGGCCTGGAACAGGGCTACCTGACCTACGCCGAAGTCAATGACCATCTGCCGGACGACATGGTCGACCCGGAACAGATCGAAGACATCATCGGCATGATCAACGGCATGGGCATCGATGTCCATGAAGTTGCGCCGGATGTGGAAACCCTGCTTCTCAACGATGGCAACACCGGCAACCGCGAAGTCGATGACACCGCGGCCGAAGAAGCTGCCGCCGCGCTGAGCGCGCTCGACACCGAAGGTGGCCGTACCACCGACCCGGTGCGCATGTACATGCGCGAAATGGGCACCGTCGAGCTGCTGACCCGCGAAGGCGAAATCGCCATCGCCAAGCGCATCGAGGAAGGCCTTTCGCAGGTCCAGGCTGCCCTGGGCCAGTTCCCGGTTTCGGTCGAGTCGCTGCTGACCGACTACGAAGCCCACAAGGAAGGCAAGAAGCGCCTGGCCGAAGTGATCGTCGGCTTCAACGACCTGGCCGACGAAGAGCCGGCAGCGCCGGCGACCGCTGCCGATGACAGCGCCGATGCGGACGCCGAGGGCGACGAGGACGAGGACGATGATGTCGAGGGTGGCGAGGAAGAAGCCGCACCGACCGGTCCGGATCCGGAGGAAGTCGCTGCGCGCATGCAGGCGCTGAGCGATGCCTTCAACGCCTTCAGGAAGGCCGCGACCAAGGGCGACAAGAAGAACCTGCCGCGCCTGCGCGAGGAAATGTCGGCGGTGTTCGTCACCCTGAAGCTGCCGCTGCCGCTGACCGATGTGCTGACCAAGCAGCTGCGCGACACCATGGCGTCGATCAAGGCCCACGAGCGCCGCGTGCTGAACCTGGCCACCGTCACTGCGCGCATGCCGCGCAAGGACTTCATCCGTTCCTGGGAAGGCAACCAGACCAACCTGGAATGGGTGGAAGACGCACTGAAGCGCAAGCAGAAGTGGTCCTCGGCCCTGCGCGAAGTGAAGGACCAGATCATTGCCGAACAGCAGGCGACGATCGACATCGAGACGCTGACCCAGCTGGACCTGGAAGAGCTGAAGGAAATCAGCCGTGCCATGGCCTACGGTGAAGCCAAGGCGCGCAAGGCCAAGAAGGAAATGGTCGAGGCCAACCTGCGCCTGGTGATCTCGATCGCCAAGAAGTACACCAACCGTGGCCTGCAGTTCCTCGACCTGATCCAGGAAGGCAACATCGGCCTGATGAAGGCCGTGGACAAGTTCGAATACCGCCGCGGTTACAAGTTCTCGACCTACGCCACCTGGTGGATCCGCCAGGCGATCACCCGCTCGATCGCCGACCAGGCACGCACCATCCGTATTCCGGTGCACATGATCGAGACGATCAACAAGTTGAACCGCATTTCCCGCCAGATGCTCCAGCAGTACGGCCGCGAGGCTACGCCGGAGGAGCTGGCCAAGGAAATGGACATGCCGGAAGACAAGA
This sequence comes from Stenotrophomonas maltophilia, assembly GCF_013464915.1. Lineage (GTDB taxonomy): Bacteria > Pseudomonadota > Gammaproteobacteria > Xanthomonadales > Xanthomonadaceae > Stenotrophomonas > Stenotrophomonas maltophilia_AT. Next base: position 6,361 of record NZ_RAVT01000008.1, read on the forward strand.
TCCGCAAGGTGATGAAGATCGCCAAGGAGCCGATCTCGATGGAAACCCCGATCGGCGACGACGAGGATTCCCATCTGGGCGACTTCATCGAGGACACCAACGTGGAGTCCCCGATCGAGAACACCACCAACATCAACCTGTCTGAAACCGTGCGCGACGTGCTGGCCGGCCTCACCCCGAGGGAAGCCAAGGTGCTGCGCATGCGCTTCGGCATCGACATGAACACCGACCACACGCTGGAAGAGGTCGGCAAGCAGTTCGACGTGACCCGCGAACGCATCCGCCAGATCGAAGCGAAGGCCCTGCGCAAGCTGCGTCACCCGAGCCGCTCGGAGCAGCTGCGCAGCTTCCTGGATATCGACTGATATCCAGCGGCTGTTGAAGCGTTGAGAGAAACCCCGCCTGGTGCGGGGTTTTTCTTTTTGGGGTTGCCCGTGCCTTCTGTAGAGCTGAGCCATGCTCGGCTGCTGTTCGCGATTGCCGGGTAGCCGGGCGAGTGCAGGCTCTACTACACTGTGACGCTGCGCCGGGCCTATAGCTCAACGGTTAGAGCAGGGGACTCATAATCCCTTGGTTCCAGGTTCGAATCCTGGTGGGCCCACCAATCGACCTCGCACGATCGAGTGCGGATTGTGGGGGGAGGCACAAGTTGACCGTTAAGGCCAACTAGTACTGACGTCCGAAGCATGAGTTGGCCCTAAGTCGCTGGCATTTCCAAGTAAAACCTGGCGCGACGAGGAACGATCATCCTGTGAGGCACAAGTTGACCTAAATGGCCAACTTATGCTGACGTGCTTTCCCGCCTTCTTAAAGAGCTTTCTCTTAAACTCGGGCTTGTTTCTTACTGCCACCGGTTGTTAACGGCGCTATGATCCGAGGGACGAACTCTGGTGATCTCCACATGGGGCATGAAAGTTCAGAACGGGATTGGAAAAGTGAGCCGTCGTGCTCGGTGGAGGCGGCCTCCGCAGAGCGGAGAGGCCAGCTTGCGCGCAATTGGCTGACCTCGGTCGAGGTGGCCAAGCGCTTCGCAATCGATGACCAAGACGTGGCTCGGCAGATGAATCAACTGCGAGGAGCGGGGACTGTCCTGGCTGTCTACTGGGAAATGGACGGTGGAAGCTGGCGTTACCCGGAATGGCAATTTGGAAAAGACGGTCAACCGCTCCCATTTCTTACAGAGATCATAGGAGTGCTTCGCGAAAGTGGCCTGTTCTTGGACGCACAGGGCATGTCCACAGGGTGGGGCGAATTAGAGTGGTTCATGACCCGCCATGCGCTTCTTGGTGCATTCACCCCAATCGAAGTTCTTCAGACGGACCCTTGCAGCGTGCTGAGGGCAGCTGAGCAGGAGTTTTACAGTGGCTAGTAGGATTGAGCGTACCCGCAGAGCCGCTGGATAGTGCAGACTCCTCGTGTGAGAGGCGCCTTTCCTAGGGTGGCATGTCTGCTGCTAGTCGAAAGCAGACGTCGCAACTCGCGCGATCCGCATGTATGTTTCTTGCAGTAGATCCAGGTTCGCCGGCTGTGAGGAGGAGGGCGGTGGCACGAGCCATGTTCGACTCCAAATAGTCATCAACTCAACTCGGATCCGGCCGCCGATGGGCCGCAAGTGGCAGAGGTGACTCGCATGTGCGCCGAAGTCGTGGCCCAGCCCCGAATCTCGGGGCTGAGTAACGTGATTCTTCACATGAAGTAAGGCTTGTCGCCATCGGTCCAGGGCTTGTTTGCGCCGATGTTGCCCCTGCTGTGGAGAGTGGGGTTCTCGATGATCTTCACAACCAAATCCGCAACGCTCTTGCGTGAAATGACCGTGCCCTTGAAGGGTTCGTCCTTCTCGGTGGTTTCATAGTCAACCTCATCTTCGTCGGTCAACCACGCCGCACGAATGATCGTGTAGTCGAGGCCTGAGGCTTCAATCAGGTCGGCCGAGGTTCGATAGGGCGGCAGGTACTGGCCAATCTCTTCCTTGTTCCACTCGCCGAAGGCACCAGGCACCTCATCGTAGATCCCCAGGGAGTTGACGAAGATCAGGCGCTTCACACCCTGCGACTTCATCACTGAAATGATGGTCTCGGTCTGCTTGTCCACGTTGCCAGCGAGGTTGGCGTAGACAATGTCCTTACCGTGCATTGCCAGCGCCAAGCCCTTCTTGTCCAGAACGTCGCCGATGACCACTCTCGCGTTTGCAGGCTCGCTGCCTGTGACGTTCTTTGGGTTCCGCAGATACAAGGTCTGCTCGACCTCTGGGTGCTGGCCCAGCATCTGGACTGCCCAACGGGCGATCTGTCCACTTGCTCCAAGTACAAGTACGTTGTTCATGTCTTCTACTCTCACTCTGTCGTATGTATCTCGAGACCTAATGCCTCAGCGCATGTGCTTATCCAGGAACTGAAGGACAAGTTCTGGATGCCTGCCAAACCAGTTGTAGCCATCCTTGAAGCGACGCGACGTACCGTCGATCCAGATGAGCTGCTTCTCGGCGCTGCCGATCAAGTCAAAGGTCTCCTGGGCATCCCGCGGGTTGGGTGCCGCGGCGTCATCGGTCAGCTGCCACATCAGAACCGGCATCTGCACGTCTGGGGCATAGGGGCGGGGGCTCATCGCAGCCGCTGGGAAGCCCCCCAACTTCATGAACTCAAGATCGACAAGCTCCCGATAGCGCTCGATTCCCATCCGCTCGGTGGCCCGGTTCACCAAGCCCTCGGGAGTGGGAACCATCGGACTGCACATGCACAGAACGTTCTCAAACAGTTCCGGGTGCTTTGAGATGGCGACGTACTGGGAGATTCCTCCCAGGCATTGACTGAAGAGCCCCACCTTCATCTTTCCAAGCAGAGGGTGCGCATCCACAAAGCGCTTCACGCCCACGCAGTCGCGCCATTCCCACTGGCCAAGCCCACTGACTCCATTGTTGGCCGCCGAGCTGTTGCCATGATTGCGCAGATCGTAGGTCAGTACGTTGTAGCCAGCATCGGTCAGGTGCTTGTACTGAAGTACGAAGTCGATCTCGCCATCATCCACGTTGCTCCATGGCGGCCCGAAGTGCCCCGGGAAGCCGGAGCGACACATGGGCGAGGCGTGATTGAAGATGATCAGCTTATCGCTCATTCCACCCTTGGCTGGAATCAGCCAAGCCTCAAGTGGCGTACCATCCTCGGACGGGATCGAAAGATCCTCCCACTCGGTCATGCCGTGATCGGAAGGATCCTTATGCAGGAAGCTCCGGAGGGGTCGAATGATGCCCGCCAAGGCCTTGACCATGTTGTGGTCTTCCGGCGAGATGGCGGCAAGCTGCTGCATCGCCTCTCGAAGGCGATCTTGTTCGATGCGTGCCATAGATCTTTCTTCCTGGATTCAGATTTCGGCGCTTCATTGCGAAGCGCATGACGCTGTCCGGCTCCCCGGCCAGAGCTCTGCCCTGACCGGAGATCGAGTGGTGCTCGTGGCGTCTGGTTACAGGTTGTCTTTGTAGAACGGGACGAGCTTGGCCAGTGCCTGGCCGACCGGCTCAGGCTTGTCGTAGAGGTCGTAGTGAGACCAGCCTTCAACGACGACCAGCTCCTTCTTCTTGGAGGCGGCACGACCGATGATCTCGCAACCATCGCGATATGCACCGAAACCACCGACCTTGTCGCCCACGACAACCATGAGTGGCTGAGTCAGCAGAACTTCGGCCAGATGGAAGGCATCCCAGCCCACTGCCGCTCCCTGATGGGAGAACAGCGACCGATTCAGACCGTGCGGCTTCTGCCCCCGTGGAGTGCGGTAGTAGTCCGTTGCCTCAAGGACATCGATCTCTTTGATCCCGGCCTGGCGGCCCGCCTCTACGGACGGCGGCAACAGATCATCAACCCGCAGTGCCTCCCCACGCATTTCAGCGGTGCGCTGAGCGGCGATCGCTTCCAATGCACCAATCGGGTCGAAGTTGCTGAAGCCTTCGCGGAACAGGCGGCCATAGTTGGCGCCGGTGATGGTGCCGACGGCCTTGATCCTGCGCTCGGTCATCGCGGCGTTGATTGAATAGCCACCGCCACCGCAGATACCAAGAACGCCGATGCGTGCGTCGTCGACGTAGGGAAGCGTGACGAGGTAGTCGACGACGTGGCGGAAGTCCTCCACTCGCAACGTCGGATCCTCAATGAAACGCGGTTCACCGCCGCTGGCGCCCTGGAAGCTCGCGTCGAAGGCAATGACAACAAAGCCTTCCTGGGCCAGTGCAGTGCCGTAGACGTTGCCGGAGGTCTGTTCCTTGCAACTGCCAATCGGGTGCGCGCTGATGATGGTGGGGTAGCGCTTGGACTTGTCGAAGCCAGGGGGGAAGTGGATATCTGCAGCAATATCCCAGTACATGTCGGGGTTGCGGATCTTTACGCTTTCCATGGTGCGTCCTCGGGTAGGGGCTGCGGTCAAATGCCGTTGTTGCATCGCTACGGCGAAAGGGATTGCGTCGCCGGCAGGGAAAGAGTAAGAAAGCGATTGAGTCGGAACAAGATGGTAATTCCGACCGCAGAGTCAATAATTTGTTTACAGTAGAGACGCCTAGATGGATCCCTCCCTGCTCCCCGCCTTGGCGTGGTTCACCCACATCGCCACGCATCGAAGTTTCACCAAGGCTGCCAATGAGGCTGGCGTATCGAAGGCGGCTCTGTCACAAAGCCTCAAAACGCTAGAGCGGCAGCTGGACGTGAAGCTGTTGTACCGAACGACGCGTGATATGTCGCTCACGGAGGATGGTCAACGTCTCTTTGACAGCGTCAGCCCGGCACTGGGAATTATCGAGCGCTCGCTTCGGGAGCTGAGCGCGGCGGGCGGAGCGCCGTCAGGCCTGCTACGCATCAGCACGTCTCACGTGGCGGCCAAATACCTGATACAGCCCCATCTGGCTGAGTTGGGCAGGCGCTATCCAGGGCTCAAGCTCGAGCTGATGATGGACGATCGCCTGTCCAACATTGTTGCCGAAGGTGCCGACGCGGGGATCCGGCTGGGTGAGAGCCTGGCCGAGCACATGATCGCTGTTCCCATCTCGCCCAAGATCGAGCTGGTGGTTGCAGGATCACCAGCCTATTTCGAGCGCAATCCCATTCCCAGAACTCCCACGGATCTGGCTTCGCACAACTGTGTCGGGTTCAGGAGCATGGCCACTGGAGCGATTCACGGCTGGGAGTTCACCAGCCCGGAGCCGGAGTCCCACGAGTTCTCGGTTTCACCCCAAGGGGCGTTCATCACCAACGATGACGAAGCCATGATCGATGCCGCGCTGCAGGGCGTGGGCCTGGTTCAGCACATGGACATCGCGCTCCGCCAGCACCTTGAGTCCGGACGGCTGATCCCGGTGCTTCAGGACTGGTCGCGGCCATTCCCTGGCTTCTACATCTATGCCCCCTCCCGAGATCAGATGCCGGCCAAGGTCAGGGCGCTGATCGATCTGCTGGTGGAAATGCGATCGGCATAGCGCCCGGCGGGTCCCTCACGAAGCTGTCTGGATCCAAAGTCTGAACAGCCGTCCATTGCAAAGTTGTACGTGAACGTATACGTTTACGTGCACCTTGCATCGGGCCAATGTCATGACCAGCAGCGATACCCAGCCCTCGATCACCGTAAGAGACGCAGCGGAACGGCTCGGCGTGACCCCGAGGACGCTGAAGTACTACGAGGAGCGTGGCCTGGTCGTTCCGCAGCGCAGCGACGGCCGCTACCGGCTGTACAGCGAGGAAGATCTCGCGCGCATGGCGCGGATTCTTCGCCTGCGTTCCCTTGGCTTCTCGCTGCAGGGCATCGCCGAGATGCTCAAGCGCCCAGTGGAGACGCTCGATGATGGCAGCACGATCTACGCGGACGCCTCGCTTCGCGAGATATCCCAGGGCCTCAGTGAGCAGATCGCGGCCCTGGATGCGCGCATCGCCGCGGCACGGAAGGAGCTGAAAGAGGCCGAAGCACTGCGCACCGAACTAAATGACGATCTGGACTACGTCAACGAGCGACTCTCTGGCCAGAGCCAAGACGCAATGCGCGGCAAGCGGATTCTCGCCCGGAGCAAGAGGGCGGCGGGCGAAGGCCAGGAGAGCTAAGTCGTGGACGCTGCTCTGTCTCAGGACGGGGATTCACGAGGGCGCGAGTCCGTCTCAGCCTTGATGACCTGGGCCCTCGCTCTGACCGTGGCGCTGGATTACTTCGACCACGCCGCTTTCACCTATTTCGCCAGCCACATCGCAGGTGGCGTCAGTGCCAGCTCATCTGAGCTGGTATGGGCAAGCAGCGCATACGCCATCACCTCCGTGCTGGGAATCGTTCAGCAGCAGTGGTGGGTGGAACGGCTGGGCTACCGGCGATACATCACCGCTTCTCTGCTCCTCTTTGCCGTGACCGCCGCGCTAGCGGGCATCGCGGAGTCTGCCTTCCAACTGATGCTCGCCCGTGGGCTTCAGGGCTATGCCATGGGCCCCATGCTCAGCGCTTGTCGTATCGCACTGCAGCGGGGCACAGAGGGTGCCCAACGGGCAAAAGGACTGAGAAAGTTTCTCTCTCTGATCCTTCTGGGAAGCGCACTTGCACCACTAGTGGGCGGCTATCTGGTGGTACAGGAAGGCTGGAGCGCATTGTTCATCGCAACAGCCGTCGCTGCCATACCGGTTGCCATACTGGCCTACGTCGCGCTGCCTGACCTGGGCGTCCTTCCCCAGGAGGAGCACGGTGAGAGCCATGCCGGACCTTACATCCTTTTCGCCGTTGCCATCTCCGCGCTGCAGATCTCGATGCAGCAGGTGCGATTCGAGTTGTTTGCCAGTTCGCCGGCACTGGTCGCCAGCGCGCTGGCAGGGATCGCAGCACTCAGTTGGTTCGCGCATCACCAGTGGCATCATCAAAGGCCCCTGCTGCGGCTGCATGCCGTCAGGCAGCAGACCTTCCGCACCGGGCTGGTGATGTATGTCTGCTTCTACTACGCAAACAATGCGTTGAACTTTCTCACGTCGCGCTTCCTAGAAGGCGGCCTAGGCTATCCCGTCGACAAGGCTGGCCAGATCGTTGGCGCAACCGCACTGCTAGCGCTGCCCCTGGTCTTCATCTACTTCCGTGTGTCGCCGCTGCTGCCACGGAAGAAATGGCTGATCCTGCCTGGCTATGTTGTGGCATTCCTAGTCTGCGCCTGGTTCACCGCGATTCCCCCGAACACAAGCCAAGAGTGGCTGGTGCCACCTTTGTTCTTCCGCGGCGCGCTACTTCTGACCATGGCGCTGCCCGTCGCGTCGGTGACTTTCAGCATGTTCGAGGCGGATGACTACAGCCATGCCTACAGGCTGAAGAACGTCGTCAAGCAACTAACGCTGTCGTTCTCGACGGCAACGTTCATCGCGCTCGAACAGCATCGATCCCAGCTTCACTACTCCCGGCTTGCGGAGAACGTGAGCATCTACAACCCGAACTTCAACGAACATCTGGACCGACTGGCAGCAAGCCTGGTTGTTCATAGCGGTGATCTGGCAAAGGCCCGGATGGATGCCATTGCACAGATCTATCGCGAGCTGATGCGACAGGTCGATTTCCTGAGCATCCAGGACGGCTACGTGCTGCTGGCAATCGTCATTGCATTCTCGGGAGTCTTTGCCTTGGCGCAGAGATCCATCCGCTAAATCGCATCAGAAAGCCGAAGCATCACGCACCTGTGCCAGAAGCCGGCACGGGATGACCAAACGCATCTTCAGAACACGAATTGGCAATCATGGATTGACACTGCGTCAATCCCTCCCGTCTTTTTCGAAGTGCCAGAGCTGCCTAGCATCCCCATGCAAAGGAACCTCCATCGCTTCATCCATTGAAGAAGAGGAACAGAGCAATGCGCGGAATGGTATTCAAGGGAAACTGCGAAGTGGAAGTAATGAACTTCGCAGATCCCGTGCCGGGCCCAGGTGAGGCCATCATCGAGATCAAGGCCTCGGGGATGTGTGGCACGGATCTTCACTACTATCGGCATGGCATGGCCGAAGCCCTGGACATGCTCGGCATGCGCAGCAGGATGACGTCAGACGTCATCATCGGCGGGCACGAGCCCTGTGGCGTCATCGCAGAGATCGGCCCAGGCAGCGAACGCGGCTCGTTCCGCAAGGGTGATCGGGTCATCGTCTTCCACTACGACGGATGCAGCACCTGCGAGCACTGCAGGTCGGGATGGACTCAGCTCTGCGACCAGGGCGCCAAGATCTACGGCGTGTTGGGTGATGGCGGACACGCGAACTACATGAAGGTTCCGGTGACGTCGCTGGTGCACCTGCCCGCCGATGTCAGCTTCAAGGGCGGTGCGGCGATCGCCTGTGGTACCGGCACCGCATACGGCGCGCTGCAACGCCTGGATATCAGCGCCAGAGACACGCTGGCCGTGTACGGCCTGGGCCCGGTGGGCCTTTCGGTAGCGCAGATGGCGGCTGCCATGGGGGTTGAAGTCTTGGGTGTGGACATCAATGCGGAACGGGTTGCCCAGTCAAAGCGCTTCGGCGTCGCACATGCCATCGACGCAAGTACTTCAGACCCCATTGAAGAGATCCACAAGCTCACGACTGGCCGAGGCGTGTCCTGCTCGATCGATTGCGCCGGCGGGCCTATTCCTCGCGCCCAGGCCATTCGAAGCACACGCACCTGGGGCCGTACTGCCCTGGTGGCGGTAGGCGGTGAACTGAAGATCGACGTCATGCGGGACCTGATCGGCAAGCAGCGGAACGTTATCGGCTCCTTCACGCTGTCCGAGACTGCCATGGACGAATGCGCGCGCTTCATCGCAAGCCATGGCGTGAAGGTCGACGACCTGTTCACCAGCGAATGGCGCCTGGAACAGGCAAACGAGGCCTATGCCGACTTCAACAAGCAAGCCAGTGGAAAAGGCGTGTTCCTTTTCTAACCTCCTCAACACTATTCAACAGAACTCATCAAACCTGGAGAAGAACATGAAACGCACTATCGACCTCAAGCATCCGGACCGCCTTTTCATTGGTGGCCAGTGGGTCGCACCCGATTCGAATGAAACGTTCGACGTTCTGGACTGCTCTACCGAAGACGTGATTGCATCGGTACCCAAAGCGAACTCTGTGGACATGCAGCGCGCAGTCGATGCGGCACGTGATGCCTTCGACAACAGACCGTGGGCGCGGATGACGCCGCAGGAGCGGGCCGGCTACCTGGAGAAGATTGCCGCACGCCTGGAGGCAAGGAATGATGACTTCGCGCGCGTCTGGTCCCTGGAGACCGGCATCGTCTTCAAGGTCGCTCAGCCTCGCATCGGGCTGTTCATCAGCGGCGCATTCCGCCAGTACGCAGAGATGGCGTCGACGTTCCCATTTACCGAAGAACACCGCTCGGTGACCGGCAATCTTGGCTACCGGGTCTACGAGCCGGTAGGTGTCGTCGCGGAGATCATTCCGTGGAATGGTCCGGCAGGCCTGATGGCCTACAAGACGGCCCCCGCACTGCTGGCCGGCTGCACGTTGGTAATCAAATCCTCGCCCGAAGCCCCTTGCTCGGCTTACATGCTTGCTGAGATCTGCGAAGAGGTGGGTTTGCCGCCGGGCGTGATCAATGTGGTCACTGCCGATCGTGACGTTTCCGAGGAATTGGTGGCCAACCCGGCTGTGGACAAGATCACCTTCACTGGCTCCACCGGCGCCGGCAAGCGCATTGCAGCGGTCGCCTCGGAGCGCGTCGCACGGGTGACGCTGGAGCTAGGTGGAAAGTCGCCCGCGATCATCCTGGATGACTATGACATCGAAGAGGCTGCAAAGATCCTTGGCAACTCCTACTTCACCTACAACACCGGACAGATCTGCCACAGCTTGACCCGCATCGTGGTCCCGCGAGCAAAGCATGATCAGATGGTGGAGGCGCTTGCCAAGATCGCCCGGGGAATCAAGTTGGGTGATCCGCTTGATGAGGGCACTGGGTCTGGACCGCTGGCAAGTGCACGCCAGCGCGATACCGTCCAACGCTTCGTAGACCAGGGTGTTGCCGAAGGCGCAACTCTTGCCGCGGGTGGCAAGCGGCCGGAAGGAATCGAGAAGGGCTTCTTCTTCGAGCCGACCGTGTTCGGCAATGTCGACAACATGTCCACCATCGCTCAGGAAGAGATCTTTGGACCGGTGCTCTGCGTTATTCCTGCCAATGACGAGGAAGACGCAATCCGGATCGCCAATGAGAGCCGCTTCGGACTCAATGCCGCGGTGTTCACAAACGATCCGAAGAAGGCCTTCGAAGTCGCAAGGAAGATTCGTGCTGGCACCGTTGGCCACAATGGTCCGCGTACCGATTTCTCTATCGGCTTTGGCGGCTTCAAGCAGTCTGGTGTTGGCCGCGAAGGCGGTGTTGAAGGTCTGGTCGCCTTCATGGAATCGAAGACGGTCGTAATGGCTTGAACACCATACCTGCCAGTTGGCGGGTAGGCGGCACTCCTTAGGTAGGCGGAAGTGGTAGCCCATAGAACCCTGCGCGGAACAACTCGCGCAGGAATTCTTGATGCAGTGCTGTCACGGCCGGTCATTGGCGTAACTTCTCGCCAAAAGCGGGCGTCGGGTAGGGCAAGGATTAGGGATGTTTACCGAAGGTAGGGGATGTCCGCTCTTGGACCCAAACGACCTCGCAGGCCTCCAGCCACTGTCCGGATTCTGTCGTCGAGATGGCTCGTGTGCCAGCCCCGAAGTGCTTAGGCCTGACTCTGGCCCCAAGCCCCCAGATTCCAGACCAAGCAGTCCACATCGCGCCTTGCGGGTCGACGTAGCATCAACGCTTGGAGCATTGAGCACTTCCGCTGAATGCGTTCAGTCTACGGAAGCTATTGAATGAACATGAAGCAGACGACGGCGGGCGGCGGTGCTCCCATGCGCGGTGATCGGCGGGATACCGAGATCCGGAACTACGTGATGAACCTCGGCCCCCAACATCCTGCGGCACATGGGGTACTGCGTCTTGTGCTTGAGATGGATGGCGAGACCGTTGTGCGCGCGGATCCGCATGTGGGCCTGCTGCACCGGGGCACCGAGAAGCTGGCGGAGTCCAAGCCCTTCAACCAGTCCATCGGCTACATGGATCGGCTGGACTACGTGTCCATGATGTGCAATGAACATGCCTACGTACGTGCGATTGAGACCCTTCTGGGAATCGATGCACCCATCAGGGCACAGTACATCCGCACGATGTTCGATGAGATCACCCGTATCCTCAATCACCTCATGAACATCGGAACGGGCGCGCTGGACCTGGGCGCCATGGCCGTGATGCTCTAYGCATTCCGGGAACGCGAAGAGCTGATGGACTGCTACGAGGCGGTATCCGGCGCTCGAATGCATGCCACCTACTACCGGCCAGGCGGTGTGTACCGTGATCTGCCTGACCAGATGCCGAAGTACAAGGAGTCACGCTGGAAGAAGGGGAAGGAGCTGCGGCGGCTGAACGTCGCGAGAGAAGGGTCACTGCTCGATTTCATCGAGAATTTCACCCGCGAGTTCCCGAACCGCATTGATGAGTACGAAACCCTGCTCACCGACAACAGAATCTGGAAGCAGCGCACGGTGGGCATTGGCGTTGTGAGCCCGCA
>NZ_RAVT01000063.1 GCF_013464915.1 Stenotrophomonas maltophilia
CMCCCCGGCCCAGCCATCTACTGACAGTCCTGCGCCGACCAACCGTTGTTGCTGTTGCCGTTGCTTTTGTTGTTGCTGTTGCTTCAAAACCAGCCTGCCGCAGGCAGCGCCGCAGCCGCCGCTGCAAGGAAACCTGAATACGTTCGGACACGGCACCTCAATCCCCCGCCCCAGCGGCCGATAACGGGGTTGTCACCGCTTGTCCCGCCGTGACCGGCTCGGCGCCGCCCGCCCGTTTCGACCTGGTCCTGCTCGATGAATCTCCTGCATCGCTGGCAACACTACTTCAGCAATCTCTCCGTCCGGCGCAAGCTCAACCTGCTGACGCTGCTCATCGCGCTCGGCGTGATCGCGCTCTCGGTGATCGCCGCCCGCATGCAGTACCTGGACCTGACCGAGACCCGCAAGACCGCGCTGAAGACCCAGGTCGAACTCAGCTACGGCATCCTGCAGCACTATCACCGCCTGGCCGGTACCGGCGAGCTCAGCGAGGACGCGGCCAAGAGCGCCGCATTGCAGGCCCTGGAAGTGATGCGTGCCGAGAACGATACGTACTACTTCAACATCTACGACACCGGCTACCGCCTGCTGATGCATCCGTTCCGCAAGGATCTGGTCGGCAAGGACATGAAGGACTTCCGCACCGACGACGGCGTGCGCATCTACTACGACCAGGTCGAAGCAGCCAAGGCCGGCGGCGGCTTCGTGAACTATCGCTGGGCCAAGCCGGGCAGCAAGGGCGAGGTCGAGAAAGTCGCCTATGCTGGCCTCTTCGCGCCCTGGAACTGGGTGGTCAGCAGCGGTGTCTACATGGACGACGTGCAGCGGCAGGCGCTGGTGTTCACCGCCATCATGGCGGTCTCCGGTGGCGTGCTGGTGCTGATCGTGCTGGCCCTGAGCTGGGTCATCGGCAACCGTATCGCGCGCCCCCTGAAGCAGGCCACCGCCGTCGCCGAAGGCATCGCCAATGGCAAGCTGGACAGCCACATCGGTCCGCAGGCGCATGACGAACCCGGCCGCCTGCTGGAGGCCATGTCCGGCATGCAGCAGCAGCTGCACGCGGTGATCGGCGGCCAGCGCGAAATGGCCCGCCGTCACGATGCCGGCGAACTGAGCTACCGCATCGACGCCAGTGCCTTCCCCGGCGAGTACGGGCTGATGGTGCAGGAAACCAATACCCTGGTCGGCAGCCACGTGCAGACCCTGCATGACGTGCTGGACGTGGTACAGCAATATGCAGTCGGCGACCTGAGCCGCGACATCGCCCGCTACCCCGGCGAAAAGGCGGCGATGACCACCACCGTCGACACCGTCAAGGCCAACCTCGGCCGCATCAATGCCGAAATCAAGCAACTGGCCAGTGCCGCCGCTGCGGGCGACTTCAGCCGTCGTGGCGACGCGCAGCGCTTCGATCACGATTTCCGCCTGATGCTGGAAAACCTCAACGCGATGATGGCGGTCAGCGATGACAACCTCGGCAAGCTCTCACAGCTGCTGTCGGCGATTGCCGAAGGTGACCTGACCGCGCGCATGCAGGGTGACTACCAGGGCGTGTTCGCGCGCATGCGTGACGACGCCAACACCACTGTCGCGCAGCTGACCCAGATCGTCGGCCAGATCCAGGCCAGTGCCTCCAGCATAACCCTGGCCGCCGGCGAGATCGCCTCCGGCAACAGTGACCTGTCGCGCCGAACCGAGCAGCAGGCCGCCAACCTGGAAGAGACCGCTGCCTCGATGGAGGAACTGACCTCCACCGTGCGCCAGAACGCCGAACATGCACGCCAGGCCAACCAGCTCGCCATCGGCGCGCATGGCGTCGCCTCGCAGGGTGGCGACGTGGTCGGCCAGGTGGTCACCACCATGTCGGCCATCGAAGCCTCGTCGAAGAAGATCGCCGAAATCATCAGCGTCATCGACGGCATCGCCTTCCAGACCAACATCCTGGCGCTGAATGCTGCAGTGGAAGCCGCGCGTGCCGGTGAACAGGGCCGTGGCTTTGCCGTGGTCGCCAGCGAAGTGCGCACCCTCGCCCAGCGCTCGGCCGCTGCTGCCAAGGAGATCAAGGGCCTGATCGACGACTCGGTCGGCAAGGTCGCCGAAGGCTCCAGCCTGGTCCACCAGGCCGGCAGCACGATGGGCGAGATCGTCGCCTCGGTGCAGCGCGTGACCGACATCATGGCCGAGATCTCCGCCGCCTCTCAGGAGCAGTCGGCCGGCATCGAGCAGGTCAACCAGACCGTGGTGCAGATGGACGAAACCACCCAGCAGAACGCGGCGCTGGTGGAAGAAGCCACCGCTGCCGCGCGCGCCATGGAAGACCAGGCCGCGCAGCTGGCCGACGCCGTGGCGATCTTCCGCCTCGACAACCAGGTTTCCGCTGCAGTGAAGGCTGCGGCGGAACGCGTGGAACCGGCACGCATCACCACCGTGGCACGTCCGCAGCCGACCAGCACGCCCACCCCGGTCCGCCGCAGCAGCAACGCGAGCACCTTCGTCGCCAGCGACAGCGACTGGCAGGAATTCTGAGACCCACCCGCGGCGGCTTCGGCCGCCGCCTCTGCCGATGGACACGTCCCCCGTGCAAAGTCCTACTCCCATCGTCACCGGCCCGCGCGAATTCGAGTTCGCCGACCGTGATTTCCGCCGCGTCTGCGACCTGATCTACCAGCGCGTGGGCATCGCCCTCGCCCCGGCAAAACGCGACATGGTCTATGGCCGCCTGTCGCGCCGCCTGCGCACGCTTGGCATGCGCAGCTTCCAGCAGTACCTGGACCATCTGGAGCAGGAAGACGGCGACGAGTGGCAGGCGTTCACCAACGCCCTGACCACCAACCTGACCTCGTTCTTCCGCGAGCCGCACCACTTCGACAAGCTGCGTGAAGAGCTGCAGCAGCGCTCCAGCCGCACGCCGCTGCTGCTGTGGTCATGCGCGGCATCCACCGGCGAAGAGCCCTATTCGATGGCGATCACCGCCTGCGAGGCCTTCGGTACGCTGAAGCCGCCGGTGCGCATCGTCGCTACCGACGTCGATACCCAGGTACTGGCCACCGCCGGCCGTGGCGTCTACAACATCGACCGTGTCGCCAACCTCGATCCGGACCTGCGGCGGCGGTACTTCCAGCGTGGCAGCGGCCCCAACGAGGGCCAGTGCCGCGTGCTGCCGGCGCTGCGCGAGCTGATCGAGTTCCGCCCGCTGAACCTGCTCGCCCCGCGCTACGACGTCGGCGGCCCGTTCGACGCATTGTTCTGCCGCAACGTGATGATCTACTTCGACAAGCCGACCCAGCGCGCCATCCTCGGCCGCCTGGTTCAGCACCTGGCCGACGATGGCCTGCTCTACACCGGACACTCGGAGAACTACCTGCACGCCGCCGACCTGATCCAGCCCTGCGGGCGCACCCTGTACCGCCGCGCGGCAAAGGCCGGTGCATGAACGCCTCCCTGCGTACCGACGATGTGATGCGCTACCAGGATGCGCGCTTCCAGACCATTGCCGCCAAGCTGCTGCCCACCCAGTACCTGGTGGTCGATGACACCACCGCGCTGACCACCACCCTGGGTTCGTGCGTGGCCGCCTGCCTGCGCGACCCGGTGCTGAAGATCGGCGGCATGAACCACTTCCTGCTGCCCGAAGGCAATGCCGGCGACGGCGCGCCCGCACGCTACGGCAGCTATGCGATGGAACTGCTGATCAACGACATGCTCAAGCGCGGCGCGCACCGCAAGCGCATCGAGGCCAAGGTGTTCGGCGGCGCCAACGTACTGAAGGGCTTCACCAGCAATCCGGTCGGTACCCGCAACGCCGAGTTCGTGCGCCAGTACCTGCAGGCCGAGCATATTCCGATCATCGCCGAGGACCTGTGCGGCATCCATCCGCGCAAGATCTGGTTCTTCGCCGATACCGGCCGCGTGGTGGTGCAGCGCCTGCCGCATGCCCACGAAGCCGAGGTGGCTGCCACCGAATCGGCGGTGCGTGCGCGCCTGTCCAAGGCCCCGGTCACCGGTGGCGTGGAGCTGTTCGAATGACCCTGACCGGCAACGCCCCCTGCCGGGTCCTGATCGTCGACGACTCCGCCGTCGTGCGCCAGATGCTCACCGAAATCCTGTCCAGCGATCCGTCCATCGACGTGGTCGGCACCGCCGCCGACCCGCTGCTGGCGCGCGAGAAGATCAAGCGCCTGGCCCCGGACGTGATCACGCTGGACGTGGAAATGCCACGCATGGACGGCCTGGCCTTCCTGGAAAACCTGATGCGGCTGCACCCGCTGCCGGTGGTGATGATCTCGTCGCTGACCGAACGCGGCGCCGACACCACGCTGCAGGCGCTGGCATTGGGCGCGGTGGACTTCGTCTCCAAGCCCAAGCTGGACGTCGCGCGCGGCCTGCAGGGCTACGCCGATGAGATCATCGCCAAGGTCAAGATGGCGGCGCGCTCACGGGTGCGCCCGCTGGTGCGGGCAGCGGCACCGAAACTCCTGCTGGAAGCAGCTCCTGCAATGCGCCCGGCTGCACCGCAGTTCCGCACCACCGACCGCCTGATCGCGATCGGCTCTTCGGCCGGCGGCACCGAAGCGCTGCGCGTGGTGCTGGAAGGCATGCCTGCCGATGCGCC
Organism: Stenotrophomonas maltophilia; assembly: GCF_013464915.1. GTDB lineage: Bacteria > Pseudomonadota > Gammaproteobacteria > Xanthomonadales > Xanthomonadaceae > Stenotrophomonas > Stenotrophomonas maltophilia_AT. The sequence goes on from NZ_RAVT01000063.1 coordinate 4,613, forward strand.
CGCCGTGGTGATGACCCAGCACCTGCCCGCCAGCTTCAGCAGCGCCTTCGCCGAACGACTGGACCGTCACTCGGCGATGGCCGTGCGCGAGGCCAGCGATGGCGAAGCGGTACTGCCCGGCCATGCCTACCTGCCGCCAGGCGGCAAGCACCTGCGCATCATCCGCGACGGTGCGCGCTGGCGCTGCCGCGTCGACGATGGCCCGGCGGTGAACCGTCACAAGCCCGCGGTCGATGTGCTGTTCCGCTCGGTCGCGCAGAGCGCGGGAGGCAATGCCATCGGCGCCATCCTCACCGGCATGGGTGACGACGGCGCGCGCGGCCTGCTGGAAATGCGCCWGGCCGGCGCGCCGACGCTGGTCCAGGACGAAGCTACCAGCGTGGTCTGGGGCATGCCTGGCGCCGCGTTCAAGCTTCGGGCGGCCGACGAACAGGTTCCGCTGGAACGTATTGCCGAACGACTGTTGGCGCTCGCCCGCGGCTGATCGTCCGCGGCATCGCACCGTCTCATTCCCTCTTTCAAATGCCGGCCCCGGAAGGGCCGGCACGGCTGTCGTGTTTTTCCAAGGAGTTTGACCATGGCCCTGCGTCTCTTCCGTTACCAACCGTCACTGCTGGCGGCCGCTCTGCTGGCCCCGCTGGCGGCCACCGCWGCCGGCGTGCCAGCACCGCCGCAGGCCACTCCGGCCGCTCCCCCCGCCCCCGCCCCCGTCACGAAGGGCGCCGCCTGGACCGATCGCGTCCAGATCCAGAGTGGTCCGGACACCGCATCGAAGCGCCTCCACGCACCCGACGTGGCGTTGCGCATCGTCACCCCCGATGACAGCGAGTCGCTCACGCCAAAGGGGCTCGCACTGCTCTTCAGCGGCAATGAACCGGACTACTTCCGGCGCAACACCCTGCCCGGCAGCATCATCGAGAGCCAGGCCAGCCCCGCCACCACCCTGATGCCCAACGTGGCCAGGGCGCTGGTGGGTGGCTACTTCAGCTATGCGCCCGACGCGCTGCCCAACCAGAGCAGCACCCTGCGCTTCAGTGCAGACACCTGGGCACTGGTACACCAGGGCAATACGCGGAAGGATCCCCTTTACCGCCTCAACCACGTCAGCACCATCGAGCAACGTCGTGCCGATGGCACCCTGGCTGAATTCATCAGATGCAGTGACAGTGACGACCGGGCGACCCTGGGTGAGTGGCAGGCCAATGACTACGCCAGGCTCAAGATTGCCGCGCAGGTGATCACGATGAAGTGCACCGAGCAGCTCATCAAGCGAATTCCGGCGATGTACCCTCGCCCGCTTGCTGCTGAGGATCTCACGGCCTATGCAGGCGGCGCCGTGCCGCCGGCACGGGTGCGCATCTATGCCAGCCTGGGGCGGACCACCACCCTGTACACCGACGCCGCCTGCCGCGAGGACTACCGCGACAAGATCGACGTCAAGTACAACAACGCCGGTGACAAGGGCGTGCTCGGCATCCCCGCCACGGAAACCCTGCGCAGCAAGGAGAACGAGCGGTTCTCCATGCTCAGCTACCAGGAGTACGAAGTCCCCGGTGGCAAGCCGCTTATCGTCGAAGCGCGCTTCGACGCATCAAGCCGGCTGTACTGCGAGGGCCAGCTGTCGGGACAGTTCGTGGCCAAGCCCGGACAGGACTACGAAGTGGAAATGGAAGTGGCCGACAAGATGTGCCGCCTGCATCTGCGCCAGGTACACGCCGATGGCACCACGACGCCACAGGTCGCGCGCAAGACCCCTAGCACCTGTGAGGGCACGCGTGCGCCGGTCCGCATTGAGCCGCGGCAGGACATGCAGGTCCTGCTGTTCAGCCCAGGCCAGCTGCAGATCCAGGATGCCACCCAGGGCAGCGCACCGGAACGGTTGACCGACGACGCGGGCAGCATCGAGGCGCTGCGGAAGATGCTGCAGCAGGCCAGCAGCAATCCCGGCACACGCCTGTGCGTGGTGGTACCGGCCACCGATTACAGCAGCGCCCTTCACGATGCCGTGCGCGAACGCGTACTGGATGCACCGCAGGTACTGCCCAGCCTGTGGGAGGAAGCGGCCATGGTGAACAGGCGCCGCAGTGCCGCCGCCGATGCTCCGGTCGACATCGCCGCTGCGATCGCCCATTGCAATGCGTTCCCGATCAGGGAATTCGCGCCGCGCTGAGGAATCGCTCCCCTGCCTTCGGCCCTCGCCGGGCATCAACCGCCAGAGCGCGCACCGAGCCTCATTTTCGTTTTCCCAAGGAGTACTACCGTGGCATTACGCCCAACCTGCCTCACCGCCGCGATCACGGCCATCCTGCTGCTGGCGCCGTCGGCCTACGCCAACGACGAAGCGCCCACACCCACGCCTGCCGTGGCTTCGGCAGTCAGCAGCGGGTCAACGCTCGATCCAGCAACGGATGCGGCGCCCGCGCCAGAAGCGGCGCACGCCACCCCGGCGGCCGATCCGGCCATCGGGAATGTCACAGCCACCGCGCCCCCCCCTCTCGACTACAGCAGCCTGCAGCACATCAAGGTCACCTCAGGGCTGGGGGCCGGCCCCAATGGCAATCGCGTGGGCGATCAGGTGCTGCGCCTGGTGATGCGCGCCGACACCGCGGCCGTCACTGCGGCCAAGGTCGGTCTGTCTGCTCTGGCGTTCGTCACTGGCGTGGGTGACATCGGCACCAGCAACAGCTTCAGCAAGAACAACGTCCGTGGCGACGACATCCACTCTGTGCCCAGCCCGGCCTTCGGCGCGTTGCCCGGCATGATCCGCGAGCAGCTGGCACTCTATTTCGCGGCCCATCCCGGCGCCATTCCCAGCGACGAGCGCACCGTCGAAGCCAGCGCCGGCCAGTGGTCGCTGGTGTACCAGAAGCTCAGCGACGCAGAGACCCCCTACGAGCTGCGCCACGATGTAACCATCGGCTTCCCGGTGGTGCGCAAGCTGTTCCGCAGTGCCAGCGGCGGCCAGGGCGTGCACTGCCAGGACGAAGCAAGGGTTGCCCCGCTGCAGGAATGGCAGGCAGACGACTATGCGAAGGCCAAGGCGGCGTCGCGTGACTTTGCAGAGGCCTGCATCGCGCGTTTCGTGGCTGAGCTGCCGCGCCTGTTCCCCGACCATGGCGTTCTGCCGCAGCCTGCGGTGGAGGCCGAACTCCCGGCAGAAGCACCGGCCGTGACCGAGGAAGCGGCCGCCGTTACCCAGGCCTGAGCCTGGGTACGACTCCAAACGAAGAACCCCCGGCTTTCACCGGGGGTTCTTCGTTTCAACGGGATGCCGGCCAGCGGCCGGCACTACCGCATCAGGCAGCAACCGTCCTGGCCACGTCCTGGTATTCCTCGATCTGGTCGAAGTTCATGTAGCGGTAGATCTCCGCACCATTGGCGTTGATCACGCCGATGTCCGCCATGTACTCCTCCTTGGTCGGGATGCGGCCCAGGCGCGAGCAGATCGCCGCCAGTTCCGCCGAACCCAGGTACACGTTGGTGTTGCGGCCCAGACGGTTCGGGAAGTTGCGGGTCGAAGTCGACATCGCGGTGGAGCCTTCGCGGATCTGCGCCTGGTTGCCCATGCACAGCGAGCAGCCCGGCATTTCCATGCGTGCGCCAGTGGCGCCGAAGGTGCCGTACACGCCTTCCTTGGTCAGCTCCGAGGCATCCATCTTGGTCGGCGGGGCCACCCACAGGCGGGTCGGCAGGTCGCGCTTGCCTTCCAACAGCTTGGCAGCCGCACGGAAGTGACCGATGTTGGTCATGCACGAACCGATGAACACCTCGTCGATCTTGGCGCCGGCCACTTCGGACAGGGTCTTCACGTCGTCCGGGTCGTTCGGGCAGGCCACGATCGGCTCGTGGATGTCGGCCAGGTCGATCTCGATGACGGCGGCGTACTCGGCGTCGGCATCCGGCTCCAGCAGCTCCGGGTTGGCCAGCCACGCTTCCATCTTCTCGATACGGCGCTGCAGCGAACGCGGATCCTGGTAACCCTCGGCGATCATCCACTTCAGCAGCGTGATGTTGCTGTTGAGGTACTCGATGATCGGCTCCTTGTTCAGGCGCACCGAGCAACCGGCCGCCGAACGCTCGGCCGACGCATCGGACAGTTCGAACGCCTGCTCGACCTTCAGCTCCGGCAGGCCTTCGATTTCCAGGATGCGGCCGGAGAAGATGTTCTTCTTGCCAGCCTTGGCCACGGTCAGCAGGCCCGACTTGATGGCGTACAGCGGGATCGCGTTGACCAGGTCACGCAGGGTCACGCCCGGCTGCATCTTGCCCTTGAAGCGCACCAGCACCGACTCCGGCATGTCCAGCGGCATCACGCCGGTGGCCGCAGCGAAGGCGACCAGGCCCGAACCGGCCGGGAACGAAATGCCCACCGGGAAACGGGTGTGCGAGTCGCCGCCGGTGCCGACGGTGTCGGGCAGCAGCATGCGGTTGAGCCAGCTGTGGATCACGCCGTCGCCCGGGCGCAGCGAGACGCCGCCACGGGTGGAGATGAACTCCGGCAGGGTGTGGTGGGTCTTCACGTCCACCGGCTTCGGGTAGGCGGCGGTGTGGCAGAACGACTGCATCACCAGGTCGGCCGAGAAGCCCAGGCAGGCCAGGTCCTTCAGCTCGTCACGGGTCATCGGGCCGGTGGTGTCCTGCGAGCCGACCGAGGTCATCTTCGGTTCGCAGTAAGTACCCGGGCGCATGCCCTGCCCTTCAGCCAGGCCACAGGCGCGGCCGACCATCTTCTGCGCCAGCGAGAAGCCCTTGCCGGTGTCCACCGGCTGCACCGGCAGGCGGAACAGATCGGTCGGGGCCAGGCCCAGCGCTTCGCGCGCCTTGCCGGTCAGGCCACGGCCGATGATCAGCGGAATGCGGCCACCGGCGCGCACTTCGTCGAACAGCACTTCGGACTTGACCTGGAACTCGGCGATCACTTCACCGTTCTTCAGCGCCTTGCCTTCGTACGGACGCAGCTCGACCACATCGCCGTGCTCCATCTTCGACACGTCCAGCTCGATCGGCAGTGCGCCGGCATCTTCCATGGTGTTGTAGAAGATCGGGGCGATCTTCGAACCCAGGCAGACGCCACCGGCGCGCTTGTTCGGGATGAACGGAATGTCATCGCCGGTCCACCACAGCACGCTGTTGGTGGCCGACTTGCGCGAGGAACCGGTGCCGACCACGTCGCCGACGTAGGCGACCAGGTGACCCTTGTCCTTCAGCGACAGGATCTGCTGGATCGGGCCGCGCTTGCCGTCTTCTTCCGGGGTGAACGGCGCGTCGTCGCGCTTGTTCTTCAGCATCGCCAGGGCGTGCATCGGGATATCCGGGCGGGTGGTCGCGTCCGGCGCCGGCGACAGATCGTCGGTGTTGGTCTCGCCCGGCACCTTGAACACGGTGACGGTCAGGCTCTGCGGCACTTCCGGGTTGCTGGTGAACCACTCGGCGTCGGCCCAGCTCTGCAGCACGGCCTGGGCGTTGGCGTTGCCGGCCTTGGCCTTTTCCTGCACATCGTGGAAGGCATCGAACACCAGCAGCGTCTTCTTCAGACCGTTGGCGGCGATGGTGCCGACGCTGGCGTCGTCCAGCAGCTGCACCAGCGGGGCGACGTTGTAACCGCCGAGCATGGTGCCCAGCAGTTCGGTGGCGCGCTCACGGCTGATCAGCGGGTTCTGCTCGCTGCCCAGGGCGATCGCCGCCAGGTACGAGGCCTTGACCTTGGCCGCGTCATCGACACCGGCCGGCACGCGGTGGGTCAGCAGGTCGAGCAGGAACTCGGCCTCGCCCTGCGGCGGGTTCTTCAGCAGTTCGATGACATCGGCCGTCTGCTGCGCGCTCAGCGGCAGCGGCGGGATGCCAAGCGCAGCGCGCTCGGCGACGTGGTGGCGGTAGGCTTCCAACATGACAACTCCCGGGTAATGCGTAGGTTGAAAAAACAAAGTGGGCTCAGGCTTGCGGCACGATCAGCTTCAGGCCCTTGAAGTAGTCGCGGTAAAACGTGTCGTTCCAGGTGATCAGGCCGTCGCACTGCAGCAGTGCGTGGGCGCCGACCATGAATTCGTCCAGGCTGCGCCGGCTGCCGCCACGCTGGCGATGGCGGCGGTGCATCTCGCCCGCGCGCAGTGCCGACTTGGCCTCCATCGGATTGAAGTGCACGCCCATCTCTTCCAGTGCTTCGAGCACTTCGGCGCCGCCGCGCAGCGATGCGCAGACCTCGGCCAGGGTCGCGCCACAGACCACTACGCGGCCACCGACCAGGCTCTGCCTGAGAATGGCTTCCACCGCATCGGCCTGCGGACCATTGCTGAGCAGCTCGACCAGCACCGGCGAATCGACGGCGATCATCACGGCTTACTCCTCGTCACGCACCGCGCGTACTGCTGCGTCGGACGACTCGAAGCCGTCCAGCGCGAACTTGCCGCGCGCCCGTGAAATGGCATCGTCAACACTCTTGCGCAGGATGATGCGGCTGCCGTCCAGCTCGACCTTCAGCAGCGTGCCCTTGGTCAGGCCAAGGGCATCACGCACCGCCTTGGGCAGGGTGATCTGTCCGCGTTCAGCAACGGTGGCTTCCATTGGGGGGTACGCCTCAAAAAGTATGTATGAATTATACATACTCGCAGCATCCGGGACAAACCCGCCCAATCCGTGACCGCGATCCTGCGCTGGTCGCATCCGGGGGTTAGACTGGCGCCGCAGCGACCTGCTGCGGCCCCGGGCTGGACGCGCCGCGTGCCGCCCGCACCCACCCGCCATAAAAGGATGTTCCATGCGCGCCTTGACCCTTGCCCTGATGCTGGCTGCACCGCTGGCCCTTTCGACGACGGCAGCCCACGCCAATCCGTTCGGTGCCTACACCACCGGCGTCGAGATCACCCAACAGCAGATGGACACCCTGGAAGTCGGCAAGACCAGCCAGGACCAGGTTCGTGAAAAATTCGGCGCACCCGGCCGCCGCGAACAGCTGGGCGACACCCAGGTCTGGTACTACGACTACGTGAAGATCAAAACCTTCGGCAAGAACATCCAGGAAGCGACCGTCCTGGAGTTCAACAAGCAGGGTGTGCTGACGGCCAAGTCCAAGAGCAACGCTGTCGGCAAGACCGGCAACCCGCTGCTGGATGCCGCCAACGGCAAGTAAGCCCTGCTCGACACGCACTCCCGGACGGGGCGCCCATGGGCGCCCCGTCTGCGTTCGGGCCAGCGGGCAACGACCGCACGCGCTGACACGAAGGCTACACACACCGCTGTAACCTTGCGTTCCAAGCCAGCCGGGTCATTGCCGGGCGCTGGATCGCCGATACTGGGCAGGATCCGGGGCCGCAATGCCACCGGCGACCGCAAGCAGGCCCGTAGACGCCCGGGCCAGAGCAAGCCATCCGCAAGAAGGAGTTACCCCGCATGAGCGATTCGTTCTCCACCCGCAGCCAGCTGAACGTCGGCGGCAAGACCTACGACTACTTCAGCCTGCCCACGCTGGGCCAGCGCTTCGATATCTCCCACCTGCCCTACTCGATGAAGATCCTGCTGGAGAACCTGCTCCGGCATGAGGACGGCGGCGCCACCGTCGGCCCCGACCACATCGAAGCGGTGGCCCGCTGGAACCCGTCCGCCGAGCCGGACACCGAAATCGCCTTCATGCCGGCGCGCGTGGTCCTGCAGGACTTCACCGGCGTGCCCTGCGTGGTCGACCTGGCCGCAATGCGCGACGCGGTGGTCAAGCTCGGCGGTTCGCCGGAGCAGATCAATCCGCAGATTCCCTCCGAACTGGTCATCGACCACTCGGTGCAGGTCGATGTGTTCGGCAAGCCCGACGCGCTGGACCTCAACGGCAAGATCGAATTCCAGCGCAACCAGGAACGCTACGGCTTCCTGCGCTGGGGCCAGAAGGCCTTCGACAACTTCAAGGTGGTGCCGCCGAACACCGGCATCGTCCACCAGGTGAACCTGGAAAACCTCGCCCGCGTGGTGATGACTGCGGACAAGGACGGCAAGGCGGTGGCCTACCCCGATACCGTGTTCGGCACCGACAGCCACACCACGATGATCAATGGCATTGGCGTGCTCGGCTGGGGCGTGGGCGGCATCGAAGCGGAGGCGGCCATGCTCGGCCAGCCGTCATCGATGCTGATTCCGCAGGTGGTCGGCTTCAAGCTGACCGGCAAGCTGCCCGAAGGCGCCACCGCCACCGACCTGGTGCTGACCGTCACCCAGATGCTGCGCAAGCTCGGCGTGGTCGGCAAGTTCGTCGAGTTCTATGGTGACGGCCTGCAGCACCTGCCGCTGGCCGACCGCGCCACCATCGGCAACATGGCCCCGGAGTACGGCGCCACCTGCGGCATCTTCCCGATCGACGCCGAGTCGCTGAACTACCTGCGCCTGTCCGGCCGCAGCGAAGAGCAGATCGACCTGGTCGAGGCCTACGCCAAGGCGCAGGGCCTGTGGCACGAGCCGGGCAGCCCGCACGCCCAGTACAGCACCACGCTGGAACTGGACATGGGCACGGTGAAGCCGTCGCTGGCCGGCCCCAAGCGCCCGCAGGACCGCGTGCTGCTGGAAGACGTGCAGAAGAACTACCGTGAAGCGCTGGTCGGCATGACCGCCAACCGTGACAAGCGCAGCGACGACGTCTCCTCCTTTGTCAATGAAGGCGGCGGCGCGGCCGTCGGCAACGAGCAGCTGGCCAAGGGCTTCGCCGACATCGAGATCGAAGGCCGCAAGGTGCGGCTGAAGGACGGCGCGGTGGTCATCGCCGCCATCACTTCCTGCACCAACACCTCCAACCCGGCGGTGATGATCGGCGCCGGCCTGCTGGCACGCAACGCGGCGGCCAAGGGCCTGAACCGCCAGCCGTGGGTGAAGACCTCGCTCGGCCCAGGCTCGCGCGTGGTCACCGACTACCTGGAAAAGGCCGGCGTGCTGAAGGAGCTGGAGAAGATCGGCTTCTACGTGGTCGGCTACGGCTGCACCACCTGCATCGGCAACTCCGGCCCGCTGCCGACCGAAGTCAGCGCCGGCATCGCCACCGGCGACCTGGTGGTCACCTCGGTGCTGTCGGGCAACCGCAACTTCGAGGGCCGCGTGCATCCCGAAGTAAAGATGAATTACCTGGCCAGCCCGCCGCTGGTGGTGGCCTACGCCATCGCCGGCACCACCGACATCGACCTGACCACCCAGCCGCTGGGTACCGGCAGCGATGGCCAGCCGGTGTTCCTGCGTGACATCTGGCCGAGCAACAAGGAAATCGGCGATGTCATCGCCGCCACCATCGGCCCGGAGATGTTCAAGCAGAACTACGCCGATGTGTTCAAGGGTGACACCCGCTGGAACACCATCGCCTCGCCGGACGGCAACCTGTACGAGTGGAGCGATGCTTCCACCTACATCAAGAACCCGCCGTACTTCGATGGCATGACCATGCAGACCGGCAGCATCGACGACGTGCACGGCGCACGCGTGATGGGCCTGTTCGGCGACTCGATCACCACCGATCACATCTCCCCGGCCGGCAACATCAAGAAGGACTCGCCGGCAGGTCGTTTCCTGCAGGAACGCGGCGTGCAGCCGGCCGACTTCAACAGCTACGGCAGCCGCCGCGGCAACGATGACGTCATGGTGCGCGGCACCTTCGCCAACATCCGCATCAAGAACCTGATGTTCGGTGGCGAGGAAGGCGGCAACACCCTGTACTACCCGGCCGGCGGTGGCCAGCCGGAAAAGCTGGCCATCTACGATGCAGCCATGAAGTACAAGGCCGACAAGGTGCCGCTGGTGGTACTGGCCGGCAAGGAATACGGCACCGGCTCGTCGCGCGACTGGGCCGCCAAGGGTACCCTGCTGCTCGGGGTGAAGGCGGTCATTGCCGAGAGCTTCGAGCGCATCCACCGCTCCAACCTGGTCGGCATGGGCGTGCTGCCGCTGCAGTTCCGCAACGGTGAGAACGCGCAGAGCCTGGGCCTGGACGGCTCGGAAGTAATCGACATCACCGGCCTGCAGGACGGTGCCAGCAAGCGCGCCACGGTCACCGCCACCAAGGCGGACGGCACGAAGAAGAGCTTCGAGGTTTCGGTGATGCTGCTGACCCCCAAGGAAGTCGAATACTTCCGCCACGGCGGCCTGCTGCAGTATGTGCTGCGCCAGCTGGCAGGTCGCTGAGCCGTCCCGTCACACCACCGAGCGGAAGCCCGCCCCCCGCGCCAGCGCGGGGGCGCTGCGGAGGCGCGAAACAGCGTTGAGCTCGCTCGACTGCAGCCCCTGAAGAACCGGGACGGCCGGATCCAAGGATCCGGCCGTCTGCTTTACATGCTCAAGGGCGCACACCAAACAGGTGCCACGCAGCCTTGCGCGGCGGCCCCTGCGCATCCAGGAAGCCCAGTCCCTCTTCCCAGGCGGTGTGCCCGTCGGCTGCGTCGACGTTTACGACCTGCACCACCATCATGCCTCCCGCATGCGGCGCCTCCTCCAGGCGATAGCAGACCGCCCCGCGGCCTTCGCGATACAGATTGGAAAGGAAGCCCTGCGGGCACTGCACGCCGGTCACCTCGTAGCCACTGGCCACGCCGCTGTCCATCTGATTCATGTGGATCGAGTACAGCGCCAGCCCACCCGCATGCGGCGCCAGCTGCAGGCGCACTGGTGCGGATTCGCCCAGCGCCAGCACCGGAAAATCAAGCTGCTCCGGTGGCGCGGCCATCGCCGCAGGCAGGCAGGAAACAGACAACAACAGGGAAAGACCCAGGGTGCGAATCATCGCTCGACTCCGTCAACGGCATGTCGAGCGATGATTGCAGCCGGCGGGCGCAGCTGTCTTTCAGAGAACTACGAAATCCACAGCACCGGCCCTCACCGCCGCGGCGCATCCGGGTCGGTGCGCAGCGCCTTCAGCAGGCCCCACATGTAGAACGCCAGGGTGAAGGAGAACGGCAGGCCGCACAGCACCACCGCCGTCTGCATCGCACTGAAGTTGCCGGCCAGCAGCAGGCCGACGCTGGCCACGGTGATGCCGGCCGCCCAGAACACGCGCAGCCAGATGGGCGCGTCGTGGCCGTCCTCCACGCCATCGTCAACGCGACGGGTGCACAGGTTGGCGATCATCAGCGTGCCCGAGTCCACCGGAGTCAGGAACAGCACGAAGCCGATCACCACTGCGGCACCGGCCACGTACGGCGCAGCGGGCAGGTATTCCAGCAGCTTGAACAGTGTCATCGCCGCATCGTGCTGGGCCACCTCGCCCAGCACCGCCTGGCCATGGTTGAGCACCAGGTCGATGGCGGTATTGCCGAAGATCGACAGCCACGCCAGGGTGAAACCGAGCGGGATCAGCAGCACGCCCATGATCACTTCACGGATGGTGCGGCCGCGCGAGATGCGCGCCACGAAAAGACCGACGAACGGTGCCCAGGCGATCCACCACGCCCAGTAGAACAGCGTCCACGATCCCATCCACTCACGGCCCTTCGGGTCGTTGAGGTACATGTCGAAGCTCTTGCGCACGAAGGCGCCCAGATAGTCACCGGTGTTCTGGATCAGGCCGTCGAACAGGTGCAGGGTCGGGCCGGTGATCAGCACGAACAGCAGCAGGCCACACAGCAGGCGCACGTTGAGGTTGGAGAGCCAGGCAATGCCCTTCTCGACACCGGCCACCACGCCGATGGTCGCCACCACCATCATCACCAGCACGATCGCCACCAGCACCTGCGGCGTATCCGGGATGTGGAACAGGTAGACCAGGCCGGACTGCACCACCAGCGCGCCGATGCCGAGATTGGTCACCATCGAGATCAGTGTGGCGAGGATGCCGAAGCCATCGACCATGTCGCCGATGCGGCCGTGGATGCGCTCACCGAAGATCGGGTACAGCGCCGAGCGCAGCGCCAGCGGCAGGTCGCGGCGGTAGGCGAAATAGCCCAGTGCCACGCCGACCAGCGCATACAGTGCCCAGCCGTGCAGGCCCCAGTGCAGGAAGGTCAGCACCATCGCCTCGCGGCCAGCGGCCACGGTGCCGCCGGGCTGCCCGGGCGGATTGAGGAAATGGTCCAGCGGCTCATAGGCGCCGTAGTACAGCAGCGCGATGCCGATGCCGGCCGAGAACAGCATCGACACCCAGGCCACGTAGCCGAACGCCGGTGATTCCTCGTTGTGGCCAAGGCGGATGCGGCCATACGGCGAGAACGCCAGCCACAGCACGAAGCCCAGGCACAGCACGATCAGCAGCATGTACCACCAGCCGAACGCCGCCGAGACCTCGGCCTGCGCCCATTGCAGCCAGTGCTCGCTGCCTTCGGGATAGAGAACGGTGAGCAGCCCGAGGATGCCGATCGACACCGAGGAACTGAAGAACACAAAACGGTTCAAGCGCAGGGGCGAACGCTTGGGATGAGCCAGGGAAGACATGGGGTCGTCTCATCAAGTCCGAGGGAGCACATGGGCGGGGCCGGACCGGTAAACCGGGCCCATGGCGTGGGGCGCGAGCGCATCCTAGGGTTTATTGATTGAACGTTCAATCAATAAAAAGCATAATGGCGGGCAGCCCGATCTTTCGGGTCGCAATCCGTGGAGAGACAATGCCGAAGAAAGGCGTGGAACCGGTACGGCGCGAGCAGCTGATCCGGGCCACTTTCCAGACCATTGACGAGATCGGCATGGCCGATGCGACCGTCGCCACCATCGCGAAGAAGGCAGGGCTGTCCAGCGGCATCGTCGCCCACTACTTCGGTGACAAGGACGGCCTGCTCAATGCTGCAATGCGGCAGATCCTGCGCGAACTCAAGGACGCGGTCGCCCGTTGCCGAGCCGGGGTTGGTGATGACCCGCGCGACCAGCTGCGCGCCATCGTCGACGGCAACTTCGACGACAGCCAGATCAATGGCACCGCGATGCGCGTCTGGCTCACCTTCTGGGCCGCGAGCATGCACCAGCCGGAACTGGCCCGGCTGCAGCGCGCCAACGACCAGCGCCTGTTCTCCAACCTGTGCCACCAGTTCAACCGCCTGCTGCCCCACCCGCAGGCCCGCCTGGCCGCCCGCGGCCTGGCCGCGATGATCGACGGCCTGTGGCTGCGCGGCAGCCTGGTCGGCGGCCAGTTCAACGCCGAAAAGTCCCGGCGCATCGCTTACGGCTATATCGACTTCCAGTTGCAGGCTGGCGCGCTATAAGCGCTTCAGCACCCGCCCCCTTCCAAGGAGTACGCCCCATGACCACCCTGCCCGTCCAACAGCTCTACATCCACGGCCAGCGCGTCGATGCCACCAGCGGCAAGACCTTCAAGACCGTCAATCCGGCCACCGGTGAGGTGATCGCCGAAGTGCAGGTCGCCAGCCAGGCTGACGTCGAGCGCGCCGTGCAGAGCGCGGCCGACGGCCAGAAGGTGTGGGCGGCGATGACTGCCATGGAGCGTTCGCGCATCCTGCGCCGCGCCGTCGAGATCCTGCGTGAGCGCAACGACGAACTGGCCCACCTGGAAACCCTGGACACCGGCAAGGCGCTGGCCGAAACCACCACCGTGGACATCGTCACCGGCGCCGACGTGGTCGAGTACTACGCCGGCCTGGCCACCGCCATCGAAGGCATCCAGCTGCCGCTGCGCGAATCGAGCTTCTTCTACACCCGCCGCGAGCCGCTGGGCGTGGTCGCCGGCATCGGTGCCTGGAACTACCCGATCCAGATCGCCATGTGGAAGTCGGCCCCGGCGCTGGCCGCGGGCAACGCGATGGTGTTCAAGCCGTCGGAAGYGACCCCGCTGACCGCGADCCGGCTGGCCGAGATCTACACCGAAGCCGGCGTGCCGGCCGGCGTGTTCAACGTGGTGCAGGGCCCGGGCCGCGAGATCGGCCAGTGGCTGACCGAACACCCGGTGATCGAGAAGATCTCCTTCACCGGCGGCGTCGCCACCGGCAAGAAGGTGATGGCCAGCGCCGCGTCCTCGTCGCTGAAGGAAGTGACCATGGAGCTGGGCGGCAAGTCGCCGCTGGTGATCTGCGATGACGCCGACCTCGACCGTGCGGCCGACATCGCGGTGATGGCCAACTTCTTCAGCTCCGGCCAGGTCTGCACCAACGGCACCCGCGTGTTCGTGCCGCGCAGCATGCTGGCCGCGTTCGAGGCCGCCGTGGTCGAGCGCGTCAAGCGCATCCGCATCGGCGACCCGATGGCCGCCGAGACCAACTTCGGCCCGCTGACCAGCTTCCCGCACATGGAAAACGTGCTGCGCTACATCGAAAGCGGCAAGGCCGAAGGCGCCCGCCTGCTGACCGGCGGCGGCCGTGCCACCGAAGGCGCGCTGGCCAATGGCGCCTACGTGCTGCCGACCGTGTTCTCCGACTGCCGCGATGACATGACCATCGTCAAGGAAGAGATCTTCGGGCCAGTGATGAGCATCCTCGCCTACGACGACGAAGACGAAGTGGTGCGTCGTGCCAACGACACCACCTTCGGCCTGGCCGCCGGCGTGGTCAGCAAGGACGTCAGCCGCGCCCACCGCATCATCCACCGCCTGGAAGCCGGCATCTGCTGGATCAACACCTGGGGTGAGTCGCCGGCCGAAATGCCGGTCGGTGGCTACAAGGAGTCCGGCGTCGGCCGCGAGAACGGCATTTCCACCCTCGGCCACTACACCCGCATCAAGTCGGTGCAGGTCGAGCTGGGCGACTACGCCAGCGTGTTCTGACCGGCGCGCCCTGCGCGCCCCATCGTCCGGCCATCGTGCCGATCCGACATTCCGCCGGGACGCCTGCATGCAGCGCGCCCCGGCCTGCAGGAGACTCCCATGAGCACCCATAACGAGTACGACTACATCATCATCGGCGCCGGTTCGGCCGGCAACGTGCTGGCCACCCGCCTCACCGAAGATGCCGATGTCAGCGTGCTGCTGCTGGAAGCCGGTGGCCCGGACTACCGGCTCGACTTCCGTACCCAGATGCCGGCGGCACTGGCCTTCCCGCTGCAGGGCAAGCGCTACAACTGGGCGTACAAGACCGATCCCGAGCCCTTCATGAACAACCGCCGCATGGACTGCGGCCGCGGCAAGGGCCTGGGCGGTTCGTCGCTGATCAACGGCATGTGCTACATCCGCGGCAACGCGATGGACTACGACAACTGGGCCGGCATGCCGGGCCTGGAAGACTGGACCTACCTGGACTGCCTGCCGTACTTCCGCAAGGCCGAAACCCGCGACATCGGCGCCAATGACTACCACGGTGGCGAGGGCCCGCTGCGGGTGACCACGCCGAAGGCCGGCAACAACGAACTGTTCGCTGCGATGGTCGAAGCCGGCGTGCAGGCCGGCTACCCGCGCACCGACGACCTCAACGGCTACCAGCAGGAAGGCTTCGGCCCGATGGACCGCACGGTCACGCCGAAGGGCCGTCGCTCGAGCACCGCCCGCGGTTACCTGGACCTGGCCAAGCCGCGCCCGAACCTGACCATCGTCACCCACGCGCTGACCGACCGCATCCTGTTCTCGGGCAAGCGTGCGGTGGGCGTGCAGTGGCTGCACAACGACCAGCCGCAGCGTGCCACGGCGCGCCGCGAAGTGCTGCTGTGCGGCGGCGCCATCGCCTCGCCGCAGATCCTGCAGCGCTCGGGCGTCGGCCCGGCCGACCTGCTGCGCAGCCTGGACATCGACCTGGTGCACCACCTGCCGGGCGTCGGCGCCAACCTGCAGGACCACCTGGAGATGTACCTGCAGTACGAGTGCAAGAAGCCGGTCTCGCTGGCGCCGGCACTGAAGCTGTACAACCAGCCGGCGATCGGCGCCGAGTGGCTGTTCCTGGGCACCGGCATCGGCGCCAGCAACCAGTTCGAGGCCGGCGGCTTCATCCGCAGCGACGCCGAATTCGACTGGCCGAACCTGCAGTATCACTTCCTGCCGGTGGCGATCAACTACAACGGCTCCAACCCGATCAAGGCGCACAGCTTCCAGATGCACGTCGGTTCGATGCGCTCGCCCAGCCGCGGCCGCATCCACGTGCGTTCGAAGGATCCGCGCGAACATCCGAGCATCCTGTTCAACTACATGTCGCACGAGCAGGACTGGCGCGAGTTCCGCGCGGCGATCCGCATCACCCGCGAGATCTTCGCGCAGCCGGCACTGGCCCCGTACAGCGGCCGCGAGATCTCGCCGGGCAGCGCGCTGCAGACCGACGCGCAGATCGATGCGTTCGTGCGCGAGCATGCCGAGACCGCCTACCACCCGTCGTGCTCGAACAAGATGGGCCATGCCGATGACCCGATGGCGGTGGTCGATGGCCAGGGCCGCGTGCACGGCCTGGAAGGCCTGCGCATCGTCGATGCCTCGATCATGCCGCAGGTGGTGACCGGCAACCTCAATGCGCCGACCATCATGATGGCCGAGAAGCTGGCCGACGTGATCCGCGGCCGCACCCCGCTGGCCCGCAGCACCGCGCCGTACTACAAGGCCAATGGTGCACCGGTGCGCAAGCAGGGCTGAACCGGCCGCTCACGGTGAAACACCCGCCGGGCAWGGCCCGGCGCTGCCAGGCGCGTCCAGCCTTCGGTAGCGCCGGGCCATGCCCGGCGGCGTTTGACGCGTTCGCACAATGCGCCACGCAACCCCCTCTTCGCGTTTTCCCTACGGCGGGGTATGCTGCAATGAACGGCCATTGTCGCTACGCTCAGGGCCGGAACCTAATACATCACGATTCCTGGAGGGGGAATATGAGTCTGGATCGTCCCTGGCTGCAGAGCTATCCGAAAGGCGTTCCCGCCGAAATCGACGTCAACGAGTTCCATTCGGTAGCTTCGGTCTTCGACGCTTCCGTCGCGAAATTCCGCGACCGTCCGGCCTACTCCAGCTTCGGCAAGGTGCTCACCTACGGTGAGACCGATGCGCTGGTCACCCAGTTCGCGGCCTACCTGCTGGGTGAGCTCAAGCTCAAGAAGGGTGACCGCGTCGCCCTGATGATGCCCAACTGCCTGCAGTACCCGGTGGCCACCTTCGGCGTGCTGCGCGCAGGCCTCACCGTGGTCAACGTCAACCCGCTGTACACCGCCCGCGAGCTGAAGCACCAGCTGGTCGACGCCGGCGTGACCGCGCTGGTCGTGGTCGACAACTTCGGCGATACCGTCGAGCAGGTCATCGCCGACACGCCGGTCAGGCACGTGATCACCACCGGCCTGGGCGACCTGCTCGGCGCCAAGGGCGCGATCGTCAACTTCGTGCTGAAGTACATCAAGAAGATGGTGCCCAACTACCACCTCAAGGGTGCCGTCCGCTTCAGGCAGGCACTCAAGCTGGGCAGCCGCCACGCGCTCCCGCCGGTCGAGATCGACCACGACGACATCGCCTTCCTGCAGTACACCGGCGGCACCACCGGCGTGGCCAAGGGTGCGATGCTGACCAACCGCAACCTGATCGCCAACATGCAGCAGGCCTCGGCCTGGATCAGCGCGTCGGGCATCGAGATGGGCAAGGAGTGGATCATCACGGCCCTGCCGCTGTACCACATCTTCGCACTGACCGCGAACGGCCTGGTCTTCATGAAGTTCGGTGGCTGCAACCACCTGATCACCAATCCGCGCGACATGAAGGGTTTCGTCAAGGAGCTCAAGTCGGTGCGCTTCACTGCCATCACCGGCGTCAACACGCTGTTCAACGGCCTGCTCAATACCCCCGGTTTCGACACGGTCGACTTCTCGTCGCTGAAGGTCACCCTGGGTGGCGGCATGGCCGTGCAGCGCGCCGTGGCCGAACGCTGGAAAAAGGTGACCGGCGTGACCCTGGTCGAGGCCTACGGCCTGACCGAGACGTCGCCGGCGGCCTGCATCAACCCGCTGACCCTCACCGAGTACAACGGTTCGATCGGCCTGCCGATCCCGTCCACCGATGCCTGCATCAAGGACGACAACAGCAACATCCTGCCGTTGGGCGAAGTCGGCGAACTCTGCATCAAGGGCCCGCAGGTGATGAAGGGCTACTGGCAGCGCCCGGAAGAAACCGACAAGGCCATCGATGCCGACGGCTGGCTGCATACCGGCGACATGGCGAAGATGGACGAGCACGGCTTCTTCTACATCGTCGACCGCAAGAAGGACATGATCCTGGTGTCCGGCTTCAACGTGTACCCGAACGAAGTCGAGGACGTCATCGCGATGATGCCCGGCGTGCTGGAAGTGGCTGCGGTCGGCGTGCCGGACGAGAAGTCCGGCGAAGTGGTCAAGGTGGTCATCGTGAAGAAGGACCCGAACCTGACCGCCGAAATGGTCAAGGAGCATGCCCGGGCCAACCTGACCGGTTACAAGCACCCCAGAATCGTAGAATTCCGAAAGGAGCTGCCGAAGACCAACGTCGGCAAAATCCTCCGTCGCGAACTCCGCGATACGCCCGCCCAGTAAGGGTTTGGGGCAATTTGAACGGCATCGGGCCCGGGACGGAAACGTTCCGGGCCCTTTCGCATGCGGCGCCCCGGTGGCGGTGTAGCATCGCCGCGTGTGTGGACCGTTCGGCCCGCCGGCCACCCACCTGACTCTGCGGGCCGCATGCCGAGGACCCTTCCATGAGTACCATCGAAAAGCTGCCCAGCAGCGGCTCGCGTTTTGCCACCATCCGTACCGAGGACAGCGCCGACGGCAATGCCCACTGGTTGTTCATGCATGCCGATGCTGCCACCGGCATCCGTCCGTGCTGCCGAAAGGACATGCTCGACGAGATGTGGAGCTTCATGGCCGCCATCACCCGCAGCCCCGCCGAACGCCACAGCGGCACGCTGCGGCATTTCGTGCTGGCGTCCGATGCCGTCGCCTACAACCTGGGGGGCGACCTGGACCTGTTCACCCGCCTGATCCGCGAAGGCAACCGCGACCTCCTGCTGAACTACGCCCAGCGGTGCGTGGAAGGCGTGCACCACCTGCATACCGGATTCGGCGGCGACGTGCGTTCGATTGCCCTGATCCAGGGCGACGCGCTTGGCGGTGGCCTGGAAATGGCATTGGCCTGCCACACCATCGTGGCCGAGGAAGGCAGCGGAATGGGCCTACCCGAAGTGCTGTTCGGCCTTTTCCCCGGCATGGGAGCCTATTCGTTCCTGTGCCGGCGGGTGTCACCGCACCTGGCCGAGAAGATCATCCTTGACGGCCGTGTCTACAGCGCCGAGGAAATGCATGCGCTGGGCATCGTGGATGTACTGGCGAAGAAGGGCGAAGGTCGTGCCGCAGTTGAAGAGCTGATCCGCCAGCAGCAACGCACCCCGCAGTCCTATCTGGCAATGAACGCCGCACGCAGCATTGCCCAGGCGGTCAGCTACGACGAACTGCTGGAGATCACCAAGGTATGGGTCGATTCCGCCCTCGCCCTCGGTGACCGTTCCTTGCGCACCATGGATCGCTTGATCAAGGCCCAGACCCGTCGCGCCGGTCTCGACGCGGCCTGATTCATCCCCTCCCCCAGGATGGGTTCAAGCCCGGTTGGCCGCCGGGCTTTTTTTATCACGCCACGCACCCAGGCTCAGCGCGCCTCACCATCCTCGGCGGCACCACGAAGACGGCGCTCGGCGCGCGCATCCAGCGCACGCCGGCCTTCCTTGATGGCGTCCTGCAGCACACCCAGGCGTACGCGCCATTCGGCCTTCAACTGCCAGTCGGCCATCCGCATCAACTCGCCGGCGCGGTTGGACGCACGCATCAGGCCGAGGTTGCTGGCAACGCCCTTGATCGCATGGGACTGCTCGCGGAACACCTCCCACTGCGCGGCTTCACCCGCCTGCTCGGCCTTGCCCATGCAGCTCGCTGCGTCCTCCAGGCACTGGCGGATGAACTCACGCTCGAACCCTTCACCCATTCCCAGTGACGCCAGCTCGTCCAGCACGCTGCTGTCGAGCACGCCATCCTGCAACGGCGCAGCAGGTCTCACGACCGGGGCGGCCATGGTCCTCAACTGGGCATTGCTTGCGATCTCGGCCAAGGTGTCGAGCAGCCGTACCGCCACCACCGGCTTGGCCAGGAAGGCATGGGCACCGGCCTGGGTGCAGCGCTGGATCGCCTCCGGCGTAACATCGGCACTGAGCACCAGCACCGGCGTGCGCGGACCACCGCCGGCCTGCATCACGCGCAGTTCCTTGAGCATGTCCAGCCCACTCATGCCCGGCATGTGCAGATCGACGATGACCGCATCGAACTCGCTGTCGGCCAACGCGTCCAGAACGGCTTCACCACCGTCGACGCACAGCACCCGGTGACCGGCCTTCTGCAGCAGGCGCTGCAGCACCATGCGGTTGGCCTCGTGGTCGTCGGCCACCAGGATCTGCATGCTGCGCACGCGCGCGCGATGGCGCAGGAATGGATCGGCAAAGGCGATCACGTTCCCGCCGGGCCCCGCGTCCTCCTCGCCGGACAGGGTCGGGACCGCGCCCGGCACCATCGGTTGCGGTGGCGCGAAGGGCAGCTCGACCCAGAAGTGACTACCGCGCGGTGGGTTCTCCAGATAGCCGATGTCGCCGTCCATCGCTTCGACCAGGCCCTTGGCGATGGTCGTGCCCAGTCCCGTGCCCTCATGACGGCGCGCCATGCTGACATCCGCCTGCTCGAAGGCATCGAACAAGCGCGCACGCATCGCCGGCGCCACGCCGATGCCGGTATCGAAAATGTCGAAGCGCAGGCGCACCGCGCCGCTGGTATCTGCATGCACCACGCCGACGCGGATCTCGACCCGGCCGTGGTCGGTGAACTTGACTGCGTTGCCCGCCAGGTTCAACAGGATCTGCCGCAGGTGCCCGACGTCGCCGCGCACGCGCGGTGGCACGCCGTCGGCAACCTTCACCCGGTAATCCAGGCCCTTGGCCCTGGCCTGCGGCATCAGGATCAACCCGATCGCCTGGATCACGTCGGTCACGGCGAAATCCTCGGCCACCACGCGCAGCTTGCCGGCCTCGATGGCAGAGATATCCAGCACCTCCTCCACCAGCGCCAGCAGGCTGCGCGAAGACGCCTGGATGGTGTTGAGGCACTCGCGCTGCTCATCATCCAGGCGCGTGGTCGCCAGCACTTCGGTCATACCGTTGAGGCCATTCAACGGGGTGCGGAACTCGTGGCTCATGTTGGCCAGGAAGCGGCTCTTGGCCTCGCTGGCGCGCCGGGCCTCGGCCATCGCTTCGGTCAGCTGCCGCAGCAGCGTGGAGAAGTACAGCGGCACTGCGGCCAGTCCGAGCCAGAGGCCGATGGCCAGGCGGAAATTCTGCATCCAGTACGGCGTCTGGAGCACGGTGAAGCCGAAGCTCACCATGGCCATTGCCACTGCCACGTACAGGTAGTGGTTGCCGAACCGCATGCCGTTGCCGACCGTCACCCACATCACCACGATGTAGACCCAGGCCAGCGGCTCACCCATCTGCACCATGCCGGCCGCGATCAGGCCGTAGTCGGCCAGCATGCCCAGCACGCGGCGCGCATCGGAACGCGCCGGTCGCCACAGCAGCCAACCGAACAGCAGCAGGGACAGGCTCAATCCGGTCAGCACGATCGCCAGCACGCCCACGTACTGCCCATGCGGCAGATCGTGGCGCGGCGCCGGCAACAGCACGTAGGCAAGGATCAGGCTGATCAGGACGATACGGACAATCTGCTGGCCGTGCTCGCTGTCCTGCCGCTGGGACAGGCGCAGCCGCAGCCGCGACAACAGGCGTTTCACGCGCCCAGCCCCGGGCGTGCGGACGCCATCGAATGCTCGGCGCAGATCTGGTCCAGCTGCTCACGGCCGCGCATCAGCGCATCCACGCAGCGCGGATCGAACAGTCGCCCACGCTGGGCGTACAGATAAGCCAGTGTGGCTTCCATGGTCCATGCTTCCTTGTACGGACGGGGCGAGATCAGTGCATCGAAGACGTCGGCGACAGCAACGATCCGCGCTTCCAGCGGGATCGCCTCGCCGACCAGGCCATCGGGATAGCCGCTGCCGTCATAGCGCTCGTGGTGGCGCAGCGCGATGAGCGCGCCCACCTGGATGAAACGGTTCTGGCTGCCACTCAGCAGCTCGTGGCCGATGCGCGGGTGCCGGCGCATGATTGCCAGCTCCTCGTCGTTGAGCTTGCCCTGCTTGAGCAGTACCGCATCGGGAATGGCGATCTTGCCCATGTCGTGCAGCGGGGCCGCCATCTCGATCAGCTTGACGTCATCCTCGGGCAGGCCCAGCTGCTCGGCGATCAGCCCGGCCACGCGGGCCATGCGTTCGAGGTAGGCACTGGTGCCGGCATCACGGAACTCGATGGCCCGGGCCAATCGGGACAGGGTTTCGCGTTCGCGCTCTTCGACCTCGTGCATGCTGGCCAACAGGCGCTGCTCCAGCGACAACGCCCGCTGTTTCACGTTCTCGGTCTGCTGGCGCAGCTGCAGCAGGTTGTAGCAGCGCGCGCGCAGTTCGCGCGGGCGGATCGGCTTGACCAGGAAATCGATCACGCCGGCCTCCAGCGCTGCCTGCCGGATCGGCTCGTCACCGACCACGGTGATCAGGATCACCGGGATGTCGCGGTGCTTGGGCAGGCGACGGAAACGACGGGCGAACTCCAGCCCGTCCATCTCCGGCATGCGGTAATCAAGCAGCAGCAGGTCGACCGGGTGCGCCTCGCACCAGGCCAATGCGGTCAGCGGATCACCGAAGTCATACACGCTCAACTCCGGCGCGATGTCTTCGATGACGTGACGCAGCATCGTCCGCGCGGACGTCTGGTCGTCAACAATGACGATGTTCAACGCGTACTCCGCCTGGTTTCTCGACCATGCTGGATCATCAGCAGGCGAGGATACCCTGCTGCTGCGAACGCTCGCACCCTGCATCGGCCCGACTCCCGTGTCATGCGTCCCGGTTCATGATCGTCATCGCATTGTGAAGCGGACTCTCCACAATGCGTCATCCCCCTGACGCCGATCAAGCCATAACGGACGTCAAGGTAGTGCATTAACGATACGCCGAGTGCGGGAGGCGTCAAATGCGCCGTCTCGTTTCGCGACGGCGCGCACAATCAGGAGTCAGAAAAGCGACTTACTGCTCCGGACGCATGTAGGGGAACAGCAGTACGTCGCGGATCGAACTGCTGCCGGTCAGCAGCATCACCAGTCGATCGACACCGATGCCAAGGCCACCGGTCGGCGCCATACCGTACTCCAGCGCACGGATGTAGTCGGCGTCGTAGTGCATCGCCTCGTCGTCGCCGCCTTCCTTCGCGGCCACCTGGGCCTGGAAACGCTGCGCCTGGTCTTCCGGGTCGTTCAGCTCGGAGAAGCCGTTGGCCAGCTCCTTGCCGTTGACGAACAGCTCGAAGCGATCCGTATAGCCCGGATCGTTGTCATTGGCACGGGCCAGCGGCGAGACCTCGACCGGATGGTCGGTGATGAAGGTCGGCTGGATCAGCGTGTGCTCGACGGTGGCCTCGAAGATCTCCAGCAACAGCTTGCCCCAGCCGTAAGACGGCTTGACGCGGATCTTCAGGCGCTCGCAATGGCGCAGCAGCGCGTCACGGTCGGTGCAGTCGGCCGCGGAGATTTCCGGGTTGTGGTGGCGCACCGCTTCATCCATGCGCCAGCGGCGGAACGCCGGGCCCAGGTCGATCTTCGCGCCGTCCCATTCCACTTCGGTGCCACCGTTCACGGCCTTGGCCACGTCACGGATCACGCCTTCGGTCAGGTCCATGATTTCGTTGTACGTGGCATAGGCCTCGTACAGTTCCATCATGGTGAATTCCGGGTTGTGGCGGGTGCTCACGCCTTCATTGCGGAAGTTGCGGTTGATCTCGTACACGCGCTCCAGGCCGCCCACGGTCAGGCGCTTGAGGTACAGCTCCGGCGCCACGCGCAGGTACAGGTCCAGGTCCAGCGCATTGTGGTGGGTGGTGAACGGCTTGGCCGCCGCGCCGCCGGGGATGTAGTGCATCATCGGCGTCTCGACTTCCAGGAAGTCGCGGTTGTCCAGCCAGGCGCGCATGGCGCGGATGATCTTCGAGCGCTTGATGAACACCGCGCGCGATTCCGGGGTCACGATCAGGTCGACGTAACGCTGGCGGTAGCGCTGCTCGACGTCGGCCAGGCCGTGCCACTTGTCCGGCAGCGGGCGCAGCGATTTGGTCAGCAGGCGGATCGACTCGGCCTTGACCGACAGTTCGCCGGTCTTGGTACGGGTCAGGCCGCCTTCGACGGCGATGATGTCGCCCACGTCCCAGCCCTTGAAGGCGGTGTAGGCATCACCCAGCACGGCCCCCTGCAGGAACAGCTGGATACGGCCGGACTCGTCCTGGATCTGCGCGAAACTGGCCTTGCCCATGATGCGCTTGGCCATCAGGCGGCCGGCCATCTTCACCTGGCGGCCGTTGCCTTCCAGCGCCTCGGCGGTCCAGGTTTCAGCGTTGGCAAACTCCTCCTGCAGGCGGCCGGCGAAATCCTCGCGACGGAAGTCGTTCGGGTACGCGATGCCCTGCCCACGCAGCGTTTTGAGTTTCTCGCGGCGCTCGGCGATCAACTTGTTTTCGTCAACGGGGGGGGTATCGGTAGCTTCGCTCATGGATCTGCGGGAATCGTGTAGTGAGGGGGGATGCTGCGCCCGGCACGGCCGGTTGCCCAGCATACCAAAACCGCCCTGCCCCGGCCTCGGCCGCCCCCTGCCCCGGTAGCAGCCTGGGGTCAGATCCCTTTTGCGAAGCAAAAGGGATCTGACCCCATCCAGGACCCTGCCTGGACCCTGGATATCTACCTGTTCGCGGGGAACGCCTGCCGCAGCTCGTCCACCAGCACCCGCTGGTTCTCCGAGTAATCGATCGGCACCGACACCAGGTGCACGCCACCCTCGTTGAACGCCGCTTCCAGCGTCGGGATGAACTGCTCGATGGCCGTCACCTCATGCCCCTTGCAGCCATAGGCTTCCGCATACTTCACGAAATCCGGGTTGCTGAAGGTCATGCCGTAGTCGGTGAAGCCATCCACCGCCTGCTTCCAGCGGATCATCCCGTAGGCGCCGTCGTTGAGGATCAGCACCACCAGGTTCAGGCCCAGCCGCCGCGCGGTCTCCAGCTCCTGGCTGTTCATCATGAAACCGCCGTCGCCGCACACCGCCAGCACCCGCCGCTGCGGGTACAGGATCGAGGCCATGATCGCCGACGGCAGGCCCGCTCCCATCGTCGCCAGCGCGTTGTCCAGCAGCAGCGTATTGGCCACCTGGGTGCGGTAGTTGCGCGCAAACCAGATCTTGTACATGCCGTTGTCCAGCGCCACGATGCCGTCCGGCGGCATCACCTGGCGCACGTCATGCACAAGCCGCTGCGGAGTGAAACCCGCCTCCTCGGCACGGTCTGCCAGATGCTCCAGGATGGTCGCGCGCAGCGGCAGCAGCGCATCGGCGTTCGGCACCGCGCCTTCGATACGGTCGGCCAGCTGGGTCAGCGAACGACCGATATCGCCGATCACTTCCACCTGCGGGAAGTACACCTGCTCCACCGCCGCCTGCGAGTAACCGATATGGATCACGGTCGGCCCACCCGGGCGCATCACGAATGGCGGCTTCTCGGTGACCTCATGGCCGATGGTCACGATCACGTCGGCCTGGTCGATGGCCATGTGCACGTAATCGCGCTCGGTCAGCGCCGCGGTGCCCATGTAAAGGCCGGAGCCGCCGGCCACCGCACCCTTGCCCATCTGCGTGGTGAAGAACGGAATGCCGGCGCGCAGCACGAACGCCGACAGCGCCTCGCTGGACTGCGGCCGTGAGGCGGCCGAGGCGATCATCAGCAGTGGGCGCTTGGCATTACGGATGATCCCGGCCGCGCGGTCCAGCGCCTCCGGGCTGGCAATCGGCCGATCCACCGCATGGGTCGGAATGAGGGAAACCCCCTCCACCTCGGTGGCGGCGATGTCCTCGGGCAGCTCCAGCAGCACCGGGCCGGGGCGCTCTTCCTGGGCCACACGGAATGCCTCGCGCACGATCGTCGGAATGGTGCGCGCCGAGACGATCTGCCGCGCCTGCTTGGTCAGCGGCTTCATCGTGCTGACGATGTCGACGATCTGGAAGCGCGCCTGCTTGCTGGCGACGATGCCCTTCTGGCCGGTGATCATGATGACCGGCCATGCACCGAGCAGTGCATAGGCCGCGCCGGTGGTGAAGTTGAGCGCACCGGGGCCGAGCGTGGCCAGGCAAACACCCGGCTTGCCGGTCAGGCGGCCGTAGGTGGCGGCCATGAACACCGCCGCCTGTTCGTGGCGGGTGATCACCAGCTCGATGCTGGAATGGCGGAGTGATTCGACCACGTCGAGGTTCTCCTCGCCGGGAATCCCGAAAATACGCTCGACGCCCTCGTTCTCAAGCGCGGCGACAAGCAGATCTGAACCCTTGGACATTGGAATGCCGTCCTTTTCGCTGGACTGATGGTGGATCGTTGCAGGAAGGATGGAAGCTGTGCGTCAACGCTTGTCGAACCACACCGTCTGCGCGTTGACGAATTCGCGGATGCCGAAGTGCGAGAGCTCGCGGCCGAAGCCGCTCTTCTTCACCCCGCCGATCGGCACGCGCGGATCGGAGGCGGAGAAGCCGTTGACGAACACGCCGCCGGTCTGCAGCCGGCGTGCCAGCTGCATGGCCCGCGCGCGGTCGCCGGTCCACAGGTTGCCGCTGAGGCCGAACTCGCTCTGGTTGGCCAGTTCCACCGCATGGTCGGCGTCGCGGGCGCGGCTGATCGAGGCCACCGGCCCGAAGGTCTCGGTATCGAAGGCCTGCATGCCTGGCTCCACCCCGGCCAGCACGGTGGGCGCATAGAACGCGCCCGGGCGATCCAGCTGGTGCCCGCCGACCAGCAGCTGCGCACCGGCATCGACCGAAGCGCGTACCTGCGCGTCCAGCTGCTCCAGCAGGTCCTGGCGTGCCATTGGGCCGATGCGGTTGCCGGGGTCGCGGCCATCGCCAATGGTCAGTGCCTGCACTTTCTGGCAGAACTGGGCCACGAAACGATCGTAGACCGCCTCTTCGACGATGATGCGCTTGCCGGCGATGCAGACCTGCCCGGTGTTCTGGAAGCGGGAGGCGACCGCCGCATCGACGGCCGCATCAAGATCGGCATCGGCCAGCACGATGAACGGATCGGAACCGCCCAGTTCCAGCACCACCTTCTTCAGCGCCTGCCCGGCCTGGGCAGCGATGCTGCGGCCGGCGGCCACGCTTCCGGTCAGGGTGACGGCGGCAATGCGGTCATCGGCAATCGCGCGGCTGGTGCCGTCGCGGCTGATGTTGGCGGCGATGAAGGTGCCCTCCGGCAGCCCGGCATCGCGCCAGGCCGCGTCGAGCAGCTGCGCGGTGCCGACGATGTTCTCGGCCGGCTTCAGCAGGAAACCGTTGCCGCCCATCAGGATCGGCACTGCCGCCCGCATCACCTGCCAGTACGGGAAATTCCACGGCATGATGCCCAGCACCACGCCCAGCGGCAGGTAAGAGACGTAGGCCTTGTCGTCGGGTACCTGGGTCGGTTCGTCGCGCAGGAACCGGGCCCCGTTGTCGGCGTACCAGTCGCACAGCACGGCACACTTTTCGATCTCGGCCAGCGATTCGGCCTGGACCTTGCCCATTTCAGCGGTGGCCAGCGCAGCCAGCTTCTCGCGGTCGCGGCGCAGCACGGCGGCCATCGCGCGCAGCACCTCGGCCCGCTGCTCCAGGCTCCTGGCGCTCCAGGCAGCGAAGCCAACCTGGCCGCGATCGAGGATGGCTTCCAGTTCGGCATCGGTGGCAAAGGGATGGCTGGCGATCTGCTGGCCGGTGGCCGGATCGCGGGAAATAGCAGTAGTGGGGGCAGCGGACATGCAGGTCTCCTGGTGTCTCGACAACGGGCGGCGGCCCGTCTCCTGCACAGGAATGTGGACCCGATCGACGGGCACAACAAGGCGTCTACTTATCCTGTGACCTGCACTTACCTGCCTGAATGGGGTTATCGGCAGGGCTGCGCCCTGCACCCGCTACGATCCAGAGCAACAGCAACAGCAACAGCCGAAGCAAGAGCGGGTTCCCTGTAGGTAGGCGGGGTGGGTCCGGTTGCGGGAGA
>NZ_RAVT01000064.1 GCF_013464915.1 Stenotrophomonas maltophilia
GCACCGCCCCCATATGGGGATCGGCTGCCAGCCACCTATTTCCAGAATCCCGCTGAACAACGTACTGGGTTTACACAACTAACAGTCGACTCTACCCGGTCGGATCTACCCGGTCGGACGCCACCGTCACTGCGTTCCGGTTAGGCTCGGCGGCTCCCCTACCCAGGACCGCCTCATGCGCGTGATCACTGCTGCCCTGCTTGCCTGCCTGCCGCTGTCCGCCCTCGCCGCGCCTACCTATGGGCCACGCCTGGAGGGTTTCGACTACGGCTATCCAGTGAAGACCTTCGCGCTGGAGTCGCAGCGGCAGTCGCTGGAAATGGCCTACCTGGACATCGCACCGAAGAAGGCGCCGATCGGCGTCGTGGTGCTGCTGCATGGCAAGAATTTCTGTGCGGCCACCTGGAAGGAATCGATCAAGCCACTGATCGCAGCCGGCTACCGGGTGATTGCCCCGGACCAGGTGGGGTTCTGCAAGTCCAGCAAGCCCGAGCGCTACCAGTACTCGTTCGCGCAGCTGGCCGCCAACACCCATGCGTTGCTGCAGCAACTGCAGCTGGGAGAGGTGCCGGTACACCTGGTCGGCCACTCCATGGGCGGCATGTTGGCGGTGCGCTACGCGCTGATGTACCCGCAGGACCTGCGCAGCCTGTCGCTGGTCAACCCGATCGGACTGGAAGACTGGAAAGCGCTTGGCGTGCCATGGCGCAGCGTGGATGCCTGGTATGCCGGCGAAATGAACATCAGCTATGACAGCATCCGGCGCTACCAGCTGGAGGTCTACTACGACGGCAAATGGAAGCCGGCCTACGAGCCGTGGGCACGCATGCAATCGGGCATGTACGAAGGCCCGGGCAAGCAGGCCGTTGCCTGGAGCCAGGCGCTGGCCTCGGACATGGTGTTCAACCAGCCTGTGGTCTACGAACTCAAGAATGTACAGGTGCCGACCACGTTGTTCATCGGCCAGAAGGACCGCACCGCGATCGGCCGCGACCTGGCGCCGCCGGCGGTGAAGGCGACGCTGGGCAATTACCCGGTGCTCGGCAAGGCCGCGGCGGCCACCATTCCCGGCGCAACGCTGGTCGAGTTCGCCGAACTGGGGCATTCGCCGCAGGTGCAGGACGCGAAGCAGTTCAATGCGGCGTTGTTGAAGGCACTGAAGGGGCGTTGAGGTTCCTTGTCCGCCGGGCATGGCCCGGCGCTACCAGGATCGGCATGGGTAGCGCCGGGCCATGCCCGGCGATCCATCAACCCACGATCCGCAACACGTCATCCAGCAGCGCGGCAGCGGTGACTTCCGCCCCCGCACCCGGTCCCTGGATCAACAGCGGCTGGCGACGGTAGCGATCACTGTGGATGGCCACGCGGTTGTCGGTGCCTGCACCCTGCGCCAGCGGGTGATCCGCAGGCAGCTCACGCAGGCCGACCTGCGCGCCTTCGCCATCGACACGCCCGACGAAACGCAGCACGCGGCCGTTGTCGCGCGCCTGCTGCCAGCGCGCCTGCAATGGCGCATCCAACTGCTCGAGTGCCGCCACGGCGTCCTCCAGCGGCAAGGCTGCCAGCGCCTCAGGCACCAGCGAATCCACCTGCACCTGCGCGGCATCCAGCGCCAGCCCGCTGCTGCGGGCCAGGATCAGCAGCTTGCGCCGTACGTCTTCGCCGGAAAGGTCCAGGCGCGGATCGGGCTCGGTGTAGCCGGCCGCCAACGCCTCGCGCACCGCCGCCGAGAACGGCGACTGGCCGTCATAACGATGGAACAGCCAGGCCAGCGAGCCGGACAGCACACCTTCGATGGCATGGATGTGATCGCCACCGGCCACCAGCGCACGCAGGCTGCTCAACAGCGGCAGGCCCGCACCCACCGTCGCGCTGTCGCCATAGCGTGCGCCACTGTCGGCACAGCTTTCGGCAATTGCCTGCGCGCGTGCCAACTGCGCACCACGCCCCAGCTTGTTGGCGGTCACCACATGCACGCCACGCGCCAGCCACTGCACGTGGCGCGCGGCCACGTCTTCGCTGGCGGTGGCGTCAACCACAACGTCGCCACGCTCCAGTCCTTCGGCACTCGCCCACGGCGGCGAATTCTGGCCATCGCGCGGTGCACGTCGTGCCAGTTCCAGCGGCAACGCCAGGTCACGATCGATCTCCAGCGCAGTGCGCGAATTGGCCAGCCACTGCACGCTGGGCAGTTCCAGCCCACGCGCCCGCAATGCCTGGTAACGCTGCACGAAGGCCGAGCCGACCGTGCCGGTGCCGAGCAGCGCCAGGCGTCCCACGCTCAGCGCAGGAATTTCAGCGGCGAGCGCGCTCATGCATCCACCACCTGTTTGCGGCGCGCGGCCGCATCGATCACCGCTTCAGCGCGCTGCAGCGCGGCGCCGAGATCGGCCAGCAGGTCACGCTCGGCCTCGATGCCGACCGACAGGCGCAGCAGGCCTTCGCTGATGCCGGCGGCAGCACGCGCTTCGGCGGTCATCGCCGCATGGGTCATGGTGGCCGGATGCGCGATCAGGCTTTCGACGCCGCCCAGCGATTCGGCCAGGGTGAAACAGCGCAGGCCATCGACAAAGGCTCGCACTGCGGCATGCGGATCATCACCTTCGCAGTCGGCCAGTTCGAACGACAGCATCGCGCCGAAACCACTCTGCTGGCGGGCAGCGATGGAGTGGCCCGGGTGATCGGCCAGACCCGGGTAATAGACGCGGCCGACCGCCGGATGCTGGTCCAGCAACGCCACGATCGAAGCGGTGTTCTCCTGGTGCACGCGCAGGCGCGCATCCAGCGTGCGCAGGCCGCGCAGGGTCAGGAAGGCATCGAACGGCGAGCCTGTCAGGCCCAGCGCGTTGCCCCACCACACCAGCTGCTCGTGCAGTTCCGGATCGCGCGCGATGACCGCGCCGCCCACCACATCGCTGTGGCCGTTGATGTACTTGGTGGTCGAATGCAGCACCAGGTCCGCACCGAACGACAGCGGTTGCTGCAGGGCCGGCGACAGGAAGGTGTTGTCGACCACGACCAGTGCACCGGCCTTGTGCGCAGCATCGATGACGAAGCGCAGGTCGGTGATGCGCAGCAGCGGATTGGACGGGGTTTCCACCAGCACCAGCTTCGGCTTTGTGGCCAGCGCCTGCGCCAGCGCGCGCGGATCGGTCAGGTCGGCGGTGACCAGTTCGAAGTGGCCCTTCTTCGCCAGCGCATTGAACAGGCGCCAGCTGCCGCCATAGGCATCGTGCGGCACCACCAGGGTGTCACCCGGCTGCAGCAGTGCATTCAGCACCAGGTTGATCGCGCCCATGCCGGTGGCGGTGATCACGCCGCCTGCGCCGCCTTCCAGCTCGGCCAGCGCTTCACCCAGCAGGTCGCGGGTCGGGTTGCCACTGCGCGTGTAATCGTACTGGCGCTTGTTGCCGAAGCCTTCAAAGCTGAAGTTCGACGACAGCACGATCGGCGGCGTGACCGCGCCATGCGCGGTATCCCGATCGATGCCGGCACGGACGGCGGCAGTGGTGCGGCTACAGGACGGCTCGTTGGCGTGCAGGCTCATGCGGACTCTCCAGAAGTGCGGAAGGCGGTGGCGAGGATCGCGTCGATGCGATCGGTTTCTTTGAGGAAGGCGTCGTGGCCGTAGGGCGAGCGCAGCACGCGCAGGCTGCCGCGCGGGCCCAGCCCTTCGACCAGGCCGACCAGGTCGGCCAGCGGTACCAGACGGTCGCCTTCCACGGCCACCACCACGGTCGGCGGCAGGATGGCGGCGGGGTCGACGCGGTGCAGGTCGATCGATTCGGACAGGCGCAGGTAGGCGGTCACCGGTGTGCGCGCGACGTATTGCGCGCCGGCGGCGTCCAGATAGTCTTCGGCGGCCACGCGCACGCGGCCATTGATGACTTCCGGCGCGGCGTCGAAGCGCTCGCCGAATTCTTCCGGGGTGCGGTAGCTGAGCATGGCGAACTGCCTGGCCAGCGCCAGGCCGTGGTCTTCGCCGCATTGCAGCTGGCCAAGCGCAACCGCGCGGCGCTGCAATGCGCGCCAGGCGGCGGCATACGGATGCGGGCGATGCGCGCCGCTGGCCAGCACCAGCTGGCGCACGCGGGCGCGGTGACGGATGGCGAACTGCTGGCCCACCAGCGCCCCGTACGAATAGCCGACGAAGGCCTTCAGCGTGCGGATACCCAGATGATCCAGCAGCAGTGCCAACGCATCGGCCTGGTCGGCGGTATCGATCGGCACATCCAGTGCGCCGTCGGCACCGATGAAATCGAAGGCCAGCACCCGCAGCTGCTGCGGATCCAGCGTGCGACCACTGCCCACCAGGTCTTCGGCCCAGCCCTTCTCGCTGAACTGTGCGTTGGAGGCCACATGGCGGTGCGCGGAAATGCCGCCGGCCAGCACCACCACCGGCGCGTTGGCCGGGCCGACCCACTCATAGCGCAGGCGCACCGGGCTGGGGCCGGCATGACGCATCGACAGCACCGCGGCGAACTCGCCGCGTTCGGCATGCACGCGGTCTTCGACCGGCACGCTGACGGGGACAAAGGGTTCGGGGCGAACGGCGGTACTGGCAGCGAAGCTCATGGCGGGATCCGGTTGGGGAATCGGCCATCGAGCCTTCGCGGGCCCGCGTTCGAGATGCACGTGCGGTGCATGGTTCGAACCATCTTTCGGTGGACGCCACGGTCCCCGCAGGATTTGGCACCTACGCGGACGGTTTCGCGTCCGCGGGCTGCCCCGGCTTCAAAGGGCCTGTCCCTCTGCCGGTCTCGATGGTGAGGCCACGATGCCAGCCCTTCCGGGCACTGTCAATCCCTTCATGCGGATAAAGCGATGAATATTTCAACCCCCAGTATGCGAGAGGCGTCGCGGTCGCTCCGTTCAGCATCGGGTACAGTCCCGGCGCCCCTCTCGCTGGAACCGCCGATGCCACGTCCGCTCCTGACCTGCCTGCTGCTGCCTCTGCTGGCGAGTGCAACGGCCAGCGCCGGCGACTGGCGCCAAGGCTGGGGACTGGTGCCACAACCCGTCGCCGCCCCCCGCACAGGCAATGCCGAGGGCGCAGCACCGATGGCCCGCCTTCGCCTGCAGCCGATCGGCGAACAGTGGCAGGCCCGCATCGACAACACCCTGTCCGGGCCATTGCAGGTCGAACTGCGCGCGGCCCCCGGGCACCCGGTCGAAGGCCTGCCGGTGCAGTCACTGATACAGGGCAACAGCAGCCTGGTGGTCGGCCACCTCCCCGCGCCGGTCAACGGCCTGATGCTGGACCTGCGCCTGCAGTCGGTACCAGGCAACCCCGCCGCGCAGGCCGAGGATGTGGCCTACCGCCTGCCCTTCGATGATGCGCGCCCGCGCGTGGACCAGGCGCCGCAGGGCCGGTTCAGCCACGACGACGAGGAAAACCGCGATGCGGTCGACTTCGCGCTGCCTGAAGGCACGCTGGTGCTGGCCGCGCGCGAGGGCACGGTGATGCAGATCCAGGATGGTTTCCGTGGCAACGGCCA
Source organism: Stenotrophomonas maltophilia (assembly GCF_013464915.1). Classification (GTDB taxonomy): domain Bacteria; phylum Pseudomonadota; class Gammaproteobacteria; order Xanthomonadales; family Xanthomonadaceae; genus Stenotrophomonas; species Stenotrophomonas maltophilia_AT. Next base: position 5,499 of record NZ_RAVT01000064.1, read on the forward strand.
GGACCGCGAACGCGATGGCGGCCGTGCCAACTTCATCCGCGTGCTGCACAGCGACGGCAGCATGGCCCTGTACGGCCACCTGCAGGCGGGCGGCATGCGCGTGCGCCGTGGCCAGGCGGTGGGCGCCGGGCAGCCGATCGGCCTGTCGGGCAACAGCGGCTACAGCAGCGCGCCGCACCTGCACTTCGTGGTGCAGCTCAACCGTGGCATGGGCCTGCGCTCGGTGCCGGTGCGCATCTTCACCGGGCAGGGCCAGCTGCAGTTCGCCCGCCAGGGCGAGGCCGACGGCGGCATCGGGCGCTGAACGGCCCCGGCCGGTATAATCGGGCGCTTATCTCTTTGAAAAGCGCCCCGGGCGGGCGCCACTGCCATGTCCGAAGTCGCCAACGAAGCGTCGCGTCGCCGCACCTTCGCCATCATTTCCCACCCTGACGCCGGCAAGACCACGCTGACCGAAAAGCTGCTGCTGTTCGGAGGCGCGATCCAGATGGCCGGTTCGGTCAAGGGCCGCAAGGCCGCCCGCCACGCAACGTCCGACTGGATGGCGCTGGAAAAGGAACGCGGCATCTCTGTCACCTCCTCGGTGATGCAGTTCCCGTACGAAGGCAAGATCGTCAACCTGCTCGACACCCCCGGCCACGCCGACTTCGGCGAGGACACCTACCGCGTGCTGACCGCGGTGGACTCGGCGCTGATGGTGATCGACGTGGCCAAGGGCGTGGAAGAGCGCACCATCAAGCTGATGGAAGTCTGCCGCCTGCGCGACACCCCGATCATGACCTTCATCAACAAGCTCGACCGCGAGGGCAAGGACCCGATCGAGCTGCTGGATGAAGTGGAAACCGTGCTGGGCATCCAGTGCGCCCCGGTCACCTGGCCGATCGGCATGGGCCAGCGCCTGAAGGGCGTGGTGCACCTGCTTACCGGCGAAGTGCACCTGTACGAACCGGGCCGCAACTTCACCCGCCAGGACTCGACCATCTTCCCGTCCATCGATGCACCGGGCCTGGCCGAGAAGATCGGTGCACAGATGCTGGCCGACCTGCGCGACGAACTGGAACTGGTGCAGGGCGCCAGCCACCCGTTCGACCTGGAGGCCTACCGCGCCGGCAAGCAGACCCCGGTGTTCTTCGGCTCGGGCGTGAACAACTTCGGCGTGCAGCCGCTGCTGGACTTCTTCGTCGAGCATGCGCCGTCGCCGCAGGCACGCTCCACCACCGGCCGCGAGATCGCCCCGGAAGAGAACAAGCTGACCGGCTTCGTGTTCAAGATCCAGGCCAACATGGACCCGCAGCACCGTGACCGCGTGGCGTTCATGCGCGTCTGCTCGGGCCGTTTCAGCGCCGGCATGAAGACCTTCCACGTGCGTACCGGCAAGGAAATGAAGCTGGCCAACGCCCTGACCTTCATGGCCAGCGATCGTGAAATCGCCGCCGAAGCGTGGCCGGGCGATGTCATCGGCATCCACAACCACGGCACCATTTCCATCGGCGATACCTTCACCGAAGGCGAAGCGGTCACCTTCACCGGTATTCCGAACTTCGCCCCGGAACTGTTCCGCCGCGCGCGCCTGCGCGATCCGCTCAAGCTCAAGCAGCTGCAGAAGGGCCTGGCCCAGCTGTCCGAAGAGGGCGCGACCCAGTTCTTCCGCCCGCTGACCAGCAACGACCTGATCCTCGGTGCCGTCGGCGTGCTGCAGTTCGACGTGGCGGCCTATCGCCTGAAGGACGAGTACGGCGTGGAAGCCACCTTCGAGCCGGTCAGCGTGACCACCGCGCGTTGGGTCCACTGCAGCAACGAGAAGAAACTGGAAGAGTTCCGCGAGAAGAATGCGCTGAACCTGGCACTGGATGCGGCCGGCCACCTGGTCTACCTGGCACCGACCCGGGTCAACCTGCAGCTGGCGCAGGAACGCTCGCCGGACGTGCGCTTCTCGGCCACCCGCGAAGCGGCGCACACCGTTTCGGCGGGTTGATACTGCGGGGTCAGAGCCCTTTCCGCAGGAAAGGGCTCTGACCCCTTCGCGTGGAGGGGGCCGGATTCATCCCCCATACGGTGACGGGGGTGCAAGCGCCCGCCATCGCGGCGATGATAGGGGGGTGCGGGTCCCCCTCCCCGCGAACGATGCCTACGCCATGTCCACGACTTCCGTTGCTTCGATCCGCGAAGAAATCGCCAGCGCCCTGACCCATGGCCTCGGTGCCGTGCTCGCCCTGGGCGCCGGTGCGGTACTGATCACCCTGGCCGCCATCTACAGTGATGGCTGGCAGCTGGCCGGCGCGATCGTATTCGGCATTGCGCTTCTGCTGCTGTACACCGCCTCCACCCTGTACCACGCCATCCAGCACCCGGTCGCCAAGGGCCGGCTGAAGGTGTTCGACCACTGCGCGATCTACGTATTGATCGCCGGCACCTATACCCCGTTCACGCTGATCGGCCTGCGTGGCCCGTGGGGCTGGGGCCTGTTCGCCGCGATCTGGACCCTGGCGCTGGCCGGGGTGGTGTTCAAACTGTTCTACACCGGCCGCTTCAAGGCGCTTTCCACCGGCATCTACATCGCCATGGGCTGGCTGGTGATCGTGGCGATCAAGCCGATGCTGGCCTCGATCGACGGCTGGACCCTGGGCTGGCTGCTGGCCGGCGGCCTGTCGTACACGCTGGGCACCTACTTCTATCACCGCGAATCGATCCCCTATTCGCACGCGATCTGGCACCTGTTCGTGATCGGCGGCAGCGTCTGCCACTTCGTTGCGGTGACCATGCAGGTGCTGTAACACGGGCCAGCGCGCCGCATGTGCACATGATGCACATGGACGCTTCGCGCCCCGTCCACGATGAGGGGGCAACCATGGCGGCGTGAATGCTGCCATGTCCCCTGCCGCGCCTCGTACGTCGCGCTGGCTGCGCCCCCCGGGCCCGCGCGGTCGGCGCTGGCTGGCCGTACTGGTTTTCCTGCTGGCCGCGCTGCTGGTGCTGATCGCGCTGTGGGACTGGAACTGGTTCAAGGGGCCGGTCGAGCGCGCGGTGCAGGCACGCACCGGCCGTGCGCTGCACATCGGCCATCTGGATGTCGACCTCGGCCGCACCAGCACGATCCGCGCCGATGCGATCACCTTCGCCAACGCCAGCTGGGCCAAGCAGCCGAACATGGCCACGGCCGACCGCGTCGAGATCGACGTGCGGGTGTGGCCCCTGCTGCGCGGCAGCGTGCAGCTGCCGGAAGTGCGCCTGACCCGTCCAGACGTGCTGCTGGAAACCGCCCCGCGCAGGGGCGAGCCGGGCAACTGGGATTTCCTGGGGGACAGCAGCGGCGGGACAAGCCCGCAGCTCAAGCGCCTGCGCATCGACGACGGTCGGCTGCAGTTCCTCGATGCACTGGGCCGCACCGACATCCGCGTGGGCCTGCGCAGCGGCCCGCCGAAACAGGCCGATGCCTCGCCGCCGCTGCTGGTGCAGGGCAAGGGCCACTGGCAGGGCAACCCGTTCACCCTGCAGGGCGGAACCGAATCACCGCTGGAGCTGACCGACAGCGACCACCCGTTCCGCATCCACCTCGACGGTCGTGCCGGTGCCACCCACGCGGTGGCCACCGGCACGCTGACCAATCCGTTCCAGCTGCGGGTGTTCGACCTGCAGTTCGCGCTCAGCGGACAGGACCTGTCGGACCTGTACCCTCTGCTCGGCATCGCCATCCCGCCCTCGCCGCCCTACGCCCTGGAGGGACGGCTGAAGCGCGACCACAACGTCTGGCGCTACGACAGCTTCACCGGCAAGGTCGGCGACAGCGACCTCGGTGGCAACCTGGAGTTCGAGGTGGGCGGCGCACGGCCGCGGTTGACCGCCAGCCTGGAATCCAAGCGCCTGGATTTCGATGACCTGGCCGGCTTCGTCGGAGCGCCACCGAAGACCGGCGGCGGCGAAACCGCGAATGCGGAACAGAAGGCACAGGCCGCCCGTGTCGCCGCCAGCAGCCGGGTATTGCCCGACACGCCCTACAACCTGGGCAAACTGCGCGCGATGGATGCCGACGTGCGCTGGAAGGCCCACCGCATCAATGCGCCGTCGCTGCCACTGGATGACATGGATGCGCACCTGCTGCTGGATGACGGCGTGCTCCGGCTGGACCCGCTGAACTTCGGCGTGGCTGGCGGCGATATCCGCAGCACGATCCGCATGGATGCACGCCAAGCGCAGATCCGCACCGCGTTGAAGGCCAGCGTGCGTGGCGTGCAGCTGGGCCAGCTGTTCCCGGACGCGAAGCTGGCCGAGCAGGCCAAGGGCGGCATCGGTGGCGAAGTGGACCTGAGCGGGCGCGGCAACTCGATTGCCGCGATGCTGGGCAGCAGCAGCGGCAAGGTCGGGCTGGCGATGGGGCGCGGCCACGTCGGCAACCTGGTGATGGAACTGGCCGGGTTGGACATCACCGAATCACTCAAATTCCTGGTGACCGGCGACAAGCAGATTCCCCTGCGCTGCGCCTTCGCCGACTTCGGCGTGCGCGACGGCCTGATGACCAGCCAGGCGCTGGCGGTAGATACCACCGACACGATCCTCATCGGCGAAGGCACGGTCAGCCTGCGCGAGGAAACCCTCGACCTGCTGCTGAAGCCGCGCCCAAAGGACAAGAGCATCCTGGTGCTGCGCTCGCCACTGCACATCAGTGGCACGTTCAAGGACCCGTCGTTCCGCCCGGACTTCAAGGCCTTGGGCATCCGGGGTGCCGTGGCCCTGGCGCTGGGCAGCATCGCCCCGCCGGCGGCGCTGCTGGCGACCATTGAACTGGGGCCGGGCAAGGATGCCAATTGTGGCGGGCAGTATGCGAAGTAGAGCGTTTGTTCGCGGCGCCTCGTTTTTCCGCGCGTAGAGCCGGAGCAAGGCGACAGGCAGGGCACGCCGTAAATGCGTCCCTGTAGCAACTGTGTTGTTGGAGGGGCTCAGGCCCTTCCAGCAGACGCGCACGATCCTGCCTGCCGCCTTGCTCCGGCTCCAGACAGTTTCCTGCGCGCGCGGAACGAGAGCGGAAATTCAAAGTCAAAAAAAAGCAAAGTCAAAAGCTGTTGCCAACCAAGGTTGGCAGCTACCAAAGGCGAGGCACCGCGCTCGCAGGAACGTGTCCAGAGGCGGAGGGTGCGGCTGGGCAGGACCGTGAGGCGCATGGATGCGCCGATCGAGCCCCCATGGATGGGTTTACGGCGTGTCCTGCCCAGCCGCACCCTCCGCCTCCCCATGCATCAGGAAGGCGCTGCGCTCAGCTCTGGCTTTGGCTTTGAGCTTCGAAAAGCGGGCCGGCGGGCCGCAGGCCCGCCAGCGACACCCWCACCCTGCCACGATGTACTGCTGCAGCTGATCCAGCTCGCGCCGCTGCGCATCGATCACCGACTTCACCAGGTCGCCAATGGAAATCACCCCCAGCACCTGCGCGCCCTCCACCACCGGCAGGTGGCGGATGCGGTAGTCGGTCACCAGCTGCAGGCAATGCTCCACCTGCTCGCCCGGCGACACCGTCACCACCTGTGCCGTCATGATCTCCGCTACCGCCGTATCGCGCGAAGAACGATCACGCAGCACGATCTTGCGCGCGTAATCGCGCTCGGACAGGATGCCAACCAGCCGCGGGCCATCCATCACCAGCACCGCACCGATGCCCTTTTCCGCCATCAACCGGATCGCATCGATCACCGCCGCATCCGGCGCGACCGCATGTACTTCAGGAGACTTGCCGTCCAACAGTTGCCGTACCGTGGTCATCCGCCTGCCCTCCGAGGGTGGGTTGCAGGGCCGAGTCTGCCACGGACGATGCTAGCCACGCGTCAACCAGGTACAACGGCCGCTGCTTGGACTCTTCGTACAGCCGCCCCAGGTACTCACCAATCAGGCCCAGCGCGATCAACTGCACCCCGCCCAGGAACAGGATCACCGCCATCATCGTCGGCCAGCCCGCCACCCGGTCGCCGTACAGCGCGGCCTTGACGATCACCCACAGGCCGAACACGAAGGCCACCGCCGCGGTTGCCAGCCCCAGGTAGGTCGCCGCACGCAGCGGCACGGTCGAGAACCCGGTAATGCCTTCCAGGGCGAAGTTCCACAGCCGCCACAGGCTGAACTTGCTGGTGCCGGCCACGCGTGCGTGGCGGTGATAGGGCACCGCCACGCGCTTGAAACCCACCCAGCTGAAAAGCCCCTTCATGAAACGGTGGCGCTCACGCATTTCGCGCAGCGCACTCAGCGCGCGCGGCGACAGCAGGCGGAAATCCCCGGTGTCGGCCGGAATCGGCGTACGCGACAGGCGACCCATCACCCGGTAGAACATCGCCGCCGTGGCACGCTTGATCCAGGCCTCGCCGTCGCGCGCCATGCGCGTGCCATAGACGTTGTCATGGCCCTCGCGCCAGCGCGCGATGAACTGCGGCACCAGTTCGGGCGGATCCTGGCCGTCGGCGTCGAGGATCATCGCCGCACCTTCGCGCACCAGGTCCAGGCCTGCGGTCAATGCCGCTTCCTTGCCGAAATTGCGCGACAGCTTCAGTGCGGAGACCCGCGCGTCGGCCTGGGCCAGGCGCGCGATCACCTCCCAGGTGCCGTCATGGCTGCCGTCGTCCACGTACAGGATGTGGCCATCGATGTCGGGCAGCGCATCAAGCACCGCGCACAACCGCGGATGCAGCAACGGCAGTGCCAGGGCCTCGTTGTAGGCGGCGATGACGAAAGTGAGCCGTTCGCGGGTCATGCCCGGATTGTACGTTGCCGCCGCCCGTAGATCAGGCGGTGTGCGCTCACTCTTCCGACAGGTATGCGGCCCCACCCAGCTGCCGTGCCTGGCGCTGGATCCAGGCAGCGCGCCGCTGCACGTACGGCCCAGGCTTTGCGGCGTTGTAGCGCCGTGGCGCCGGCAGCACCGCTGCCAGCCGCGCGCTCTCGGCCGGGCTCAGCCGCGCCGCATCCTTGCCCCAGAACGTCTGCGCAGCCGCCTGCGCGCCATAGACACCGTCGCCGAACTCGGCGATGTTGGCGTACATCTCCAGGATGCGTTCCTTCGGCCACAACGCTTCGATCAGCACCGTGTACCAGACCTCCAGGCCCTTGCGCACCCAGCTGCGGCCCTGCCACAGGAACAGGTTCTTGGCCACCTGCTGGCTGATCGTGCTGGCACCGCGCAGGCGCCCGCCCTTGGCATTGTGGTCGCGTGCCTTCTCGATCGCCTGCAGGTCGAAGCCGTTGTGGTCTGGGAAGCGCTGGTCCTCGGCCGCCACCAGCGAGATCGGAAGGCTGGGCGCCATCTGGTCAAGGTCGCGCCACTGGTGATGCAGGCGATAGGACCAGTCCGCCTCGCCCAGCGCCTCGCCATAGCGCCACAGCATCACCGTGGACACCGGCGGGTCGATGAACCGCAGCACCAGGACCTGCAGGCAGCTGAAGGCGGCCAGCAGCACCGGCAGCCACAGCAGCCGTTTCCAGCGCCAGCGCCTGCGGCGCGGGCCTTCTGCCACGGCTTCCACCTTGTGCTGCTCTCCCCCTGCCCCCATTACTGGTGCATCCTTCTTCTATCTGGTTGTCGGCGCATTATCCGGCAACCGCCCCCGTTTACGCGCGATGTGAGCCGATGACCGCCAACCCCGATTCCCTGATCCGCTTCCTGCTCCCCGACGCTGGCGTCCGTGGCGTCCACGTGCGCCTGCAGGCCACCTGGCAGGAAATTCTGTCCCACGCCGAGTACCCGGATACCGCTGCCGAGCTGCTCGGCGAGGCCTGCGTGGCTTCGGCGCTGTTCACCGGCCACACCAAGATCGACGGACGCCTGTCGATCCAGCTGCGCAGCAGCACCGCCCTGCGCACCCTGTTCGCCGAGTGCACCGCCGCCGGCACCCTGCGCGGCATCGCCCAGCTCAGTGAAGGCGCCGACGCGCCACGCGACCTGTCCAGCCTGGGCGATGACGCCCTGCTCGCCATCACCATCGAGAACCCGGGCCTGGACCCGCGTGAACCGCAGCGCTACCAGAGCCTGGTCGGACTGACCGCAGCGGAGCTGGATGAAGCCTTCGAGGACTACTTCCGCCAGTCCGAGCAGCTGCCGACCCGCCTGCTGCTGGCGGCCGACCGCAATGGCGCCGCCGGCCTGCTGCTGCAGAAGCTGCCGGGCGACGAGGGCGACGAGGACGGCTGGGCGCGCGCCAGCGCCCTGTTCGAGACCCTGGGCAAGGCCGAACTGCTGGCCACCCCGGCCGAGCAGCTGCTGCACCGCCTGTTCCACGAGGAGAAGCCGGCGCTGATGGGCGAAAAGCCGCTGTCCTTCGCCTGTTCGTGCTCGCGTGAGCGGGTCGCATCGATGCTGCAGTCGCTGGGGGAGGACGAGGCCCGTGCCGCGGCTGCAGACACCGGCGCCGTCGAGGTCCGTTGCGAATTCTGCGGGCGGGAGTATCACTTTCCGTTGACGGAGTTCGGCATACTGTTCCACGGTGCCGAGGGGACCGTGCCGGCACCTGAACGGCTTCAGTAGACAGCTTGTCTTGCATCTGGGGGGATCAAGGCTTGTTAAGAATTCATAAACACCCTACGATCAAGTTCCCGTATCTGCGGGAACTTCCGTTGTCCTTTCCTGTCTGAACTGGTTCGATGCGTACCTTCCTGCGTCTACCGCTGGCCATGATGATCGCCCTTGGCGCGATCACGGGCGTGCATGCGCAGAGCAAGGACACCCGCACCGTGCTGCCGGTATGGAACAAGGGCAGCGGCAAGGTCGAGGCCCTGCTGTACCTGGAGCCGACCGGTGAACAGGCGGCCGGGGCGCGCTGGCATTTCGGCCGCAACTCGCTGGATGCGGCCTTTGGCCTGTCCTCCGGCGATTCGCTGGGCCTGCTCTGCAGCAGCAGCGGGACCAGCATGAGCGGTCTGGCCAGTCACTGCATGCTGGCCAGCCTCGGCGACGAGGACGACCTCAACAGCCGCCGCTTCACCGGCACCGCGGCGTTGAACCGTGGCAGCAGCCGCCTCGGCATCACCGCCGGAACCGGCCGTGAAACCCTGCCGGCATGGCTGGCGGGCCCGAACAAGACCCCTTCGCTGCGCGCCGAGCAGAATGACCTGACCGTGTTCGCGCAGAAGAACATCGGCCGCGAAGGCTTCGTTTCCATCGCCGGCACCTACGCCAAGGCCCGCCTGGTACCGCTGGCCGACGCTTCGCCGGCCATCGCCGACCGCTGGGACAGCAAGAGCCTGAGCATCGGCGCCGGCTACGGCAATTTCACCGGCAGCATCATCGGCCGCGTCATCGATGTGCCGGGCAAGCCCGGCAAGTGGGAAGGCCTGGGCATCGGCCTGACCTGGCGCACGCCGTGGTCCGGCCAGCTCACCGTGGGCGCCGAGAACGTGATCAGCCGCGGCAAGAACCCGTTCTCGCCACGCAACGAAAGCAACGACGACGGCACCGTGCCGTACGTGCGCTACGAGCAGGATCTGTAAGCCCCCTGCCGCATCACCGCGACGTTTCCGCGCGCGCCCTTCGCCCCATCCCCGCAATGACACCTCGACGCCGCCACCTGGCGATGCGCAGGCGCCTGTGCGCGGGCCTGGCCCAGCGCGGGCTGCGCGGTGTGCCTGCGCCATCAAGCCTGCCTGTCCCATGAAAAAAGCCACGCCCCTTTCGGGGCGTGGCCATGTCACACGTACCGATTACGCCGCGATCAGAAGCGCTGGGTGTACTTCATGTACAGGAAGCGACCGATGTCGAAGCCACCGTAGTAGGAGACGTTCGCGCTCGGCTGGCTGTACATGGTCGGGCCCACGCGGCCGAACACGTTGTTGGCACCCACGGCCACGGTCGCATTCCACGGTGCGTTCCAGCGCAGCTGGACGTCGTTGAACACGGTCGCGCCACGCTGGTTGGTCGCGCTGCCCACCGCCACGCCCTGGTTGTTCGGCGAAGCGTAGTTCGGCAGGTTGCACTCTTCCGGGAACGTCACGGCACTCAGGCACGCTTCCTTCATGCCGGAGAAGTAACGGACGGTCCAGCTGGCGCCGAAGTCACCCATTTCCCAACCCAGGTTCAGGTTCGAACGCACGCGGAAGGCGTAGCCAGCCCAGCCCACGCCGGTGCGGGGGTTCGGATGGGTGACCGCGTTCTTGGTGGTGACCAGGTCATCACGCGAGGTGTAGGTGCTGGTCCACTGCGCGCTGAAGTTGCCGAAACGATCGGTCGGCAGGCGGTAGCTGACATCCAGGTCGAAGCCTTCCACCTCGCGGTAACCGGCGTTGATGCCGGTGCGCTTGAGGTTGTTGACGATGCCGGTCACCGGGTCACGCGTGAACGCCGAGCAGCGTGCCGCGATATCGTTGATGTAGCAGTCGTTGAGGATCAGGTTGGCCGTGTCCGAGATGATGGTGTTCTCGACGCGGATTTCCCACCAGTCCAGCGACATGTTGAAGTTCTGGATGAAACCCGGGCTCCAGACGAAGCCCAGGGTCTTGGACGTCGAGGTTTCCGGGGTCAGCTGGTCGTTGGAACCGGAGACGAAGGCCAGCGGGGTCTGCGACGACGCAGCGGTGGTCGGGGTGAAGCCCTGCTGCTGCTGGCGGAAGTTGGCAGCGCTTACGCCGGCCGGCAGTGCGGCGGCGCAACGGGCACGCACCGCAGGGTTGGTGCGCGAAGCACCGTAGACCACGTCGCACGGATCGGTGAAGAAGTCGAACGACTGCGAGCCGCCGCTGTACAGGTCGGCGATGGTCGGGGCACGGAAGCCCTCCGCCCAGGTACCGCGGACCAGCAGCGAGTCGATCGGCTTCCACTTGAAGCCGAACTTGCTGTTCAGCGTGGTGCCGAAGGTGTCGTAGTCCGAATGACGGGTGGCCGCGTTGAGGCTCAGCTCGCGGGCGCCCGGCAGGTCGGCCAGGATCGGCACGTTGAACTCGGCATAGACTTCGTCAACCTTGTAGCCGCCACCGGTGGGGAAGTTGGCCAGGCCGGAGGTGTTGCCCGACTGCACCAGTGCATCCGGGCTGAAGCTGCCCGTTTCCTTGCGGTGTTCGATACCAACGGCGAAGCCCAGGTCGCCGGCCGGCAGGGTGAACAGGCTGCCGGCCAGGTTGGCGGTGACGACCTTGGTGGTGGTCTCGGCGGTGGAGTGCGCGGACGGGAACAGCAGGTTCTGCAGGGCGGTATTGCCGGTCAATGCGCCATTGGCACCATTGCTCTGGATGCCGGCATGCAGGAACGGGTTGTACGGCACGCACTGGTTCAACCCGATCGGGTTGGCCACGGTACCGCACTGCGCCACGCCGCTGCTGTTGATGAACGACGGACCCACCGCCGCACGCAGCGCGGTCAGGTTGAGGTCGCCGGTGCTGGTCTGGACCAGCTTGTTGTTGTTGTACAGGTAGCCGACATCCCAGTCGAACAGGCGGTCGGAGAACTCGAAGCTGCCTTCCAGGCCACCGCTGAAGCGGAAGGTGGTCAGCTCGGCGCGGGTGTTGCGCGGCACTTCCGAAGTACGACGCCACCAGTTGGCGATGTCGGCGCCCAGCGGATTGAACACACTGCTGGCCGAAATCGGCGAGCCGAAGGCCAGTGCGCCGTACGGATAGCCGGCGATCTGGCGGTTCGAATCGCGGAAGCTGTACAGCATGTTGGTGCGCAGGCGCACGTTGTCGGTCAGGTCGTAGATGCCATCGACGAACACTGCACGACGTTCCTGCGGGGTACGCAGGTCGGTCTGCAGGTTGGTGTTGGTCTTGTCCTGGGTGGAGAAGCTGTTGACGTTCTGCGCGATGTAGTCGGCCTTGTTGCTCGCGTTGCCGCCCTCACGCAGGATCACGCGCACTTCGCGGTTCGGGTTGCTCGCGCTGGCCGCCGGATAGGTGACGCCCGGCAGGCCATCGGCCGGACGGCTGACGAAACCGCCGAATTCACCGACGGTGGTCCAGCCGAAGTCCGGGTGGTTGGCGCTGCGCGGGAAGGCACCGTACGGACGATCCGCCGCCCGCACCTTGTCTTCCTTGGCGTACTCGGCACCGATGGTCAGCGAACCGCGCTCACCCTTCACGCCCATGGTGAAGTCCATGGTGCGGGTGGCACCGTCGCCTTCACTGTACTGGCCGTAGTAGACGCTGCCGGTGGCGCCTTCGAAGTTGGTACGGGTGATGATGTTGATGACGCCGGCGATGGCATCGGAACCGTAGATCGACGAAGCGCCGTCCTTCAGCACTTCGATGCGCTCGATGGCCGAGACCGGCACGGTCGAGATGTCCTGCAGGCCACCGGTGGTGATGCCCAGGCGCTTGCCGTTGAGCAGCACCAGGGTACGGGTGGCACCCAGGTCACGCAGGCTGATGTAGGTGCCGCCGACGGCTTCGCCCGAGGACAGCGGCTGGGCACGGCTGATCGGCGGCGTACCCACGGCGCTGATGTTCTGCAGGATGTCAGCGACCGACGAGAAGCCCTGCTTCTCGATGTCTGCGCGGTTGAGGGTCAGGACCGGCTGGGCGGTTTCGACGTCGACGGTACGGATGCGCGAACCGGTGACTTCGATGCGGTCCAGGTTGGTGGCGGTCTGGGCAGACGCCACACCGGTACCGGCAACGGATGCGGCGCTGGCCGCCAGCGCGACGCACACAGCATCGCGCAGCTTGTTGCTGTTCAACTTCATGGGCTCTCTCTCCATGGATCTTGGGTTGTGTGCTGAGTCCAACCGACGTACCCCAAAAGGGAGGCACAAAAAACGGCTGGTGACCCGATAGTAGCCACACTTGATCTGGAATTAAAGAGTCGTTAAGAAAACGCCCAAATCGCGTGAAACCGATCTCACTACGACATACGTTGGCGCATTGAAGTCGCCGAAGTCGCCCTGCAAGGCGCATTCGGCACTTGCAGGGCGTCATTTTCCCATTCAGCTGGGAATGAGCGTCTCGATCAGATGCTCGACATAGGCCTCGAAATCCTCGCGGGCCTGCTTGGGTTGCTGCAGCTGCAGCGAAAGCTGCAGGAAGCCGACGTAGGCCGCATAGGCCAGGCGCGCGCGATGGCGTGCATCGGTGGAACTGAGCCCGGCCTGGCGGAACGAAGCAACCAGGTAGTCGAGCCGGCGCTGCGACACGCGGTCGATCACCGGGCGCACCATCGGGTGGTCCAGCGCCTTCAGCAGTTCGCTGTAGATGATGTGCGGCTGCACTTCGTGCGCCACCATCTGGAACAACTGGCGCAGGCGCACGCGCGGGTCCGGCACGTCCTCCAGGCTGCCGAATACCTGTTCCTGTTCGAACAGTTCCCAGCGTTCCAGCGCCGCCTGCAGCAGTGCATCACGCGAGGGGAAGTGCCAGTAGAAACTGCCCTTGGTCACGCCCAGGCGCCGCGCCAACGGTTCCACCGCGACGGCACCCACACCTTGTTCAGCAATCAGATCGAGAGCTGCCTGGGCCCAGTCTTCGGCACTCAGGCGGCTGTTGCGGCCGGCGCGCGGTTCGCCGGCGGAAGCGTCAGGTTGATTCATGGGCTGATTTAACCATACGCCGGGGTTCGTTGCAGTACGCGGTTGCGGCCGAAACCGTCGCGGCGCCCGCCGGGTCAGCTGCCGCAGCGCACCATACCGTGCAGTATTGACTTCCCCCACGAGCGATCCATACTAGCAAGTATGGTTACGTCCCCTACTCCCGCTGCGTTCCATGATCTTCGCCTGGAGGCCGCCCATGGCGCGCGCCTGGCCGCGACTGCCAGCGACCATGGCCGCCGTGGCCGGGTGTTGTTCGCGCATGGCTTCGGCCAGACCCGGCATGCCTGGAACGCCACCGCGCGGGCCCTGTCTGCGGCGGGGCTGCAGACGCTGGCCTACGACGCGCGTGGCCACGGCGATTCGGACTGGAATGCCGCCGAACTGCCCTATCACGGCGAACAGTTCGCTGATGACCTGATCGTGCTGGCCGGGGAACAGCCGCGCCCGCCGGTGCTGGTCGCAGCCTCGATGGGCGGCCTGTTCGGCCTGCTGGCCGAATCGCGCTGGCCGGGCCTGTTCTCGGCGATGGTGCTGGTGGACATCACCCCACGTTGGGATACCGCCGGTGTTGAACGCATCCTGGCCTTCATGACCGCCCACCCCGATGGCTTCGCCTCGCTTGCCCAGGCCGCCGATGTGATCTCGGCCTACATGCCGCACCGTCCGCGCAAATCCGAGCAGTCGCTGCGCGCACTGCTGCGCGAGGACGGCCACGGCCGCTGGCGCTGGCACTGGGACCCGCGCCTGGTGGCCGAACTGGCGCGCGACAGCGAGCAGCACCAGGATGCGCTGGCCGAGGCCGCACGCCAGGTGAAGTGCCCGCTGCTGCTGGTCAGCGGCGGCCGCAGCGACCTGGTCACGCCGCAGACCGTGGCCGAATTCCTGGCGTTGGCGCCGCACGCGCGCCATGTACAGCTGCCGCAGGCCACGCACATGGTCGCCGGCGATGACAACGACGCCTTTACCGCTACTGTGTTGGACTATCTGGACGTGTTGCCCGCAGCGGATGCTGCGGCTTCGTCCGCCACAAACGAGCACGTCACCGGAGCACGCTCATGAGCATCGTTCTTCCCTTCCTCGCCCTGCTGCTGGCAGGCGCGTTCGTCGCCTACCACCGCATGCGGCTGGTTACCTGGACGCTGATCAGCGTGGCGCTGCTGGTCGCCTGCTGGTTCATCCCCTACGTCAACCAGACCGCCACGATCGTGGCTGCTGCCGTGTTGGCCGTCATCGCCGTGCCGCTGCTGCTGCCGTTCATCCGCAAGCCGCTGCTGACCGGCCCGATGATGAAGGTGTTCCGCAAGGTGCTGCCGCCGCTGTCGCAGACCGAGCGCATCGCGCTGGAAACCGGCTCGGTCGGCTTCGAGGGCGAGCTGTTCACCGGTGATCCGGACTGGAACATCCTGCTCAATTACCCGAAGCCGCAGCTGACCGCCGAGGAACAGGCCTTCCTCGATGGCCCGGTGGAAGAGCTGTGCACCATGGTCAACGACTGGGAAATCACCCACGTCCACGCCGACCTGCCGCCGGAACTGTGGGCCTTCATCAAGAAGAACAAGTTCTTCGGCATGATCATTCCGAAGGAATACGGCGGCCTGGGCTTCTCTGCGCTGGCCCACCACAAGGTGATCCAGAAGCTGGCCTCGGTGTCTTCGGTGGTCAGCTCCACCGTGGGCGTGCCCAACTCGCTGGGCCCGGGTGAACTGCTGGTGCATTACGGCACCCAGGAACAGAAGGACCAGTACCTGCCGCGCCTGGCCGATGGCCGCGAAGTGCCCTGCTTCGGCCTGACCGGCCCGTTCGCCGGTTCCGACGCCACCTCGATTCCGGACTACGGCATCGTCTGCAAGGGCGAGTGGAACGGCGAGCAGGTGCTCGGCGTCAAGCTGACCTTCGACAAGCGCTACATCACCCTGGCCCCGGTCGCTTCGCTGATCGGCCTGGCGTTCCGCATGTACGACCCGGATGGCCTGATCGGCGACACCCGCGACATCGGCATCACCCTGGGCCTGCTGCCGCGCGACACCGCCGGCGTTGAAATCGGCCGTCGCCACTTCCCGCTGAACTCGACGTTCCAGAACGGCCCGATCCGCGGCAAGGACGTGTTCATTCCGCTGACCCAGCTGATCGGTGGCGCGGCCATGGCCGGCAAGGGCTGGAACATGCTCAACGAGTGCCTGGCCGTGGGCCGCTCGATCACCCTGCCGTCCACCGCCAGCGGCGGCGCCAAGGCCGGCGCCGCTGTGACCGGCGCCTATGCACGCATCCGCAAGCAGTTCGGCCTGTCGGTCGGCCGCTTCGAGGGCGTGGAAGAAGCGCTGGCCCGCATCGGCGGCAAGGCGTACAAGATCAGCGCGCTGTCGCAGGCCACCGCTGCCGCGGTGGATCGTGGCGACGTGCCGTCGGTGCCGTCGGCGATCGCCAAGTACCACTGCACCAACATGAGCCGTGAAGTGATCTCGGACATGATGGACGTGATCGGCGGCAAGGGCATCATCCTGGGGCCGCGCAACTTCGCCGGCCGCAGCTGGCAGGCCGCGCCGATCGCGATCACCGTGGAAGGCGCCAACATCATGACCCGCAGCCTGCTGATCTTCGGCCAGGGTGCGATCCTCTGCCACCCGTGGGTGCTGAAGGAAATGAAGGCCGCGCAGGACCCGGACACCCGTGCCGGCCTGCAGGAGTTCGACCGCAGCCTGTTCGGCCACATCCGCTATGGCCTCTCCAATGCCGTGCGTTCGTTCTGGTTCGGCCTGACCGGCGCACGCTTCGGCGCCGCCCCGGGCGACGCCTACACCCGCCGCTACTTCCGCAAGCTGGACCGTTACTCGGCCAACCTGGCGCTGATGGCCGACATCTCGATGATGACCCTCGGCGGTAAACTGAAGTTCAAGGAATCGCTGTCCGGCCGCCTGGGCGATGTGCTGAGCCATGTCTACATGACCAGCGCCATGCTCAAGCGCTACCACGACGAAGGCGCACCGCAGGCCGACCAGCCGCTGCTGGCCTGGGCCTTCCATGACAGCGTGCACAAGATCGAAGAGTCGCTGTCGGCCGCGCTGCGCAACTTCCCGATCCGTCCGATCGGCTGGCTGATGTGGGCGCTGATCTTCCCGCTCGGCCGTCGTGCCGAGGCCCCGGGCGACCGCCTGAGCCGTCGCGTCGCCGCCCTGCTGATGGCGCCGAACGAAGCCCGCGACCGCCTGGCCAGCGGCGTGTTCCTGACCCCGTGCGAGAACAACCCGGGCGGCCGCATCAACAGCTACCTGAGCAAGGCGATCATGGCCGAGCCGGTGGAGCGCAAGTTCCTGAAGGCGCTGAAGAGCAAGGGCATCGAGGCGCTGGACTTCAAGGCGCAGCTGGACGAAGCCGTGGCCGAAGGCGTGATCACCCAGGACGAGCGCAGCCTGCTGGAAGAGCTGCGCACGCTGACCCTGGACACGATCACCGTGGACGACTTCGACACCCACGAACTGCGCGCGGCCAGCTACTACGACCGCCAGCACAAGGACCCGCATTCGCAGGCGGCCTGATCGCCCGCGACACGCGTTGCCTTCGACGGCGGGCCDCGGCCCGCCGTCGCTCTATCCGACGACCGGAACACCGACCATGTCCACGCCCCTGCTCTCGCTCTACCACCGGCTGCAACGCTGGCCTGCCGGCACCTGGCTGTTCTCGCGCGCGGTCTGCTTCAAGGCGCCCTACTTCGCCAGCATCGCACCGCGCATCACCCGCCTGGAACACGGCCGCTGCGAAGGCACGCTGACCGACCGACGCAAGGTGCGCAACCACATCGGCACGGTGCACGCGATCGCGATGTGCAACCTGGCCGAGCTGACCGCCGGGCTGATGGTCGACGCGTCGTTGCCGAAGGGCATGCGCTGGATTCCGAAGGGGATGCAGGTGCAGTACCTGGCCAAGGCGCGTGGCACGCTGCAAGCGGTGGCATTGCCGGCGCAGCCGATCGTGGCGGCGGCGCAGGGTTACGCGCTGCCGGTGACGGTGAGTGTGCGGGATCGTGCGGGCACGGAGGTGTTCAGCGCGGTGATCGATATGTGGATGTCGCCGGCGAAGTAGTGTTCCTGCGAACGGCGCAGCCCCTCGTGGGTGGACGCTGAAGGCGGTTCATCGGTTGGGCTGGAGGGGTGGGGCCAGGCGGGGACGCCGTGAATCCGTCCGTGGAGGCTTAGCCGCGCCATCCATGGCGCGGATACCCCGCCCGGCCCCACCCCTCCGGCCTCTGACAGATCTCTGCGGCGTCCACCCACGCAAAAGAAAAAAGAAGAGCAAACGCAAAAGCGGCCCACCGGCCGCTTTTGCTTTCCGCTGTTGCTGTTGCTGTTGCTCTTGATCTTCTTTTTCTTCTCCGTGGGCTGGCCGCGCACGGAAACTGTCAGGGGCCGGGCGGATGGGCTGGGCAGGGGTGTCCGCGGCATGGATGCCGCGGCCAAGCCCCCACGGATGGGTTTACGGCGTCCCCTGCCCAGCCCATCCGCCCGGCCAAACCCACGACCCGCATTCCGCGTCCACCCACGAGGGGCTGCGCCGTTGGCTGGAAACTACGCCACCGCGCGAAGAACCAACGCCAGGATCGCCGGCACCGCCTGGATCATGAAAATACGGCGACTCACGCTGTACGCGCCATAGCACCCGGCCACCACCACGCAGGCCAGCGAGAACGTCACCAGCACCGGCTGGTCGATCACCAGCCCCACCACGATGCCCGCCGCCAGGAAGCCGTTGTACAGGCCCTGGTTGGCCGCCAGTACGCGCGTGGTCTCCGCCTTCTCCGGCGTATTGCGGAACGTCTTCAGGCCCAGCGGGCGGGTCCACAGGAACATCTCCAGTACCAGGAAATAGACGTGCAGCAGGGCGACCACCAGGGTCAGGGCGAGTGCGATCCAGTACATGGGCGGTTCCTTGGACAGGGAAGAAGAATGGGGTCAGATMCCTTTMCCCTCGGGAAAGGGATCTGACCCCGGAAAATCAGCGGTCGCGCGGCAGTTTCTTTTCTTCGCGCAGCACACCGAATGCGGCGGCGGTCATGCACGCGGCCACCAGCATGCCGCCGATGAACACCACGTGCGAGCCGAACAATGACAGGCCCTTGTGCACCCAGGCAAAGCTCAGGTCCGCACCGCGGTAGACCACGGTGTCGATCGCTGCCCCGGCCTTGTAGCGCCACTGCCGGTCCACGCGGGTGTAGATGGTCTCGCGTGCCGGCTTGGCCAGTGCGAATTCGCTGGCGCGGGTCATCACCTGCACCACCGCCACCAGCAAGGGCATCGGCGAAGCGGCCAGCACCGAGAAGCCAATCAGGATCGCGAAGCCGGGAATCAGCAGCGCCGGTGCGATCCCGTGGCGGGACAACAGCCAGCGGGTCAGGCCCAGCTGCATCAACAGCGCCAGCGCATTCACCGCCAGGTCGATGCGCGAAAAGAACGCGGTGCTCGCTGCGGGGTCGGTGAACGCCGCCCGCACGATGGCAGCCTGCTGGTTGTAGAGCAGCGTTCCTACGCCCACGCCGAACACCACCATGATCGCCAGCCAGCGCAGCAGGGGTTCGCGAACGATCAGCTTGAGGCCATCCAGCACACTACCGCCCATCGGTTTTTCGCCCGACACCAACTGCTGCTCCTGCTCACGAAGCACCGCCCAGTGCCGCAGCCTCCAGATGCTCAACAGGCAGATGGCAAGGAAACCGGCCGACACCAGCATCAGGTTGGCGATGCCCACGCGCTGTACCAGCGCACTGGTGATGATCGGGCCGAGGAAGGCACCGATGGTGCCCGCCGCGCCGATGTATCCGTAGAAAGCCCGGGCCTGCACATTGGAGAACACGTCGGCCATGAAGCTCCAGAACACCGCCACCGCGAACAGGTTGAAGACGGTGATCCAGAAGAAGAAGGCCATGCCGCGGCCCGGCACGCCGCTGTCGAACATCACGTAGAAACCCAGCAGGGTGACGATGAAAAAGCCATACACCGCCGGCAGGAACACCCGCCTCGGGAAGCGGCTGACCAGCCAGCCATAGACCGGCTGCAGCACCAGCATGATCACGAACACGCAGGAGAACAGGAACTGCAGGACGAAGTCCTTCAGCGCGATGCCGTGGCTCTCGAACCAGGCGATCAGCATGGGCGGGAACACTGTTTCCAGGTCCGCCGACGCCGCCATCGCCTCGCGCACCGGGCGCAGCACGTAGTAGCCGCTGAGCAGGCAGAAGAAGTACAGGAACGACCACCACAGCGCCGGCGACTCGCGCAGCGCCGCCGTCAGGCCCTGCAGCGGCCCTTTGCCCCGTACCGCACTCACGCGGCGTCCCTCGCCTGACGACGGCGGTTGGACAGCGGCATGGCAGGCTCCGGGGGCGGTGAAGCGCGTACGTTAGCCAATGCACTGCAACATCGCCAGCAGCAGCCACGCAGAAGGCTGCAACGCAGTGTCACGGCCCCGCCCGGACGACACGTTCCGACACACGCCTTCGGGGCGTCAAAATTCCAACTTTTTCAACGAGATGCGCATTCATCTTCGCTTTGTTTGTGCACAAGGGAAAAGCGGCGCTAGAATCGCCATCAGCAGTCGCGCACGGGTCACAACGATGAAAAAGAACAGCCTGCGTCGTCCGATCCGTTCGGCGGCCACCGGTTTGCTGGGCATGTTAATGCCTGTTGCCTTGTCCACCACCGCGCAGACCCCGCCCCCGTTGCCGCCGATGCCGGCCAACATCGAGTCCACTGCGGCCTCCGTCGTGGCCCACACCCAACCGGCGGCCTACCGCACCGGCCTGGTGCCGCAGGTGCAGGCGCCCGCCGCAGGTTTCAACGTCGCCAACATTGAATCAATGGCGCAGCAGCTCACCTATGGCGAGCGCGTGCCGGGCATGGCCGTGGCCATCGTGCAGGGCGGCCGCATCCTCAGCGCGCGCGGCTATGGCGTCACTGACGTCAACAATCCGCTGCCGGTCGATGCGCACACCGTGTTCCGCCTGGCCTCGCTGTCCAAGGCCTTCGCCGGCACCATGGCCGGCCTGCTGGTCAACGACGGTACGCTGCGCTGGGACAGCAAGGTCACCGACTACGTGCCGGGCTTCCGCCTCAACTCGCCCGAAGCCACCGACCGCCTGACCGTGGCCGATGTGCTCAGCCACCGCGTCGGCCTGCCTTACAACGCTTACGACCGCGACATCGAAGGCAACGCCGAGTACTACTCGCTGACCCAGAAGCTGGCCAACACCAGCCTGAAGTGCCTGCCGGGCGACTGCTACGCCTACCAGAACGTGGCCTTCAGCCTGATCGGCGACGTTGTCTACGCTGCTTCCGGCAGCTTCTACGAGCAGTCGGTCGAGCGCCGCATCTTCAAGCCGCTGGGCATGAATGATGCCAGCCTCGGCCTGGCCGGCATCCAGGCCAGCTCGCGCTGGGCGCGCCCGCACGTGCGCAGCCGCAACGGCTGGGTGTCGCTGACGCCGAAGCCGACCTACTACCGCGTGGCCCCGGCTGCTGGCGTCAATGCCAGCGCCAGCGACATGGCGCAGTGGCTGCTCGCCCACACCGGCCACCGTCCTGACGTGCTGCCGGCGCCGCTGCTGGCCACCCTGCACTCCAGCCTGATCAACACCCCCGGCGAGATGCGTTCGGGCTGGCGCCGCGAGCGCCTGCACTCGGCCGGTTACGCGCTGGGCTGGCGCACCTTCGACTATGCCGGCCACGACGTGGTGTTCCATGCCGGCGCCGTGCAGGGCTACCGCGGCCTGGTGGCATTGGTGCCGGAACGCGATCTCGGCATCGCCATCATGTGGAACGGCGAAAGCGGCCTGCCCAGCGGCCTGCTGCCGACCGTGCTCGATTCCGCACTCGGCCTGCCGGCACAGCGCTGGCTGGATGTGGACACCGACTTCGGCAGCGACAACCTGATGGCCGAAGGCGCAAGCCCGGCGCAGCAGGACAAGCGCAAGGGCAAGGGCGCCTCGAGCAACCGCGCGGTGGCGTCACCGCGCTGAGTTGGCGGGCTCGACCGTAAGCATGAAGGGCGGCCCATGGGTCGCCCTTTTTCTTGTCTTGTAGAGCCGAGCCCACGCTCGGCTGCTTGAATCAGCCGAGCATGGCTCGGCTCTACAGATGCGAAAAGCAGCCGAGCGTGGGCTCGGCTCTACAGCTCCGCAACGCTAGTGCGCGAAGTAGTGCATGCCCCCGTCCACCGGAATCACCGCGCCGGTGATGTAGCCGGCCAAGGGCGAGGCCAGGAAGGCCACCAGTGGCGCCACCTCCGCCGGCTCGCCGAAGCGCCCGATCGGAATGTTGCGTTCGATGAACTCACGCCGGCTTTCCTCGGTGGGATGCAGCCGGTCCCGGATCTGGGCACTGTTGATGCGTCCCGGCGCGATTGCATTGACCGTGATGCCCTGTGAGGCCAGCGCCGACGACAGCCCTTTGCTCCACAGATGCAACGCCGCCTTCGCCGCCGTGGCAGCATTCACCGCGCGCGGCTCCATCGAACCGCTGAGGTTGATCACCCGCCCCCAGCCCTGCGCCTGCATCGCCGGCAGCAGTGCCTGGGTCAGGCGTCGTGCCGCAGAGAAGTTCAAGGCCATGGCTTCCTCCCAGACATCGTCCTCCGCATCCACCGTGGTCGGCCGGCCTCCTCCAGCCGCATTCACCAGGATGTCGACACGCGTCAGTGCCGCCGAGGCTGCATCCGCAATGTGGCGTACCTGCTGCGCATCGGTGACGTCGCCCAGCAGGACGATCGGTGGCGGCGCGCCTGCAGATTCGATCTCCGCCGCCAGTGCATGCAGCGGCTCGGCACGCCGTGCGCTGATCGCAATGCGTACTCCCTGTGCCGCCAGCAACCTGGCCACACCGGCACCGATGCCACTACCCGCCCCGGTGACCAGCGCGGTACGCCCTTCAAGCCCCAGATCCATGGTGTTCTCCCAATCAGCCAGCCGGTGCATCCGGCCCGTGCGGTGCATGCTGTTTGATCACCCCTGATTGATAAACTCCGCACAGGTTTCAGCATTCAACACCCGGAGTGTCAGATGAACCTGCTGGAGAGCATGCAGGTCTACGTGCTGATCGTGGACAAGGGCAGCCTCAGCGCTGCGGCGGCGGCACTGGACATCTCCGCGACGATGGCCGGCAAGCACCTGCGCGCATTGGAGGCACGGCTCGGCATGCAGTTGCTCAGTCGTACCACCCGACGCCAGCACATGACGCCGTTCGGCGAGGAGTACTACGCCCGCTGCAGGGAGATCCTGCGGCTGGTGGAGGAAACCGATGCACAGGCCCAGCACCAGCACCTGGCACCTGCAGGCACGCTGCGCATCAGCGCGCCGGTGATCTTCGGCACGCATGCACTGCTACCGGCACTGGTCGATTACATGGCGCGCTGCCCCGACGTGCGCGTCGACGCGGTACTGACCGACCGCGTCGTCGACCTCGCCGAGGAAGGTTTCGAAGCAGCCCTGCGAATCGGCACACTGGCTGACAGCAGCACGCTGGTCGCACGTGCGCTGACGCCCTATCGATTGATGATGTGCGCCTCGCCCGGATACCTCGCCCGGCACGGTACGCCCTCCGACCTGCAGGCGCTTGCCCGGCACCAATGCCTGTCCTTCGAACCCGGCGCACTGGCGCAGTGGCTGCAGGCCGATGCTGGCGGGCTCGGCCATGTGCCCGCGGGTCGCCTGCGGATCAACAACGGCGAAGCCCTGCGCTCGGCGGCGTTGCATGACATGGGCATCATCCTGCAGTCGGCGCTGCTGCTGGCTGCCGACGTCGACGCCGGGCGCCTGGTGCAGCTGTTCCCGGAGCATGGCCAGACCGGTCGGCCGATGCACGTGGTCTACGCCCACGACCGCTACCACTCGACCCGCCTGCGCAGCTTCATCGATTTCCTGGTGGAGCGTTTTCCACCGGCGCCGCACCGCTGGCGTCAACCCTCAGAAAGGCTGTCGAGCATGGCTTGACGCTACAGATGGCCCCATAAAAAAACCCCCTCCCCGCTGGGCAGCCAGGGAAGGGGGTTTCAGGATGCGGCTATCGGGAAGTACTTAGATCAGCGGCGCCGGGGTTGCCGGCAGAGCGACCGGAGCGGCCTTCTTCTTGCGGGCGGCCGGCTTGCGCTTGGCAACCTTCTTCGCTGCCTTCTTCGGGGCAGCCTTCTTGGTGGCCTTCTTCGCGGTCTTCTTTACTGCCTTCTTGGCAGTCTTCTTGACGGCCTTCTTGGCAGTCGCCTTCTTCGCGACCTTCTTGGCAGGCTTGCGGGCCGTTGCCTTCTTGGCAGTCTTCTTGGTGGCCTTCTTGGCTWCCTTCTTGACGGCCTTCTTGGCGGTCTTCTTGACGGCCTTCTTGGCAGTGGACTTCTTGGCTACCTTCTTCGCCGCCTTCTTCACTGCCTTCTTCGCAGTGGTCTTCTTGGCGACCTTCTTCGCAGCCTTCTTCACTGCCTTCTTGGCGGTCGCCTTCTTCGCGACCTTCTTCACTGCCTTCTTGGCAGCGGCCTTCTTCGCGACCTTCTTCACCGCTTTCTTGGCGGCGGGCTTCTTCTTCGCAGCTTTCTTGGTTGCCATGGGATGGCTCCTCGTCAGTGATAGGGAGTTGAAACGCCCAGGTGGATCAAACCCGCGGATGCTGCGTGCGGGGACCGCCGGCGCGTCAAGCGCGCCGTTACGGATACGGCAATGCCCGCCTCGATCGGCGGAGCGGGCATCGGAACGGGAGGTGCCTTGCATTTCTCCGGGGGAAGCGGGGCCATGTCCACCGTCATCAGGGTCGCGGTGGTCTTGAAGGGGCTGCTTCGCATCGGACGATTGATTCTGCGCACTCGGTTGGGCAGGCAAGGTCTGCTGAGGCGAAACCTAATCACGGTTTTTTTTACTGTCAACAACCCCCGCGAAAAATTTTCACATCCGCGCCATCCACGGTGTTGCCTGCACGGTCACCACGCTCCGCCTCCGACGACCACCAAAGCGCCACGCACGCACGTTGCCTGCAACGACAACAACGCAAGCCTTGAACAAAAAGCACTTGAAATAAGCACTCTGCGCAGATGCATGCATGTTGGCGGCCACTGCATGCACGCATCGCCAGCAGCGGTCGCCGCCCGCACCAACGCCAGCACAACGGCACCGCAACGGGGGGCGAAAAGTTTTCACATCCGGACGCGTCGGCGCGGGGTGGAAACGCGGATTTGCGCAAAACTGCGCACACCCCTCGGCACCGTTCGCGGGTCTGCTGATGCCGCGTCGAGGGCGCGCAGCAAACCCTGCGTCATGAGCCCGACGTGCTCGCCAAAACAAAAACGGCCACCCGAAGGTGGCCGTTGCAGAACCCGGGAACGACGACTCAGTGGTCGTCGTTCTCCAGGGCTTCGGCGTACGCGTCCGGGTCCAGCAGTTCGTTGACCTCTTCAGCGTTGGTCAGTTCGACCACGAACATCCAGCCTTCGCCGTAGGCATCTTCGTTGATGGTTTCCGGCTTGTCGGACAGGGCCGAGTTGACCTCGACAACCTTGCCGCTGATCGGGCTGTAGACGTCCGAGGCGGCCTTCACCGACTCGACGACGGCGATCTGTTCGCCGGCCTTGGCGTCGGCGCCGACTTCCGGCAGTTCGACGTAGACCAGGTCACCCAGCAGGCCCTGGGCGTGGTCGGAAATACCGACGGTGACGCGGCCATTGCCTTCGACACGGGCCCACTCATGGGACTTGAGGAACTTGAGGTCGCCGGGGATCTCGCTCATGGGACTGCTCCAGAGATATGCAGGGGTGGAAAAAACGGGGCTAGTGTAACCAACCGGCCGCCACTGCTGTCAGTGACGACCGGCATGTTCGGATCAGGCGTCGGCGAGCACGCCCGGCTGGGCCTGGCCTTCGCGCACGAACGGGAACTTGACCACGCGCACCGGCACCTGCCGGCCGCGGATGTCGACGGTGACCTCGCCGAGTTCACCGGCCGGTACGCGGGCGAAGGCGATGCCCTTGGCCAGGGTCGGCGAGAACGTGCCGGACAGGATCTCGCCCTGGCCGCCAGCGGTGGTCACCGCCTGGCCGTGGCGCAGCACGCCCTTCTCGTCCATCACCAGGCCGATCATCTGGCGCGCGGTGCCGGCAGCCTTCTGCGCTTCCAGCACGTCGCGGCCGATGAAGTCGCGGCCTTCGTCCAGCGACACCGTCCAGGCCAGCGCCGCTTCGTACGGGCTGATCTCTTCGTCCATGTCCTGGCCGTACAGGTTCATGCCGGCTTCCAGGCGCAGCGTGTCGCGCGCGCCGAGGCCAGCCGGCTTCACGCCTGCTGCCAGCAGGCGGTTCCAGAACGCGACCACGGCGTCCTGCGGCAGCAGGATTTCGAAGCCGTCTTCGCCGGTGTAGCCGGTGCGGGCGACGAACAGCTCGACGCCGTCGTCGGACTGCACCTGCAGGGCGGCGAAGCGGCCCAGCTTGGCCAGCGCTGCGCGGTCGGATTCGGCGGCCAGGCCGATCACGATCTCGCGCGCCTGCGGGCCCTGCACGGCCAGGATGGCCAGGTCCGGGCGCTGCTCGACGCTGACGCCGAACGGCGCGGCCTGCTCGCGCAGCCAGGCCAGGTCCTTTTCGCGGGTGGAGGCGTTGACCACCATGCGGAAGAAATCGTCGGCCAGGTAGTAGACGATCAGGTCGTCGATGACGCCGCCGCGCGGATTCAGCATGCACGAGTACAGCGCCTTGCCCGGCACCTTCAGCTTGTCGACCGAGTTGGCCAGCAGGCGGCGCAGGAACGGCTTGACCTGGTCACCGCGCAGGTCGACCACGGTCATGTGGCTGACGTCGAACACACCCGACTCGCGGCGCACCAGGTGGTGCTCGTCCAGCTGCGAGCCGTAGTGGATGGGCATGTCCCAACCCCCGAAATCGACCATCTTGGCGCCGAGGGCGCGGTGGGTATCGTTGAGCAGCGTCTTCTGGGTCATGACCGGGTCCGGCAGCAGAGGAAACAAGAATCCCCATTATCCCAGATCGGTCGCCCGCAGGTCGCGCCGCAGCGCAGCGGGGTGTTTGGCCGGCCTGCGGTCGGCGCCGCTTTCTACGACTGGAGCGCAAAGCCTGAGTTCATCGGCTCTGGATCGACTCGGCCTGGGCGGGTCGGAGCGAGTGCTTTTGCTCTTTGCTCATCTTCTTTTTCCGTGGGCTGGACGCGCACGGAAACTGTCGGGGGKGGGGGGGGGGGGGGGGGGGGGGGGGGGGGGGGGGGGGGGGGGGGGGGGGGAGTGGGGGGGGGGGGGGGGGGGCGCCCCCCCC
>NZ_RAVT01000065.1 GCF_013464915.1 Stenotrophomonas maltophilia
GGGACGCCGTAAACCCGTCCWTGGGGGCTTGGCCGCGGCATCCATGCCGCGGACACCCCCGCCACCGGACCCACCCCGCCTTCGACAGATTCCTGCTGCTGTTGGTGGGGGTCGACCTTGGTCGACACGGGGTCGGATCACGTTGCTACGCAACGGGCTCTGACCCGGGTTTTCAGTTGATGGGGTCAGAGCCGTTTCCCGTTGGAAAACGGATCCGACCCCGCGCGGCTCAGGCGCCGCTGGCCACCGGACGGCTGCTGTCACTGACCCAACCGCTCCACGAATCGGCGTAGATGCGGGCGCCAGTCAAGCCGGCCGCTTCCATCGCCAGCAGCAGGTGGCAGGCGGTCACGCCGGAGCCACACATCAGCACCACCTGCTGTGGATCGCGATTGCCGATCACGCCCTGCAGTTCGGCGCGCAGCTGCTGTGGGTCGCGCAGGTGGCCGTCGAGTACGTTCAATGCGAACGGGCGGTTGACCGCACCCGGTACGTGGCCGGCGACCGGGTCGAGGGGCTCCACTTCGCCGCGGAAACGTTCGCCCGCGCGTGCGTCGACCAGCCAGCCCGGCGCGTGCTTCAGACGTGCGCTGATTTCATCGGCATTGGCGATCTGGGTGGTGTCGAAACGGCCCGGGTAGGCAGGCAACGCCGTCACTTCAGTCTGGCCGCTCGCCAGCGCGTGACCAGCCGCCTGCCAGGCGGCGATGCCGCCGTCGAGCACGGCGACCTTGCTGTGACCAATCAGGCGCAGCAGCCACCACAGGCGCGAGGCGGCCATGCTGCCGTCGCTGCCGTCGTAGACCACCACCTGGGTGTCGGGGCCGATGCCCCACTGCCCCAGCCTTGCGGCAAAGGCATCGCTGTCCGGCAGTGGATGGCGACCATGGCCGACGCGCGACAGATCGGACAGATCTCGATTGAGATCGGCATACACCGCACCCGGGATATGACCTGCCAGATACTGGCCGCTTCCCGCCTGCGGGTCGGCCAGCGAGGAGCGCGCATCGACCACGCGCACCGCGGTGCTGGCGGTGGCGCGTGCGTCGACCACGCGGATGCCCTCGCCCAACGCGGCAGCCAAGGTGGCGACATCGACCAGGGTGGTCCACGGCGGATCGATCGGGTTCATTGCACTTGCTCCAGACGGCGACGCAGGTTGTAGAGAATGGCCGCGGTGGCGCCCCAGATGCGCTGGCCGGGCCAGCCGTACTCGAGGACGTGGCGGATGCGGCCGCGGTGGTTGATTTCGACCTGGCGCAGGTTGTCGGCGGCCATCAGGTAGTCCAGCGGCACCTCGAACACCTCGGCCACTTCGCTGGGCTGCGGCACCGGCACGAAGTCCGGATCGACCACCGCCACCACCGGCGTGACGCGGTAGCCGGTGATCGTCACGAAAGGGTCCAGATAGCCCAGCGCCTGCACCTGGCCGGGCGCCAATGCGATTTCTTCCTGGCTCTCGCGCAATGCCGCCGCCAGCGCGTCGCGGTCATCGGGTTCGGTGCGGCCGCCGGGAAACCCGACCTGGCCACCGTGCGTGCGCAGGGTTTCGGTGCGGCGGGTGAGGATCACCTGCGCGCCATTGGCACGCGGCACGATACCCGCGAGCACCGCCGCTTCCACCGGCGGTCCCGGCGGCAACAGGTCGATCAGTTCGCTGCGGTTCCAGCCATCGCCGGCCGGCGGATCGGCCAACGGATGCAGCGCGCGCATCAAACGTTCGTGGTCGGCCAGCGAGCCGCGCAGTGATTGCTGGAGCTGCGCGCGCAGCGGCTGCACGCGATGCAGGATGCGACTGCGTTCGTCGTTGCTCATCGATGACCACCGTGCGATTTCATCGATATGCCGCCCGCAGCCGGTGCACTGCCGGTGCGGATCCAGCGTGCACACTCCGATGCAGGGACTTGCGACAACACGCGCCGTTTCTTCCATTGTTTGCACCCAGCAACAGTAGCGCGATTGGGCTGGATTTGCTCGGGTGGCCCGACCGGACGGTAGAGTCGACTGTCAGTCGACTCGCGCGCGCGGCGCGGGCGTTTCCTCCATGTGACCCAGGTGCAGTCGACTGACAGTCGACTCTACCGGGGCATTCCCAGAGCAGTCGACTGACAGTCGACTCTACCGGGGCATTCCCAGAGCAGTCGACTGACAGTCGACTCTACCGTCAGGAACCGCGCAAACAAAAACGCGCCGGTGCGAGCACCGGCGCGTTGGGTTTACTGCTTCGACTTACTTGACGCTGACCAGCTTGATCTCGAACTGCACAGCCACGTTCGGCGGGAACGGGGTGCGCGGGTCGGCACCGTAGGCCTGGTCCGGCGGCAGGGTGACTTCCCACTTCGAGCCTGCCGGCATCTGCAGCAGGGTCTCGCGCATGGCCTTCATTTCGACTTCGCTGACCTTGATCGACGGGATCTGCTGGGCCGGGCGGGCTTCGGTCGGGCGCTGGCCGTACGGGAACGGACCGGCCACTTCCAGCTGCACGGTGCTGGCCTGGGTCGGCTTGGCACCCTTGCCGGCTTCGATCACGCGGTACTGGACGCCGCTCGGCAGCGACTGCACGCCGGCCTTGGCCTTGTTCGCCGCGATGAACTGATCGCTCTTGGTCTTGTTTTCGGCAGCAGCCTTTTCGTACTCGGCCTTGGCAGCCTGGGCACGGCCCTGCTCGCGCTTCTGGAACGCTTCAACGGCCGGCTTCAGCTGCTCGGCGGTGATCGCCGGCTGCTTCTTGGCGTAGGCATCCTGCAGGCCCTTCACCACCGAGTTGATGTCCAGCTGCTCACCACGACCGGTCAGCTCCGCCAGGTTGTTGCCGTAGTCGTAACCGAAGTAGTAGCTCAGCTTGCCCTTTTCGGACGAAACGTCCTGGGCGAAGGCATTGCCCGTCAGGGCCAGGGCCGCGACGGCGACCGCGATAGAACGCAACTTCATCAAACAGTTCTCCAGGGGTGGTAACTCAGGGACGTTCTGCGCCGCCCTGAGGCGACGGGTTAGGATAACGGGCGCAACGTGTAACCGCTACTCACGATGCAGGCTATGACCCGTCTGCGTTTGCAGAGTTCAATATCACTTTTTTTTAACGTTCCAGGAGTTTCCCCGTGGCCGATGCCCTGATCGCAGTCACCGACGACGGCGCCATCCGCACCGTGACCGTCCAGCGCCCGGACAAGCTCAATGCCCTCAATGCCGCGACCCTGCAGGCCCTGGCCGAGGCCTTCAGTGCTGCCGCCGCAGACCCCGAGGTGCGCGTGGTGGTGCTGACCGGTGCCGGCCCCAAGGCGTTCGTGGCCGGCGCCGACATTGCCGAGATGAACACACTCAGCGCGGTTCAGGGACGTGATTTCTCGCTGCTGGGCCAGGCCCTGATGCGCCAGATCGAGCGCATGCCCAAGCCGGTCATCGCCCGCGTGAACGGTTTTGCCTTGGGCGGCGGCCTGGAACTGGCCATGGCCTGCCACCTGCGCATCGCCGCCGATACCGCCAAAGTCGGCCAACCGGAAATCAATCTCGGCCTGATTCCCGGCTTCGGCGGCAGCCAGCGCCTGCTGCGACTGTGCGGCCGCGCCGCCACCCTGGAGCTCTGCCTGCTGGGTGCACCGATCAACGCCGCACGTGCGTTGGAACTGGGGATCGTCAACGAGGTGGTGCCGGCCGAAGCGCTGGACAATCGCGTGAATGACGTCGCCCGCCAGCTGGCGCGCTCGGCGCCGCTGGCCCTGCGCGGCCTGCTGGACGCGGTGCACGTGGGTGGCGAATGCAGCCTGGAAGCCGGGCTGGAGTACGAAAGCGCGCAGTTCGGCCTGCTGTTCGCCACCGAGGACATGCGCGAGGGAACCAGCGCCTTCCTGCAGCGCCGCCCGCCGGCCTTCCAGAACCGCTGACGCCATGGCATCCCGACCCAACCCCGCGCAGCTGTTCGCCCGGGTCCAGGCAGACGATCTCGATGGCGCCCTGCAGGCCGGGCTGATGGACTATGTCGCCCGCGCCGACGACGCGCAGTTGCTGCCCGGCCACCCGGAACTCCCGCAGCGGTTGCAGCAGGCCCAGCTGCAGCTTCAGGCCGCCTGGGCAGCACGCGAACGCTACCGCGCCCGTGCTGTGCGACTGGCCCGCCGGGAAGCCGAACGCGACGCGCGGCGCACGCCGGCCCCGGCGCCGGACGTGAAGCCCGCCTTGCCCGCCGCGGCGGCCGCCATCCTCGCCCGGGCCAAGGCCCGCGCCAGCGGCAAGGAGCAGTAATGGCCACCACGAAGAAGACCCCGCGCCCCCCGGCGCGGCGTGGCGGCATGATGCCGCGCGCCGACGTGGTGGAGATGTTCACGCGCCTGCGTGAACTCAACCCGCACCCGAAGACCGAACTGGAGTACAGCTCGCCGTTCGAGCTGCTGGTGGCGGTGGCGTTGTCGGCGCAGGCCACCGACGTCGGCGTCAACAAGGCCACGCGCCGCCTGTTCCCGGTGGCCAATACGCCGGCGAAGATCCTCGCGCTTGGCGAAGAAGGACTGAAGCAGTACATCGCCACCATCGGCCTGTTCAACGCCAAGGCGAAGAACGTGATCGCCACCTGCGCGATCCTGCTGGAAAAGCATGGTGGTGAAGTGCCGCGCGATCGCGATGCACTGGAAGCGCTGCCGGGCGTGGGCCGCAAGACCGCCAACGTGGTGCTCAACACCGCGTTCGGCGAGCCGGTGATGGCGGTGGACACGCATATCTTCCGCGTCTCCAACCGTACCGGCCTGGCCCCGGGAAAGAACGTGCGCGAAGTGGAGCACACGCTGGTGAAGGTGATTCCCGCCGAGTTCCTGCTTGACGCGCATCACTGGCTGATCCTGCACGGACGTTATGTGTGCAAGGCGCGCAAGCCGGATTGCCCGGGATGCGTGATCGCCGATCTGTGCCGGTTCAAGGAAAAGACCACGGCCGAGGCGTGAGGCAGTCTCTGTTGTGACCAGACGAAGACGGCGGGCACAAGGCCCGCCGTCGTCATTTCCAGACACGGATGCTTCAGGTGATCAGAACGACAGATCGCCCCAGACGCCGAATTCCTTGGTCTTGTCGTTCTTCTTGTCGCCGGCGTTGGCCAGGTGCGTGTACTTGTACACGGTCGACAGCTTGAGGTTCTTCATGACCGGGAACTCGACGCCGACGTTCCAGTACTTGTCGCTCAGGGTCGGGTCCAGGGTCTTGCTGACGTCGGTGTCATCGTAACGACCGAACACGTTGATGCCGCCATCGGTCACGCGCACGCTGCCCCACACCGACCAGCCGCTGGACTTGTCGGTGGCAACGGTCATCACGTTGTTGAGGTTCTTGGCCTGGAAGTACTCACCACCAACGCGGAAGTTGCTGTCGGCGTAGGCCACCATCGCATTGGCGCGGGTGTAGGTGTTCTCGGAACTCTGGATGTCGGTTTCCTTGCCCAGCTTGCCGCTGTAGCCACCGACGGCAACCACGAAGTTCTCGTTCGGGGTGTAGGCCACGCGGCCTTCCACGTCCATGCCCTTGCTGCGGGTCGGGTTCTTGTAGCCGGCGCCGGACACCACCGAGACGGCGTAGTTGAAGTTGTTGCCCAGGTTGCCGAAGCCATGCAGGCCCCAGTCGGACGAGTTGCCGTACTTCAGGCGGTCGGTCAGGGTGTTCTCGACATAGCGCATGCCGTAGAACTTCTCGACGTACGGGATCCACGGCATGTCGGCGGCACCGACGCGCAGGTTGAAGGCCGGGTCGAAGCTGCCCTGCACGTAGGCCTTCTTGACGAACAGTTCGGTGTTGCCGATGGCCGAGCTGTACTGGAAGTCGGTGGTCAGGTTCGCCGACCAGATGTCGTTGAACTTGTGGTCGACGGTCAGGTAGAAGCGCTTGACGTCCAGACCGGTGCCGCTGGCGGCGGTGTCCTTGCCGTTGCTGGTCTTGTCGATGTTGGTCAGGTCGAAGAACATGCGACCGCCGATCTTGTTGTCATTGACCAGCTTGGCCAGCTTGTCGACGCTGGTCTGGGTCTTCTGTGCACCTTCCAGCGCCTGCGCCTGGGTGATGTTCACTTCGGACTGCGCGTCGGACTGCGCCTGCAGCGCCTGCGAATCGTTCTGCAACTGCTGGACCTGGGCCTGCAGCGCGGCGATCTGTGCCTGCAGCTGCTGCAGCTGTGCCTGGGATACGCCCGAGCTGGCGGGGGCTGCGAAGGCGTCGGCGGAAACCAGACCGAGGCTTGCAACGACCGCGGCGGCGAGCAAATGGGAACGCATTTTGGATCTCTCCAGAGGGTTGGAATGGCTTGGGCAGAACGCCACGCCGGCAGGCCGGTCAAGCGTTTTGCGAACGTTCCGTTAAAACCATGACAGTCGAATGACAAACTGCGCACCAAACACAGGTTTCTTCGTGCGGTCATGCGGACGACGCATTTGCGCCGGCATCTGTGTCGAGGCCTTGCGGCACATGGCGTGATGTATCCACTTCAACGCGCAACGCGGCCGCATGCATCCCTGCGCGGGACGTGACATCACTGCCGGATGCCCATTCCCGGGATGCGTGCGCGTCGGCGCGGAAGCTCCGTCAACGACATATAGGGGTTGGCGGCACGCCACCCCGCCGCCCCTCGACCGCGCGCGAAACCTTCACGGACACCGCTGCAGCGGCAGCGGCCAACGCTGTAACGGTTGCGTCATACAACGGTCCCTGCGCTGTCATCGAACCGTTATGGAATGTGCGCCGGGCGGGTAACCCCGCATCCCAATCAACCCAGGAGCCACCCCGTGATCCACGCCTTCAAGTCGCGCGTTGCCGTTGCCGTCTTCGCAGCGTCGTCCGTGTTCGCCGCCAACGCCGCTGAAATCACCGGCGCGGGCGCCTCGTTCATCTACCCGGTGATGTCGAAGTGGTCGGCCGACTACAACGCCGCCACCAGCAACAAGGTCAACTACCAGTCGATCGGCTCCGGCGGCGGCATTGCGCAGATCAAGGCCAAGACCGTTGATTTCGGCTCGTCCGACGCCCCGCTGAAGCCGGAAGAACTGGCCGCTGCGGGCCTGGCCCAGTTCCCGTCGGTGATCGGCGGCGTGGTGCCGGTGGTCAACGTGGCCGGCATCGCTCCGGGCGCGCTGAAGCTGGACGGCACCGTGCTGGCCAACATCTTCCTGGGCAAGATCAAGACCTGGAACGACCCGGCCATCGCCGCGCTGAACCCGGGCGTGACCCTGCCGAGCGCCAAGATCACCGTCGTGCACCGTTCGGACGGTTCGGGCACCACCTTCAACTTCGTCAACTACCTGTCCAAGGTCAGCCCGGAGTGGAAGAGCTCGGTCGGCGAAGGCACCTCGGTCCAGTGGCCGGCCGGCATCGGCGGCAAGGGCAACGAAGGCGTTGCCGCTTACGTGAAGCAGATCAAGGGCGGCATCGGCTACGTCGAACTGTCCTACGCGCTGCAGAACAAGCTGTCGTACACCGCGATGAAGAATGCCGCCGGCAGGTTCGTGCAGCCGAGCGATGCGTCGTTCGCCGCTGCCGCCGCCAGCGCCGACTGGGCCAGCGCCAAGGACTTCTACCTGGTGATGACCAACGCCCCGGGCGCCGAGTCCTGGCCGATCACCGCCACCAACTTCATCCTGGTGCACAAGAAGCCGAAGAATGCTGCCAACGGCAAGGCCACCCAGGAGTTCTTCCGCTGGGTCTACAAGAGCGGCGACGCCCAGGCCCGCCAGCTGGACTACGTGCCGCTGCCGGACAGCCTGGTCCGCCAGATCGAGACCTACTGGTCGCAGAACCTGAAGTAAGCGTTCCCCCGCAGGAACGGGGTCGGCGGGTCCTCTCTCCCCCGCCGATCCCACCCGGGCGCGAGATCCTCGAGATCTCGCGCTCTTCTTGTTTTTGGGGGGCACTCGCCTCTGTAGAGCCGAGCCCACGCTCGGCTGGGGTGATGGAGCGTGCGGACCAACGGTCCGCACCTACCGAGGGCAGGGAGCGGCCGAGCATGGGCTCGGCTCTACCTTGCGCCTGCCGTCATACCGGTGCGCAGATCGGGGGTCCCCCGGCTCCTGCCGGGTCGGCGCCAACCCCGTGAAACCCTTGTCAGAACGTGATCCAGGACACCTCTGTCATGGTCGTAATACGGCTGTAACAAAAACATCATTTCATAGCCGCATCCGCCGACGACGTCGGCTCTTCCCCGCTATGGAGTGACCATGAAACTGCACTCGGCCGGCCTTGCCGCCCTTTCCCTGGCCATCGCCCTGGGCCTGTCGGCCTGCGGTGGCGACAAGCAGGCCGCGCAGCAGCCGGCTGCCGACGGTGCCGCTGCCCCGGCCACTGCCGGTGCCAAGGTGACCGCCGAAGTGTCCGGCGCGGGCGCGTCCTTCATCTTCCCGCTGGTCTCCAAGTGGTCGGCTGACTACAACGCCACCACCGGCGCCAAGATCAACTACCAGTCGATCGGCTCCGGCGGCGGCATCGCCCAGATCAAGGCCGGCACCGTCGACTTCGGTTCCTCCGACAAGCCGCTGAGCAGCGAAGAGCTGGCCCAGGCCGGCCTGGCCCAGTTCCCGTCCGCCATCGGCGGCGTGGTGCCGGTGGTCAACATCGAAGGCCTGGAAGGCGGCAAGCTGCGCCTGAGCGGCGCCCTGCTGGCCGACATCTTCCTGGGCAAGGTCAAGACCTGGAACGATCCGGCCATCGTCGCCGCCAACCCGGGCGTGAAGCTGCCGGACGGCAAGATCACCCTGGTCCACCGTTCGGACGGTTCGGGCACCACCTTCAACTTCTCCAACTACCTGTCCAAGGTCAGCCCGGAGTGGAAGAGCAAGGTCGGCGAAGGCACCTCGGTGCAGTGGCCGGACGGCGTCGGTGGCAAGGGCAATGAAGGCGTCGCTTCGTACGTGAAGCAGATCAAGGGCTCGATCGGCTACGTCGAGCTGGCCTACGCGCTGCAGAACGGCATGCCGTACACCGCCATGCAGAACGCGGCCGGCAACTGGGTCGAGCCGAGCGCGGAAACCTTCGCCGCTGCGGCCGCCAGCGCTGACTGGACCAGCGCCAAGGACTTCAACCTGGTCATCACCAACGCCCCGGGCGAGCAGGCGTGGCCGATCACCGCCACCAACTTCATGCTGATGCAGAAGCAGCCGAAGGACGCCAAGCGCAACCAGGACACCCTGGCCTTCTTCAAGTGGGCCTTCGAGAACGGCCAGGCCCAGGCCAACGAGCTGCACTACGTGCCGCTGCCGGCCGAACTGGTCAAGCAGATCGAGGCCTACTGGGCGACCGACCTGAAGTGATGGTTACGACGGTGCCCGCCCCGCGCGGGCACCGCTGCTTCCACGCCATGCCGCCCCGCCCCTTCCTGGCCCAGCCGTCCCCATGAATGCCATCGCCCAGC
Organism: Stenotrophomonas maltophilia; assembly: GCF_013464915.1. Taxonomy (GTDB): domain Bacteria; phylum Pseudomonadota; class Gammaproteobacteria; order Xanthomonadales; family Xanthomonadaceae; genus Stenotrophomonas; species Stenotrophomonas maltophilia_AT. Next base: position 9,368 of record NZ_RAVT01000065.1, read on the forward strand.
CTGTAGCCGCCCCGTCCACGCGTGATGCGCGTGATGCCCGCAACGACAAACTGTTCCGATGGGTGCTGGTCGGCACCGTCATCTTCGTCCTGATCGCCCTGGCCTGCGCCGCGCTGTCAATGTTGTGGGGCGGCCGCCATGCCCTGCAGATGCAGGGCCTGAGCTTCTTCTTCTCCGCCGACTGGAATCCGGTCGAAAACAAGTTCGGCGCCCTCGCCCCGATCTACGGCACCCTGGTCACCGCACTCATCGCGATGGTCATCGCCGTGCCGGTCAGCTTCGGCATCGCCTTCTTCCTCACCGAAGTCGCGCCGCGCTGGCTGCGTGGCCCGGTCGGTACCGCCATCGAACTGCTGGCCGGCATTCCCTCGATCATCTACGGCATGTGGGGCCTGTTCGTGCTGGTGCCGGTGATGACCGAGTACGTCACCCCGTTCCTCAACGAGACGCTGGGCGAATGGCCGATCATCGGCCCGATGTTCCAGGGTCCGCCGCTGGGCATCGGCATGCTCACCGCCGGCTTCGTGCTGGCCATCATGGTCATTCCGTTCATCTCCTCGGTGATGCGCGAGGTGTTCCTGACCGTGCCGACCCGCCTGAAGGAATCGGCCTACGCGCTGGGTTCCACCAAGTGGGAAGTGAGCTGGGACATCGTACTGCCCTACACCCGCTCGGCGGTGATCGGCGGCATCTTCCTCGGCCTCGGCCGCGCCCTCGGCGAGACCATGGCGGTGGCCTTCGTGATCGGCAACAGCGTGCGCCTGTCGCCGTCGCTGCTGGAACCGGGCACCACCATCGCCGCGCTGATCGCCAACGATTTCGGCGAAGCCACTGAAACCTACCGCTCGGCCCTGCTGCTGCTCGGCTTCGTCCTCTTCATCGTCACCTTCGTGGTGCTGGCCATCGCCCGCCTGATGCTGATGCGCCTGTCCCGCAAGGAGGGCAACTGATGTCCACCACCGCTGATTCGCTGTACCTGCGCCGCCGCATCGGCAATGTCGTTGCCATTACCGCGTCCTGTGCCACCGCCCTGTTCGGCCTGTTCTTCCTGGGCTGGATCCTGTTCACCCTGGCCTCGAAGGGCCTGGCCGGCATCAACCTGGATCTGTTCACCAAGATGACGCCGCCGCCGATGCAGGAAGGCGGCCTGGCCAACGCCTTCTTCGGCAGCGCGGTGATGTGCGCGCTGGCGATCGGCATCGGCACCCCGCTGGGCGTGCTGGCCGGCACCTGGCTGGCCGAGTACGGCAACGCCCGCAAGGCCGGCACCGTGGTCCGCTTCGTCAACGACATCCTGCTGTCGGCACCGTCCATCGTGCTGGGCCTGTTCGTCTACACCCTGTACGTGATGCAGACCGGCGGCAACTTCTCGGCGTTCGCCGGTGCCCTGTCGTTGGCCTTCATCGTGCTGCCGGTGGTGGTGCGTACCACCGACGAGATGCTGCGCCTGGTGCCCTCGCAGATGCGCGAAGCGGCCCTGTCGCTGGGCATCCCGCAGTGGAAGGTGATCGTGCAGGTGCTGTACCGCAGCGCCTCGGCCGGCATCATCACCGGCATCCTGCTGGCACTGGCCCGCATCTCCGGCGAGACCGCACCGCTGCTGTTCACCGCCTTCGGCAACCAGTACTGGAACAACAACATCTTCCAGCCGATGGCCTCGGTGCCGGTGGTGATGAACCAGTTCGCCGGCAGCCCGTATGAATCCTGGCAGGTGCTGGCCTGGGCCGGCGCCCTGGTGCTGACTGTCTTCGTGTTGCTGGTCAGCCTTGCCGCCCGCGGCATCCTGCTGCGCAACCGTATCTCCCATGACTGACCTTTCCGTGGATAACGCCATGAACGACCTTTCCAACGCCGTGCCGATGCAGCGCATCGCCGTGCCGTCCTCGCACGAGAGCCTGCACACGCCGTCGCCGGTGAAGCTGGCTGCGCGTGGACTGGACTTCTACTACGACAAGTTCCACGCCCTGAAGGGCATCAACCTGGAGATTCCGGAAAAGCGCGTTACCGCGCTGATCGGTCCTTCCGGTTGCGGCAAGTCGACCCTGCTGCGCATCTTCAACCGCATCTACGCGCTGTACCCGAAGCTGGAAGCGCGCGGTGAGGTGCTGCTGGACGGCGAGAACATCCTGTCGCCGAAGTACCCAATGAACCGCCTGCGCAGCAAGGTCGGCATGGTGTTCCAGAAGCCGGTGCCGTTCCCGATGACCATCTTCGAGAACGTGGCCTACGGCATCCGCCACCACGAGAAGCTGAGCAAGGCCGACATGGCCGACCGCGTCGAGCAGGCGCTGCGCCAGGGCGCGCTGTGGGACGAAGTGAAGGACAAGCTGGGGCAGAGCGCACTGGGCCTGTCCGGTGGCCAGCAGCAGCGCCTGTGCATCGCCCGTGCCGTGGCCCTGCGCCCGTCGGTGCTGCTGCTGGACGAGCCGACCTCGGCGCTGGACCCGATCTCGACCAGCCGCATCGAGCAGCTGGTGGAAGAACTCAAGCACGAGTACACGATCGTGATCGTCACCCACAACATGCAGCAGGCCGCGCGCGTGTCCGACTACACCGCCTTCATGTACCTGGGCGACCTGATCGAGCACGACCGCACCGAAGTGATCTTCTCGCAGCCGTCGCAGCGGCAGACCGAGGACTACATCACCGGTCGCTTCGGCTGATCGGCCTGTTTCTTCGCCACATGTTCCAGCCAGGCATGGCCTGGCTCTACCCGGATTGCAGACCATGAATCTTCCCAACGACCACATCGTCAAGAGCTACGACGAAGAGCAGCAGCGCCTGGTGGCCGAAATCGTGCGCATGGGCGAGATGGCCGTCGCCCAGCTTGAAGCGGCGATGGACGTGATCGAGAAGCGCGACGAGAACGCTGCCCATCGCATCATCGCCAACGATGAAGCCATCGATGCGCTGGAACAGCAGATCAGCCACGACGTGATGCGTCTGGCGCTGCGCGGGCCGATGGCGCGCGACCTGCGCGAGATCCTCGCCGGCCTGCGCATCCCGGCCGACATCGAGCGCATCGGCGACTACGCCGCCAACGTGGCAAAGCGTTCGATCGCGCTGGGCAAGGTGCCGCCGCTGCCGCAGATCCAGGGCCTGCGTGCGCTGGGCCGCCTGGCCGCGCAGCAGGTCCGTCGTGCCATCGCCGCCTACCGCGACAACGACGCCGATGCCGCGCTGGAACTGCGCGAGGACGACGCCCGCCTGGACGCGCAGTACACCGCGCTGTTCCGCGAGCTGCTGACCTACATGATGGAAGACCCGCGCAACATCACCCCGTGCACCCATCTGCTGTTCATGGCAAAGAACCTGGAGCGCGTGGGCGACCACGCCACCAACATCGCCGAGAACGTGTGGTTCCTGGTGCACGGCGAGCAGCCGCTGCCACCGCGTGAAAAGCGCGACGAGACCTCGAGCACCGGGCAGATCTGACGCTGCACTGCAACAACGGAGTTGGGTCCAAGGTGGCCGCTGTCCTGGTGACAGCGGCCTTCTTTTTTGGGTTTCTGCGTGAATTCATCCACGCGTGGCGTGGATCTACCGGGGGGCGCGTGGCGTGGATCTGCCGGGGGGCGTCCGCGCGCGGCGTGGACCCGCTGGGCGGTCGAGGGTAGATCCACGCCATGCGTGGATGCTCTGCCGCGGGCCACCGTTCTCCGCTTCTGTAACAAACCTCACGAAAATTTGAGTTCTTGGCGAGGATTCGTTGAGTAGGATCGCTGCACCATCGTTTCCACCGGCATCCCTGCCGGCGACCCGGGCACCCGCCCACACCACCCAGGAGCACGACCGATGAGCAGTTCCAACAAGACCCTGTCCCTGCTGACTGCTACCGCCCTGGCCGCCGGCCTGGGCATGACCGCCAGTGCCTCGGCCCTGAGCATGAGCGACCTCGCCCAGGGCTACCTGGTGGCCGGACAGGCAGCCAAGGCCAGCACCGACGCCAAGGCCACCGACACCAGGATGGCCGCTGACGCGACCAAGCATGCCGAAGGCAAGTGTGGTGCCGACGGCAAGACCGCCGAAGGCAAGTGCGGTGCCGACAAGGGCAAGGCTGCCGGTGCGGCAGCTGGCGCCAAGGCCAAGACCGGCGACAAGAAGTCGGCCGAGGGCAAGTGTGGCGAAGGCAAGTGCGGTGCCAAGCACTGACGTCCGCGCCAGCGTCGTCAACCCGCGGTCGCCGCTTCGCGCGGCGGCCGCAGGGTTGGGGTTGCGCCGGGCGCTGTTGCAGGAGCTGTTCGATGCACCGGCGGGCGATTTCGATTTCCTCGAATGCGCGCCAGAGAACTGGATCCATGTCGGCGGCCCTGCCGGGGATGCACTGGCCGAGCTGGCACAGCGCCATCCGCTGAACTGCCACGGCCTGTCGTTGTCGCTGGGCGGCAGTGCGCCGCTGGATACCCGGCTGCTGGAGCAGGTCGGCCAGTTCCTGGAAAAGCACCGCGTGCCGCTGTACAGCGAACACCTGAGCTACTGCAGTGACGATGGTCACCTGTACGACCTGCTGCCGATTCCGTTCACCGATGAAGCAGTGCGCCACACCGCCGCACGCATCCGTCAGGTGCAGGACCTGCTGGGCCGCCGCGTTGCGGTGGAGAACGTGTCCTACTACCTGGCGCCGGAGCCGGCGATGGACGAGCTGGCCTTCACCAACGCCGTGCTTGCCGAAGCCGACTGCGACCTGCTGCTGGACGTCAACAACGTCTACGTCAACGCCTGCAACCACGGTTACGACGCCGACGCGTTCATCGCTGGCCTGCCCGCGAACCGCATCGTCTGCCTGCACGTGGCCGGGCACCTGGATGAGGCACCGGACCTGAAGATCGATACCCATGGCAGCGCGGTGATCGACCCGGTCTGGGAGCTGCTGGCACGCACCTATGCGCGCATCGGCGCACGCCCCACCCTGCTCGAGCGCGACTTCAATTTCCCGCCCTACGCCGAACTGCGCGGCGAACTGCAGACCATCCGCCGCCTGCAGGCCGTGCACGCGGAGGCGGTACATGGCTGATGCCCCCGCCACGCTGCGTGCGCAACAACACGCGTTCACCGCACATCTGCGCGACCCACAGGCGGTGGCCGCACCGGCCGGGCTCGAACCGCGGCGCGTGGCGGTGTACCAGCGGCTGCTGTTCAACAACCTGCTCGGTCTGTTGAGCAACGGCTTCCCGGTCTGCGTGCGCCTGCTCGGTGAACCGGCCTGGAGCGCGCTGGTCCGCCACTACTTCAGCATGCACCGCTGCCAGACGCCGCTGTTCACCGAACTGGCCGCCGAGTTCGTGCAGTGGCTGCAGGCGCAGCCGCAGCTGCCGCATCCGGCGCTGGCAGAACTGGCCCACTACGAGTGGGTGGAAACCGCGCTGTACCAGCTGGACGCCGAACCGCTGCCGGCGCCGGGTGACATCGACCCGTTGCGGGCGCCGCTGCAGCGTTCGCCACTGGCGTGGCCACTGCTGTACCAATGGCCAGTGCACCGCCTCGGCGCCGAGGATGCGCCCGACACGATGCCAGCCGAGCCAACCGGCCTGCTGGTGCGCCGCGAGGCCGACGGCGAGGTGCGATTCGCCGCGCTCAGCCCGCTGGCGGTGTACCTGCTGTCCAGCATCGGCGAGCAACCTGGCCTCGATGGTCATGCCTATCTGCAGCAATTGGCCGTCGCGCACGGCCTGGCCGAGGACGCACTGGCCGGCCCCGGTGCCGCGCTGCTGCAGCAGTTTCTGCAGGCCGGCGTGATCGGCCCGCTCACAGCCCCTCCCTGACACCTCTTTCGCGGAGATTCCCTGATGAACCTTCCAACCCTGGCCGCCGCGCGCGGCCAGCTGGACCGTCTCGCCCCCTGGTTGGCCCCGCTCGGCCTGCGCCTGCTGCTGGCCTGGGAATACTTCGAATCCGGCCGTGAGAAGCTGCACGGCCAGAACTGGTTTGCCGACCTGCAGGATGCCTTCCCGTTCCCGTTCGACCAGTTGCCCGCCACGCTGAACTGGCAGCTGGCGACCTGGTTCGAACTGGTCGGCGCGGCCTGCCTGCTGGTTGGCTTCGGCACCCGGTTTGCCGCCGCCAGCCTGCTGGTGCTGACCGTGGTGGCCACCTATGCGGTGCATTGGCCGATGGAGTGGAACTCGCTGGGCGACCTTGCGATGGGCTACGCGATCAGCGACCAGGGCTACGGCAACTTCAAGCTGCCGCTGCTGTTCATGGCGATGCTGCTGCCGCTGATCTTCACCGGCGCCGGCAAGCTGAGCGTGGACGCGTGGTTGGCGCGGTGGTCTGCCTCGGCCACACCTGCGCGGCCAGCGGTTCGGTAGATGCCGACCTTGGTCGGCGCGCACCGTGCCAACCAAGGTTGGCACCTACCGGGTTCTACCACCCGTGCGCCACAGGCTGGCCGGGCGCTCAGGGTCGCTCTGCTAGAATTCACGCATGAATGACCCCACCCCCGCACCTGCCGCCGCCTCCGATTCCGCAGTCCCCCAGGCGCAGCGCGCGATGTCACAACGCTTCCGCGGCTTCCTGCCGGTGGTGGTGGACGTGGAGACCGGCGGCTTCGACAGCCAGCGCAACGCCTTGCTGGAAATCGCCGCAGTGCCGATCGAGATGGACGAGAACGGCCTGCTCTACCCCGGCCAGACCGCCAGCGCCCATGTGGTGCCGGCCGAAGGCCTGGACATCGACCCGAAGTCGCTGGAAGTGACCGGCATCATCCTCGACCACCCGTTCCGGCTGGCCAAGGAAGAGAAGGCCGCACTGGACCACATCTTCGCCCCGGTACGCGCGGCGATGAAGAAGTACGGCTGCCAGCGCGCGATCCTGGTCGGCCACAACGCCCATTTCGACCTGGGCTTCGTCAACGCTGCGGTGGCCCGGACCGGCCACAAGCGCAATCCGTTCCATCCGTTCAGCGTGTTCGACACGGTCACCCTGGCCGGCATCGCCTACGGGCAGACCGTGCTGGCGCGTGCAGCCACGGCTGCCGGGCTGGGCTGGGACGCGAATGAAGCGCACAGCGCGGTGTACGACACCGAGCAGACCGCACGGCTGTTCTGCACGATCGCCAACGCCTGGCCGCGGTAAGCCAGCCAACGGCGGAGCCCCTCGTGGCGGGAAGCGAATCATTGGTTGGGCCGGGCAAGGTGGGTTCGCGGGGGACGCCGTGAACCCTTCCCTGGGGGCTTAGCCGCGCCATCCATGGCGCGGATACCCCCGCGACCCCACCCTGCCCGGCCTTCGACAGGTTGCTGGCCGCCACGGAAAAATCAGAAAAGCGGGAGCAACAGCGGGTCGCTGCGCTCGTCGGGGGCTGCCGATGACCTCTGCGGTGGGTCACTTCTCTGATGGATGCCGACCGTTGGTACGGCAACACCCGTAGATCCACGCCATGCGTGGATGCGATCAACCAATGCTCGTACGATCCCGACCGTCGCTCTTGGCGCGGTACAGCGCGCGGTCGGCGCGCTGGTAGAGCAGCGCCGGGGTGCGGTCATCGGCATCCAGTTCCACCAGGCCCGCACTGAAGGTCACGCGCAGGCCCGGCACTTCTGCCCAGTCGGGATGGTCATGGAACAGACCACGCAGGCGCGCGCACAGCTGCGCGGCTTCTTCCAGGCGGGTGTCGTTGAGCAGCAGCGCGAACTCTTCGCCGCCGGTGCGCGCCGGCAGGTCGGAGTCGCGGCAGGCCGCGGCGATCAACCTTGCCACCTGAACCAGCACAGCGTCGCCAATGCTGTGGCTGTGGCGGTCGTTGACGTCCTTGAAGTGGTCGATGTCCAGCACCACCAGGCACAGCGGGTGGCCGCTGCGCTGTGAACGGGCGAAGTCGCGCGCCAGCGTTTCATCGAAGGCACGGCGGTTGGCCAACCCGGTCAGCGCATCCTCGCGCGCCTGCCGTTCAAAGGCCTCGGCCTGCCGTGCAAGGCGCTCGGCCAGTTCGGTCTTTTCCAGGTTCAGCGCCTGCAGGTGCACGGTCTTGGCCTGCAGGTCGAAGGTTGCCTCGTCCACGCGCCGTGCCAGGCGCAGGTTGCTGGCCTTCAGTTGCTGCAGCAGCAGGCGGTACAGCACCACCAGCCCGGCCAGCAGCAACAGCCCGCCCAGCATCTGCACGCTGCGCCGCTGCCACCAGAACGGCTCCACCGTGAAGCTCCACACGGCTTCCTGCTGGCCCCAGGCCCCGCCTGGATGCGCCGCCGACACGTGCAGGGTGTAGTCACCTGGAGGCAGGCCGACGAACTCGACGCTGCGCTGCGGGCCACGCTCGACCCAGCCGGCGTCCAGGCCATCCAGCCGCGTGCGATAGCGGATCCGGTCCGACATCAGGTAGCTCAGGCCCACATAGCTCACCGCCAGACGTCGGCCGCCGGGGATGTAGTTGCGATCCGGGCCCTCCCAATGCACGGGTGCGCCATCCACCTGCACGCTCTCGATCGCTGCCGGCGGTGATGGGCGCTCACGGAAGCGCTGCAGGCGCTGCGGGTCGACGGTGCTCAGGCCACCGGCGGTGACCACCCAGAACGTGCCGTCCTGGCGCAGGATCGCCGACGGTCCGGAGCTGCCGTTGGCCTGTGCGTTGGCCATGCCGTCGATCTCGTTGTAGCGCTCCACCACTACCCGCGGTGCGCGGCCATCGGCCACGGCGTTGAGGGTGGCCATGTCGGTGCGCAGCACGCCGCGGTTGCTGCTGATCCACACATTGCCCAGGCGGTCCGGCACCAGCTGGAACACCGCATCCACCGGCATGCCCTGCTCCAGGCCGACGCGTGCCAGCTTTCCGTCGAGCCAGCGGTACAGGCCGCGGTCGCTGCTGACCCACATCGCATCGCCCAGCTGATGGAAGCCGAACACGCTGCGCCCCCCGCCCATCGGTGCCAGGTCGATCGACTGCACGTGGTCGCCACGCAGCACGCGGATGCCCTCGATGGTGCCGATCCACAGGTTGCCCTGGTGGTCATGCTCGAGTGCGGTGATGAGACCACCGGGCATGCCCGGGGCATTCGGCACCTGCACCCGGTCGCCGTCGATGCGTACCACGCCCTTCTGCGTACCCGCCCAGACCCTGCCCTGCGGATCGACACTGATCGCGCGGATGTTGCCGCCAGGCATGCCGTCGGCGGCCGCATAGTTGTGGCGGAGACTGCCATCGCGGCCCAGGCGGTAAACGCCATCGCCGAACGTTCCGACCCACAGGTCGCCGTCCGGCCCCTGCGCCAGGCTCAGTACCGATGGCGCCTTGCCACCGCGGTTGTGCAGGGGAACCGCGCGGAAGCGGCCATCGGGCGTCTGCACATCCAGGCCACTGGCGCTGCCGACCCACAACTGGCGGTCGCGGTCCTCCAGCACCGTGCGCACATAGTCGCCACTGAGGCCATCGCGCTCGGTGTAGCTGCTGAACAGTGTTTCGCGCAGGCGGTACAGGCCACCGTTGGCACCCACCCAGATGCTGCCTTCGGCATCCTCGCGCAGGCTGACCACGCGCCCGCCCGGCAGGTTCAGACCCGCAGGCAACCGCTCCAGCCCATGCGCCGAGATCCGCAGCAGGCCCTGGTTCTCGGTGCCCAGCCACAGGTCGCCGTGCCGGTCCTGCAGCATGGCGGTCATGTGCAGCTGCCCCGGCAGCCGGTGCACCAGCACCAGCTGATCGTCCTCCACGCGGTACAGGCGCTCGCCGGCGACGATCCACAGCGCGCCATCCGGAGCCCGGTACGGCCATGACAGCCCGGTGCCAGCGCCCAGGCCCCACGCCACGGGTGCCCGCTTGAGCACGCCGTCGTTGTCGCGCAGCACCAGCCCGTCAAGCGTGCCGACCCATACCCTGTCCTGCGCATCGACCACCAGCTTGGTGAAGCTCATCGCCATCGGCAGGTCGGCCGCCGGTGCCTGGTAGACGATGCCCTTGTCCGGCGTCAGATAGCCGATGCCCTTGCCTTCGTACAGCAGCCACAGGCGCCCCTGGCTGTCCATCTGCATGGACTGGATCAGCACCTGCGGGGTGTCGGCCTGATGCTCCCAGACCCGCCACTGGCCGTCGTTGCCGCGATGGCTGACATTGCCGCGCGAATCACTGATCCACAGCCCACCCTGCCGATCGACCAGCAGTGCACCGATGCCGTTGTCGCGCAGCCCCGGGCGGGTGCTGCGGTCGAACACGGTGAAATCCAGGCCGTTGTAGCGCACCAGGCCTTCCCAGGTGGCAAACCACAGGTGCCCCTCCGGGGTCTGCGCGATATCGCGCAGCGAGTTGTGCGGCAGGCCATTGCGCGAGGTCCACACATCGATGGCGTAGTCGCGCAACGGCGGCGCACCCTCCTGCGCGGCCAGCGGCAGCGCCAGGACCAGCAGCAGCCACAGCAGGCCGCGCTGCAGCGCCTGCCTGGCTTTCGAAACGCGGCGCTCCACCCAGCACCCGTTGTCCCCTGGCCTGCCCATCAGCTCGGCGGCAGTGGCCGGTGGCGGCTGCAGGGCATGGCAGCAAGCGGGAACGACCGGGCAACGCGGAACAGCGTGCCGGCAGGAACGGGCTGACTCATCGGGGAGAAACTGGGGAGATGCGCAGATGATAGGCCAAACCCTGGCCCCGGCGTCATCGCCGTGCGGCCTGCGGGCTCAGCCGGCCCGTCCAGGCGGCACCACCTGCGCACTGGCCGGCCACTGCACCACCGCCTCCAGACCGCCCTCGGCACGGTTGCGCAGCCACAGGCGCGCGCCATCCTTCTCGGCCAGGGCGCGCGCGATGGTCAGGCCCAGCCCGGCGCCGCCGGTTTCCCGCGAACGCGAGGTTTCCACCCGCACGAACGGGTCGAACACGGCCTCCAGCTGGTCTTCCGCCAGGCCAGGGCCATCGTCGGACACCATCGCCGTGATCGCGCCGCCGCTGCGCTCCACCCGCACGCGCACGCGGTGGGCATACATCACGGCGTTGTCCACCAGGTTGGAGAACAGCCGGTGCATGGCCAGCGGGCGCAGCATCAGCACTGCACCGGTGCCGCCTTCGAAGACCACGTCGGCACCGCCCTCGGCGGCGTCCTCCACGATGCTTTCCAGCAGCGAATCCAGGTCCAGCGCGGCACGCTGCTCGGCGCTCTCGGCGCTGCGGGCCAGCTCCAGGCCTTCGCGCACCAGTGCCTGCATCGCCGCCAGATCGCCGATCAGGCGTTCGCGCAGCACCTCGTCGCTGACGTTCTCCAGGCGCAGGCGCAGGCGGGTCAGCGGAGTCTGCAGGTCATGGGTGATCGCCGCCAGCATCTGCGTGCGCTCGGCCAGGTGCCGCTGCAGACGGTGCTGCATGGCATTGAAGGCCTCGGCGGCGCGCTGCACCTCGCGCGGCCCGCGCAATGGCAGTGGATCGCGCTGCAGATCGTCACCCAGATCCTCGGCGGCGGCCGCCAGCTCCTGCAGCGGCGCGCTGGCCATGCGCGCGACGATGTAGGCCAGCACCGCGATGGCCAGCACCAGCAGGGTCAGGAACCATGGGTCCACGGCCAGAATGCCGTTGTGGGCCACCGCCGGCGAATCCAATGCCAGCTTCAGCAGCGTACCGTCGTTGAGCGTCACATCGACCGCGCGGCACTTGGGCGGAATGAAGGCCGGATCGCGCTCACGCGGATGCCGCCGGTGCCCCGGCGGCGGTGGCGGCAGCAGATCCTGCAGCTTGGGAATGCAGGAACGGAACGAGGTGAAGTGCACATGCGCGCGCGACACCGGGCCGGGCCGGTCATCCAGCACTTCCATCAGTGCGGTATCCGCCCGCCCCAGGCGCGCGCCGGGCTGCAGCGCACGCACGCTGGGCCCACCGATCTCGAGCAGGCGCTCGCGCAGTTCGGGATTGCCATCGAGCAGGTTGACGTAGCCCTGCAGGCGGTCGGCGATGCGGTTCAGGTTCTGCCGCTCGAACTCCTGCTGGCGTTTGGAGGTGGCCAGCATGGTCGCGCCGATCGCAGCCACGCTCATGCCCAGCAGCAGGATGACGAACAACCGCCCGACCATCGAGGACAGGAAATGGCGCAGGCGCTTCATGGCGGCTTATTCCAGGTTCACCGAAGAGGCCAGCACGTAGCCTTCGTTGCGCACGGTCTTGATCAGGCCATCCGGGCCACCGTCATCACCCAGCTTGTTGCGCAGGCGGCTGACCTGCAGATCGATCGCGCGGTCCTGCGCCTCGTAGTTGCGGCCACTGCTGAGCGCGACCAGCTGCTCGCGCGACAGCACCTTGTTGGCATGCGCGATGAACACCCGCAGCAGGCGGAACTCGGCGCCGGACAGCACCACCACGCGGTCGTCCGGGTCCACCAGGTGGCGGTGCTCCAGGTCGAATATCCAGCGCGAGAAGCGCGCGCGGCGCACCGCCAACGGCTCCAGGTTGGCCGGCAGCGCTTCAGTCCGGCGCAGCACATTGCGGATGCGCGCCAGCAGCTCCCGCGGCTCGAACGGCTTGGCGAGATAGTCGTCGGCGCCCATTTCCAGGCCCAGCACGCGGTCGATCGGCTCGGCGCGCGCAGTCAGCATGATCACCGGCGTGTTCGAGCGTGCGCGCAGGTCGCGGCACAGGGTCAGGCCATCCTCGCGCGGCAGGTTGAGGTCGAGCACGATCAGGTCCACGTGCTCGCGGTCCAGCAGCTGGCGCATGGCAGTGCCGTCGGCGGCGGTGCTCACCTGGTAACCGGCACGGCCGAGCTGTTCGGCCAGCAGGGTGCGGATGTCGTTGTCGTCGTCGACGATCAGCAATCGATGCATCGTGTTTTCAGTCTCCATGTCGCGATCATCCCGTGTCGGCAGCTGAACCGCATCCGGGGCAATGCGTACCAGTGTATCCAGCTGCGGGCGGGATACCTGTGGTTACGCGTATTCACCGACAGTGTTACATAGAGACATACCCCGAGGATTGAGCCGCCCATCGCCCGGTCTTCACAATGCCCACCAACGCCGCCACCGCGGCCCCGAGAGTGAAGCCACGACGTGACATTCCGCCTGTTGCCCGCAACCCGCCGGGGTCGCCTGATACTGATCGCCCTGCTTGCCCTGATCGTTGCCGTGGCCGCCTGGTGGCTGCTGCGCAGGCCCGCCGCCCCCGCCGTAGCGACCACACCGGTCAGCCGCGGCGACATCGAACAGACCGTGGATGCCACCGGCGTGATCGACGCCTACAAGCTGGTCAGCGTCGGTGCGCAGGCCTCCGGCCAGATCAAGTCGCTGAAGGTGCAGCTGGGCGACACGGTGAAGGAAGGCGACCTGATCGCCGAGATCGACGCCACCACCCAGCAGAACCAGGTGCTCAACGCGCAGGCCTCGCTTGACCAGGTCACCGCCCAGCGTGCCGTGCAGCAGGCCACCCTGCGCCAGGCCGAACTGGAGTTCGCGCGCCAGCAGCAGATGCTGGCCGCCGAGGCCACCTCGCGCCAGGAATACGATGCCGCCGAAGCACAGCTGAAGACCGCCCGCGCCCAGTTGCAGTCCTACGAGGCACAGATCAAGGGTCGCCAGACCGAACTGGGCACCGCCCGCGCCAACCTGGCCTACACCCGCATCACCGCGCCGATGGATGGCACCGTGGTCGCGGTGGTGGCCGAGGAAGGCCGCACCGTGAACGCCAACCAGACCGCGCCCACCATCGTGATGCTGGCGCGGCTGGACGTGGTCACGGTCAACGCCGAGATCTCCGAGGCCGACGTGGTCAAGATCAAGGCCGGCATGCCGGTGTACTTCACCACGCTGGGCGACCCGGACCGCAGGTACCACGCCACCCTGCGCCAGATCAATCCGGCACCGGCCTCGATCGCCAACGAGAATTCGTCCAGCTCCAGCAGTTCGTCCAGCTCCAGTTCCAGCAGCGCGGTCTACTACAACGCGCTGTTCGATGTGGAAAACCCGGACGGCACGCTGCGCATCGACATGACCGCCCAGGTCTCGGTACTGCTGAAGCAGGCCAAGGGCGTGTTGATGGTGCCGGCGGTTGCACTGGGGCCGAAGCGCCGTGGCGACGAGCGCATGGTGCGGGTGCTGGACGACAAGGGCCAGCCGCAGCCACGCAAGGTGACGGTCGGCATCAACAACGGCGCCTCGGCCGAAATCCTGTCCGGACTGAAGGAAGGCGAGCGCGTGGTGGTCGGCGAGGCCAGTGCAGCTGCGGCCGGTGCCGGTGGCGGCAACCGTGGCGGCATGCAGATGCGGGTGGGCGGCCCGGGCATGGGTCCGCGCCGATGAGCACGACGGCGCCGCTGCTGCGCCTGCGCGACCTGCGACGCGAATTCCCGGCCGGCGATGATGTCATCGCCGTACTGCGCGACGTCAACCTGGATATCCATGCTGGCGAGATGGTGGCGATCGTCGGCCAGTCCGGCTCGGGCAAGTCGACGCTGATGAACATTCTCGGCTGCCTCGACCGCCCCACCCGCGGCAGCTACCAGGTGGCCGGCCGCGAAACCGGCAGGATGGCGCCGGACGAACTGGCGGAGCTGCGCCGCGAGCATTTCGGCTTCATCTTCCAGCGCTACCACCTGCTCGGCGACCTGGACGCACGTGGCAACGTGGAAGTACCGGCGGTGTATGCCGGCAGCCCCGGCCCGGTGCGCAACGCGCGCGCCGAGCAGCTGCTGCAGCGGCTGGGCCTGGGCGACCGCATGCACCACAAGCCCGGCCAGCTGTCCGGTGGCCAGCAGCAGCGCGTGTCGATCGCACGTGCCCTGATGAACGGCGGCGAGGTGATCCTGGCCGATGAGCCCACCGGTGCACTCGACACGAAATCCGGCGAGGAAGTCATGGCCATCCTCGGCGAGCTGCATGCCGAAGGCCACACCATCATCATCGTCACCCACGACATGAGCGTGGCCCAGCACGCGCAGCGCATCATCGAGATCCGCGATGGCGAGATCATCGCCGACCGCGCCAACCCGGAGGCGCCGACCTACCGTGCGCAGCGCGAAGCCAGCACCGGCGTTGCCCACGGCAACAGCTGGCGGGCGGCCCGGGATCGTTTCACCGAGGCCTTCCGCATGGCCCTGCTGGCAATGAACGCGCATCGGCTGCGTACCTTCCTGACCATGCTCGGCATCATCATCGGTATCGCCTCGGTGGTCTCGGTAGTGGCGCTGGGCAACGGCTCGCAGCAGCAGATCCTGCAGAACATCAGTGCGCTGGGCACCAACACCATCGACGTCTATCCCGGCCGCGGCTTCGGCGACATGCGCTCGGCCCGCGTGCAGACACTCAAGGCCAGCGATGCCGATGCCCTGGCCAAGCAGAGCTACGTGGACAGCGCCACCCCGAGCGTGTCGACCTCGGTCACCGCGCGCTACCGCAACCAGTCGTCCACCGCGCAGGTCAGCGGTGTCGGCGAGCAGTTCTTCCGGGTCAAGGGCGTGACCCTGCTCAGTGGCAGCTTCTTCGACAGCGACGCAGTGAAGGGCCTCGGCCAGGTGGCGGTGATCGACGAGAACACCCAGACCCAGTTCTTCCCCGATGTCGATCCGGTCGGCCAGGTGATCCTGCTCGGCAACGTGCCGGCACGCGTGGTCGGCGTGGCCAAGCGCCAGAGCTTCGGCTTTGGTGGCAGCACCAGCCTCAGCGTATGGGTGCCGTACACCACGGTGATGTCACGCATGCTCGGCCAGAGCCACGTCTCCAGCATCACCGTGCGCGTGGACGACAGCACGCCGATGGATGCGGCACAGGAAGCGATCACCCGCCTGCTGACCCTGCGCCACGGCACCGAGGATTTCTTCCTCAGCAACAGCGCCGAAATCCGCGAAACCATCGAGCAGACCACGCGTACGATGACCCTGCTGATCGGCGCCATTGCCGCCATCGCACTGCTGGTCGGCGGCATCGGCGTGATGAACATCATGCTGGTGTCGGTGACCGAGCGTACCCGCGAGATCGGCGTGCGCATGGCCGTGGGCGCGCGGCAGAGTGACATCCGCCAGCAGTTCCTGATCGAAGCGGTGCTGGTGTGCCTGCTCGGCGGCGTGCTTGGCATCGGCCTGGCCTTGCTGCTGGGCTCGATGATCGGCCGCTTCGCCAGTGACTTCCAGGTGCTGTTCTCCACCGCCTCGATTGTTGCCGCGTTCGCCTGCTCGACCCTGATCGGCGTGGCGTTCGGCTTCCTGCCCGCGCGCAATGCCGCGCAGCTCGACCCGGTCGAGGCCCTGGCCCGCGAATGAAGATGATGACCCGACTGCCCTTCCCTGCTCCCCCGCGCCTGCTGCTGGCCGGCGCCGTCCTGCTCGCGCTGTCCGGTTGTGCGTCGGTCGGCCGCTATCCCGTGCACGACCCCGATGTGGCGGCCACTTACGGGCGTGGTGATGCCACGCTCAATGCACCGGCCGACGACCCGCGCAGCAGCCTGGATACCCCCGGCCGCGACATCCGCCAGGACACCTGGTGGACCGGCTTCGGCGATGAACGCCTGGACCGCCTGGTGGCGCAGGCATTGGCCGCCAACAGCGACCTCGCTGCCGCCGGCCTGGCCGTGCAACGTTCGCGCCTGCAGGCCGGGCTGGCCAGCAACGCGCTGTGGCCGCAGCCTTCGTCGTCCGGCGTCAGCGGCAATGCCAGCCGCGCCACCGACCAGGCCGACGACTGGCGCCGCAGCTATTCCACCGGCGTCTCGCTGGGCTGGGAGGTCGATCTGTGGGGCCGCCTGCGCACCCAGCGCGACATCGCCCGCTGGGAAGCCGAGGCCAGCGAGGAAGATCGCCAGAACACCGCGCTGCTGGTGATCGGCGACACCATCACCCAGTACTGGAACCTTGCCTACCTCAACCAGTCGATCGCCACCGGCCAGGCCAACCTGGAGCGCCTGGAACGCACCCGCGAACTGGTGCAGGCCCGCTTCGACGCCGGTGCGGTATCCCGCCTGGAAGTACGCCAGGCGCTGCAGAACCTGCAGTCGCAGCGCTCCTCGCAGAGCGCGCTGGAACAACAGCGGGTGGAGGTGCGCAATGCACTGACCGTACTGCTGGACGGCACGCCGTGGCCGCAGCAGGACGAACCGCAGGACCTGCTGGGTGCACACAGCCCGGGCATCAGCGAAGGCCTGCCGACCGACCTGCTCGGCCGCCGTCCCGACCTGCGCGCGGCCGAACTTCGCCTGCGCAACAGCCTGAAGACCATCAAGGTCACCGCCACCCAGTACTACCCGGCGCTGAGCCTGACCGGCAGCCTCGGCTCCAGTGCGACCTCGCTGGGTGATGTGCTGCGCAACCCGGTGGCCACGCTGGGCGCGGGCCTGTCGTTGCCGTTCCTCAACCTGCACCGCGCGCAGCTGGATACGGATATCGCCGGCACCACGTACCAGATCGCCGCCACCAACTTCCGCAAGACGCTGTACACCGCGCTCTCGGAAGTGGACAACGCGCTGTCCGCACGCGAGCAGCTGGCGCGCCAGGTGGCGGCCTCGCAGGCGTCGTATGACGAGGCGGTGGAAGTGGAGCGCGCGCAGGAAGTGCGTTACCGCGTGGGTGCCACCGACCTGCGCACCTGGCTGGAAGCGCAGCAGACCCGGCGCGACGCCGAGCTGTCGCTGGCGCGGGTGCGCCAGGGGCAGCTGAACAACGACGTCACCCTGTTCAAGGCACTGGGCGGCAGCGCGGGGTAAGGCGATGCGGGGCTGCGCCCCGCACCCGCCGAAACAACGTCAACGTCAACAACGGGGCATTCCGTTGAATGGCGGGATGGGTCCGGTGGCAGGGGACGCCGTGAACCCACCCTTGGGGGCTTGGTCGCCGCTTGCTCGTGTGCGCTGTCCTGCGCACACGGCAAGACCGGGGTTGGGCGTCCTGCCCAATCCGCCCGAGGCATGCCTCGGGCCCATGCGGCTCACACCCCTGCGACCGGACCCACCCCGCCCTCGACCGCTTCCCGCGAGCTGTCGGAATCTACTGCTGATGGTGGGTGCCGACCGTTGGTCGGCACAGGCCCTGACCCTGGTTCTGCTCTGGTAGGTGTCGACCTTGGTCGACACGATTCTTCCGAATAAAAAAAGGGGTCAGATCCCTTTTCCCATTGGAAAAGGGATCTGACCCCGATCACATCACGTCGGCCGATCAACCGCGCTGGCGCACGGCCTCGAACAGGCTGACGCCAGCAGCGACGGAGACGTTCAGGCTCTCGATCTCGCCCGGCATCGGAATCTTGACCAGGCCATCGCAGTTCTCACGGGTCAGCCGGCGCAGGCCGTCGGCTTCGCCACCCAGCACCAGCGCGATGTTGCCCTTCAGGTCCAGCTGGTACAGCGAGGCGGTCGCTTCGCCGGCCAGGCCATAGATCCAGACGCCCTGCTTCTGCAGGTCCTTCAGGCAGCGCGACAGGTTGGTCACCGCCACCACCGGGATCAGGTCGGCGGCACCGGCCGAGGTCTTGCGCACGGTGGCATTGACCGTGGCCGACTTGTCCTTGGGAATGATCACTGCAGTTGCACCGGCCGCAGCGGCCGAGCGCAGGCAGGCACCCAGGTTGTGCGGGTCCTGCACCTCGTCCAGCACCAGCAGCAGGGCCTTGCCCTCGGCAGCGGTGACCAGGCCTTCCAGCTCGTTCTCGCTGTAGGTACGGGCGGCGGCATAGCGCGCGGCCACGCCCTGGTGGCGCACCGAACCGCCCACGCCATCCAGCGCCTGGCTGTTCACCTTGCGCACGTCGATGCCCTTGCGGCGGGCGTTTTCCTCGATCTCGGTCAGGCGCGGGTTCTTCGCACCGGCCTCGACCAGCACTTCGCGGACGTTCTCGGCGTCGTTCTCGATGGAGGAGGCGACGGCGTTGACGCCGACGATCCACTGGCTGTTCTTGCTCATGCGGGCGGGACCGGAAAGGGGGTGGCTATGGTAGAGCATCGGCGACGGCCGCGCTTCGCGCTCGCCGGGCATGGCCCGGCGCTACCGGCCGTTCACCCCTCGGCTGAACGGCTGCGCGGCGGCCAGTGGGGGGTGTCGTGGTCGGGGTGCTGGTGGGACACGATCGTGGCCAGGAAGTCCAGGGCCGCGGTGTCCTCCTCGGTCCGTCGTGCCGGCAGGCTGGCCAGCGCATCGACGAACGGCAGCTTGCGCTCGACCCCGTACTGGATCGTCGGCGGCAGGCGCTCGGGTTGGTCGAAGGCACCGGCAGCCACCGCCACGCCGTCCGGCGCCTCGTAGGTCAGCGGCGTACCGCAGTCGGCGCAGAAGCCACGCCGCACCACGTTGGAGGACTGGAAATAGCGCGGCTGGCCGCGGGTCCAGCTGAACTGCACGCCGCGTACCGACACCAGCGGCGCGTAGTAGGCACCGAAGGCTTTCTGGCACATCCGGCAGTGGCAGATCGAACTGTCGGTGAGCGCACCGCGCGCCTGGAAGCGGATCGCGCCGCACTGGCAGCCGCCGCTGTATTCGGGTTGGCCCTGCATGCGATGTCTCCTGGTAGTGCCGGCCGCWGGCCGGCAACACGTCGGTGCCGAGGGTGCCATGGATGCCGGCCAGCGGCCGGCGCTACCACGGTCATCAATACTTCTCTTTCTTCCGCTTGGCCGGCTTGCCACGCTCGGGCAGCGGCGGCAGGCCATCGCCCTCGTCTTCGCCCTTGTGCTCGACCAGGCGGAAGTCGATCTTGCGCTCTTCCATGCTGGCCTTCAGCACCAGGATCCGCACGCGGTCGCCCAGCCGATAGCTGCTGCCACGGCGCTCGCCGGTCAGCGTCTTGCGGGTGGCGTCGAACTTGTAATAGTCCTGCGGCAGCTGGGTCACGTGCACCAGGCCCTGCACCTTCGACTCGTCCAGTTCCACGAACAGGCCGAAGCTGGTCACGCCGCTGATCACGCCGTCGAACTGGCCGCCCACGTGCTTTTCCATCCACGCCGCGCGATAGCGCTCGTCCACCTCGCGCTCTGCCTCGTCGGCCCGACGCTCGCGCTCGGAACACTGCAGTGCCAGTGCTGCCATCTCGCGGGCGTTGTAGGTGAACTTGTCCAGCGGCTTGCCGGACAGCGCGTGCTTGATCGCGCGGTGCACCAGCAGGTCGGGATAGCGGCGGATCGGCGAGGTGAAGTGCGCGTACGCCTCCAGCGCCAGGCCGAAGTGGCCGTGGTTTTCCGGGCTGTAGATCGCCAGGCTCTGGCTGCGCAGCAGCACCGATTCCAGCAGCGTGGCATCGGGGCGATCGCGGATCTTCTTCAGCAGCTTGGTGTAGTCGCCCGGGCGTACCTTCGACCACGGCGGCAGGCTCAGCTTGAACTCCTTGAGGAATTCCAGCAGGTCGGCGTACTTGGTTTCCGGCGGCTTCTCGTGGATGCGGTACGGAGCCGGTACGTGGCGCGACAGCAGGTACTTGGCCGCCTCCACGTTGGCCGCGATCATGCATTCCTCGATCAGCTTGTGCGCATCGTTGCGCACCAGCATGCCGGCCTGGGTGACTTCACCGCGGTTGTCCAGCACGAAGCGCACTTCGCTGCTTTCGAACTCGATGGCACCGCGCTTTGCGCGCGCCTTGGACAGCACCTTGTACAGCTGGTGCAGGCGCTGCACCTGCGGCAGCAGATCGCCCATCCAGGCCTTGGTATCGGCATCGTCCTCGCCCACCGCCTTCCATACCTGGGTGTAGGTCAGGCGCGCGTGCGAGTTCATCACCGCTTCGTAGAAGCGGGATTGCGTGACCAGGCCGTCGCGGTCGATCTGCATGTCGCAGACGAAGCACATGCGGTCGACCTTCGGCATCAGCGAGCAGATGCCGTTGGACAGGGTCTCCGGCAGCATCGGCACCACGAAGCCCGGGAAGTACACCGAGGTGGCACGCTTCTGCGCTTCCTCGTCCAGCGGCGTGCCGGGGCGAACGTAGTTGGAGACATCGGCAATGGCCACCACCAGGCGGAAGCCATCGGCATTCGGTTCGCAGTACACCGCGTCGTCGAAGTCCTTGGCATCTTCGCCATCAATGGTCACCAGCGGCGTGCTGCGCAGGTCGACGCGGTCGCCGATCATCGCCGGTTCAACCACCATCGGCACCGAGGCAGCTTCGTCCAGCACTTCCTGCGGGAACTCGAACGGCAGTTCGTGGCCGTGGATGGCGGTCTCCACCACCAGCGAGGCGGTCAGCTTGTCGCCGAGCACGGCGATGATGCGACCAATCGGCGGGCGGCGGCTGTCCGGCGCCTGGGTCAGTTCGCAGACCACCAGCTGGCCGTCGCGCGCGCCACCGGTCTGGTCCGGCGGCACCTGCACGTTGCGCTGCACGCGCTTGTCGTCGGGCACCACATAGTTGATGCCCATCTCGATGCTGAAGCGACCGATCAGGCGGGTCATGCCGCGTTCGAGCACGCGGGCGATGCTGCCCTCGCGACGGCCACGGTGATCGATGCCGGTCACGCGGGCCAGCACCTTGTCGCCGTGCATCACCTTGCGCATTTCATACGGCGGCAGGAACAGGTCGTCGCCGCCCTCGACCGGGCGCAGGAAGCCGAACCCTTCCGGGTTGGCGATCACCACGCCGGTCACCAGGTTCAGTGTCTGGATCGGGGCGAAGCCGCCACGGCGGTTCTGCACCAGCTGGCCATCACGGACCATGGCGCCGAGCCGGCGCGACAGCGCCTCGGCACGATCCGGTGCGGTCAGTCCCAGGCGCGCGCCCAGTTCCTCGGCGGTCTGCGGCCCTTCGCAGCGCTCCAGCAGTGCCAGGATGGCCTCGCGGCTGGCGATGGGTTGTTCGTATTTCTCCGCTTCGCGCGCGGCATAGGGATCGTCGATCACCTTTCCGGTCGGCGGCAGCTTGCGCCCCGGGGCCGGCCCGGGTGCGGCGGCATCGGCGCTGCGGCCCTTGCGGCCGCGCGGCGCTGTACCGCCTTCATTCAATTCAGGGAACCAGCCTGGCAACGGCTTGCCCGGCTTGGTGGTGCGGGCTGCGCCCGCCTTGGCGCCCTTCTTCGGGGCCTGGCTGCGGGACTTGCTCCCGCTCTTGCTTGGTTTTTTGGTAGTCATCGCCCTACATGGTAGCCGTTGATGGCGTGCAGAACGGGTCAGCGCCCACCCTGGAGGCGTTGGATCAAATAATTTCTGGAAGTCGTTGACAGTCCCCGGATTCATCTTCACAATTGCGCCTCTGGAACGCCCAGGTGGCGGAATTGGTAGACGCACTAGTTTCAGGTACTAGCGGGTAAAACCGTGGAGGTTCGAGTCCTCTC
>NZ_RAVT01000066.1 GCF_013464915.1 Stenotrophomonas maltophilia
GGGGTGGGTCCGGTGGCGGGGGTGTCCGCGGCATGGATGCCGCGGCCAAGCCCCCATGGACGGGTTTACGGCGTCCCTCGCAACCGGACCCACCCCGCCATCCCACGGAATGCCAGCTCTTGACGTTGACGTTGCCTTTGTGGGTGCAGGGCGCAGCCCTGCAAACCCTCACCCAACCGGCTGCAACGGCACCTTCGCCAGCACCCGCGCCCACGGGAACAACGGCCCCGGATCGCGCTTGCGTGCCACCGTCAGCGCCGGATCATCACTGGCCGGCACCTGCTCCAGGTCCAGCTGGTCGTGCCCGGCAATCCGTCGCAGCGATGGATAGCGCGCCACGAGTGCCAGCAGCAGCGCCTCCAGCGCCACCAGCTGCGCCTCGGTGTACGCCTCGTCCATCGCCTGCTGGCGGCTGTCGAACCAGTGCGGGTAGCGCCCGGTGTTGACCAGCTCGATGCCCAGCGTATGCGCGTTCATGCCGCGCACATGGTGGGCCACGCGTTCCGGTGCCACGTACTGCACCACGCGGCCATCGCGGTCGATGTAGAAATGGCCGCTGTTGCCGGCGCCGCTCTCGTACAGCACGCGCTCGCCGTACTCGCGGGCCATCGCCAGATCGGGCAGCTCGGTGCAGTGGATCACCACCATCTCCAGCGTGGCCGGGTCGCGCAGTGGCAGACGGTCTTCGTAGGGCAGGGGCTGCAGCTGCAAGCCGGGCAGGAGCGGGTTGGGCATCCGGCGATGCTAGCATTGCGGCATGAACCTGCCTTCCCCTTCCCTGTCGATCCGCGTGCACGGAGCCTGCGCGTGAGCCGCGGCCACTGCATCCTGTCCCACGGCTTCGAGAGCGGCCCGGAAGCGACCAAGGTCACCGCGCTGGCCGAGGTTGCCGAGCGCCTGGGCTGGACCCACGAGCGCCCCGACTACACCGACCTGGACGCGATGAGCGAGGTCAGCCGGGTAGGCGACGTGCCGACCCGCCTGCGCCGCCTGGTCGAGCGCGCCGCCGCTGCCGCCCGGCAGGGCCCGGTGGTGCTGGCCGGCTCCAGCCTGGGTGCCTACATCTCCGCCATCGCCTCGCTGCAGGTGCCGGTGGCCGGCCTGTTCCTGATGGTGCCGCCGACCACCATGGGCCCGATGCCGGCGCTGGATGCCGCAGCGGTGCCGACCACGGTGGTGCAGGCCTGGCATGACGATGTGGTCCCGGCCGCCGGGGTCATCGCCTGGGCGCAGGCACGCGCCGCACAGCTGCTGCTGGTCGACGATGGGCACCGCCTGGAACGCCACGTGGAGGCCTCCGCGCAGGCCTTCGAGCGCCTGCTGCGGCAACTGTGAAGCCCGGGCGCACGGCGCGCCCGCCTGCTTTGACTACAATGGCAGCCCCGCCGCCCCCGGCGCGGGCCTGCTGGCCGTGCTTGCGGCCCTCCTTTCCGACCGGCCCGGCCCCTGTGCCGCGCCCGACCACCTGCGAACCGATCCCGTGAAATTCTTCGTCTCCTGCGCCAAGGGCCTGGAATACCTGCTTGCCGATGAACTGTCGGCCCTGGGCCTTGGCAAGGCCACTGCCACCATTGCCGGCGTCAACGCCGAGGGCGAACTGGAGCAGGCGCTGCGGATCGTGATGTGGTCGCGCCTGGCCAGCCGCGTGCTGTGGCCGATCGACGAATTCGAGTGCCCGGACGAACAGGCCCTGTACGACGGCGTGCGTGCGCTGCCGTGGCACGAGCACATCAAGCCGGAGATGACCCTGGCGGTGGATGCGCACGTGTCCGGCGACAAGATCACCCACGCCCGCTTCGCTGCGCAGCGGATCAAGGACGCCATCGTCGACCGCATGCGCGATGAAGGCCTGGAGCGTCCCTCGGTCAACACCGACCTGCCCGACGTGCGCGTCAACCTGTCGCTGCGCAAGGGCCGTGCCTCGCTGTCGATCGACCTCGGTGGTGGCCCGCTGCACCGCCGTGGCTGGCGCGGCGCCGCCCACGAGGCGCCGTTGAAGGAAAACCTGGCGGCTGCGCTGCTGCTGCGTGCGCAGTGGCCGCGCCTGCACGCTGCCGGTGGTGGCCTGCTGGACCCGATGTGCGGCAGCGGCACGCTGCTGATCGAAGGCGCACTGATGGCCGCCGACGTCGCTCCCGGCCTGATGCGCCATGGCAGCCTGCCGCCGAGCCGCTGGCTGGGCTTCGACAAGGCCGCCTGGAAGGCGATCCAGAGCGAAGCGCGCGAGCGCGAGGCCGCCGGCCTGGCCGCGCTGAAGCCGGTCATCCACGGCAGCGACATCGACCCGACCGCGATCCAGGCGGCGCGCGAGAACGCGGAAGTGGCGGGCGTCGCCCACGCGATCCGCTTCACCCGCGCCGACGTGGCCGACCTGGCTGCGCCGGAACAGGAGATCGGCGCGGTGGTCTGCAACCCGCCGTACGACGAGCGTCTGGCCGCCGATCCGGCGCTGTACCGCGCGCTGGGCAATGCCCTGCAGAAGGCGGTGCCGCAGTGGCGCGCCAGCCTGCTGTGCGGCAACGACGAACTGGCCTTCGCCACCGGCCTGCGCGCGGGCAAGAAGTACCAGATGTTCAACGGTGCGCTGGAATGCGCCCTGATCGTCTGCGACCCGATTGCCGTGCCGGGCCGTGACCCGGCGCAGCCGCGCGAGCTGAGCGAAGGCGCCCAGATGGTGGCCAACCGCCTGCGCAAGAACCTGAAGAAGTTCAAGAGCTGGCGCGCGCGCGAGGACATCACCTGCTTCCGTGCCTACGATGCCGACCTGCCGGAATACGCGGCTGCCATCGACGTCTACGAAGAAGACGGTGGCCAGCGCCGCACCTTCCTGCACGTGCAGGAATACGCCGCTCCGGCTGCGATTCCGGAAAACGACGTGCGCCGCCGTCGCAATGAACTGCTGGCGGCTGCGCGCGAAGTGTTCGGCGTGCCGCCGGAGCAGGTGTCGATGAAGTCGCGCGAACGTGGCAAGGGCGGCAGCAAGTACGGCCGCTTCGAGCAGCGCGACGAGTTCATCGTGGTGCGCGAGAACAACGCGCTGCTGCAGGTGAACCTGTTCGACTACCTCGATACCGGCCTGTTCCTCGACCATCGCCCGCTGCGCCGGATGATGGCCGAGCAGGTGCGCGGCAAGCGCTTCCTCAACCTGTTCTGCTACACCGGCGTGGCCAGCGTGCAGGCGGCGGTGGCCGGTGCGGCCAGCACCACCAGCGTCGACCTGTCGGCCACCTACCTGCAGTGGTGCTACGACAACCTCGCCTTGAACGGGCAGGGTGGCAACCAGCACCTGCTGGTGCAGGCCGATGCGATGGCCTGGCTGGAAGGCGACCGTGGGCAGTACGACGTGATCTTCTGCGATCCGCCGACCTTCTCCAACTCCGCCCGTGCCGACGACTTCGACGTGCAGCGCGAGCAGCTGAAGCTGCTGCGTGCGGCGGTGGCACGATTGGCGCCCGGCGGCGTGCTGTACTTCTCCAACAACTTCCGCCGCTTCAAGCTGGAAGAGAACGCCATCGCCGAATTCGCCCAGTGCCGCGAGATCACCGCGCGGACCATCGGCCCGGACTTCGAGCGCAACGCGCGCATCCACCGCGCGTGGGAGCTGAAGCGGTTGGGGTAAGCCGCCGCCCGGGGTCGGATCCCCTGCGCGAAGCGCAGGGGCTCTGACCCCGGTGGCTCTGCTACAGCACCGCCACCACCAGCCCCAGCAGCGGCAACGCGATCGCCAGTGGGGCGATCCACTTCGGCCGGTACGGGTACAGCCCGAACGACAGCGCCACGCCGCCCACGGTCATCGCACCCAGCCACAGCACCGGGCCCATCGCCCAGCCGTGGTCGGCCACGCACAGTGCGAACGCCACCGTCAGCAGCGCCCAGCCGAGCACCCGCCACTGCATGCGCCGTGCGGGTGCGGCAGCGGCCTTGCCATGCAGGTCGTGCTGGTGCTTTTCCATCGCCAGCGACAGGGCGGTGAACGCAGAGAACGACAGCGTCAGAGCCAGCAGCATCATGCGCTGGCCTCCGCTTCGGTCGCTTCGACGGATGCCTTCGGCGCTGCTGCCGCCGCGGTGCGCTTCTTCTTCTCGGCCGCAGACAGCGGTGGCGTCCAGCGCTGCATGCGCCAGCCGCACAGTGCCAGCATTGCGCCGAAGGCAATCATCGACAGGTCGAAGCCGGCCAGCACCCAGTCGCCGTTGCGCAGGGTGATGCCCAGGTGCGCATGCGTGGTCAGGGCATTGACCACCGGCACCAGCGCGAACGCGGCCGCACCGAGGTACAGCTGCCACGCCCACATCAGCCGCTTGGGCCAGATGAAAGCGGCCAGCAGTGCCGCGCCCCAGGCGTAGAAGAACACGTTGGCCTCGGCGCTGGAGCGCTCGGCGATGTCCAGCGGCAGCAGGCGGTTGCCCCAGAAGTAGGCCGCGAAGGCAATCGGCAGGCCGGCCACGGTGCCGATGTTCAGCGCATCGACCAGGCGCAGGCCGAAGCCGGTGCGTCCACTCTTGGCATGTTTCGGCCGTTCCTTCACCGCCCACAGCACCACACCGCTGGCCACCATCAGGCAGCCGACCAGGCCGGACAGGAAGAACAACGCGCGCAGGCCCCAGTCGGCAAAGCGTGCCAGATGCAGGCCGTACAGCACGCCGCGGGTGGCGGTGGCGCCACCGGAGGGCGGTGTTTCTTCCAGCAACGCACCGCTGATCATGTTGTAGCGCACGGCCGGGGTGTCGGTGGACAGTCGCTTGCCGTCGCGCTGACGGATGTCGATCACCGCATTGGCCGCGCCCGGATTGGACACGGTGAAGCCGGCCACTTCCACGCCGTGCCAATGCGCGCGTGCGCTGTCCAGCAGCTGTGCGATCGGCAGCGGCGCGGCGCGGCCTTCGGCCGGCGCGGTCACCTCCGGCATGCCACCGAAGGCCTCGAAGAAGAATTTGTCCTCATCCTGCGGATAGGCCACCTTCACGCCCCACGGCAGGTACATGATCATCAACGTCACAATGCCGGTGTAGGTGATCATCGCGTGGTACGGCAGCGCCATTACCGCGCTGACGTTGTGGAAATCCAGCCACGACCGCAGGCCCTTGTCCTTGCGGAAGGTGAAGAAGTCCTTGAAGATTTTCTTGTGGGTGATGACGCCGGTGATGATCGCCACCAGCATGAACATCGCGCAGAAGCCCACCAGGTAGCGCGCCCACAGCACCGGGATGTAGTGCAGGTCGAAGTGCAGGCGGTAGAAGAAGTCGCCGCCGCGGGTCTCGCGCGCCTTCAGTGCCTGGCCGGTGTTCGGGTCCAGCGTGGCATCGCCGAAACCTCCGCGGCGGCCACGGCTGGGGTCGGCCAGCTCCGGCGGCAACCGCCAGAACATCTGCATGGCCGGGTTGCGCGGTTGCGGCAGGGTGACGAACCAGTTCTCGGCCTGGCCGGCGTTGGCCTGCAGGTAGTCCACCGCGCGCTGCGCGGCCACATCGATGCTGACCTTGTTGGCCGGCAGCTCCGGACGCATCCAGCGGCTGATTTCCTCGCGGTAGTAGCTGGCCGTGCCAGCCATGAAGATCAGCAGCAGCAACCAGCCGACCAGCAGGCCGGTCCAGGTGTGCAGCCAGGCCATCGACTGGCGGAATCCATTCTTCATGCCCAGGCCCCCATCAGGCGCGCAATGCCTGCCATAAGCAGGGCCGGGGCGAGGATGCCGACCCAAGCGCGCAGCGCGCTGCGGGTAGCGAATGCCCACAGCGCGGCGCAGGCGGCGACCAGGATCGCCAGCAGCATGCCGGTCAGCACGGTCTGGCCGCGCGCGCCGGGCAGCGCCACCGCGCAGAACACGCTGGTCACCGAGGCCAGCGCATAGCCGCCGAAGATCGCGGCCAACGAACGTGACAGCACGCCCCAGCGCGGGTTGGAGAAGAAGGTGCGGGGGCTGGCGGTTGCGGGCGAGCGGTCCACGGCGTTCCTGCAGGTTTCAGTGGAAGAAGGCCGGCGCACCGCAGTGCGCCGGAGGAGGCCATCCCTGGCCTGGCACCGGTCGCAGAACCGGTGCCATCCATCAGGGTCAGAGCTTCCAGCGCAGCGTCACGGTGACATTGCGTGGTTCGCCCCAGTACACGCCGTTGTAGAAACCGACGTTGTTGAAATACTTCTTGTCCAGCAGGTTGTTGATGTTCAGCTGGGCACTGAAGTTCTCGTTGAAGCGATAGCCGCCGGCGAGGTTGACCAGGTAGAACGCGTCCTGGGTGATCCTGGCCTTGCTGCGATCGGGCTTGGTGCTGTTGTTCCAGATGCTGCTCTGCCAGGTCACGCCACCACCCAGCCAGAAGCGGCCGTCGATACCGCCGGGGCGCCAGCTGGTGTTGAGCCGGAAGGTGTCCTGCGGGGCGGTGGTCCGCTGCAGTACGCCGTCCTTGTTGCGGATGACGGTGTGGGCGAAACCGGCCGAGACGTTCCACTGCTCGCCGATGCTGCCCTGGGTTTCGATCTCCCAGCCCTTGACCTTGTTGCCCTTGCCGGAGGAGCGGTAAGCCTGGCTGCCGTCGGGCAGCGAGTTCACCGGCACCGAATCATCGATCTCGGCGACGTTGTCCTGCTTGCCCTCGAACACGGCAGCCGAGGCATTGAGCAGGCCGCCGAAGAACTCGGCCTTGACGCCTGCTTCGTACATGTTGCCGACCACCGGCTCCAGGTAGTTGCCATTGCGGTCGCGGTAGTTCTGCGGCTTGAAGATGTCGGTGTAGCTGACATAGCCGCTGAAGATCGAATTGAAGTCGTAGACCAGGCCGGCATACGGGGTGAGCATGTCGTCCGGCCTGTAGCCGGTGCGGGTGGTGCGGTTGCGGTTGCCATTGGCATCGTAGCCATAGGCCCAGCTACGGGTTTCCCAGCTGCCGTAGCGCGCGCCGACCACCGCCAGCATCGGGTCGGCCAGGCGCAGCCGTGCGGCAACGTAGGCTGCGCGCTGGCGCAGTTCATTCTGCGACGACAGCCTGCCCAGGCGGGTCACCGGCAGAACCGGCACATTGCCGGTCCAGTGACGCCAGTCCGGCACCACGGCATAGGCATCGTCGTAGTCGAAGTCCATGCCTTCCGACTCGCCCTTGCGCACCGACTGGCCCAGGCCGAACACCAGTTCATGCTCGCGACCGAACAGCTGGAACGGGCCACCGACGTTGACGTCGAACACGTCCATCGTGCTGTGCTCGTTGAAGTGCGAGATGTAGGCGGTGACGCCGGTTCCATCGGCACGCGGATTGCCGGCGGCGCCGTACCAGACGCTGCCGTCGGTATCACGCACGGCGTGGCTGAAAGTGCCCTTCACCGACCAGCCGTTGCCGAGCCGCTGCTCCAGCCGCGCGAAGCTGGTCTTCTCCACGATCGGCCAGGCGCTCCACGAGGCCGACAGGTTGGTCGAGCGAGGCAGGTTGGCTGGCGCGCCATCGGCGCCCCAGTACGGCACCACGCCCCAGGTAACGCCGGTGGTACGGGGCGACTGGTACTCGTAGCCCACTTCGAACAGCGTGTTGTCGCTCAGGTCGGCCTGCACGATGCCGTAGAACACATCCTTGTCGAGCGAATAGACATCACGGAACGAATCGCTCTGCTGCTTGGCCGCGACCACGCGCGCGCGGATGCGCCCGTCCCAGGCCACCGGACCACCGAGGTCGGCTTCCAGGCGGCGGTTGCCCCAGCGTCCCACGGTGAGGTTGGCGCCCATCTGGAAAGTATCGGTGGGGCGCTTGCGGATCATGCTGATGGTGCCGGACGGATCGCCGGCGCCGGTGGTCAGGCCGGTGGCGCCACGGATCACCTCGATGCGCTCGTAGATCACGTTGTCGGTGTTGGTCTTGACCGAGCCACCGAACGTGTTGAGCATGCCGTCGATCTGGAAATTGTCGATGGTGTAGCCGCGCGAGACGTAGTTGATGCGCTCGCTGTCGGTGACCGACACGCTGACGCCGGTCACCTGGCCCATCACGTCCGACAGCGAGAACAGGCCCATGTCGTCCAGGCGCTGGCGGGTGATGACCGTCACCGACTGCGGCGTCTCGCGCAGCGACAGGTCCAGCCTGGTCGCGCTGCGCGCGTTCTTCACCGTGTAGCTGCTCGGGATCTCGCCATCGGCGGTCACCTTCACGGTGTCCAGCGTGCGCGCGGAAGATTCGGCGGTGCCGTCGGCGTGTGCCAGCGGGGCGATCATCAGTGCGGTCACGGCCAGGGCCAGCAGAGAGGGACGAGGGAGGTTCAGCGGCATTGCCATCGGTGCGATTCCATGCAGGACGAAACAGGCGATGGAATGCGCGGACGCAGCAGCCGTGCGCTCCGCGCACGTCGCCCAGCGAGTCCCATCGACGGTGCGCCACCCGCGCAGTGCGGGCGACCCGGTAGTCGGGGGATGTACACGGGCGAAGGGGCGGGTGGGTGCGTGCTTCCGTGCCCCGCTTGGCTAAGCGTACAACCGATTAGCAAATGATAGGCATTCGCATTTCGTTAATCAAGCGTGACGGCGCCGGCTCCCGTGCAGGGAGGCTTCAGAAGCGGAAAAGCACCGTCGCAGCGTGCAGCAGCAGGCCGATCAGCCCGCCGACCAGGGTGCCGTTGAAGCGGATGAACTGCAGGTCACGGCCCACGCTCAGTTCCAGCTGTTCGACCAGGTGCCGTTCGTCCCAACCCTTCACGGTCTGCGCGATATGCGTGGTCACACCCTCGCGCAGGCGCCCGGTCAGGCGCTGCGCACCTTCCATCAGATGCTGGTTCAGTGCCTCGCGCAGCGCCGGGTCGGCCTGCAGGCTGGCACCGAGCGAACCCAGGCTGCGCTGCAGGTGGCCGACCAGGGCCGAATCCTCGCGCTGCAGGTCCGCGCGCAGGCTGGCGTGGATGCGCGCCCACAGCCCCTGTACGTACTCCTGCAGGGCCGGGTGGTCGATCATTTCCTGCTTGAGCTGCTCGATGCGCTCGGCCAGCGCCGGATCCTCGCGCAGGCGCTGCACGTAGTTCTGCAACCAGGTTTCGTAGTCCTGGCGCAGCGGATGCTGCGGCTCGGCCAGCACCTGC
Source organism: Stenotrophomonas maltophilia (assembly GCF_013464915.1). GTDB lineage: Bacteria > Pseudomonadota > Gammaproteobacteria > Xanthomonadales > Xanthomonadaceae > Stenotrophomonas > Stenotrophomonas maltophilia_AT. Next base: position 9,046 of record NZ_RAVT01000066.1, read on the forward strand.
TGCAGCTCTTCCAGCACGGCGCGGGCCAGGCGTTCGGCCAGGCTGTCGCCGATCTCGTCGATCGGTTTGACCCAGTTCACCGTGCTCGACAGCGTCGGCCATTCGCGCTGGATGTAGCGCACGATCAGCTGCGAGGCGCGTTCCTTCACCTCAGGCTGTTCCAGCCAGCGGCCCAGCCGCTGCAGGCCCTCGTCCAGCACGCGTTGATGGCGGCCATCGGCAGTCAGCAACGCCAGCAGTTCGCCGGCGGTGGCAGCGGCGTTCCATTGCCGCAGCTGCTGCACCACGAAGCCGTGCAGCTGCCGGCGCACGGCGGTTTCGTCGAAGAAATCCAGCGCCTGCAGCGCCCAGCCGCGGGCCATGTCGGCCAACATGCGCGAGCGTGCCGGGTCGGCCAGCCAGCTGCCGAGGCGGCTGGCCGGGTCGAATACCTGCAGCTTGGCCAGCAGCACACCCGGCTCCAGGAACTGGTCGCGCACGAACAGCGCCAGGCTGTCGCCGATGCGTTCCTTGCTGCGCGGGATGATCGCGGTGTGCGGAATCGGCAGGCCCATCGGCCGCCGGAACAGCGCGACCACGGCGAACCAGTCGGCCAGCGCGCCCACGGCTGCGGCTTCGCAGAAGGCCGAAACCCAGGCCCAGATACCGCGCTCGCCCTGCCAGTGGCTGACCGCGAAACCGGCCAGCATCAACAGCAGCAGGCCCAGCGCGAGGGCTTTCAGGCGCCGCAGCTGTGCGCGGCGCGGATCAATGGCAGGCGTCATGCCGGAAGTCTACCCGGCATGGCATGAGTATCTGGTAGTGCCGGCCGCTGGCCGGCATCCGCAACGAATCCGGAACGTTCATGGGGTTGCCGGCCAGCGGCCGGCACTACCCGCTGGTTCAGAGCGCTTCGAGTTGCTTGCGCAGCGCGGCCAGCTGCGCGCGCAGGGTGTCGTTCTCGCGGGTCAGGGCGACCACGCGACGGCGCAGGGCCGGTGCATCCTCGCCCAGCTGTTCCAGTGCAGACAGCACTTCGGCATCGCGGCTGGCGATCTCGTCCTCATCCGCCTCCTCGAAATCCATCTCGGCCGGTTCGGGCTTCGGCGCGCGCGGCTTGCGCTTGGACTCGCGCACGCGCTTGGCGGCCTGCTTCAGCTCGTCCTTGCCACCGGCCGCGGCAGCGCGCTGCTCGTCTTCCGGCAGGTCGGCCACGGCCGCGGCGGCGCTGATCGAGATCACGCCGGCCTTCACCGCCTCCACCACCTCGGCCGCGGCCTGGGCGTGGATGCGTTCGATCATGCCGACCTGGCTGGTGCTCAGCTTGGCTTCGCGGGCCAGCTCGGCGCGGCTGACCTTCGGTGCCGGCTCCCACGGCGGGCTGTCTTCACCGGCTTCATCGGCCATCCCTGCGGTGCCATCGCTCTCGCGCTGCAGCTGGGCCTGCTCGACCTGCTTGCGGGCGGCCAGGATGTCGCGCTTGCGCAGCGCCAGCACGCCGCGCTGGAAGTCGGACACGCTACGGCGCCCCAGGTGCTGCTCGATCATCCACAGGTGCACGTCTTCCATGCTCTGGAAGCGGGTGTTCTGCACGGTGTTGAAGGGCAGGCCGTGCTTCTGGCAGATGCCGAAGCGGTTATGGCCATCGACCAGCACATCGCCCCACAGCACCAGTGCATCGCGGCAGCCTTCGGCCAGGATGCTGCGCTCCAGCGCGTCATGTTCGTCCGCGGTCAGCGGGTCGATATAGGCCTTGAGTTCTTCTTTGACGACGATATCCATGGGCACGGCAGCGAGCAGGAGCGGAACCGCCCATTGTACCCGCTCGCCGCCGCTGGCCCGGGCTCAGGCGGTGGCCCGGATCATCTCGCCCAGCGTGCCGGTGATCTGGTCGATCTGCGCCTTGTCCACGATCAGCGGCGGTGACAGCGCGATGATGTCGCCGGTACAGCGCACCAGCAGCCCGCCGTCGTGGAAGCAGCGCCGGAACACCTCGTAGCCCCGGCTGCCCGGGGTGTCGCGGCGGGGGGCCAGTTCAACGGCGCCGACCAGCCCGAAGTTGCGGATGTCGATCACGTTGGGCAGGCCCTGCAGCGCATGCAGGCGTTCCTGCCAGTATTCGCCCAGTTCGATGGCACGCTCATACAGGCGCTCCTCGGCGTAGACCTCCAGCGTGGCCAGCGCGGCCGCACAGGCCAGCGGGTGACCAGAGTAGGTATAGCCGTGGAACAGCTCGATGGCCTGCGGCGGCGCCTGCATCAGCGTAGCGTGCACCGCATCGCTGGCCAGCACGCCGCCCAGCGGCACCGCGCCGTTGCTGACCGCCTTGGCGAAGGTCAGCAGGTCGGGGGTGACCCCGAAGCGCTGTGCGGCGAATGGCATGCCGACCCGGCCGAAACCGGTGATGACCTCATCGAACACCAGCAGGATGCCGTGGTGATCGCACAGCTCGCGCAGGCGCTGCAGGTAGCCCGGCGCCGGCAGGATCACCCCGGCGGACCCGGCGATGGGCTCGACGAAAACCGCCGCGATGGTCGAAGCGTCGTGCAGCGCGATCAGCCGCTCCAGGTCGTCGGCCAGTTCAGCGCCCTGGCGCGGCAGGCCCCTGCTGAACGCATTGCGCTGCAGGTCCAGGGTGTGGCGCAGGTAGTCCACGCCGCCCAGCTGCGGGCCGAACGCCCTGCGGTTGTTGGGCAGGCCGCCCAGCGCCATGCCGCCGAAGCCAACGCCGTGGTAGGCCTTCTCGCGGCTGATGAAGCGCGTGCGCTGGCCCTCGCCGCGCTGGCGGTGGTAGGCCAGCACGATCTTCATCGCGGTATCCACCGCCTCCGAGCCGGAGCTGGTGAAGAACACATGGTTCAGTGGCGTTGGTGCCAATGCGGCCAGCCGCTGCGCCAGCGCGAATGCCGGCGGCGAGCCCATCTGGAAGGCTGGCGAGTAGTCGAGCGTGCGCGCCTGCTCGACGATGGCCTCGACGATGCGCGGCCGTGCATGACCCGCGTTGCAGCACCAGAGGCCGGCCGTGCCATCGAGGATCTGGCGGCCATCGACATCCTCGTAGTGCATGCCCTCGGCACGCACCAGCACGCGCGGCGCTGCCTTGTACTGGCGGTTGGCGGTGAACGGCATCCAGTACGCCTCCAATGACTCCGGGCGTCGGGTAGCCAGATCGTGCAGGTCGCTCGCGGAACGCTTCATGCCAGCTCCATCGGGTCCGATGGGGAGAATGTAGCGCAGCCACGTCACGGCGGAGTCGCGGCCACGCCGGTATAACCGGGGAAACTGTTCCGAGGAGCCCGACATGGCCGACTTCCCCGACCGCAGCCACTGGCAGGCACTGGCCTTGCAGCTTTCGATGCCGACCCAGGCATTCATCGATGGCCGCTACACCGACGCTGCCAGCGGCGCCCGCTTCGACTGCGTCAGCCCGATTGATGGACGTGCGCTGGCGGCGGTCGCCGACTGCGACGCACAGGACGTGGAGCGCGCGGTGCGGACGGCGCGGCGTGCCTTCGATGCGGGCCACTGGTCGCAGGCCAGCCCGGCCCATCGCAAGCGCGTGCTGTTGGCCTTGGCGGGGCTGGTGGAAAAACACGCCGACGAGCTTGCCCTGCTGGAAACCCTGGACATGGGCAAGCCGGTGCGCGACGCACGCCGTATCGACCTGCCCGGCGTGGTGCGCTGCCTGGCCTGGACCGCTGAAGCGGTGGACAAGCTGTACGGGGAAATCGCGCCGACCGGCCCCCGCGAGCTGGGCCTGGTCACGCGCGAGCCTGCCGGCGTGGTGGCGGCGATCGTGCCGTGGAATTTCCCATTGCTGATGGCCAGCTGGAAGATCGCGCCGGCCCTGGCGATGGGCAATTCGGTGGTGCTCAAGCCGTCCGAGCGCTCACCCCTGACCGCACTGCGGCTGGCGGCGCTGGCGGCCGAGGCGGGCCTGCCGGACGGGGTGCTGAACGTGCTGCCCGGGCATGGCGCGCGCGTGGGCGAGCCCTTGGCGCTGCACATGGACGTGGACGTACTGGCCTTCACCGGTTCCACCGCCACCGGCGCAAAGCTGCTCGAGCATGCGGGACGGTCCAACCTCAAGCGGGTCTGGCTGGAATGCGGTGGCAAAAGCCCGCACCTGGTGTTCGCCGACGCCCCGGACCTGGACGCAGCGGCCAAGGCCGTGGCGCAGGGCATCTTCTTCAACCAGGGCGAAGTCTGCACCGCCGGTTCGCGGCTGCTGGTGCAGCGCTCGATCCGCGAGGACTTCGTGCACCAGGTGATTGCCTATGGCCAGCACATGCAGCCCCGCCATCCACTGGAGGCCGATGCACCGATGGGCGCGCTGGTCGACGCCGCGCACGTGGACAAGGTGCTGGCCGATATCGCACGGGCCGAAGGCGAGGGCGGCCGGCTGCTGCTGGGCGGCCATCGGGCCGAGGTGGAGGCCGGCGGCTGTTATGTGCAGCCCACGGTGTTCGACCAGGTGCGTCCGGAGCACGCGTTGGCACGCGAGGAGGTGTTCGGGCCGGTGCTGGCCGTGCTTGGCTTCGACGACGAGGCCGAAGCGGTGCGCGTGGCCAATGACAGCCGCTATGGATTGGCGGCGGGCCTGTGGACGCGTGACCTGGGCCGCGCCCATCGTGTCGCACGCCAGCTGCGCGCCGGCAGCGTCTGGGTGAACGGCTGGGACGGTGGTGACATGACCGCCCCGTTCGGTGGCTACAAGCAGTCCGGCAATGGCCGCGACAAATCGCTGCATGCGTTCGACAAGTACAGCGAGATCAAGGCGACCTGGATCCAGTTGTGACGACGCGCTTGCTGGATGGCCCTTCGCCTTCTGTAGAGCCGAGCCATGCCCGGCTGCTTCCCGCTCTTCTGTAGAGCTGAGCCGATGCTCGGCTGCTTCTCGCTCTTCTGTAGAGCCGAGCCCATGCCCGGCTGCTTCTCGCTCTTCTGTAGAGCCGAGCCCATGCTCGGCTGCTTCCCGCTCTTCTGTAGAGCCCAGCCATGCCCGGCTGCTTCCCGCGAAACGCAGCCGAGCATGGGCTCGGCTCCACAAAGGCGTGCCAGCTACCTGCAGCGTGCGCTTACCTGCAGTACCGCCGCACGCAGCAGATCCCGGTCGGCTTCATCGACGGCATTCTGGAAGTAGTCCATGTCCTGTCTACCCAGTTCGCACGGGTCGACGATGTATCCCGGCGGCCACAGCCCCAGCAGCTGCGCCACGCCATGCACGATCTGCTCCGGGGTCATCTGCCGGCGGATGCGGAAATAGTTGCGGCGTGGTGCGAACGCGGGGTGTACCTCGCGGCGACCGATCAGGCGGGGAGCGATACCTGCGGCGCTGATGCCATCACCGCCGTCGATGCTGCCCGCAGGCAGACTCAGGATCAGTGGCGCCACCGCAGCCGCGTCCTCCGCGGCAGGCAGGGCGTTATCTGCCTGCGCGACCGGAGCAGGGCGGGGCATCACCGATGCGGCCGGACGCGTCATCTGTGTGGAGGGCAAGGCGGGCTGTTGAGGCACCGCCGTCCGCACTTCCGGTGGCAGCCAGCGCAGCGAGATCCGTGCGTCCTCGCCGCGACGCAGTTCGATCCGGCCGCTGTCCAGCAGCCACAGTGCAAGCCCACCGTGCACCAGCAGCACCACCAGCCACGCCGCCATGCGCGGCAGTTTCGGCGAATCGGACCACGTCAACACAACTGCAGCCATCGGCAAGGCATCCATGCAGGGACCGGTGGCGCAGCCTAGCGGGTGGCTGGAAAAAATTCGTTGGCATCGGTGTCGGCTGAAACCATCGCCCCGTGCGGCCACCGGCCCGTGGCAGAATCGGACGATCTACCGTTATCCGTACTGCCGATGTCGACGATCGCTGCTGCCGCGCCACCCGTGAATTCCCCCCGTCGTGTCCTGCTGGCCAGCCTGATCGGCACCACCATCGAATTCTTCGATTTCTACATCTACGCCACGGCCGCCGTGCTGGTGTTCCCGCACCTGTTCTTCCCGGACAGCAGCGAACAGGCGGCGCTGCTGCAGTCACTGGCGACCTTCGCGGTGGCGTTCATCGCGCGGCCGGTTGGCTCGGCGGTGTTTGGTCATTTCGGCGACCGTATCGGCCGCAAGGCCACCCTGGTCGCCGCGTTGCTGACCATGGGCCTGTCCACGGTGCTGATCGGCCTGCTGCCCACCCATGCGCAGATAGGCCTATGGGCGCCGGCGCTGCTGGCGCTGTGCCGCTTCGGCCAGGGGCTGGGGCTGGGCGGCGAATGGGGCGGGGCGGTGCTGCTGGCCACCGAGAACGCGCCACCGGGCAAGCGTGCCTGGTACGGCATGTTCCCGCAGCTGGGCGCGCCCATCGGTTTCCTGCTGTCGGCCGGCATCTTCCTGGTGCTGGGCCGCTGCCTGAGCCAGGACGACTTCCTGCAGTGGGGCTGGCGCATTCCGTTCGTGGCCAGTGCGCTGCTGGTGGGTCTGGGACTGTGGGTGCGGCTGAACATCCACGAGACGCCCGACTTCAAGAAGGCACTGGAGCGCAAGGCGCCGGTTCGGCTGCCGATGTGGACGGTGCTGCGTGACCACCCGGTGCCGATGCTGCTGGGCACCCTTGGCGCCTTCGCCACCTTCGTGCTGTTCTACCTGATGACCGTGTTCAGCCTTGGCCACGGCACTGCGGTGCTTGGCTACAGCCGCGAGCAGTTCCTGCTGATGCAGATGGTCGGCATGTTGTTCTTCGCACTGGGCATCCCGCTGTCGGCACGCTATGGCGACCGCTGGGGCACGCGTCGCACCATGATCGTCGCCAGCGTGCTGATCATCGGCTTCGGCGTACTGTTCGCGCCGTTGTTCCAGCCGCACAGCCCGTGGCTGGTCACCGCCTTCCTGTGCCTGGGCCTGTTCCTGATGGGGCTGACCTATGGCCCCTGCGGCACCTTCCTGGCCGAGATCTACCCGGTGGAAGTCCGATACACCGGTGCTTCGCTGTCATTCAACCTGGCCGGCATCCTCGGTGCGGCACCAGCCCCGTACCTGGCAACGTGGCTGGCCGAGCGCTTTGGCCTGGTCGCGGTGGGCTACTACCTGTGCCTGACCGCGGTTGCCACCCTGTGCGCGCTGGTGGCACTGCACCGGCGTGCGCTGCGGCTCAACCAAAGAAGCGCTTGAGCGTGCGGCCCAGCCAGCCTCCGCCCTGGTGTTCGCGGGCGAACTGGTTCAGGTGCGCCTTGACCTGTTCGGCGTAGGCCTGGTCGTCGCCGCGGATGTGGTTGAACAGCCAGCGCGAGAGCATGGTGCGCAGTTCGTCGCTGATGTCCTCGCCGGCCTGGAAGCGCATGCGGTATTCCGATACCCGCTTGATGAAGACCTCATGCACGCGCTTGTGCGCGGCACAGAACGGGTAGCCCGCTTCTTCCATCAGCTCTTCCTCGAACGCGAAGTGCGACATGGTGTAGTCCACCACCTCATCGATCACTTCACCCACCGCCGCGCGCTGCATGCTGGCCTGGGCCACGTGCAGGTGGTTGAGCATCTCGATGATGCGGCGGTGTTGTTGGTCGATCACATCGATGCCGATGTTCAGATCGTCCTGCCAGACCAGTAGTGCCATCCCCGGCTCCCCTTCATGCCTATGTCGGGGCCGACTGTAGAGCCGCCGCGCGGGTGCGGCGTTGATCTGGATCAAAGCGGGCTGGTCAGGGCAGGGCCGGCTCGCGTGGGCGCAGCGGGCTGGCCACCGTGGTGCAGCTGACCCGGTTGCGGCCACCGGCCTTGGCCAGGTACAGCTGGCGGTCGGCTTCGGAGATCAACCGGTGCAGTGCATCGCGTTGCGGACGCAGGCAGCACAGGCCGATGCTCACGGTCATGCGCAGGGTCGCGGTGCCGATGTCCACCTCCAGCGCGGCGATGCGCTGGCGCAGTTCCTCGAAGTACAGCAGCGCCTCGTCCTGCTCCATGTCCGGCACCAGCAGGCAGAACTCCTCGCCGCCGAAGCGTGCGATCAGGTCCTGGCTGCGCGCATGTGCGGCCACCGCGCCGGCCACCGCGCGCAGCGCATCGTCGCCAGCCTCGTGGCCATGGGTATCGTTGATGTGCTTGAAGTGGTCGATGTCGATCATCGCCACCGCCACGCACTGGCCGTGCAGCTGCAGTTGTGGCAGCTGGCGCTGGCTCTGCTCGAGGAAGCAGCGCCGGTTGGGCAGGCCCGTGAGGAAGTCACGGGTGGCCAGGTCCTGCAGGGTGCCGATCAGCTCCAGCTGGTCCACATTCTGCGAGACACGGCAGAAGAATTCCTCGCGCGAGAACGGCTTGCGCAGGAAATCGTTGGCGCCGTTCTTCAGGAAGCGCGGGATCAACGACGCATCGGTATTGCCGGAGATGCCGATCACCGCCACCTTGTCGCGCGAGCGCAGGGTGCGCAGGCGGCGGGTGAACTCCACGCCCTGCATGCCCGGCATTTCCTGGTCGACCACGGCGAGACGGATCGCTGGATGCGCCTCGATCGCGGCCAGGCCCTCGTTGCCATCGGCCGCCTCGTGCACTTCATGCCCATACATGCGCAGCAAGGCCGCGGCATAACCGCGCGCGGACGGTGAGTCGTCCACCACCAGCGCGGCGATGCGCCGGTTGCGCTCCAGCCGCTGCACCAGCCACACCAGGTAATCGATGCTGCCGGGGGTGTTCTTCAGCACATAGTCGATGATCTGCTGCTGCAGCACGCGCTTGCGCAGGTCCTCGTCGTAGACGCCGCTGACCACCACGGTGGGCAGGTCGCGCTTGAGGAAGAACTCGACCACCGCGTCGCGGTCGCCATCGGCCAGGACCAGCCCGGTCAGCACCAGGAACCAGCCGCCATCCTCGCTCAACAGGCGGTCGGCCTCGGCCAGGGTGGAGGCGATCACCACCGGCAGTTCCAGGCGTTGCTCGATGGCCTCGCGCAGCATGCTGGTGAAGGCACGGGAGTTTTCGACCAGCAGGATCCGCTGCGGCAGCGGATCGGCCAGGTCGCCATCAACGGCGGCCTGCGGCAACACGGGCATGATGCGGTGGCTCACGAGGGAGGGCTCGGCACGGATAGCGGCGGTTTCGGGTGTAACTTTAGCGGCGAACGCTGCGCGCCGGGCCGGATTCCATGTCAGGCCGCCGCGGGCGACGCATGGGTGATTGGTTCATGCAGGACCAGTCGCAGCCGATTGCCCCGGCAATGGACCGTCCCGCCGTAGGCAAGCATCCGCCCGGCCAGACGCTCGACAGCCTGGTGGGTGGTGCGCGTGGACAGCATGCAACCACGGTCGAGCAGGCTCACCACAGCAACAATGCCGCGACGCTTGCCTGCCCGGCCGCTTCGGGCGCGCACGCAGACCTGCCCGGTTTCCAGTTCCAGCAGAAGTGAAACCGCCTCGATCAGCGAGCGATAGATGGCCAGTTGCAGGTCCACGGTCAGCAGGCAGGGATTGCCCGCCAGCCTGGGCGGAATGACGCGATGCGTGTTGTTCCAGATTTCGCAGGCGCCGCCGGCTTGCAGCGCAATGTAGAGCCCGACCTGCTCCAGCCCCGTGGGATAGACCAGGCTGGCCTGTTCACGGAACAGCCGTGAATGTACCGACGACGCGTGCTGCAGGCTGTTGGCGACCGCATGGTGGCCTTGGGACTTCAGCCAGCTGACCATCTCGCTGAGCGAACTGTCCATGCCCTCGCCCAGATGTTTCAGGTGGACGGCCCGTTCACGCAGCTCACGCTCGCTGGTCTGATGAGAGCCGCGTGCCAGGCGCAGCGTGGTTGCCTCGGCCAGGCCGCGGGACCGGGCGCGCTGATGGTGATAGCTGATGCTGGAACCCAGTGCCAGCAGTGCGACACTCATCACCGCCATGTTCTGTTGGGTGGCGAACGTGCCCAGGTCGAATGAGGAAGGCAGGCCGGTGCTGGGCGTTGCACCGTGCAGGGGGAGGTTCAACAACGGAATGGCGATGGCTGCGCCGCGCCACCCATGCATGAAGGTCAGGGCGATGGCGGGCAGGGCGGCCAGCAGCACCATGTGCGTCCGCGTCGTGTGGGCGCCGGCGCTTGTCAATTGCATGCACAGGCCCAGCACCAGCATCACCAGGATCGCCGAGGCGGTAGGGGCGACGAAACGGCCGGTCCAACCGGGATCGGCCTGCCGTCGCGACCAGAGGAATGCCAACGGCACCAGGGTGATGATGGCGGCGAAGTGACCAAAGATCGTCCGGTCGACCGCGTCCAGCAGATTGCTGGGGGGTGGGGTCGACCACAGGACATATGAAATGCCCAGGTTGAGGCCCGGGACGAACAGGGCCGTGCAGAAGGACAGCGACAGCAGCCAGAGACCGGTGGCTGCTTCGGACGGCATTCTCATCCGATGCAGGTAGACCACCAGCATCGCCATCGGCATCAGCAGCGTCGACGCCAGGATGACCCAATCCAGGCCATAGGTGTCGATCATGGGGATGCGCAGCGTTGCGAAGTACGCGTACTCGCCGAGCAGCAGGTAGGGCCACAGGCGGGTCGGGACGATCAGCAGCGCCGCTGCCCGGATGCCCGCAGGCAGGAAGAACTGATCCAGCGAGAACTGGCGCGAGCCAAGGCAGCCCAGGGCATAGACGGCCGCGAGTGCGATCCCGGCTGGCCGTATACGGAAGCTCAGTTCAACTGCCTTTTTGAATCGGTCCAAACCCGAGCCTCCCTTGCTCGTGACATGGCAGTGGCCGTGCGGGTTGCTTGAGCGCGCCATGTCGCGGCATTGGATGACAGTATCGATAGAAGCATGGGGGCGCAATTGCACGCCGGCGCCAGAACCTGACGGGGTGGGTCCGGCGTCGACCAAGGATCACTTTCGGGTAGTGATCTGCATCTCCTTCCATTGGGAAAGTCAGATCGCGGCCCGGGGGGCGCCCGGGTCAATGGAACGTGTGCTTTCCCTCAACGCTTCAGTCGCGCCTGCATGGCGGGGAGCTTCCCGTGCTTCCGTCAGCATCATCCTGAGCCTGTTGCCACTCACGTCCATGTGGCCCGCGTGTGCGAGGACCCGGCCCAGCAGCTGCTCGTTCGCCAGTTCCCTTGCCCGGCTTCCCAGTGATGCGTGGCGGTCCAGAAGAGCCACGCAGATGAAGGCACCACGCTTCCGGATGGAACTTCCGCAGCGGACGCTGACCGAGATCTGCCCGGCCTCGCATTTCAATAGAAGCGAGACCGCATCGACCACGAGTCGATAGGCAGCAAGCTGCAGGCCGACCCCGAGCGCGCAGGGGTCACCCGTCAACCTCGGCTGGCCGATTCGATGCGTTGCATTCCATGCCTCGCGCACCCCACCTGCCTGCAACGCCACGTACAGGCCCAGTTGTTCCAGGGCGGCGGGATAGATCATGCTGGCCTGGGCCCGGAACAGGCGTGAATGCACCTCCGAGGTATGCCGCAGGCTGTCGGCCACGGCGTGATGACCCTGGGCATGCAGCCAGTTCACCATCTCGTTCAGGGACAGGTCCATGCCATCTCCCAGCTGGCGCAGGTGTGCCGCCCGCTCACGCAGGTCCATCTCGCTGGCCAGGTGCGAGTTGCGGGCAAGCTGAAGGGCCGCTTTGCCATCTTCCTCGCGCAACCGGTGCTGGCTCTGGAAGTGGGTGATGCGCGCGCCCAGCAGCAGCAGGGCGATGCTGGCGACGGCCATGGCCTGCTGGGTGGCGAAAGTGGCCGGGTCGAATGCCGTCGGATGGTCGGCCGGGGCGCTCAGGCCAAGGATCATGTTCACGGCGGCAACACCGATGGCCGCACCGCGCCATCCCAGCAGGCAGGTCAGGGCGATCGCGGGAATAGGCAGGATCAGCAACAGCTGCAGCGAACCAGGGGCTGTGATCGAGGAAGGTACCGGCGTCGCCTGCAGGCCAATGACCAGCATGGCTCCGAGTGCTGCGACCGTGGCCGCAACAGCGCGGGCCGCCCATTTTTCCTCGGCGCGGCGGATCCACAGCAGTGCCAGGGGCGCCAGGATCAGGATGCCGGTGAAGTCGCCCAGCGCATAGCGCAGCACGTTGGTGAGAAATGTCTCTTCATGCAACGGTTCCCAGATCAGGTACGAGATCCCCAGGTTGAGCAGGCTGATGACCGTCGCGGCGCATACCGCAATGGAGATCACGCCGACGACCGTGGTACGCGCCAGCAGCTTCCGGTGCAGGCGCACGATCAGCATCACGGCAGGCATCAGGAACACCGAGGCGAGGATCACCCAGGTCAGGTTGTACTTGCTGATCAGGGGGATGCGCAGATGCGCGAAGTAGGCGTATTCACCGATCAGCAGGTAGGGCCAAAGACGGGGCGGGCACAGCAGCAGTGCGGCCACCCTTACGCCAGCAGGCAGGAAGAACTGGTCCAGTGACAGCTTGCGCGCGCCCCAGCAGGCGAAGGCATAGAGCAGCGCCAGCGCCAGCCCCTCGGGGCTGATCCGTATCCTTACCTGCAGGCCGTCCTTCCACCACCGCATCCACGTGCTCCCCAGCTCCTGCGACGATTATGTGGCTGGGAAGGCTCCCGCTACCACAACGCATCCCGCAGCTTGTACCACGACATCGCCGCCACCAGCAGGGGCGTGCGCAGCAACCGGCCGCCGGGGAAGGGCGCATGACGCAGGCGCTGGAACACGTCCAGGCGCTCGCTCTGCCCGGCGATGGCAGCGGCGATCACCTCGCCAGCCAGCCCGGCGGCGGCCACGCCATGCCCCGAGAACCCCTGCGCGAAGTACAGGTTGCCGTCCAGCCGGCCCCAGTGCGGGGCGCGGTTGCGGGTGATGTCCACGTAGCCACCCCAGACCTGCTCCAGCGATACGTCGGCCAGTTGCGGGAAGACCTGGTGCATGCGCCGCTGCATCACCCCGCGCAGGCCCGGCGGGGGCAGTGCCGAGTAGCTGGCGCGGCCGCCGAACAGCAGGCGGTGGTCGTGGCTGAGGCGGAAGTAGTCCAGTGCCCAGGCGGTGTCGGCCACGGCCATGTTGTTGCCGATCAGGGCGCGCGCACGTTCGGCGCCCAGTGGCTCACTGGCACCGATGTAGGTGCCCACCGGCATGATCCGCCGCTCCAGCTCGGGCAGCAGTCCCTGCAGCCAGGCATTGCCGGCCACCACCAGGTGCGCGGCGCGCACGCTGCCCTGCGCCGTGTGCAGCGCGGGTTGGGAGCCACGCTGGATGCGCACCACGGGCGAATCCTCGTGGATGACCACCCCGGCCGCACGCGCTGCAGCGGCCAGGCCGCGTGCATACGCCAGCGGGTGCAGGTGTGCGCTGAGCGGATCGAACATCGCGGCTCGGTAGCGCGGGCTGTCCAGCTGCGCGTGCAGGGCATCACGGCTCCACCACTGCATGGGGTAGTCGTAATGGCGTTGCAGGTGCTCGCAGTTGGCCTGCAGGTCACGCTCGTGGCGTTCACGGATGGCGACGCTGGCGTGGCCTTCAACCCAATGGCAGTCGATGCGGTGGCGATCGATGCGGGTGCGCATCGCCTGCACCGCCTCGCGCGACCAGTCGAACAGGTGGCGTGCATCGTCGCGACCCAGCTGCCGCTCCAGTTCGTCCACCTCGCAGCCGTAGCCGACCAGTGCCTGGCCGCCATTGCGGCCGGAGGCCCCCCAGCCGATCCGCTGCGCTTCCAGCAGCACCACGCGCTGGCCGCGCGCGGCCAGTTCCAGGGCCGCAGTGAGGCCGGTATAACCGGCGCCGAGCACCGCGACATCGGCGTGCACATCACCCTGCAACGGAGGCAGTGCGGGCGGCTCGGGCAGGCTGGCCGCGTACCAGCTGGGTGGGAAGGCGGCGCTCACTGCTGGCCTCGCGGGCGCAGGGCGGCAGGACGGAGCGGGGCAGGTCGATCAGCGTTCACCCACGTAGTTTCGCCGATGCGCGACGGCCGTGGCGTGACGGCGACGACTTGCCGCATTCGCCGGGCGACGGGTAACGTGTCGGCACGCCAAGGAGTTTTCCCATGCGTCGCCTGCCCTGGGTGGGCCTGCCCACCGACAGCACCGTGCTCGGCCACCATCGTTTCGCCGTGGTCGGCGAGAAGTACGTGCGCGCGCTGGTGGAGGCGGCCGGAGCAACCCCGGTGGCGCTGCCCAGCCTGCAGCCGCCGTTGCCCGCGGCGGATTGGTTGCGCGGGCTCGATGGCCTGCTGTTGACCGGCGCGATCAGCAACATCGAACCGCAGCACTACGACGGCGGCCGCAGTTGGCCGGGGAACGCGCATGACCCGGCCCGTGATGCCAACGCCTTCGCGCTGCTGCGCGAAGCGCTGGCGTTGGACCTGCCGATGCTGGCGATCTGTCGCGGCTTCCAGGAGCTGAACGTTGCGCTGGGTGGCACGCTGCATCCGCAGGTGCACGCGGCACCGGGTCTGTCGGATCATCGTGAAGACCCGCAGGCGCCGGTCGAGGTGCAGTATGGGCCGGCCCATGCGGTCGCGCTGGCGGCGGATGGCTGGCTGGCGCAGTGGCAGGGCGGTGATCGCGCACAGGTCAATTCGGTGCACGGGCAGGGCATCGATCGACTGGCACACGGGCTGCAGGTCGAGGCCGTGGCCGATGATGGACTGGTCGAGGCGGCGCGCAGCCCACGCCATCGTTTCGTGCTCGGCGTACAGTGGCACCCGGAGTGGCGTGTCATGGATTCGCCGTTCTATCACGCTATTTTCCGTGCGTTCGGCCAAGCTTGCCGGCAGCACCAACAGAACCGACTGGATTCCCGATGAGTTCCCGAACGCGCCCGCGCAAGACGGCTACGCCCCCCGCACCGCAGGAAAGCAGCCTGCTGCGCTGGCTGAAGGAGCGACGCATCACCGAGGTCGAATGCCTGGTGCCGGATATCACCGGCAACGCGCGCGGCAAGATCATTCCCGCCGACAAGTTCTCGCACGACTACGGTACGCGGCTGCCCGAAGGCATCTTCGCCACCACCGTCACCGGCGAGTTCCCTGATGACTACTACGAGCTGACCTCGCCGTCGGACTCGGACATGATGCTGCGCCCCGATCCGGACACGGTGCGCATGGTGCCGTGGGCGGCCGACGCCACCGCGCAGGTCATCCACGATTGCTACACCAAGAACGGTGAGCCGCACGAACTGGCGCCGCGCAACGTGCTGCGCCGCGTGCTGGCCGGGTATGCCGAACTGGGCCTGCGCCCGGTGGTGGCGCCGGAGCTGGAGTTCTTCCTGGTGCAGAAGAACACCGACCCGGATTTCCCGCTGCTGCCGCCGGCCGGCCGCTCCGGGCGCCCGGAGACGGCGCGACAATCGTACTCGATCGATGCGGTCAACGAGTTCGACCCGATCCTCGACCTGATGTACGACTACGCCGACGCGATGAAGCTGGACGTGGACACGCTGATCCATGAGTCCGGCGCGGCGCAGCTGGAGGTCAATTTCACCCACGCCGATGCAATGGACCTGGCCGACCAGGTGTTCCTGTTCAAGCGCACCATGCGCGAGGCGGCGATGCGCCACGGCGTGTACGCCACGTTCCTGGCCAAGCCGATGGAGAACGAGCCGGGCAGTGCCATGCACATCCACCAGAGCCTGGTGCGGGTGAGCGACGGCAGCAATGTGTTCGCTGGCGATACCGATGCTGAAGGCGAGTTCAGCCCGGTGTTCGGCCACTACCTGGGCGGCCTGCAGAAGTACGCGCCGCAGGCGATGGCGTTCTTCGCGCCGAACGTGAATTCCTACCGCCGGCTGGTGTTCGGCGAAGTCTCGCCGAGCAACGTGCACTGGGGCTTCGACAACCGCACCTGCGGCCTGCGCGTGCCGCTGGACACGCCGGAAAACATGCGTGTTGAGAGCCGTTTCGCCGGCTCCGACGCCAACCCGTACCTGGCGATGGCCGCGACCCTGGCCTGTGGCCTGCTCGGTATCCGTGAGCGGCTGGCACCGGACGCGCCCGTCACCGGCAGTGCCAAGGAACTGGGCTACAACCTGCCGCGCTCGCTGGGCGAAGCGCTGGATGGGCTGGAGCAGTGCAGCGAGCTGCAGGCCCTGCTGGGCGAGCGCTTCTGCCGGGCCTACATCTCGGTGAAGCGCAAGGAATACGAGACCTTTTTCCGTGTCATCAGCTCGTGGGAGCGCGAGTTCCTGCTGCTGAACGTCTGAGCATCTGGAATAGAAAAATCCGCCGCCGGGGGGTAGGCTGGCAACCGTCGCCGGTCCCGCCGGCCCCCCTTCCCGCATTCTGGAGCACCCGATGAAGCTGCGTATCCTCACGCTCGGCCTGGCCTCCGCCATGCTTGCCGCCTGTGGCGGTGGCAACGGCGGCGCGCAGGACAGCCAGGTCCTGAACGTCTACAACTACAGCGATTACATCGCCGAGGACACCATCCCGACCTTCGAGAAGGAGAGCGGCATCAAGGTGACCTACGATGTGTTCGACAGCGATGAGATGGTCGAGACCAAGCTGCTGGCCGGCAACAGCGGCTACGACGTGGTGGTGCCGACCCTGAACTTCTTCGGCCGCCAGATCCAGGCCGGTGTGTTCCTGCCGCTGGACAAGAGCAAGATCCCGAACCTGGCCAATCTCGATCCGGCGGTGATGAAGCGCATCGCCACCCAGGATCCGGGCAACCAGTACGGCGTGCCGTACATGATCGGCACCACCGGCATCGGCTACAACGTGGAGATGCTGAAGCAGCGTTTCGGTGGCAGCACCGACATCGCCAACAGCTGGGACCTGGTGTTCAAGCCTGAGAACATCAGCAAGATGAAGGACTGCGGCGTGACCATCCTGGACACGCCGGCGGACATGATCCCGATCGCGCTGCATTACCTGGGCCTGGACCCGCACAGCGGCGACCCGGCCGAGCTGCAGAAGGCGGCCGACCTGCTGAAGTCGATCCGCCCGTACGTGCAGAACTTCCATTCCTCGCAGTACGTGGGTTCACTGGCCAACGGCGGTACCTGCCTGGTGGTCGGCTGGTCGGGTGACATCATCCAGGCCCGCGACCGTGCCGAGGAAGCCAGCAATGGCGTGCACGTGGCCTATTCGATCCCGAAGGAAGGCGCACCGCAGTGGTTCGACATGCTGGCGATCCCGAAGGACGCCAAGCATCCGGAAGCCGCGTACGCGTTCATCAACTACCTGCTGCAGCCGAAGGTTGCCGCGGCCAACACCAACTTCATCCATTACGCCAACCCGGTGCCGACCGCGACCCCGCTGGTGGATGAGGCGATCCGTACCGACCCGACCATCTACCCGCCGGCCGACGTGGCCGAGAAGATGTTCACCTATTCGATCAACACGCCGGAAACCGACAAGCTCTACACCCGGTTGTGGACCGAGGTGAAGACCGGGCGTTGACGTCCCAGGAGGGGGCCGTGCCCCCTCCGCAGCGGCGCCAGGCCGGGCCTGGCGACTGCCCCGCAGCACCTGGGGGCGGTTCCTGGCCATTGCCGTGAATCCCCGGCTGCCTTGGGTTGGGAGCCGATGGCGGGTACTTCCGCCCGTCGCCGTCATATCCCCTGCGGCCCCCGGCCGTTAGAATGGCGGCCGCTGTCCACCGCCCGCTCCCGGAGCCCCCATGCCCGTTGAAGCCCAGCCGGTAGCCGCCGTCGTCGACACGACCGGTGCGCCCGGCTATCTCTCCATTCGTGACCTGCGCAAGGAATTCGACGGTTTCGTCGCCGTCGACGACGTCAATCTGGACGTGCGCAAGGGCGAGATCTTTGCCCTGCTCGGTGGCTCCGGCAGTGGCAAATCGACCCTGCTGCGCTGCCTGGGCGGCTTCGAGACGCCCACCAAGGGCAGCATCACCCTCGATGGCCAGCGCCTGGACGCGCTGCCGCCTTATCAGCGGCCGGTCAACATGATGTTCCAGTCCTATGCCCTGTTCCCGCACATGACGGTCGAGCAGAACATCGCCTTCGGCCTGAAGCAGGACGGCCTGGGCAAGGACGCGATCAGCAAGCGTGTCGGCGAGATGCTGGACCTGGTGCAGATGGGCCACCTGGGCAAGCGCAAGCCGCACCAGCTGTCCGGCGGCCAGCAGCAGCGCGTGGCGCTGGCGCGGTCGCTGGCCAAGGGGCCCAAGCTGCTGCTGCTGGACGAGCCGATGGGCGCGCTGGACAAGAAGCTGCGCTCGCAGATGCAGCTGGAACTGGTCAGCATCATCGAATCGTCGGGCGTGACCTGCGTGATGGTCACCCACGACCAGGAAGAAGCGATGACCATGGCCACCCGCATCGCGGTGATGGATGCCGGCTGGATCCAGCAGGTCGGCAAGCCGGACGAGGTCTACGAGCAGCCGGCCAACCGCTTCGTCGCCGAGTTCATCGGTTCGGTCAACCTGTTCGACGGGGTGATCGACGAGGACCTGCCCGAGTACGTCACCGTGCGCTCGCCGCTGTTCCCGGCGCCGATCTACATCGCGCACGGCATCACCGGCTATGAAGGGCAGCCGGTCGCGTTCGCGCTGCGCCCGGAGAAGGTGATGATCGGCAAGGACGAGCCGGAAGGGCACACCAACAAGGCCCAGGGCGTGATCGAGGACATCGCCTACTTCGGCAGCCACTCGGTCTACCACGTGCGCCTGCCCAGCGGCGCCAAGGTGCTGGCCAACTTCGCCAATTCGCAGCGCTGGGCCAGTGATGGCCTGACCTGGGGTGACAGCGTGTGGGTGCACTGGCGCGACAACGACGGCGTGGTGCTGACCTCATGAGCACGGCCGGCCTGAAGCGCTGGCTGCCGGGGCTGCGTGCCACGGTGATCGGCATTCCGTACCTGTGGCTGCTGCTGTTCTTCGCAGTGCCGTTCCTGATCGTGCTGATGATCAGCTTCTCGCTCAGCCGGGTCGGCTCGCCGCCGTATACCTGGCTGCTGCAGTACGTGGACGGCGGCTTCTCGCTGAAGCTGAACCTGGAAAACTACCTGGCGCTGTTCCGCGATTCGATCTATGCGCAGGCCTTCCTGAGCTCGATCAAGATCGCGGCGATCTCCACCTTCCTGACCCTGCTGATCGGCTACCCGATGGCCTATGCCATCGCCCGCCTGTCACCGGCCGCGCGCAACGTGGCGATGATGCTGGTGGTGCTGCCGTCGTGGACCTCGTTCCTGATCCGCGTGTATGCATGGAAGGCGATCCTGGACCGCAACGGCCTGCTCGACCAGTTCCTGCAGTTCACCGGCCTGCAATCGCTGATGACCAGTCTGGGCCTGCCCAAGCTGCAGCTGATCGATACCCCGACCGCCGCCTACATCGGCATCGTCTACTGCTACCTGCCGTTCATGGTGCTGCCGCTGTACGCCAACCTGGTCAAGCATGACCACCGCCTGCTGGAAGCTGCCTACGACCTCGGTGCCAAGCCGTGGCAGGCGTTCCTGCGCATCACCCTGCCATTGTCGAAGGCGGGCATCATCGCCGGCTGCATGCTGGTGATGATTCCGGCCATTGGTGAATTCGTGATTCCGGAAATGCTGGGTGGCTCGGAAACGTTGATGGTCGGCCGCCAGCTGTGGAATGAATTCTTCAACAACCGCAACTGGCCGGGTGCCTCGGCGATGGCGGTGGCGATGATCCTGTTGCTGCTGGTGCCGATCCTGCTGTTCAACCGTTCCCAGCAGCGCCTGCTGGAAGGGAAGCAGGCATGAGCCCGCGTAGCGCCAAGGGCCTCGGGCTGGGCGTGCTGCTGCTCGGCTTCGCCTTCCTGTACCTGCCGATTCTGTTGTTGATGTTCTATTCGTTCAACAGCTCTCGGCTGGCGATGGTCTGGGCCGGGTTCTCCACCCGCGCCTACAGTGACCTGTTCGCCGACCGCGCGCTGATGGACGCGATGTGGACCAGCCTGGTGGTGGCGTTCTGGACCGCCTGTACCGCCACCGTGCTGGGCACGCTGGCGGCAATGGTGATGACGCGCTTCAAGCGCTTCCGTGGCAAGCCGCTGTTCGGCGCGCTGGTAACCGCACCGCTGGTGATGCCGGATGTGATCCTCGGCTTCTCGCTGATGGCGCTGCTGGCCTCGATGGGCGCGATTCCCGGCTTCCCGGCACGCGGCCTGACCACCATCTGGATCGCCCACGTCACCTTCACCCTGTGCTTCGTCACCGTGGTGGTCTCCTCGCGCCTGCAGGAAATGGATCTGTCGCTGGAAGAAGCGGCGATGGACCTGGGCGCCAGCCGGCTGACCGTGTTCGGCCGCATTACCCTGCCGATCATCGCGCCGGCGCTGGTGGCGGGCTGGCTGCTGGCCTTCACCCTGTCGCTGGATGACGTGGTGGTGGCGAGCTTTGTCGCCACGCCGGGCTCGACCACGCTGCCGATGAAGGTGTTCGCTTCGGTGCGCATGGGCATCAGCCCGAAGATCAACGCGTTGGCCACGCTGCTGGTGTCGGCGGTGTCGATCGCCGCGGTGATCGGCTGGTACATCAATGCGCGTGCCGAGAAGCGGCGCCAGCGCGACCTGCAGCTGGCGCGCCAGGACAACGGCTGAGCATAGGTCCATCGGCAGCGCCGGCAACATCCGGCTCACGGCCGGCGGCGCACAATGGGGGTCTTCCAGAAGGAGATCCCCCATGACCGTCGAGATCGTCGACCCGGCCACCGGACAGGTGACCTACCGCCATGAATTGATGGGCGCTGCAGACATCGAACAGCGCCTGCAGGCCGCTGCCGATGCATTTCCGGGCTGGGCCGATCGCTCGCTGCAGGAGCGGGGCGCGATCCTGCGCCAGATCGCCGCGCAGCTGCGCACGCGCCGCGACGATCTGCAGCAGGCGATGACCCACGAGATGGGCAAGCTCAAGGCCGAGGCGCTGGCCGAGGTCGACAAGTGCGCCGCCGCCTGCGAGTACTACGCCGACCATGCTGCCGACTACCTCAAGCCGCAGCTGATCGATACCGAAGCGCAGCGCAGCTATGTGCGCTACGAGCCGATCGGCTGCGTGTTCGCGGTGATGCCGTGGAATTTCCCGATCTGGCAGGTGTTCCGCTTCCTCGCCCCGGCGTTCATGGCCGGCAACGTGGCCCTGCTGAAACACGCCAGCAACGTACCGCAGTGTGCCGACCTGATCCTGGCCGTGTGCCGTGACGGCGGACTGCCCGACGGTGTGTTCGACGTGCTGCACATCGACAACGACCAGGCCGCCGACGTGCTGCGCGACGCACGGGTGAAGGCGGTGACGCTGACCGGCAGCGAGCGGGCAGGGCGTTCGATCGCCTCCAATGCCGGCAGCCAGTTGAAGAAGTCGGTGATGGAGCTGGGCGGCAGTGATGCCTTCGTGGTGCTCGACGATGCCGACCTCGACAAGACCGTGGCGGCGGCGGTGAAGTCGCGCTTCGACAACAGCGGGCAGACCTGCATCGCGGCCAAGCGCTTCATCGTGGTCGATGCGGTGGCCGATGAATTCACCCGCCGCTTCGTTGAAGCGGCGGCCGAGCGCCAGTACGGCGATCCCGATGAGCGGGGCACCACGCTGGCGCCAATGGCGCGCGCCGACCTGCGTGACGAACTGCACAAGCAGGTGCAGGCCAGCGTGGCCAAGGGCGCCCGCGTGCTGATCGGCGGCGAGCCGATTGCCGGCACCCATGCCGGCTATCCGGCCACCGTGCTCGACCAGGTGGGTCCTGGCATGCCGGCCTACGACGAGGAGCTGTTCGGGCCGGTTGCCGCGGTGATCCGGGTGAAGGATGAGGCCGAGGCACTGCGCGTGGCCAACGACACGCGGTTCGGCCTGGGCGGCAGCGTGTGGACGCGTGATCCGGTGCGCGGCGAAGGCTTTGCCCAGCGCATGGAATGTGGTGCGGCGTTCGTCAACGCCATCGTCAAGAGCGACGCGCGGCTGCCGTTCGGTGGCAGCAAGCAGTCCGGCTTCGGCCGCGAACTGGCCGACCACGGCATCCATGAGTTCATGAACATCAAGACTGTCTACGTGGCCTGATTCCGAACGGCAGTGCCGGCCGCKGGCCGGCA
>NZ_RAVT01000067.1 GCF_013464915.1 Stenotrophomonas maltophilia
CACTACCGCTGCTCGAACCGCTCCTCGAAGAACGCATCCAGCGCCTTCCACGCGCGCTTGGCCGCCCGTTCGTTGTACTGGCAGCCCGGCGGGCTGTTGGCATCACGCTCGGCAAAGCAGTGCACCGCACCGCTGTAGTTGGTGAATTCCCAGTCGACCTTGGCCGCGTCCATTTCCTTCTGGAAGCTGCCGATATCCTCGGCGGTCACGCTCTTATCGTCGGCACCGTTGAGCACCAGCACCGAGGGATGGCTGCCACCGGCCTGTGCCGGCAGCGGCGAACCCAGCCCCCCATGCAGGCTGACCACACCGGCCAGTGGCGCACCGGCACGGGCCAGTTCCAGCACCGTGGTGCCACCGAAGCAGAATCCGACCGCACCGATGCGGCTGGCATCCAGCGGCGCCTTGCCGGCCTGCGCCTTGAGCACGTTCACCGCCTCCAGCGCGCGCGCCCGCAGCAGCGGCCGGTCATTGCGCAGCTTGCTGGCGACCGGGCCGGCCTCGGCATCGGTCTTCGGCCGCACGCCCTTGCCGTACACATCGGCCACCAGCACCACGTAATCATCGCCGGCCAGCTGCTTGGCCTTTTCGATGGCCGACGCGTTGACGCCCTTCCAGTTCGGCACCATCACCAGGCCCGGGCGCTTGTCCTGGTCGCCGTCGTCGTAGACCAGCACGCCACTGAAAGTTGTGCCCTGGTGCTTCCACTCCACCGGCTGCGTCTTCATCGCCGCCCAGGCAGGCATCGCCGCCAGCCCCAGAACCACCGCCACACCGCATCGCCAACGATTCATGCGCCTGCTCCGCAAGAAAAAGGGGACGGAGGGGATTAAGCCGTATTCGCCCCTCCCGCGTCGCATTCTGCATTGGCGACGTGACGCAGGTGTGGTTGGATACGACTTAATCCCCTCCGTCCCCTTTTTCGCATGAACCCTGTTGATCGCTTTCTGTCCGGCCTGATCCCGCGCCTGCCCGCCGACGATGCCCCGCAGTGGGCCCGTGTGCAGGGCGCCAGCGCAGAAGACCTGCAGCGCCTGCGTGCGCAGTGGCCGCAGGTGCCGGACAGCCTGGTGGACCTGCTGTCGCGCGTGGATGGCACGCACTTCCGTGAGTACCCCGGTGGCGAGGTCTGTGTGCTGATGCTGGGTTCGGATGTGGGCGACTACCCGTATTACCTGCGCTCGGTCGCGCAGATCTTCGAGGACCAGCAGCAATGGGACGACAGCATCCGCTCCATCTACGAGGAGTGGCTGGACGACGAGCCGGACATCCTCGGCGCCGGCATCGATGCCGATCTACCGATGAACCGCCGCCTGTGCTTCTCGCACTGCATGAACAACGGCGGCACCTCGATGCTGTATCTGGATTTCGACCCGGCACCGGGCGGCACGGTCGGCCAGGTGGTGCGCTACCTGCATGATCCGGCCAGCTATGCGGTGATCGCGCCGAGCTTCGATGCGTACCTGCAGGAGCTTATCGACCGCGATTACGCGTTCATCGATCAGGACGACTGAAATCCAGCCGAGCATGGGCTCGGCTCTACAGTAGATCCACGCCATGCGTGAATGGCGGCGCTACCCGCGCTCGATCCAATGCAACGTGCCCGGCGCGAAGGCCAGCAGATCCGCTGTCGCCAACGTCGCCCGCGACCAGTGACGTTCCGGCGGCGCCGGTTGCCGCGCGTTCACCGCACCGTCGTAATCGCGTACCAGCAGGCCAATGCGTACCGCACCCGCGCCCAACAAGGCATCGATGCGCTGCAACCATTGCCCGGCATCGCCCAGGGCGTCATCGCGACGCACCTGCTGATCCTGCGCATGCCGCGCCAGCTGCTCGGCCAGCGCGCGGGCGATCTTCGCCTCGCTCCAGCCCTTTTTCCGCCAGCGCTCGGCATCGCCCTTCCATTCCGGCTCCGCCTGCACCGAGGAGAGCGCCGTGCCGCAATCGCAGTGCGCGGCACTCAACCACGGCTGCCAGCCGGGCCCCACCGCCGCCTGCAGGCTGGGCGACGCCTGTGCGAACAGGCGCCGGCCGCTGCGGGTGAATACCGCGGCGGCCGCGTCGTGCGGCAATGACGTGGGCAGGAACACGGTGATGAAGGTACACATCGTGCTTCTCGAATCGGTCCGGGAATGCGCCGATGGTAACGCGCCCCTTCAGTAGAGCCACGCCATGCGTGGAAGCGGTGCCCCGGGTTGCCGGCCAGCGGCCGGCACTACCGTAGATCGAGGCCGCCCTCTTACCCGATGCCCAGGCCCGGAATCGCGCTGATGCTGTCCGGGTCGAACCCGGCCAGTTCGGCGAAATGGCGTCCACGGGCCACGTAATCGCGGTAGGCACCAAAGCTCGGCGCACCCGGCGACAGCAGCACCACCCCGCCCTGCGCACCCAGCGCAGCGCGCGCCAAGGCCATCGCCTCCGGCAGATCACCCGCCGCATGCAGCCCGAAGCGGCCGGCATCGGCCAGCGGCTGCAGCATCGCGTGAATGCGCGGGCCGTTGCTGCCCATCGTCACGATCTCCACCGGCGGCACGTCGTGCGCCATGTGCTGCATGAAATCGGTCCAGTCCAGGCCACGGTCGTGCCCGCCCACCAGCAGCGCGATGCGCTGGCCGGCGAAACATTCCAGTGCGGCCAGGCTGGCGTGCGGCGTGGTGCTGATCGAATCATTGATGTAGGTCAGGCCATCGGCCGTGCCGATGCGCTGCAGGCGGTTGGGCAGCGGCCGGAAATCCTGCACCGCCGGCGCCAGCGCCACGGCATCCAGGCCCAGCGCTTCCAGCGCGGCCAGCACCGCGCACAGGTTGCCGCGGTTGTGGCGGCCCGGCAGCGGCGTGTTGCGGGTATCGAACACCGCCTGTTCGCCGCGATGCACGATGTCACCACGCATGTGCCAGCCCTGAGGCTGGTTGAACCAGACCACTTCACTGCCAGGCAACGACAGCGCGGCCAGATGGGGATCGGCGGCGTTGAGCACGGCGATGCGCGGCGCGGCTTCGGTCACCAGCCGCAGCTTGTCTTCGATGTAACGCTGCTCGCTGCCGTGCCAGTCCAGGTGTTCGGGGAACAGGTTCAGCACCACCGCCACCTGCGGATGGGCGCCACTGCGCGCCACTTCGCCGGTCTGGTAGCTGGACAGTTCCACCGCCCAGTACTCGGGTGCGGGTTGCGGGTCCAGCACTTCCAGCAGCGGCAGGCCGATGTTGCCGACCAGGCCGGTACGGTGGCCGGCGGCACGCAGCAGGTGCGCGACCAGCGCGGTGGTGGTGCTCTTGCCCTTGGTGCCGGTCACGCACACGGTGTCGTGCACGATGCCATCGGCACCCGCATGTTCGGCAAACCACAGCGCGGTGCCGCCGATGAAGGCGGTGCCCTGCCCTGCCGCCGCCAGCGCGATCGGCTGGTAGGGGCTGATGCCGGGCGACTTGATGACCACGTCGAACGCGGCCAGCGCCTCGGCCGAGGGCTCGCCACGCACATCCAGCAGCCCCTGCGTTTCCGCGCGCGCGGCCTCGGCCTCGGCGGCCGGGCAGAACAGGCTCAGGCCAAGCGTCGGCAGACGCGCGCGTAGTACCGAAAACGCGGCGCGACCCTCACGGCCCCAGCCCCACAGCGCAACGCGCTTGCCTTCAAGCTTCGAAATCTTCACGCACCCGTTCCCACAGCGCGGCCGGAACCCGGTGTTCGCCCTGCAACTGCAGCAGCGGTGCCAGTTCCAGTTCGGCGGCATCCAGCTGCGGCTGGATCTCATTGCAGAAGCGCTTCACCAGCACGTCTTCCTTCCACTCCGGGCGCTGCGCCAGGGTCGCCATCGCCGCACGCGATTCGCGGCCTTCGCCCACGCACTCGAACGGCTTGTGGTCCTGGAATTCCAGCAGCGCATCGAAGCCGGCGGCCTGCTCGGCATCGTCCAGCAGATTGCGGCCGAAGATGCGCACCAGGCGCGTCTTGGGCATGAACGGGGCCAGCGCCAGGAACACGAAATGGCACTTCGGGCAGACGCCGCACCAGCGGTTCACCGGGCGCTCGCCAAGGATGTGGAAGTTGCGGTTGCAGCTGGAGAAATGCGCGTCGTAGAAATCGGTCTTGGCGAACTGGCGGGCCACCGCCAGCTCGGACATCGGGCGCAGCAGCGAGTAGTACTGCAGGTCCGCCGCGACGTGTTTCTGCACATGGCTGCCGAACGCCTGCTCGAATGCCCAGCCCTTGGACCACTGGTGGTTCACTTCGCCGGTGCCGGGAATCTGGCTGCCGTAGCTGGCCGAGCGCTCGTTGGAGAACACCACCTGGTCCACGCCCTGCAGCAGCGCGGCCAGCACCATGATCGCCGAGTTCACTGCAGTGACCGGGATATGGCCATTCCAGGCGCCTTGGCGGTTGAGCTCGAACAGTTCCGGCGCCAGCGCGCGGCCCAGATTCAGCGTCGGCAGGCCGGTACGCTCGGCACAGGCGCGGATCAGCTGCGAACCACCGATCCAGGTCACCGTTTCGTCCACGCCGGCACGGCGCAGCGCTTCGATGCTGACCAGCGAATCCTTGCCACCGCCGATGGCCACCAGCGCGTGCGGCTGCAGGCCCAGTGCCGGCGCCTGCACCGCTTCGCCCTGCACCGGCAGGCGGAAGCGACCGCGCAGGTTCAGGCCGTTGCGGTAGGCGAATTCGCCCAGGCCGTTGAGGTAGACCGTCTCCACCAGCGCAGCGGTGTCGGCATCGATGGCGTAGCTGTCGATGCTGACCGTCTCCGGCACCCCGGCCTTGTAATAGCTGACACCGGCGATCAGGTGCAGCAGCTGCAGCGCGCGCTGCACGGCGGCGGTACGCGCCTGGTCCAGCACGAACGGGGCGCCCGGCACGGTGATGGTTTCCACCATCTCCGGGCCGTCATCGAAGGCGTAGACCAGCCTGGCCACGCCGGTCTCCGCGGCGAATTCGCAGCGGACGAAGCGGAAGCGGGAAACCTGGTGTTTGTCGAAAGCAGTCATGGTGTATCCGGTCAGGCACGGGCCCGCGCGATAGCGCGGGGCGTGTCGGTGGGCGGGTGCAGGGCGCGCGCGGTGGTCATTCGATCACGTCTTCGCGCGGCAGCATCCGCTGGTTGTAGGTGTTGGCCATCGAATAGCCGTACGCGCCGGCGTCGGCAATCAGCATCACGTCGTCCGGCGCGGTCGACACCGGCAGCTTGCGGCGCTTGCCGAACACATCGCTGGATTCGCAGATCGGGCCGACCACGTCGAACGCCGCTTCGGCATAACCGCCCTGGCGGCTGAGGTTCTCGATGTCGTGCCAGGCGTCGTACAGGGCCGGCCGCATCAGTGCGTTCATGCCGGCATCCAGGCCGACGCGGCGCACGCCGTCCTTCTCCACCACCTGGGTGACATGGGTCAGCAGCACGCCGGACTCGGCCACCAGGTAGCGGCCCGGCTCGATCGCCAGGCGGAATGCCGGATGCAGCGCCTTGACTTCGGCCAGGCCCTCGGCCCAGGCGTCCAGGTCGAACGGCTCGTCTTCGTCGCTGTACGGAATCGGCAGGCCGCCGCCGATATCGATGGTGTGCACGCTGCCGATGCGGCGGGCGAAGCCGGCCAGCTCATCGCACATCAGGCGCCAGTGCTGCGCGGTTTCCACGCCACTGCCGAGGTGCGCGTGCAGGCCGACCACGCGGCTGCCCAGATCGGTGGCCGCGCGCACGAACTCATCGACGCGGGCGATCGGCAGGCCGAACTTGGAGTCCTTGCCGCCGGTACGGACCTTGGCATGGTGGCCTTCGCCACGGCCCAGGTCGACACGCAGCCACAGCTCCCGGTTACGGAACAGGTCCGGCCAGCGCTGCAGCGCTTCAACGTTGTCGACGGTGACGGTCACGCCCAGCGCGAATGCGGCTTCGTACTCGCTGCGCGGGCAGAAGCTGGGGGTGAACAGCACGCGCTTGGGCGACAGTTCCGGCAGGTGCTGGAACACGTGCTTCAGCTCGCCGTGCGATACGCACTCGAGGCCGAAACCTTCGGCTTCCAGCAGCTGCAGGATGGCCGGGTGGCTGTTGGCCTTGATCGCGTAGTAACGCTGGTCGATCGGCTTGATCGCGGCCAGCGCGCGCGCGCGGGCGCGCACGGTCGGCAGGTGATAGACGTAGCGCGGCGTACCGGCATCGGCCAGCTGCAGCAGGTGCGCGCGCTGGCCGCGCCACCATGGCGTGCCGCGCGGGCGCACCGTGCCGGCGATCTCGCGCCAGCGCGGGCCAAACACTTCGGTCTCTTCCACCGGCATCGCACCGCTGTCGATCAGCTCGGCGTGCAGGATCGGCAGCAGGCCATCGGCATCGGCTTCGTCGATGACGAAGGTCAGGTTCAGGTCGTTGGACGACTGCGAGATCATGTGCACGCGCTCACGGCCGAACGTGGCCCACACATCCGACAGCTTGTGCAGCAGCGAGCGCATGCCACGGCCGACCAGGGTGATCGCCGCGCATGGCACGATCACCTTCACCTTGCAGATCTGCGACAGGTCGGCCGACAGCGCGGCCAGCACATCGGTGTTGACCAGGTTCTCGGACGGGTCCAGCGACACGGTGACGTTGGTCTCGGCCGAACCGATCAGGTCCACCGACAGGCCGTGCTTCTTGAACAGGTTGAACACATCGGCCAGGAAGCCGACCTGCTGCCACATGCCGATGCCTTCCATCGACACCAGCACGATGCCGTTGCGGCGGCTGATCGCCTTTACGCCCGGCACCGGCGCAGCGCTGCCATCGATGCTGGTGCCCGGCAGTTCCGGGCGCTCGGTATCGAGGATGGCCATCGGCACGCCGGCATCGCGGCACGGCTTGATCGAGCGCGGATGCAGCACCTTGGCACCGGTCGTTGCGATTTCCTGCGCCTCGTAATAGTCCAGGCGGGTCAGCAGGCGCGCGTCTGGCACGTCCTTCGGGTTGGCGCTGAACATGCCCGGCACGTCGGTCCAGATCTCCACGCGGCTGGCACCCAGCAATGCGCCGAAGTACGCCGCCGAGGTATCCGAGCCGCCGCGGCCGAGGATGGCGGTGCCGCCATCGGCGTGACGCGAGATGAAGCCCTGGGTGATCAGCAGGCGGGCCGGCTGCGCACGGAAGCGCTGCATCCACTCTGCGTCGGCACGCCACTGGCAGTTCACCGACAGGCGCTGCGACCAGTCGCTCTGGTTCGGCTGCGGCGGCATCGCGTCCAGCCACTGGCGCGCGTCCATCCAGCCCATGTCCAGGCCCGACGCG
Organism: Stenotrophomonas maltophilia; assembly: GCF_013464915.1. Classification (GTDB taxonomy): domain Bacteria; phylum Pseudomonadota; class Gammaproteobacteria; order Xanthomonadales; family Xanthomonadaceae; genus Stenotrophomonas; species Stenotrophomonas maltophilia_AT. Next base: position 7,244 of record NZ_RAVT01000067.1, read on the forward strand.
CGCAGGTAGGCCGCACCCAGGGTGGAGGACAGCAGCTCGCCCTGGCCCAGCACTTCGGCCTGCCAGTCCAGCGGGCGGGTCGCGGCGCGCGCATCGTCCAACAGGCCCTGCAGCGCCGCCAGGCGTTCGGCCAGCACCTCGCGGCCCAGGCCGAGTTCAACCAGGAAGCCCTCGTGGCGCTCGACCAGCGCCGCCACGCGATCACGGCTGTCCGGCGCGCCATCGGCGATCGCAGTCAGCTCATTGGTGACCCCGGACAGCGCCGAAACCACCACCAGCACGCGCGAGCCGGTCTCTTCCGCACGTTTTTTCGCCAGCTTCCCGATCGTGTCCCAGCGATGACGACGCGACACCGAGGTGCCGCCGAACTTCAGTACGATCCAACGATCGACAAGGGGGGAAGCTGACATGGATTGGCTATGTAGAATGTGGGGAAGCCGCCCTCGGGGGCGGAACCTTTGATTCTAAGCGCAATATCCCCGTAGATGGCCGTCCTCCGTTACCTGCAGCTCGATGTCTTCGCCCCCCGCCCCGGCACCGGCAACCCACTGGGCGCCATCCTGGACGCCGATGGGCTCTCCGGCGAGCAGATGCAGGCCCTGGCCGCCTGGCTGAACCTGTCCGAGACGGTGTTCTTCCTGCGCCCCAGCGCGCCCGGCGCCGACTACCACATCCGCATCTTCACCCCGACCCGGGAACTGGCGTTCGCCGGGCATCCCAGCGTCGGTGCGGCGTGGGTGGCGGCGACCTGCGGCCTGGCCCAGCCGCGCGACGGCGCGCTGGTCCAGCAGTGCGCGGCCGGATTGTTGCCGGTACAGGTGAGCGGCCCGGCCGAAGCACTGGAGATCCAGCTGGCCAGCCCTCCCGCCCGGCAGCTGGCAACGGCAGCCGACGCGACACCCGCGGGGCTGCTGGCGCTGGCTGCCGATGGCCACGCACCGGAACTGTGGGACAACGGCGCACGCTGGTGGCTGCTGCCGCTGCGCGATGCCGCCGCCGTGCGCAGCCTGGTGCCGGACATGGCCGCGCTGGCCGGTTGGAGTCGGTCGACCGATGCCACTGGCGTGGCGCTGTTCGCCGATGAAGCCGGTACCGACCACACCCGCGTGGTGCGCGCGTTCTGCCCTGCTGATGCGCCCAGCGTGCCCGAGGATCCGGTGACCGGCAGCGCCAATGCGCTGATCGGCGCCTGGCTGCGGCAGCGCGATGCCCTGCCCGGCCGCGAGGGCCGCTACGTGGCCAGCCAGGGCCGCGAAGTGGGCCGCGATGGCCGCGTGCAGGTGCAGGTCGATGCGCAGGGCACGGTGTGGATTGGCGGCCAGGTGCAGTGCGTGATCGACGGCCACATCCATTGGCTGTAGAGCCGAGCCCATGCTCGGCTGTGGCCCACCACAAGGCAGCCGAGCATGGGCTCGGCTCTACAACGGCGCGTTAAGCTGCGCGCCACCCGATTCTGGAGTTTCTCCCTGATGACCACCCGCCGTTTCCTGCAGCTGGATGTGTTCTCCCCGCGCGCCGGCGCCGGTAACCCTTTGGCCGTGGTGCTCGATGCCGAGGGGCTGGACGACGCCGGCATGCAGGCCATCGCGCGCTGGACGCGCCTGCCCGAGACCACCTTCGTGTTTCCGCCGCAGGCGCCCGGCGCCAGCTATCGGTTGCGCATGTTCAGCCCGCAGAAGGAAGTCCCGTTCGCGGGCCATCCCAGCGTCGGCACCGCGCATGCGGTGCTGCAGGCGGGCCTGGCCGTACCGGTCGACGGTGTGCTGGTCCAGGACGGCATTGCCGGTGCGCTGCCGCTGCGCGTCAGTGGTGAAGGTGCGCAGCAGCGCATCGCCATCCGCACCCCGCGCGCGCAGCTGGCCGAGACCGCCGAGGCCACCGATCCGCGCCTGCAGGCAGCACTGGGGGGCTGGCCACTGGGCACACTGCCGCCGGCACGCATGCAGGGTGGCCGCAGCTGGTGGGTGGTGCAGGTGGCCGATGAAGCCGCGTTGCGCGCCCTGCGTCCGGACTGGGATGCGGTGGCCGCATTGGCTGAATCCACCGACAGCATGGGCGTGTTCGCCTATGCCTTCAGCGATGGCAGCGAAGGGTTCGATCTGGCGGTGCGCGCCTTCGTCGGTAACGGTCGCCGCTTCGAAGACGCCGCCTCGGGTGCGGCCAACGCCGTGTTGGCCGCGTGGCTGGACCTGCGCGAGGCCCTGCCCCGGGGCCGTGCACCGTTCGAAGTCAGCCAGGGCCGCGAAGTCGGCCACGATGCGCGCCTGACCCTGCTGGTCGATGAGGACGGCGAGGTCTGGTCCGGTGGCCAGGTGCAGACCGTCATCACCGGCACCATCGATTGGTAAAGGGCCCCTGTAGAGCCGAGCCCACGCTCGGCTGCTGTTCGTCTGGATCAGGACCGCTGCGGGAGCCGAGCGCAGGCTCGGCTCTACAGTCGCATGGCTCAACCCAGCTCGGCGTCCAGGCTGATCGGCACCGCGCTCAACGCCTTGGACACCGGGCAGTTCTGCTTGGCGTCATCGGCAATCGCGCGGAATTTCGCCGCGTCGATGCCCGGCACAACGGCCTTCACTTTCAACCGGATCTGCGACAGCTGCGGGCCGCCTTCCAGCGACAGATCGACCTTGGCTTCGGTATCCAGCGAGGTCGGGGTGAAGCCGGCTTCGCCCAGCTTGGCCGACAGCGCCATGGTGAAGCAGCCGGCATGCGCGGCAGCGATCAGTTCTTCCGGATTGGTGCCCTTCTCGTCGCCGAAGCGGCTGTTGAAGCCGTAGCGGGTCTTGTCCAGCAACCCACTCTGCGGCGTGCTCAACTGCCCCTTGCCCGACTTCAGGTCGCCTTCCCAGTGCGCGGTGGCGTGTCGCGAGATTCCCATGTGCTGCTCCTGCGTGACGGTGATGAACGATCACCCTCGCACGTGGCGCGTTAGCCCTGCGTCGCTCCGCCGCACGCGCCACGTCGCTCCGGCGCCGGGCGCCGGGCGGATGGACACTTCTTCACCAGCCGGAAACGCATTTCCCCCTTGTTTTCAGTGGTTTCGCGAATTCCGCCGATGACCGGGCGCTGGCGGCCAGCCGCGTCCCGACACCCCCGCCCCCCATCGCCGGCCATGTACTGAATCGGCCTGGATATGAAAAAACATGCACTTTCCGCGCTTCGGGCTATTGGCGGCGCCCGAGAGTTGCCCTACATTGCGCTTGCCGACGGGGTTCGGCGCCGACCAAACAACCAACCGTTCACGGAACAGGAAACCATGGCAAAGACCGCTAAGAAGGCTGCCCCGAAGAAGGCAGTGAAGAAAGTCGCGACGAAGGCAGCCGCCAAGCCGGCCGCTCCGAAGCCGATCAAGGAAGTGCTGACCAAGTCCGGCCTGGTTGCACACATCGCTGAAGCCTCCGGCGTCATCGCCAAGGACGTCCGCGCTGTGCTGGCCTCGCTGGAAAGCGCCGTCGCATCCTCGGTGCACAAGAAGGGCGCTGGCTCCTTCACCCTGCCGGGCCTGCTGAAGATCACCACCGTCAATGTGCCGGCCAAGCCGAAGCGCAAGGGCATCAACCCGTTCACCAAGGAAGAACAGTGGTTCGCCGCCAAGCCGGCCACCACCAAGCTGAAGGTGCGTCCGCTGAAGAAGCTGAAGGACGCCGCGCTGTAAGCGCGCGCCCCAACGCGGATTCCGACGGGACGGCTCTGGCCGTCCCGTTTTTTTTGTCCCAACCACGGCCCGCAACACAGCGTTGCCGCATCCCCGGGAATGCCCGTGCAGGCCCGTCGCCATTGGCTGGGCCCGGCCTGCGGCGGTGCCGGAACGTACCGGGTGGAACACTGCGTGCAGCGCCGGCCGTCGTCGCCGGCCGTGGCCTTGCCTATCGTTGGCACATCCTCCACAGCTACGGCGAGCATCCCCTCATGGCCAGCCCCTCCACCCGCTACCGGATCTCGGTGACCCCCATCGAAAAGGACGGGGTGCAGTGCACCGGGCGTTGCACCATCGAACTGGAACATCGCGCCAGCCGCGATCTGATGCGCCTGCTGGAAGCGGCACCGCGCACCGCCGGGCTCAGCGGCGATGAACGCGCGACCCTGGTGATTGCCACCCAGCTGCTGCGCGACATCGTGCAGCGCCACGCCGAAACCGATGGACACGCGTTGGCCGCCATCGCCGGGCAGGTGCTGCCGGCGCTGGATGCACTGGAGCAGTTGCCCACCTCCCGCTGACCGGAGCGCAGTCGATACACTGCCTTCTCCACGTCGCCTCGGGGAGGAGGCATGCGCAGGACCCTTTTCATGATCGCGCCACTGGTGCTGCTGGGCTGCTCCAGGCCCGCTGCACAACCGGACGTTGCGCCTGCGCCAGCGCCAGCCAGCGCTGGAGCACAGGCCGTTGCAGACACCGACGCAGCGCCGCTGCAGTCGGCAACGATCGATCCGCTGTTCGCCGCGGTCGCTGCCGACGCCGAACCACCATCGGTGATGCTCAACCGCTACGTGATCGCGCTGCTCAACCGCAACCGCAGCGCCAGCGACGCGGCATGGGCGATTCCACCGGCCGATCCGCACCGCGCAGATGACGCTGCGATACGCCAGTTGCAGGACCTGCGCACGCTGCGCCTGGACAGCGGACCCCCGCTGGCACGCGACGACCGGCAGCCATCCCGGTTGCTGGAGGTGCCGGTGCGGATCCGCGCGACCACCGCACAGGGCACCTTCCGCTTCGGCGGCTGGTACCGCGTGCAGCCCAGCCCCGATGGCCGCGCCTGGCAGATCCAGTCGGCGCAGCTGCGGCCAACGCTGGACTGAACCGTTGCAGCGGCATGCACGCACGATTCAGCCGCCCCGGCTACTCTTTCCCCCATCCATTCCCTATCCAGCGGTCACCGCCATGCGCCTGCGTTCCCTGATGACCCGCCTCGCCGCCTCCACCGTACTGATCGCAGCCGCGATCGGTGCCCAGGCCGCCCCTTCCATTTCCGGCCGTGAACTGTCGGTGGGCGCCAGCGATGTGCAGCAGTACCTCGATGGCAGCTTCCCGCGCACCCAGGACGCCCTGGGCGGACTGATCGCCCTGACCATGAGCCACCCCCAGCTGAGCCTCCCGGCCGGCGAGCGCTTGAACCTCGGCATGGACGTGGCACTGGCCACCGCCGGTGGCAATCCGGCCAGACTGGGTACGGTGAAGCTCAGCAGCGGCCTGCGCTACGACGCTCAGACCCAGGGCTTCCACCTGCAGCAGCCGAGCGTGGATGACTTCACCCCCGCCAACCAGGGCGGTCGTCTGGACTCGCGTACCCGCGGCCTGCTCAATGCCTGGCTGAGCGACTACGCCCAGCGCGAGCCGATCTACAAGCTGGATCCTGCCGTGGCCGGGGTGCTCGGCGCCCTGCAGGTGCAGTCGGCACAGGTGAAGAACGGCAAGCTGGTGGTCACCTTCAACCAGAACCTGGGCAACCTGGTGCCGGCAGGCGTGCTGGGCAAATAAGGTAGTGCCGGCCGCTGGCCGGCACGCTTTTCACATGTGTGCCGGCCAGCGGCCGGCACTACCCGCTGCGGGTCAGCGCTTGGGCTGCAGCATGGTGCCGGTGCACTTGGGCGAGCCGCAACGGCACTCCCAGATCTTCTTCAGCTTGGCGGTGTGGCGCTCGGCCAGGGTGATGCCGTAGTTGTAGGTCAGTTCCTCACCGGCCTTGATGTCACGCAGCGCCTCGATGAAGACCTTGTCACCGCGGCTGTCACCGTCCTCGTCTTCCTCGATCACCGCCTCGCAGTTCGGGTCGCAGCTGTGGTTGATCCAGCGCGCGTCGTTGCCCTTGTAGTTGGCATCGATCACCCAGTCGTCGTTGAGGGTGAACAGGAAGGTATGGCCACTTTCGACGTCGCCGCTGTCATCGGCATCAACGTCGCCGTGGCTGCGCAGCAGGCCCTTGTACTGGATCACGCGCTCGCCCTGCTTGATCGGGGCCACGGAAAACACACCGTTGCCGTGGATGGCGGACTTGCGGGCTTGGATCTTCTTGGGCATCGGCAAGGGAGGTCTGCAGCGAAAGGAACGTTGATTCTCGCCCATTCCGGGTGATTGCGAAAATCACCCCGTTGGCGCAGCATGGCGCCCCGGCAGTGGCCCTGGTGCGTCGTCCCGGTCCGTCCCAGCGCCGGCTGAATGCCCGGGTTGGATGCCGGCGAATAAAAGCGTACAATTTCAGTCCGCTTTAAGAACCGCTCGCATTCCCATGTTGCGTGTCACCAAGCTCACCGATTACGCCACCGTGGTACTGACCGTGCTTGCCGCCCGTCCGGGCGAGGTGCTCAGTGCCACCGAGCTGGCCGAATTCACCGGCCTGGAGCCGCCCACCGTCAGCAAGGTGCTCAAGCCGCTGGCCCAGGCCGGCCTGGTCGAAGGCCTGCGCGGTGTCCGTGGTGGCTACCGCCTGACCCGCCCGGCCATCGAGATCTCGCTGTTCGAAGTGGTCGAAGCGATGGAAGGGCCGCTGGCCCTGACCGAATGCAGCCACGACCACCACCAGTGCGGCATGGCGCCCAAGTGCGGCGCGCGCAGCAGCTGGCGGCTGATCAACGACGTGGTCTCCGAGGCCCTGCGCGATGTCACCCTCGCGCAGATCCTGCCCCCTCTCCCCCTTGCCGATGACGAACAGCGCCGCACCATCGCTGTCGACGTCGTCTCCTGATCCGTAGGCAGCCCCCCATGGCCACCGAAACCATCGAAAACGTCGCCCACGACGACACCCCCAACCGCGAGATCCACGAGCAGCTCGGCCGCAAGTATTCGGCCGGCTTCATCACCGAGATCGAATCGGACTCCCTGCCCCCGGGCCTGGACGAGGACACCATCCGTGCCCTGTCGGCCAAGAAGGAAGAGCCGGAGTGGATGACGCAGTGGCGCCTGGACGCCTACCGCCACTTCCTGACCATGCCGATGCCGGACTGGGCCAAGCTGGAGATCGCGCCGATCGACCTGCAGGCGCTCAGCTACTACTCCGCGCCGAAGGGCCCGAAGTACGCCTCGCTGGATGACGTGCCGAAGGAACTGCTCGACACCTACGACAAGCTGGGCGTGCCGCTGCACGAGCGTGCCAAGCTGGCCGGCGTGGCAGTGGACGCGGTGTTCGACTCGGTGTCCGTCGGCACCACGTTCCGCAAGGAACTGGCCGAGAAGGGCATCATCTTCTGCTCGATGTCCGAGGCCATCAAGGAACACCCGGAGCTGGTCCGCCAGTACCTGGGCACCGTGGTGCCGGTGGGCGACAACTACTTCGCCGCGCTCAACTCGGCGGTGTTCTCCGATGGCAGCTTCGTGTTCATCCCCAAGGGCGTGCGCTGCCCGATGGAACTGAGCACCTATTTCCGCATCAACGCCGGCCACACCGGCCAGTTCGAGCGCACCCTGATCGTGTGCGAGGACAAGGCCTACGTGTCCTACCTGGAAGGCTGCACCGCGCCGATGCGCGACGAGAACCAGCTGCACGCGGCGGTGGTCGAGCTGGTCGCGCTGGAAGACGCGGAGATCAAGTACTCCACCGTGCAGAACTGGTACCCGGGCGACGAGAACGGTGTCGGCGGCATCTACAACTTCGTCACCAAGCGTGCCGAATGCCGTGGCGCGCGCAGCAAGGTCACCTGGACCCAGGTCGAGACCGGCTCGGCGATCACCTGGAAGTACCCGTCCTGCGTGCTGCTGGGCGACGACTCGGTCGGTGAGTTCCACTCGGTTGCCTTGACCCACCACCGCCAGCAGGCCGACACCGGCACCAAGATGATCCACGTCGGCAAGCGTACCAAGAGCAAGATCGTCAGCAAGGGCATCAGCGCCGGCCGCGGCCAGAACACCTACCGCGGCCTGGTCAAGGTCGACCGCAACGCCGATGGCGCGCGCAACTATACCCAGTGCGATTCGCTGCTGATCGGCAAGCAGTGCGGCGCCCACACCTTCCCCTACATCGAGGTGAAGAACCCGGGCGCCACCGTCGAACACGAGGCCACCACCTCCAAGATCTCCGACGACCAGCTGTTCTACTGCCGCGCCCGTGGCATCAGCCAGGAAGACGCGGTGTCGATGATCGTCGACGGCTTCTGCAAGCAGGTGTTCCGCGAACTGCCGATGGAGTTCGCGGTGGAAGCCAAGAAGCTGCTGGAAGTCTCGCTGGAGGGAAGCGTCGGATGATGCGTACGTCTTTGCCCGCACTGTTGCTGCTGGGCCTTTCGCCCTGGGCGGTGGCAAACGCGGCCTGCACCCCCGAAGACCTGGCGGGTGCGACCCCGGTCAAATTGCCCGCCGGCACGGTCATCTCCGCGCCGAAAGAATTCTCGATACTGCTGACAACGCGGCAGGACGGCAGCTTCGGCGCGATCCGGGCTCGCCTGAGCTCGGGCAACCGTGAGCTGGATCGCGCCGCTGCCGAATCCATCCGACAGGCCTCCCTCGCAGTCTCCTGCCTGCAAGAACCCGGTGAAGAGATCATCGTGGTTTTCTCCGCCCTCCCCGCTCAACCTGGGCAGCCCGGCAACGGCACGGTGCAGATCGTCCGCATCGACCCCGCAGCCCCGAAACCTACCAAGCCATGACCATGCTGAAGATCGAAAACCTCCACGCCCGCATCGGCGACAAGGAAATCCTCAAGGGCCTGTCGCTGGATGTTAAGCCCGGCCAGGTGCACGCCATCATGGGCCCCAACGGCGCCGGCAAGTCCACCCTGGGCAATGTCCTGGCAGGCCGCGACGGCTATGAAGTCACCGAAGGCAGCGTGCAGTTCGAAGGCAGCGACCTGCTCGACCAGGACCCGGAAGCGCGCGCCGCCGCCGGCCTGTTCCTGGCCTTCCAGTACCCGGTGGAAATCCCGGGCGTGAACAACACCTACTTCCTGCGCGCAGCACTGAATGCCCAGCGCAAGGCGCGTGGCGAGGACGAACTGGACTCCATGCAGTTCCTCAAGCTGGTGCGCCAGAAGCTGGCCGTGCTGCACCTGAAGGACGAACTGCTGCACCGTGGCGTCAACGAAGGCTTCTCCGGTGGCGAGAAGAAGCGCAACGAGATCTTCCAGCTGGCCGTGCTCGAGCCGAAGCTGGCGATCCTCGACGAAACCGACTCGGGCCTGGACATCGACGCGCTGAAGAGCGTGGCCGACGGCGTCAACGCACTGCGTGCCGCCGACCGTTCGTTCCTGGTCATCACCCACTACCAGCGCCTGCTCGACTACATCAAGCCGGACGTGGTGCACGTGCTGGCCGATGGCCGCATCGTCAAGACCGGTGGCCCCGAACTGGCCCTGGAACTGGAAGCGCACGGCTACGATTTCCTGAAGGATCGCGTGGTGCGCGAGGCGGCGGTCTGATGAGCGCCCTGCTCGACTCCATGGCCCAGGCCTTCTGCGGCAGCGATGCGCGCCGGGAAGTGCTGGACGCGGTCCTGCGCGACGGCCTGCCTGCCGCCCGCAACGAAGCCTGGAAGTACACCTCGCTGCGCCAGCTGGAGCGCCGTGCGTTCGCGGCTGCACCACTGCAGGGCCCGGCGCTGGATGCCGCGCTGCTGGAGGACATCCCGGCACCGCGCCTGGTGTTCGTCAACGGCCGCCTGGATGCCGCGCTGAGCGACGTGCAGGCGCTGCCGGCCGGCGTGCAGCTGCAGCCGCTGTCGGCCGCACTGGCCGCCGGCGAAGACGCCGTACGTTTCCTTGGCCGCCGTTACGAGCGCAGCGAAGAGATCTTCGCCCGCCTCAACGCCGCACTGGCCGATGAAGGCGTGGTACTGCGCGTGGACGAAGGCGTGCAGGTCGAAGCGCCGCTGCAGCTGGTGTTCGCCAGCGTCGCCGGCGAGACCGACCTGGCCTGGCACCACCGCCACCTGATCGAACTGCGTGCCGGCGCGAGCCTCGGCGTGGTCGAGCACCGCTTCAGCGTGGGTGACTCCGCCCACCTGGACAACACCGTGCTGCACGCCCATGTCGCCCGCGATGCCGTGCTCAAGCATGCCCGCGTGCAGGCCGGCAGCGCGCGCCAGACCAGTTTCCTGCGCACCGACGCGGTGCTGGCACGTGACGCGCAGTACCATCGCGTCGACCTGGAACTGGGCGCTGCGCTCACCCGCCATGAACTGAACGTGCGCCTGGAAGGCGACAACGCCCAGCTGACCGCCAACGGCGTGCTGCTTGGCAATGGCCGCCGCCACGTCGAAACCCGCCTGGGCATCGACCACATCGCACGCGATACGAGTTGCGAGCTGCTGTGGCGTGGCGTTGCCGCCAACCGCAGCCGCGTGGTGTTCCATGGTGGCATCCAGATCCGCGAAGGCGCCGACGGCACCGACGCGAACCTGTCCAACAAGAACCTGCTGCTGTCGGCCGATGCCGAGATCGACACCCAGCCGACGCTGGTGATCGACGCCGATGAAGTGAAGGCCGCGCACGGTGCGACCGTCGGCCAGCTCGATGCCAATGCGCTGTTCTACCTGCGCTCGCGCGGCCTGCCGCAGGCACAGGCGCAGGCACTGCTGAGCGCCGCGTTCTGCCACGAGCCGCTGAAGGTCCTGCCGGACGCCCTGCGCGAGCAGCTGGCACGCCGTTTGGACAAGGCCCTGGCCGAGGCGGGTGTGGCATGAACCTGTCCACCCCGCGCCCGATCGAAACCCCCAGCGGCGCCCCCGACTGGGACCGCGTCCGCCTCGACTTCCCGCTGCTGATGCGCGAAGTGCACGGCAAGCCGCTGGTCTATTTCGACAATGCCAACACCGGCCAGAAGCCGGTGCAGGTGATCGGCGCGGTGGACGAGTTCTACCGCCGCTACAACGCCAACGTCAGCCGCGCGGTGCATGCACTGGGCAGCGAAGCCACCGATGCCTACGAGGGCGCACGCAATAAGCTGGCGCGCTTCCTCAACGTGCGCCCCAGCGACCTGGTGCTGTGCAGCGGCACCACCTTCGCCATCAATCTGGTGGCGTATTCGTGGGCCCTGCCGCGATTGAAGGCCGGTGATGTGATCCTGGTGTCGCGCATGGAGCACCACGCCAACATCGTGCCGTGGCAGCTGGTCGCGCAACGTACCGGCGCCACCATCCGCGTGGCCGAGATCACCCCCGATGGTGCACTCGACCTGGATGCGCTGCGTGCGGCGATGACCCCCGAGGTCAAGCTGCTGGCGGTCACCCACGTTTCCAACGTGCTGGGCACGGTCAACCCGGTGCGCGACATCTGCCGGGAAGCGCGCAAGCGCGGCATCATCACCGTGGTCGACGGCTCGCAGGCGGTACCGCACCGCAAGGTCGACGTGGCCGCGATCGGCTGCGACTTCTACGCCATCACCGGCCACAAGATGTGCGGGCCGACCGGCACCGGTGCGCTGTGGGCGCGCCGCGAGCACCTGGACGCGATGCCGCCGTTCCTAGGCGGTGGCGAGATGATCAAGGAAGTCAGCTTCGACGGCACCGTGTTCAACGATGCCCCGCACAAGTTCGAAGCCGGCACCCCGAACATCGCCGGTTTCATCGGCCTGGGCGTGGCTGCCGACTACCTGCAGCAGCTCGGCCAGGAGAACGTGGAAGCACGCGAGGCTGAACTGCTGGCGCACTTCACCGAAGAGCTGCGCCGCGTCGACGGCCTGCGCATCATCGGCGAAGCGCCGGAGAAGGCCGCCGTGGTCTCGTTCCTGATCGACGGCGCGCATGCCCATGACCTGGCGACCCTGCTCGACCTGGAAGGCGTGGCCGTGCGCTCGGGCCAGCACTGCGCGCACCCGCTGCTGCAGTACTTCGGTGTCGCGGCTACCTGCCGTGCCTCGCTGGCGTTCTACAACACCCACGCCGAGATCGAGCGCTTCATGACCGCGCTGACCAAGGTACGCAAGCTGTTGGGGTGAGAGCCGAAAGGCAGCCGGAAGCATCGAGAACGCCGCGGGAAACCGCGGCGTTCTTCATGGCGCGGCCAAGGGCAGGATCGAAGACACGCAGAGCTCCGCAGGCCATTGCCCAAGATGCCCCTTGCCGAACGGGGCTCCGGAACGACCGGCAGAGACGATTCCGGTGAGTTCAACCGCCTGCTCCGGCGGCAGCACCAGGATGGGGATGCCGTTCACCCACACGCCGGCCGCCGCCCACGGGTCCTGTACCGGCGGCCCCGGATGCAGCGCAGACATTTCAAGGCGGTCGACGTAGACCCCTCGCACGCGCACCAGTCGCCCGTGATAGCGCATCGGATCGGCGCGCAACGCCTCCAGCGTGACCGGCAACGCACGGGATGGACTGAAACCGGGGCACCCCAGGCCGTTGGGCGCAATGCCGCCGCCATTTCGCGGCACCGGCAGGCAGGTCAGAAGCGCTACAAGCATGGCCGTCGCTGCCAGCACGATTCCCTTCGAAGTATCCACCTCACCGCTCCGCCTGGCATTTGATGAAGCGCGAGCATAGCGGTTGCAAGAGTTGTGGAAGACCCTCCCCATTTGCGCCCGCCCCCACCCCACCTAGAATGGGCCACATGAGCACCCTGACCTTCCGTGCCGCCACGCCGGCCGACATCCCCGCCCTGATCACCCTGGTCACCTCGGCCTACCGCGGCGACGCCAGCCGCGTCGGCTGGACCACCGAAGCCGACCTGCTGGACGGCGCCCGCATCGACGCCGAAGGCATCCAGGGCGACCTCGACCGCCCGCGCTCGACCATCCTGCTGGCCGAACGCGAGGGCCAACTGGTGGCCTGCGCCCACGTCGCCGATGTCGACGGCAAGGGCTACTTCGGCATGTTCTCGGTCGACCCGGCCCAGCAGGGCGGTGGCGTCGGCAAGCAGATGATGGAGGCTGCCGAAGCGCATGCCTCGCGCGAATGGAACGTGCCGGTGATGCAGATGACGGTGATCGACGTGCGCGACGAACTGATCGCCTTCTACGAGCGCCGCGGCTACAGCCGCACCGGCATCAAGAAGCCGTTCCCGTATGGCGACGAACGCTTCGGCATCCCCAAGCGCGACGACCTGCGCTTCGAGATCCTGGAAAAGCCGCTGGCCGGAGCCGCCGCGTGAGCGAGGCCTGGACCTTTGTCTGTGCCGGCAACGAGCTGCTGCCGGGTGAAATGAAGAGCGTGTTCGACGAAGTGACCGGCACGCCGATCGTGGTGTTCAACCTCGACGGCGAGCTGTACGCGCTGGAAGACCAGTGCACGCATGAAGAGTTCGAGCTGTCCTCCGGCGAGTTCAATACGACCGAAGGCAGCGTGGAGTGCGTGCTGCACGGCGCGCGCTTCGACGTGCGCGATGGCCGCGCCCTGTGCGCCCCGGCCTATACCCCGGTGCCCAAGTTCCCGGTGAAGCGGGAACACGACGCGGTCTGGACCCGCGACGACCGGGATTGAGGCGGCGCACGGCCCGGAGGGACCGGCCACGGGGCGCCCCGCGAGAGCGCATCCACCCCAAGGGGTGGATCTACCAGAAGGCCACGAGGGCCTTCCCAGGCCGCTTCGGGGCCACCCCGGCGACCCGCCACGCCTCGCACATGCGAATCATTATCGTTGATGTTATTCTACGTAACATATTCGTAACGACTCCGCCCCTGCGCCATGGCTTCGCCCGCGCCCACCGCCACGCTGTGCCAGCTCGCCCGCCAGGGGTGGCCGCTGCTCGTGGCCGTGCTGCTGACGCTGCTGCTGGGCTGGTCGGCGCTGCACGAGGGGCGTGCCAGCGATCCGGCCGCACACGGCTGGCAGGCACACGCGGATGATCTGCTGCAGGCCACGCCGCTGCCGGAAACGCCGGCCGACGAATGCCCGCAACACGCCGCCCCTGCCCCCGAGCCACCGCTTGATGGCGAGGGCAGTACACCCTGCACCGGCCTGGCCCCCGCGCGTGCCACCCTGGTCGCACACATCCCGCTGTGGCGCTCCGACGCCCTGCGCTGGCAGCTGCACGATCCCGCACTGCGGTTGAACCCCGGCCACGCTCCGCCCGCACCGCACGCCAGCTGAGGCGCCCTGCGGCCTTTGCCGTGCGCCTGAAGTCGCTCACTGCCAGCCGAGCATCGGCTCGGCGCTACAGAAACAGATTTCCACGCGTCGTCGCGCTGTCTGCGCTTCGGCCCTCGCCCTTTCCCGATCCCAGCCACTACCACCCAAGCCATGACCCACATCACGTCCCGCAAGCACGCCCCGCGCGTTTCCCTGCTCGCCACCGCCACCCTGGCCGCCGGCTTCGCGCCGCTGGCCGCACAGGCTGCCGACAGCGCTGACGCTGCCTCCCGCAAGGCCACCGACCTGGACAAGGTGCAGGTGCGCGGCAGCTGGTTCAATCCGTCCTCGCCGAAATTCACCGCTGAACTGCTGGACACCCCGAAGTCGGTGTCGATCGTCTCGGAGAAGCTCATCGCCGAAACCGGTGCGACCAACCTGCAGGATGCGCTGCGCATGGTGCCGGGCATCACCTTCGGTGCCGGCGAAGGCGGCAACCCGACCGGCGACCGCCCCTTCATCCGTGGCTTCGATTCGCAGAGCAACATCTTCGTCGACGGCCTGCGCGACGTCGGTTCGCAGACCCGCGAAATCTTCGACCTGGAGCAGGTGGAAGTGGTCAAGGGCCCGAGCTCGGCCTACGGTGGCCGTGATTCCGGTGGTGGCAGCCTGAACCTGGTGAGCAAGACGCCGAAGCTGAAGAACGAGACCAGCGCCAGCATGGGCATCGGCACCGACAGCTACGCGCGCGGCACCGTGGATGCCAACTACGTGCTGGGCGATGGCATCGCCGCCCGCCTGAACCTGATGAAGCACGAGTCGGACATCGCCGGCCGTGATGCAGCCAACGTCAGCCGCTGGGGCATCGCGCCGTCGATCGCATTCGGCCTGAACGGCCCGGCGCAGCTGATCGCCAGCCACTACCACATGCAGAGCGATGACCTGCCGGACGCGGGCGGCTTCCCCTACAACAATCCGTTCTCCAGCGGCCCGAACGTGGCCAAGAACGGCGATGGCCGCCCGATGGTGCCGGATCGCAACAACTACTACGGCCTGGTCGACCGCGACTTCCAGCGCACCCGCGCCGACATCAGCACCCTGGATGCGAGCTACGACTTCGGCGGCCACAAGCTGCGCAACATCGCGCGCCTGGGCAACACCAGCAACGACTACCTTTGGACCCAGCCGGACGACAGCAAGGGCAACCCGAACAATTACGGCACCTTGTGGCGCCGGACCAACAGCCGCGCCGTCGACGTCAAGAGCTTCGCCGACCAGCTGGGCCTGACCGGCGCCTTCCAGACCGGCGTGCTCAAGCACAGCTACAGCGCTGGCGTGGAGTACAGCGACGAGAAAATGACCCGCGGCAGCTACCTGATGACGCCGGGCACCGCCAATCCGCTGGAAACCGCCGCCAACAGCTCCGTGTGCCGGGTGTCCGGCGCCGCCACCAACTACAACTGCACCGACTTCGCCAATCCGAATCCGAACGATCCGTGGGCTGCCGGTCAGATCGTCTATCGCAGCAACAAAGCACTGGACGTTGAACAGCGCACCAAGACCAAGTCCGCCTATCTGTTCGACACCATCGAGCTCAATGCACAGTGGAGCTTCAACGTCGGCCTGCGTTATGACGATTACAGCACCACGCTGACCACCCCGGTGCTCAACGCGGCGCCGACCCGCCTGCGCAACGACAACGACTTCCTGAACTACCAGGCCGGCGTGGTGTTCAAGCCGGCCGCCAATGGCAGCATCTACCTGTCGTGGGGCACCTCCTCGACCCCGCCGGGCATGGACGGTGGTGACGGTTCGGACGGCCTGAGCGCCGCCGTGGCCGACCTCAAGCCGCAGGACACCAAGAACCTCGAACTGGGTACCAAGTGGGACCTGCTGGACAACCGCCTGAACCTGACCGCGGCGATCTTCCACACCGTGATGAACAACGCACGCGTGACCATCGACAACGGCACCAGCCAGAATGCCGGCAAGAAGGAAATCAACGGCTTCGAACTGGGCTTCAATGGCCAGCTGACCGATGCCTGGAGCCTGTACGGCGGCTACACCTACCTGGATTCGGAACTGAAGGACAACGGCTTCGTCTGCGCCGTGTCGGGCCGCACCTGCCCGTCCAACGTCTACGTGCCGTCGCCGAACAACGGCAACGAGTTCCCGAACACCGCCAAGCACAGCGCCAACCTGTGGACGACCTACCGCTTCCCGATCGGCCTGACCATCGGCGCCGGTGCGTTCTACTCGGACAAGCAGTACGGTGACGTTGCCAACACCAAGTGGATCCCGAGCTACACCCGCTTCGATGCGATGGCCAGCTACGCGATCCAGGACAACATCAGCCTGCAGCTGAACGTGCAGAACCTGACCGACAAGACCTACTTCACCAAGGCCTATGCCTCGCACTACGCGAGCATCGCCCCGGGCCGCTCGGCCACCCTGGCGCTGAACGTGAAGTTCTGATGTAACTTCGCTCCACCACGGCGGCAGGCTCTCCTGCCGCCGTTTTTGTTTCCGGCGATACTCACTCCATGGCGACCCATACCCCCATCGACAGCGACGCCCTGGCCGAGCTGCTGCAGCACGACCCGCAGGCTGCCTTCGCGCGCGTGCGCGACGCTGCGCAGGCCGGACAGGTCGATGCACAACTGCTGCTCGCGCAGATGCACATGGAAGGCAAAGGCACCGCGCAGGATGCCCCTGCCGCGCTCCTCTGGTACGAAACCGCCGCCAACAACGGCGCACCGATGGCGATGAACATGCTCGGCCGCTGCCATGAGCTGGGCCAGGGCACCGTGCCCGACCCGACGCTGGCCGCGGTGTGGTACCGGCGCGCGGCCGATACCGGCCTGGACTGGGGCCTGTACAACCTGGCCAATCTGCTGGCCACCGGCCGCGGTGTACCGCAGGACCGCGCGCAGGCGCTGGCGCTGTACACCCGCGCCGCGCACCTGGGCCACGCCAAATCGATGAACCTGCTGGCCCGCCATCTCGAGGACGGCCTGGAGATCGAGCGCGATCCGCGGGCCGCGCTGGACTGGTACCGGCGCGCCGCCGAGACCGGCGATTTCCGCGGCCAGGCCAACTACGCCTCGATCCTGCTGCAGGCTGGCCAGATCGAACAGGCGGTGCACTGGCTGCGACTGGCGTTGGCCCACGGCAGCCCGGCGTTCATGGCACACATCGTGCCGGAACTGGCCGCGTCACCGCATCCACAAGTGCGTGCCCTGGTCGCACCGCCGTCCCTCTGAGGAGTTCCGCATGCTGCTGCACATCCCCGATATCCTCAGCGCCGACCAGGTGGCCGATTTCCGCTGCCGCCTCGACGCCGCCGACTGGACCGATGGCCGCGAGACCGTCGGCCATCTGGGCGCGCAGGCCAAGCACAACCAGCAGCTGCCCGAGGCATCGCCGTTGCGCCGCGAACTGGGCGAAACCATCCTCGTTGCGCTGGCCCGGCATCCGCTGTTCTTCAGCGCGGCGCTGCCGCTGAAGTACCTGCCGCCACGCTTCAACCGCTACAGCGGCGGCGGCACCTACGGTTTCCATGTCGACGGCGCGGTGATGAACCTGGCCAACGGCGAGCAGCTGCGCTCGGACATCTCCTGCACCCTGTTCCTGTCCGATCCGGACGAGTACGAGGGCGGCGAGCTGATCATCAGCGATACCTACGGCGAGCACGAGGTAAAGCTGCCGGCCGGCGACCTGATCGTGTATCCGTCCAGCAGCCTGCACAAGGTCAATCCGGTCACCCGCGGCGCGCGCGTGGCCTCGTTCTTCTGGGTGCAGAGCATGATCCGCGACGACGTGCAGCGGCGCCTGCTGTGGGAAATGGACGGCTCGATCGAACGCCTGCGGCAGACCGGCGGCGACGCCGAAGCGGTGCTGCAGCTGACCGGCGTGTACCACAACCTGCTGCGGCGCTGGAGCGAAGTCTGAGCCCCACCTGGCCGGCCCTGGACATTTTGGCAATCATTCTCATTTGCAACAGCTAACGGCTCTCATTACAATCACGCCCCGTTGATGCCGGCCGCTGCCGGCGACCGCCCGGGGATTCCTGCTTGCTGCGCCCGCTCCGCCCTCGCCCACTGATCCATCGCAAGATGGGTACCGCCATGCGCGGCCAGCGTCCCGCGCTGGCCAGCCTGCTGGCGTGGGTGGCGATGCTGGCGTTGCTGCTGGGCACCCTGCCGCTGCTGCCGCGCCCGGCGACAGCGACGACCGTGCAGATGCCGCTGGAAGAACGTGGCGGCGAAGGCCCATTGCAGGAAGAAGCGCCGGCCAAGCTGCGCCGCTGTGCCTCCACCCCGGTGAAAGCGGCCGAAAAGGCACGTCCGCCGCTGCTGCTGGCCAGCCAGTGGCTGCGCACCGAACTTGAACTCGTACCCGCCACGCCGGCCATGCCCGGCGTGCGCCCGGACTGGCCGCTGGCCGCTCCGGACACGCCCTGGGCCGACGCGCCCGGGCGTCGCCAGCAACGCGGCCAGGCGCCGCCGCTCGCCTGATCCACGGCCCGACGTGACCGCCTGCGCGGTCGCGCCCGCACGCCACTGCCTGCTTCATCCCTGCCGCCCCTGACCGGGCTTCCCGTGCATGCCGCGCCCTTCGCGCCCGGCATCGCACCTCCCTGCATCTTTCGAGGTAACTGCCATGGCCCAGCGCCATCGTGTCCGTTCGTCCCTGTCCCGCCCCCTGCTGACCAGCGCCGTGCTGGCGGCGATGGCGGCCCCTGCTTTCGCCCATGGAGAGATCGCCGGTGCTCCGCAGACGCTGGACAAGGTGGTGGTCACCGCCTCCGGCTTTGAGCAGAAGGTAGTCGATGCACCCGCCAGCATCAGCGTGGTCAGCCGCGAGGAACTGAGCAAGCGCCCGTACACCAATCTGGTCGATGCGCTGCGCGACGTGGAAGGCATCGACGTCGGCCTGGAGGCCACCGACAAGAACGGCCGCGCCACCATCTCCATGCGCGGCCTGCCCTCCGAATACACCCTGGTGCTGATCGACGGCCGTCGCCAGAGCAATGTCGGCCAGCTGTACCCGAACAACTTCGGCGGCGGCCAGTTCGCCTACCTGCCGCCGCTGGATGCGATCGAGCGCATCGAAGTGGTGCGCGGCCCGATGTCCACGCTGTACGGCTCGGACGCAATGGGCGGCGTGATCAACATCATCACCCGTCGAAACCAGGACAGCTGGCATGGCGCGCTCACCCAGGGCTTCACCGTGCAGCAGGACGACCAGTTCGGCGATGCACGCACCACCGACCTGTACCTCAGCGGCCCGCTGCTGAAGGATCGCCTCAGCCTCGCCGTGCGCGGCAGCTACTACGATGCCAAGGCATCGAACCCGGAATGGGATGCACTGACCCTTCCCGACGGCACGCTGTGGGAGCGCAGCATCGGCTTCGGTGGCGGTGGCAAGTCGGTGGCCAACACCAACTGGAACACCGGTGTGCGACTGGACTTCCGCGTCAACGATGACCACGAACTGTGGCTGGACTACGACGTGTCGCGGCAGAAGTACGACAACAGCGAGGGCCAGACCGGCACCCTGGACAGCCTGGCCAGCCTGTGGCGCGTCGGCAACGCGGTCATTCCGAACCCGAACGGCAGCGGCACGGTCACCCGCCGCGTGGTGCAGCCGCGCGTGGGCTACACCGCCTACCAGCGCTACGAGCGCGACCAGCTGTCGCTGACCCACCAGGGCCGCTACAGCTTCGGCACCTGGCAGACCTCGCTGACCCACAGCAAGAGCAGCAACCTCGGCCGCTCGCTGCCGTTGACCCTGGACGAGCGTGCCAACCTGCAGACGCTGTGGAACGACGTGTGCCGTCGTACCGGGGCGGCCAACAACTGCGCGGCCGGCCGTGGCAATGCGCTGGCCGCACTCAATCCCAGCGAAATGGCGCGACTGCAGGCGTTCCTGCCGCGTCCGCTGCGCACCATGGAACTGGAAGGCTACGTGCTCGACACGATGCTGGATCTGGACTTCGGCGCGCACAAGCTCACTGTCGGTGGCCAGTACAACGACACCGACATGATCGACGGCGTGTTCGGCATGGACGGCGCCGGCTACCGCAGCAACACCAAGCAGAAGCACCGCATGTGGGCGCTGTTCGCCGAGGACAACTGGGCGTTGACCGACACCCTGACTGCCACCTTCGGCCTGCGCTACGACGACCACAACATCTTCGGCAGCCATCTCAGCCCGCGCGGCTACCTGGTGTGGAATGCCAGCGATGCCTGGACCTTCAAGGGTGGCGTCAGCACCGGCTACAAGACCCCGCGTCCGGACCAGCTGTTCCCGGGCATCACCGGCTTTGGTGGCCAGGGCGTGCTGCCGCTGGTGGGCTCGCCGAACCTGAAGCCGGAAACCAGTACCAACTACGAGCTGGCCGCCTACTACGAAGGCCAGCGCTGGGGTTTCAACGTCACCGGCTTCATCAACAAGTTCGAGGACAAGATCGCCAGCGGCGGCACCTTCCCGAACTGCGAAGTGGCGCCGGCCGGCAGCGGCTACTGCGTGGACATCGGGCCGGGCTGGGCCGCACTGGGCTACAGCACCTTCACCCAGAGCGTGAACATCGACAAGGCCGAAACCCGCGGCGCGGAACTGGCCGGCCACGTCGACCTGCTCGACACCCTGCAGCTGCGCGGCAACTACACCTGGACCAAGAGCGAGCAGACCAGCGGCCCACAGAAGGGGCTGCCGATCACCGGCACCACCCCGGCCAAGCACATGGCCAATGCCAGCCTGAACTGGCAGCTCAACGAGGCCATCAGCCTGTCGCTGATCGGCGAGGGCCGCTACGACCGCTACCGCGACACGCTGCTCGACGCCAACGGCGCCAGCCACACCCGTTACTACGAGGACTACACCATCTTCCACCTGGGTGGCAGCTGGAAGGCCACGCCGTGGCTGACAGTGAACGCGCGGGTCAACAACCTGTTCGACAAGAACTTCGTCTCGCAGTCGTGCCTGCTGATCAGCCAGAGCGAGTTCAACTGCGTGGACGACTATGCGACCAAGGACCAGCGTCGCAGCTACTGGATTTCGTTGAACGCGAAATTCTGATCTCTGCGCCCTGCCCTGGTGCGTGCCGACCTTGGTCGGCACCGCTCCATCCATGCGTGGCGTGGATCTACCGATCCGCGATAGCGGTAGTGCCGGCCGCTGGCCGGCATTGCCCTGCCCTGGTGCGTGCAGACCTTGGTCGGCACCGCTCCATCCACGCRTGGCGTGGATCTACCGATCCGCGATAGCGGTAGTGCCGGCCGCTGGCCGGCATTGCCCTGCCCTGGTGGGTGCCGACCTTGGTCGGCACCGCTTCATCCACGCATGGCGTGGATCTACCGATCCTGCGGTAGTGCCGGCCGCTGGCCGGCAACCGGCAAGGCCCCCTCCGGGATACAGAACGACACGCAATTGCGAGCTATTCTCATCAATGATGTAATGGGCAGTCCCCGTCCGCCTCGAACCGTGCCGTGAGCCGTCCTGCCTCTTCCACCGTGCAGCAGCAACAAAGCCGTGGCTTCTGGCTGCGGACGCTGCACCAGTGGCACTGGATCAGCTCGGCGGTGTGCCTGATCGGCATGCTGCTGTTCGCGGTGACCGGCCTGACCCTCAACCATGCAGCGAAGATCGAGGCCAAGCCGCAGGTGCAGAACCAGCACCTGGAACTGCCGGCCGATCTGCTCGGCCAGCTCGGCACGCGCGAAGACGGCAATGCGCCGATCCCGCGCCCGGCCCGGCAATGGCTGGATACGCAGCTGGGCATCGCCATCGGCGGCCGCCCGGCCGAGTGGTCGGCCGAGGAGATCTACCTGTCACTGCCGCGCCCCGGCGGCGACGCCTGGCTGAGCATCGATCGCGAGACCGGCGCGGTGGAGTACGAATCAACCTCGCGCGGCGCGGTCTCCTACCTCAACGACCTGCACAAGGGCCGCAATGCCGGCCCGGCATGGGGCTGGTTCCTGGACCTGTTCGCCGTGGCCTGCCTGGTGTTCTGCATCACCGGCCTGTTCCTGCTGCACCTGCATGCGCGGCAGCGGCGCATGACCTGGCCGCTGGTCGGCCTCGGCCTGATGATCCCGCTGCTGATCGCCCTGCTGCTGATCCACTGACTTTTCCCCGTTTCCGGAGCCGCCCCATGCGCGTCACCCTGACCATCGCCCTCAGCGGCCTGCTGGCCACCTCGCCGGCCTATGCCACCACCCTCGACATCAACGTCGAAGTGCCCAAGCTCAACGTGGCCGAATACCACCGCCCGTATGTGGCCGTGTGGCTGGAGGGCGCCGACCAGAAGGTCGCGGCCAACCTGTCGGTCTGGTACCAGCAGACCAGCAACAGCGAAGGCCACGGCACCAAGTGGCTGCCCGACCTGCGCCAGTGGTGGCGCAAGAGCGGCCGCACCCTGCAGGTGCCGGTGGATGGCGTGACCGGTCCGACCCGTCCGGCCGGCAAGCACGCGCTGTCGTTCAACGACAAGCAGCCGGCACTGAAGCAGCTGGCCCCGGGCAACTACACGCTGGTGGTGGAGGCGGTGCGCGAAGTCGGCGGCCGCGAACTGCTGAAGATCCCCTTCACCTGGCCGGCCACCGCCGCGCAGAACGGCAAGGCGCAGGGCGCCACCGAACTGGGCCAGGTCACCCTCGCCGTCAAACCCTGACCGCCTGACCGGGGTCGGATCCCTTTCCAGCGGAAAGGGCTCTGACCCCACCCACCACCACTCCTGGAGTCTTCCGCATGAAGCGCACGCTCGTCCTCGCCGCCGCCCTGGCCGCTGCCCTTCCCTTCTCCGCCCTGGCCCACAAGGCCTGGCTGCTGCCCTCGCAGACCGTGATCGCCGGCAATGCGCCGTGGATCACCGTCGACGGTGCGGTCTCCAACGACCTGTTCTATTTCAACCACGTGCCGCTGCGCCTGGAGTCGCTGGTGATCACCGCGCCCGACGGCAGCACCGTGCAGCCGCAGAACGCGTCCACCGGCAAGTACCGCAGCGTGTTCGACATCGAACTGAAGCAGGCGGGCACCTACCGCATCGCCTCGGTCAACGACGGGCTGTTCGCCACCTACGAACAGAACGGCGAGCGCAAGCGCTGGCGTGGTACCGCCGCCACCTTCGGCGAACTGCCCAAGGATGCGAAGAAGCTGGAAGTGAGCCAGTCGGTCGGCCGCGTGGAGACCTTCGTCACCAACGGCGCGCCGAACGATACTGCGCTGAAGCCGACCAACCGTGGCATCGAGCTGGTCGCCGTCGGCCACCCGAACGACCTGTTCGCCGGCGAGGAAGCCACCTTCCGCGTACTGGTTGACGGCAAGCCGACCGCCGGCCTCGAATTCGAGATCGTGCGTGGCGCCACCCGCTACCGCAACGCGCAGGACGAGCTGAAGCTGACCAGCGATGCCAAGGGCGAGATCAAGGTGACCTGGCCGGAAGCCGGCATGTACTGGCTGGAAACCGGCACTGAGGACAACAAGACCTCGGTGAAGCAGGCCGCGAAGCGTCGCCTGAGCTACGTAGCCACGCTGGAAGTGCTGCCGCAGTAATGACGTGGGCGG
>NZ_RAVT01000068.1 GCF_013464915.1 Stenotrophomonas maltophilia
TCTGGGGCGAAAGGTTTGGTGTGGTAACCACCATTCTCCTCAGATGCCCCGGGTGAACAACCTACCGGGAAGTCACAACTAACAGTCGACTCTACCGAACCGAGCGACCCGCCACGAGGGGCTCAGCCGTTGGCCGGAATCCTCACAGTTCCGAGCGAATCCGCTCGCGCAGCGCCTGCAGATCCTTGGCAAACGCATCGATGCCGGTCGCCAGCTTCTCGGTCGCCATCGGATCGGCGGCCAGGTCGGCGGCGAACGTCGCGGCATCGATCGGGGTCACCACCGCGCCATCAGCCGCACCGGCCACCAGCTTGCGCGGCAGCTCGCCGTGGTCGGCGTCCAGCTTCTCCAGCAGGTCCGGCGAAATCGTCAGGCGGTCGCAACCGGCCAGCGCTTCGATCTGCGCGGTCGAACGGAACGAGGCACCCATCACCACGGTTGGCGAACCGCGGCGCTTGAACTCGGCGTACACGCCGCGCACGAACTTCACGCCCGGGTCTTCGTCGATGCTGGCCGGGGTCTGGCCGTTGGCCACGTACCAGTCGAGGATGCGGCCGACGAACGGCGAGATCAGGAACGCGCCGGCTTCGCTGCAGGCCAGTGCCTGGGTCGGGTTGAAGATCAGGGTCAGGTTGCAGTCGATGCCTTCGGCCTGCAGGATGCGCGCCGCTTCCACGCCCTCCCAGGTCGCGGCGATCTTGATCAGGATCTTCTCGCGCGGCACGCCGGCATCGGCGTACATCTGGATGAACTGGCGGGCCTTGGCCACGGTGGCGGCGGTGTCGTGGGCCTGGTCGGCGTCCACTTCGGTGGATACGCGGCCCGGCACCAGCGTGCTCAGCAGCGCGCCAACCCCGATGGTCAGGCGGTCGGCCACGGCGTGCACCACGGCTTCGCGGTCGCCCGTCTGCTGCCGGCCCCAGGCCAGTTCGCGTTCGATCAGCTCGGCGTAGACCGGCAGGTCCAGCGCCTTCTTCACCAGGGTCGGGTTGGTGGTGCAGTCCACCGGCTGCAGGCGCTTGATGGCGTCGTAGTCACCGGTATCGGCAACGACCACGGACAGTTCGCGCAGCTGGGACAGTTTGGACGGGGTACTCATTACGGCTCCTGGTGCAGGGGGATCGAATCGCGCGCGGTGCGCAGCGGTAATCAGGGGCGGTCGTTATGGACCGCGGTCACGCGCAGGCGCAGCTTGCGGCCGCCGGGCGCGTTCCAGTCGATGCTCTGGCCGATGGCCAGGCCGAGCAGGGCACTGCCGACCGGGGCCAGCACGGACACCTTGCCTTCGTCGACGTTGGCTTCGCGGGGGAAGACCAGGGTCAGGACGTGCTTCTCGCCCGACACCTCATCTTCGCACTCCACGCGCGAATGCATCATGACGATGCCTTCGGGAATCTGGTCCGGTGCCAGCACGGTGGCCCGGTTGAGTTCTTCAGCAAGCGCGAGCGCGGCAGGCGTCTGGCTCAGCGCAGGGGATTCGAGCATGGCGTCCAGGCGGTCCATGTCGAAGGTAGAAACGGTGATCGACGGCGGCAGGCCGCTGGCGGTGTTCATGGTGAAGCTCCTTGGTTGAAAGCCATGCAAAAGGCGGCACCTGCTGGCGCCGCCTGTCTGTATTGTGGGGACAAATGCGGCCGGAATCGACTCCTGCCGATTCCGGGCCGATGCTGCGGGGGATCAGCCGTTCAGCGCGGGGCCGGGCAGAGCGGTCGCTTCGCTGGTGGCATTCACCGCATCAAGGGTGAACAGCGCCTGCGGCAGGCGCTTGAACTGGTCGGCCAGTTCCATCAGGAAGTCGTTCATGGCCGAGCTGCGGCGCCAGATCATGGCGATGCGGCGGCTGGGGCGGCCCTCGCCGGTGAAGTCGAGCAGGCGGATGTTGTTCGAGCGCGGCACCGGCGGCTGCACCGACAGGCTGGGCAGCAGGGTGATGCCGACGTCGGCGGCAACCATCTGCCGCAGCGTCTCCAGGCTGGTGGCGCGGAACTCGGACTTCTCGTTGGCGCCGAACAGGCGGCACACTTCCAGCGCCTGGTCGCGCAGGCAATGGCCATCTTCCAGCAGCAGCAGCTTCTGCGTGGCCAGTTCCTGCACATCCAGGTGCTCGCGGCGGGCCAGCGGGTGGCGCCCGGACACGGCCAGCAGGAACGGTTCCTCGAACAGGAATTCGGCATGCAGCTGGTCGTCGATCACCGGCAGGGCCAGCAGCGCGGCGTCGAGCTTGCCTTCGCGCAGGCGATCCAGCAGCACGTCGCTCTTTTCCTCGACCAGCAGCAGTTCCAGCTCCGGGAAGCGCTCGCGGATGCGCGGGATCACATGCGGCAACAGGTAGGGCCCCAGGGTCGGGAAGATCCCCAGGCGCACCGTACCGGCTTCTGGGTCGCGGCTGCGTCGCGCCGCTTCCTTCAGCTGTTCCACTTCGGACACGATCACCCGCGCCCGTGCCGCCGCTTCCTGCCCGGCCGGGGTCAGCATCACCTTGCGTGGTGCGCGTTCCACCAGCGGCAGGCCCAGTTCTTCTTCCAGCTTCCGGATCTGCGTCGACAGCGTGGGCTGGCTGACGAAGCAGGAGGCAGCAGCCCGGCCGAAATGCTTGTGGTCGGCCAAGGCTACCAGGTACTTCAGATCACGTAGGTTCATCCTTACACCCCAAGGGTAACGGACCAGCTGACGGCGTGGTTACCCGACAGGCAGACAAAGTTCCCGGTGATCTGGGAACGGTGGATCAGGCTGCTTCAGCAACGGCACCGCTGCTGTTGCTCACCGAGGAGCGGATCAGGTGGTCGAACGCGCTCAGTGCGGCGGTCGAGCCGGCGCCCATGGCAATGATGATCTGCTTGTAGGGTACTGTCGTGCAATCGCCGGCGGCGAACACACCCGGCAGGTTGGTCTGGCCACGGTCGTCGATGACGATCTCGCCACGCGGCGACAGCGCCACGGTGTCCTTCAGCCATTCGGTGTTCGGCAGCAGGCCGATCTGCACGAAGATGCCTTCCAGCTCCACGCGGTGGGCGTCGCCGCCGACGCGGTCCTTGTAGACCAGGCCGGTGACGCGGCTGCCGTCGCCCAGTACCTCGGTGGTCTGCGCGCTGGTCAGCACGGTGACATTGCCCAGGCTGCGCAGCTTCTTCTGCAGCACTTCATCGGCGCGCAGGCTGGAATCGAATTCCAGCAGGGTCACATGCGACACGATGCCAGCCAGGTCGATGGCCGCTTCCACACCGGAGTTGCCGCCGCCGATCACCGCCACGCGCTTGCCCTTGAACAGCGGGCCATCGCAGTGCGGGCAGTAGGCCACGCCCTTGTTACGGTACTGGTCTTCGCCCTGCACGTTCATCTGCCGCCAGCGCGCGCCGGTGGACAGGATCACCGAACGCGACTTCAGTACCGCGCCGTTCTCCAGCTGCACCTGCACCAGGCCGTCTTCACCGGCCGGCACCAGCGCGCTGGCGCGCTGCAGATTCATGATGTCCACCTCGTACTCGCGCACGTGCTGTTCCAGCGCCGTGGCCAGCTTCGGGCCTTCGGTCTCCTTCACCGAAATGAAGTTCTCGATCGCCATGGTGTCCAGCACCTGGCCACCGAAACGCTCGGCAGCGATGCCGGTACGGATACCCTTGCGCGCGGCGTAGATCGCCGCTGCAGCGCCGGCCGGGCCACCGCCCACCACCAGCACGTCGAAGGCATCCTTGGCGGCGATCTTCTCGGCATCGCGCTTGCTGGCATTGGTATCCAGCTTGGCCACGATCTGCTCGAGGGTCATGCGGCCCTGGTCGAACACTTCACCGTTGAGGTACACGGTCGGCACCGACATGATCTCGCGCTTCTCGACTTCGTCCTGGAACAGGGCGCCGTCGATGGCCACGTGCTGGATGCGCGGGTTGAGCACCGCGGCCAGGTTCAGCGCCTGCACCACGTCCGGGCAGTTCTGGCAGGACAACGAGAAGTAGGTTTCGAACCTGTAGTCGCCTTCCAGGTTCTGCACCTGCTCGATCAGCTCGGCGGTGGCCTTGGACGGGTGGCCGCCGACCTGCAGCAGCGCCAGCACCAGCGAGGTGAACTCGTGGCCCATCGGCAGGCCGGCGAAGGTCAGGTGGATGTCCTGGCCCGGGGTGCCCAGGTCGAAGGACGGCACACGGCCCTGGCCATCGCGCAGCACCTGCAGCGAGATCTTGTCCGACAGGCTTTCCAGGGTCTGCAGCAGTTCCAGCATTTCCTGCGACTTGGCGCCGTCGTCGGCGTGCGCGGTGATCTGGATCGGGCGGGTCACGCGCTCCAGATAGGTCTTCAGCTGCGACTGCAGGTTGGCGTCCAACATCGGGTCTTCTCCTGGCTTCAGGCAAACAGGGGGCGTGGCACCGCTGTAGAAGGTAGCGGACCAGCAGGGGGTAGGGGTGAACCCAAGACAGCGACCGTGGAAGGGGCTGGCTGGCCAAGGCTGGCGTGCGTTGGCTATCTTGGGTTCACCCCCACGCCGGCGGGGGGACCGGCACGGGGATGAAGGGCGCGCCGTGGCGTGGGGCCACGGCAGGCCGGTAATGCCTTAGATCTTGCCGACCAGGTCCAGCGACGGGGTCAGGGTCTTCTCGCCTTCCTTCCACTTGGCCGGGCAGACCTGGTTCGGGTTGGCGGCGGTGAACTGGGCAGCCTTCAGCTTGCGCAGGGTCTCGGCGACGTCACGGGCGATCTCGTTGGAGTGGATCTCCAGGGTCTTGATCACGCCTTCCGGGTTGATGATGAAGGTGCCGCGCAGGGCCAGGCCTTCTTCTTCAATGTGCACGCCGAAGGCGCGGGTCAGCTGGTGGGTCGGGTCGCCGACCAGCGGGAACTGGGCCTTGCCGACGGCCGGCGAGGTTTCGTGCCACACCTTGTGCGAGAAGTGGGTGTCGGTGGTGACGATGTAGACCTCGGCGCCGGCCTTCTTGAACTCGGCGTAGTGGTCAGCGGCGTCTTCGATCTCGGTCGGGCAGTTGAAGGTGAAGGCGGCCGGCATGAAGATCAGGACGGACCACTGGCCCTTCAGGCTGTTGTCGGAAACCTTGATGAACTCGCCATTGTGGTAAGCGTTGGCTTCGAACGGCTGGATCTGGGTGTTGATCAGGGACATCGTTTTTCCTCTGGTGAAGGGGAGTGGGTGAATCGACAGGACCTAGGTTACCGATTCGCTCGCGATAAGAACAATCCATTGATTGCATCTATTTGATAGATGGAGTCTATCAAAAGCCCATGAGCCGGCACTGAACCTTGCCGCCCTCATCCTGCAACTGCCTGTGTGACAAGGGAAAGCTCCCGGAGGCGCAGAATGTGGCCGATAGCCCCTCCTTATTCCTTCCGCCAGAACCTGAACGGATTGCAGCTTTTGTAGCGCCGAGCCCATGCTCGGCTGCTTCTGGAACAGCCGAGCATGGGCTCGGCTCTACAATTGCGGAATGTCTGTCAAAACCGAACCCTCCCTGCGCCAGGTGGTGGCCAATGCCAGCGCCCGACTCGGCGGCGTTGAAGCCCGCCATGAGGCCGAACTGCTGCTGCTGCATGTGCTGGAGCGCCCGCGCAGCTGGCTGTTCGCGCACGCCACCGATCCGCTGGCCGCCAATGACCAGGCCGCCTTCGAGGCGTTGCTGGCCCGCCGCGTGGCCGGCGAGCCGGTGGCCTACCTGACCGGCCGCCGCGGTTTCTGGACGCTGGACCTGGAAGTCGATCCAGCCACGCTGATTCCGCGCCCGGAAACCGAACTGCTGGTCGAGCTGGCGTTGGAGCGCCTGCCGCCGGACCGCGACCTGCAGCTGGCCGACCTGGGCACCGGCAGCGGTGCGATCGCGCTGGCGCTGGCCAGCGAGCGGCCGCAGGCCCAGGTGCTGGCCACCGATGCCAGCCCGGGCGCGTTGGCCGTGGCCGCGCGTAACGCCGCCCGCCATGAACTGCGCAACGTGCGCTTCGCCCATGGTGACCACGACTGGTACGCGCCGCTGCAGGGCGCGCGGCTCGACCTGATTGCCAGCAACCCGCCGTACATCGCCAGCGACGATCCGCACCTGGAACAGGGCGACCTGCGTTTTGAACCGGCTACCGCGCTGGCCTCCGGCGTGGATGGCCTGGATGACATCCGCCGCATCGTCGACGGTGGCCAGGCCCACCTGCTGCCCGGCGGCTGGTTGCTGATCGAGCATGGTTGGGACCAGGGCAAGGCGATCCGCGCACTGTTCGACGCGGCGGGTTTTGCCGAGGTGCAGACCGTGCAGGATCTGGAGCAGCGCGACCGCATCACCCTGGGCCGGCGTCCGGCCTAGAATGGAGGTTCTCCTGCCCCGGCAGGGCATCACCCTGGAGCTGCAAGCATGCGTACGCTGTACCCCGCCATCACCCCCTACGACGTCGGCACCCTGAAGGTCGACGACCGCCACACGCTGTACTTCGAACAGTGCGGCAACCCGGACGGCAAGCCGGTGGTGATGCTGCACGGTGGCCCGGGCGGCGGCTGCAGCGACAAGATGCGCCAGTTCCACGACCCGTCCAAGTACCGCATCATCCTGTTCGACCAGCGCGGTGCCGGCCGTTCCACCCCGCACGCGGACCTGGTGGACAACACCACCTGGGATCTCGTCGCCGATATCGAAAAACTGCGCGAGCACCTGAAGGTGGATCGCTGGCAGGTGTTCGGCGGCAGCTGGGGTTCGACCCTGGCGCTGGCCTATGCCGAAACCCACCCGCAGCGCGTGACCGAACTGGTGCTGCGGGGCATCTTCATGCTGCGCCGCTGGGAACTGGAATGGTTCTACCAGGAGGGCGCCAACCGCCTGTTCCCGGATGCCTGGGAGCATTACCTGAAGCCGATCCCGTCGGTGGAGCGTCATGACCTGATCTCGGCCTTCCACCGCCGCCTGACCAGCGAAGACGAAACCACCCGCCTGGAAGCGGCCAAGGCCTGGGCGGTGTGGGAAGGCGCGACCAGCTTCCTGCACGTGGACGACGACTTCATCAACAGCCACGAAGATCCGCACTTCGCGCTGGCGTTTGCCCGCATCGAGAACCATTACTTCGTCAACGGTGGCTTCTTCGAGGTGGAAGACCAGCTGCTGCGTGACGCACACCGTATCGCCGACATTCCGGGCGTGATCGTGCACGGCCGCTACGACGTGGTCTGCCCGCTGGCCAATGCCTGGGACCTGACCAAGGTGTGGCCGAAGGCGAAGCTGGAAATCACCCCGGCCTCGGGCCACTCGGCGTTCGAGGCCGAGAACGTGGACGCGCTGGTGCGTGCCACCGATAGCTTCGCCTGATCGGTAGTGCCGGCCGCTGACCGGCAACGCCTCGCCGGTAGCGCCGGGCCATGCCCGGCGGCATTGCAATGACGCTCTCATCCACGCATGGCGTGGATCTACCGCAGCCCGGTAGTGCCGGCCGCWGGCCGGCAACCCGGAAACGGTTGGATGCGCGCAGACGCCGGCCAGCGGCCGGCGCTACCACTGCCCGGCCAGCAACGCGTCGGCCAGTACCTGCAGCTTCGGCGAATGCTGGCGCGACGGCGGGTAGATCAACGACAGTTCGCGGCTGCGGCCTTCGAAGGGCTGCAGCACGCGCTGCAGGCGGCCATCGGCCAGCGCGTCGGCCACGGCGAAATCCATTACCTGCACGATGCCGATGCCGGCGATGGCCGCTTCCACCAGTGGATCGCCGCTGTCGAACACCATCCGCGTAGGCGGGGTGACCTCGCGCAGTTGCCCGTCCTGCAGGAACTGCCAGTCCACCAGCCGGCCACTGCGCAGGTTGCGCACCGCCAGGCAGGCGTGATCCTGCAGCGCGGCCACGTCGTCCGGTGCGCCACAGCGGGCCAGATAGGCAGGGCTGGCCACCGTCACCCAGCGCAGCGGCCGCAATGGCCGTGCGACGATGCGCTGGTCAGCGATGACGCCGGTGCGCAGCGCGGCATCGAAGCCTTCCTCGACCAGATCGACCAGGCGGTCGCTGAGCACCGCTTCCACCTGCAGCTGCGGATGCTGTTGCAGCAACGGTGCCAGCATCGGTACCAGCACCTTGCGCCCGAACATCGATGGTGCGCTGATCTTCAACGTGCCCGAGGGCGTGCAGGGGCGGTCGGCCAGCTGCCGCTCGGCATCGTCCAGGCCAGCCAGCAGCGGCATCACCTGTTCCACGAACTGGCGGCCATCCGGGGTCAGCGCCACGTTGCGGGTGTTCCGCTGCAGCAGCTTCACCCCCAGCGTGGCCTCCAGCCGCCCGATCGCGCGCGACAGGCCGGACTGGCTCAGGCCGAGCTGGCCGGCGGCCACGGTGAAACTGCGCGCTTCGGCCACCTGTACCAGCATGCGCACTGCGTTGAGGTCCATCGAGGCTCCATTCATGCGGAAAATCATGACAGAAATGGTGGGTAGGGGGTTTATTGATTCGGTCGCATCAATGAGACTGCGCTCCCCACCGATCCAGACCGCCGATGCCTCCCCTCAAATACCCGCGCTGGGCGCTGACCCTGCTGGCCACCGCACAGCTGATCATCGCCCTGGACGCCACCATCATCTTCGTCGCCCTGCATGACATGGGCCGTGCGCTGCAGATCAATGCGCAGCAGCTGCAATGGGTGGTCAGTGCCTACACCGTCGCCTTCGGCGGCAGCCTGCTGCTGGGTGGCCGTGCCGCCGACCTGATTGGCCGCCGCCGCTTCTACCGGCTGGGCATGCTGCTGTTCGCACTGGCCTCGCTGCTCGGCGCGCTGGCGCCGAATGCCACCCTGCTGATCATCGCGCGCGCGGCACAGGGCGTCGGTGCGGCGCTGCTGTTCCCGGCCACGCTGGCGCTGATCAACACGCTGTACGCGGAAGGTCCGGTGCGCAACCGCGCGCTGGCGATCTGGAGCATGGCCAGCGCAGTGGGCCTGGCGCTGGGCACGCTGCTCGGTGGCGTGCTGACCCAGGCGTTCGGCTGGCCGGCGGTGCTGGCGGTCATCGTGCCGCTGGCCGCCGCATGTGCGGTCGCTGCTGGTGCGTGGTTACCGGCCGATGGTCCGCAGGTGCGCGGCCGCTCCTTCGACCTGGCCGGTTGCCTCACCGTCACCGCTGGCGGCAGCCTGCTGGTCACCACCCTGGTGCAAGGGCCGGAGTGGGGCTGGACTGCACCGGCCACGCTCATCTGCCTGCTGCTTTCAGCGGTACTGCTGACGGTGTTCGTGCAGATCGAAAAGCGCAGCCGTGACCCGCTGATGCAGTTCTCGCTGTTGCGCCTGCCGGGCCTGCGCGCGGCACTCGGCCTGACCTTCGCCTTCATGAGCAGCTATGGCGTGCAGTACTACTTCCTGGCGCTCTACTTCCAGGATGGCTACGGCTGGAGCCCGCTGCAGGCCGGCATGGCCTTCCTGCTGCCGACATTGGTCTGCACCTTCGGCATCCGTATTGCCGAGCGCATGCTGCGGCGCCGTTCGCCACGGCAGGTACTGGCCTGGGGCTTCGCCGCCGGTGCCATCGGCATTGCCGCGGTGGCGCTGGCGATGCCGCATGGCGCCGGCTACTGGCCGCTGCTGCCGGGCGTCGTGGTGCTCAGCGTCGGCCAGGGCATGAGCTGGACGGCGATGTGGATCGTGGCCGGGCAGGGCGTGCCGGGGCCGCAGCAGGGTGTTGCGTCCGGCATGGCGGCCACCGCCCAGCAGATCGGCGGCGCCTTGGGACTGGCGGTGCTGGTGATGGTCGCCAACGCCGCGCGCGGCACGCAGGCAGCAACCAGTGCCGATGCCCTGCAGGGCATGGTCAATGCACAGTACGGTGCCGCGCTTTTCGCCGCGCTCGGCGTGGTCATCGCGCTGGGCCTGCGCCCGGCAGCGGTAGCGGTAGTGCCGGCCGCTGGCCGGCAAACCCATTGATCTCACTACCCTGACGTTGCCGGCCAGCGGCCGGCACTACCGATTCGGGATAGCGGCCGGCACTACCGATTCGGGGTAGATCCACGCCATGCGTGGATGACGTTCAACCGAACGCCAGCAGCTGCGGCTGCAATGCGCTGAAGATCCGCGCCAGCCGCTGCGCCCACGCCTGCTGCCCGGCAACGTCGGCAATCAGGTCCTGGCGGATTTCCAGTTCCACGTGCACCAGCCCACGGCCTTCGCCATGCACCGGCACGGCGTAGTCGCTGGTGCTGCTGACCGAATACGGTTCGTTGTCACCCACCACCAGGTCGCCCTCGTCGCGCAGTGCCTGCAGCAGTGCATGCGCAAACCGCGTGTCCTGGTGGTACAGCACGCCGGCATGCCAAGGCCGCTGCATGCCGTTCATCGCTGGCGTGAAGCTGTGCATCATCACCAGCAGGGTGGGGCGACCGGCATCGCGGCGTGCGTCCAGTTCCGCGTCGATACGTGCGTGGTACGGTGCATGGATCGTATCGATGCGCTGTTGCCGCTGCGCCGCCGACAGACCGGCATTGCCGGGCACCACGGTGTGGTCGCTCACTTCCGGAATCAGCGTCTGCGAGGCCAGCGGGCGGTTGCAGTCGATCAGCAGCCGCGAATAGGTCTGTTCGATCGCCCAGGCATCCAGCAGTCCGGCCAACGCGCGGGTGGTGCCTGCAATACCGATGTCCCAGCCGATATGGCGGTCCAGTTCGGCCTGCGGCAAGCCCAGGCCTGCGAGGACACGCGGCACCTGCTGGCCGGCATGATCGGCCAGCAGCAGGAACGGCGAGGCGCCCTGCGGCCGGTGGATCGTGTGGATCGCCGGGTCGCCTGTGTCCAGCAGCGCCGGCAGTGCATGCAGGTCGGCGTCAGCCACGCGGGCGCCCGTCCAGGTGGTGCTCGATCATCCACAGGCCAGCCCACAGCTTGGCATCCAGCTCGTAGCCTTCGCCCATCTTCTGCACCAGCCACGCCGCCGCCTGCGCGCGCGGAATCTCGTGCACGGTGATGTCTTCGCTGTCATCGCCGCCACCTTCGCCGATCCGGCGGAGGCCGGTGGCGCGTACGAAGGCGATCTTCTCGCTGCTGGCGCCGGAAGACGTCGGGCCGATCATCAGCACTTCAGCGTGATCGGCGGTCCAGCCGGTTTCTTCTTCCAGTTCGCGCACAGCCGAGACTTCGATCGACTCGCCGGCATCGATGTCGCCGACCAGGCCGGCCGGCATCTCGATGGTGGGCGCCTGCAGCGGCACGCGGAACTGTTCGACGAACAGCACGTTGTCGTCAGGGGTGACCGCGATGA
This sequence comes from Stenotrophomonas maltophilia, assembly GCF_013464915.1. GTDB lineage: Bacteria > Pseudomonadota > Gammaproteobacteria > Xanthomonadales > Xanthomonadaceae > Stenotrophomonas > Stenotrophomonas maltophilia_AT. The sequence continues at coordinate 11,190 of NZ_RAVT01000068.1, forward strand.
TGATCGCTGCCAGGCCACCGGCATGGGTACGCTCGCTGTACTCCCAGGTGCCTCGCACCAGCATGCGCTGGTACTTGCCTTCATAGACGACACGCGGGGCTTCGGTGTTGCGCTGGCTCATGCGGGCTCGCTGTGGGTGGGAAGAATATCGGGCACGCCGGCGGCATCGAACAGCCGGCGGCGGGTCATCGGGCCGAAGCGCAGGGTCTGGCACAGGCCACCGAGCAGCTCGGGATCGGCGGTCTGGCGCAGCAGGCCGGGTTGGCTGCCTTCCAGCGGCGCGTCCAGCGCGATGGTGGTCAGCTGGCGCCAGAGCAAGGCGTGCTCACGCTGCTCGCGCAGGCGCACCGCCATCTGGGCGGCGCCACGCAGGCGCAGGAACGGCACTTCATCCAGTCGCTCGTACAGCGCGTCCATGCTGCCGAAATGGGCCAGCAGCACGGCGGCGGACTTGCTGCCGACGCCACTGACCCCGGGAATGTTGTCCACCGCGTCGCCACACAGCGCCAGGTAATCGGCGATCTGGTGCGCATGCACGCCATGTCGTGCCTTCACCCCGGCCACGTCCCAGCGCTGGTTGCGTGCGTAGTCCCACTGTTCGTCGTGGTCCAGCAGCAGCTGCGACAGGTCCTTGTCGGCAGAGATGATCACGCCGCGGTGGCTGCCACGATGCACATGCAGGGCGCTGCCGATCAGGTCATCGGCCTCGTATTCGTGGTGGGCCAGGACGGCAAGGCCCAACGCCGCGCACAGCGCCTTGCAGTGCACGAACTGGCGCTTGAGCGCCTCCGGCGCCGGGTCGCGGTTGGCCTTGTAGGCCGGGTACAGGCGGTGGCGGAAGCCGCTGTCCAGCGCTTCGTCGAAGGCGATGGCGATGTGGCGCGGGCGCTCGCGCTCGAGCAGGTCCAGCAGGAAGCGGGCGAAGCCGTGCACGGCATTGGTCGGCCAGCCCTGCGCGTCCTGGAACTGGTCCGGCAGCGAATGCCAGGCGCGGAACACGTAGATGCTGGCGTCGACCAGATACAGCGACGGCGGTGGTACCGGCAGGGTCATGCCGGGGGCGTCCAGTCGCGCAGCAGGGCGGCCGGGTCCGGACGCTCGCGCTCGGGCACGACAGCCTTTGGCGTGCCGATATGGATGAAACCGGCGATGCCTTCTCCCTCGGCCAGGCCCAGGCAGGCGTGCACGGCGGGGTCGAAGGCCATCCAGGCGGTCAGCCACTGCGCGCCGAAGCCCAGCGCCTGTGCGGCCTGCAGCAGGGCGAAGCAGACGCAGCCGGCGGTCATCAGCTGCTCCTGTTCGGGCACCTTCGGGTCCGGGCGCGGGCTGGCCACCACCACGATCACCAGTGGCGCGTGGCTGAAACGCTGGCGGTCCTTTTCGAACACGGCCTCGCCGGCGTGCGGGTCGCGTTGGCGACTGCGCTCGGCCAGGAAGTCGCCCAGAGTGTGACGTGCATCGCCGGCGATCTTCAGGAAGCGGAACGGCACGCGCTTGCCGTGATCGGGCACGCGTACGGCCGACGCCAGCATCCGCTGCAGGGTGGCCGGGTCCGGGCCGGGCTCGGCCAGTTGCCGCGAAGGTACGGAGCGGCGGGCATCCAGGGCGAGCAGGGCGGCGGAGTCGGGCATGGAGTCTGAACCGGTCATCACGGAGGGTTGATTATAGTCGGGGTGGTCAAAGACACCGTCTGTGTCGCGTCTGGCCCTTGAATACCAAACTGTGATGAACGTCATGCCACTGGCGGGAAACGGACGGCCGCTTCCCCTCGCCTCGCAGGCCTTGCACGGCTTACGATATCTACCTTGCCGGGCCGCCGGTCATGAGGTTTGAAGTGAGGACTGTTTCACTGTCCGTGACGGGCTGGCCGGCCTACCATCGACGTACCGGTACATGGGGTGTGCCGGTTGTCGCGATGTCCACGTTGTCTGTCGTACCAGAGAAGGTGGGGAGCCTTCCCGAATGATGAGCGCGCCCACACCGATGGGATCGTCGGGCCGTGACCCGGCCCAGCTCCAGCTTGCCCGGGACATGGTCCTGCCCGCACTGTGCCAGGCCTTCGGCGCGGCACTGGCGCGCTTTGACGATGCCCTGTTCGACCGGGCGGGCAATGCCGGTTCGTCGCAGCTGCTGTTCCTGGATGCGATGCGTGAACTGCGCCGTCGCCGCGAGGACATTGCCGGTGCCTTCTCTGGCCACCTGCAGCGGGCGTGGGATGCGCTGGCCAGTGGTGAACCCATGTCGGCCGAATCGACGCTGTCCGGCCCCGCCGAGGATGGCCTGAGCCTTCTGGCGGAGCACGTGCTGGAATCGCGGCTGGCGGTGCGCAATTTCGCTACGGTGCTGCTGCGCGACTTCAAGCCGGTGCTGGCGCGGCTCGACCGCCGCCTGGGCCGGCTGATCGGCGGCGCCGAACTGGATGCCGACCATAATCCCATCAGCCCCGAACACCTGGGCGTGGCCATCCACGAAGCCTTTGCCGGCTGTGAACTGGCCCCGGAAGTGCATCTGGTGCTGATCAAACTGTGCGAGCGCGACCTGCGCGCGCCGGTGGGACGCATCTACGAGAAGCTGGACGAGCAACTGGCCGCGGCCGGGGTGATGTCGCAGATGGGGGCGCCGCGGCGTCCGCTGTCGGCTGCGCCCGACCCGCGCATGGCCTCGGGCCTGGATGACCTGGTGGAGCAGCGCCCGGGCACGGGCTTTGACGGCGAATTCGGTGATGACGAGCAGGCCGCCCCGGCCTGGGCACAGCGCTTTGCCGCGCGCTGGTCCGAGCGGCGTGGCCACATGCAGCAACACCTGGGCGCCGAAGACGGCGGCACCGGCGAGGCGCATGCAGGGCAGCAGGGCATGTTGCTGGAGGCGCTGCACGAACTGCTGCAGCAGACCCGCCACGTGCGCGAGGACGCGACGTCGGCCGCACAGGTGGCGATCGGCCAGCAGCGTCCGCTCAGCCAGCGCGAGATGATGTCGGTGCTGTCGCTGCTGCAGGCCACGCCCAGTGCAACCCTGCGCGCGGCGATCGGCGAGGACGGCGAATCACTCGCGCAGCGGTTGAAGAGTGAAGTGCTGTCCAGCGCCACCCGCCTCGGCGTCGATCCGGGCCAGACCCGGCTGGACCCGCAGGACGAGGATGCGATCGACCTGGTGGGCATGCTGTTCGACGTGATGCTGGACGAGCGCGAACTGGAAGGCCGCTCGCGTGAGCTGATCGGACGCCTGGTGGTGCCGTTCGTCAAGGTCGCCATGCTCGACCGCCGCATGTTCGTGCAGAAGACCCATCCGGCACGCAAGCTGCTCAACTCGCTGGCCGAAGCCTGCGAGGGCAATACCGGCGAAAGCCAGGCCGAGCGGATGCTGATGGCCAAGGTCGAGGAGATCATCGAGCGCCTGGTCGCCGAGTTCAACGAGAACCTGGCGATCTTCCTGACCCTGGAAGAGGAATTCCGCGAGTTCCTGGTGCAGCATCGCCGTCGCGTGGAGATCGCGGAGCGTCGCGCTGCCGAAACGCAGCGCGGCCAGGAAAAGCTGGAAATGGCCCGTACCCGTGCCGGTGCCGAGCTGGACCGCCGTATCGGCGATGCCACCCTGCCGCCGGCCATCGCTGAGTTCCTGCGCCAGCCGTGGCAGCACCACCTGACTCTGGCGCTGCTGCGTGAGGGCGAGGAGGGCGCGTCGGTGGCCGAGGCACTGAGCCTGGGCGACGGCCTGCTGGAGGAAGTGGCCGAGGCCCGCCGCCAGATCGTTGGCAAGCCGTGGTTGCAGGCCTGGCAGCCGGTGCTGGCCAAGGTGTTCGCCAGCGTGGGTGTGCACGGTGACGCGGCCACCGGAGCGGTCGATGCACTGCATGACACGTTGCAGGGCATTGCCGAGTCGCGGCCGGAACTGCAGCGCGCGCTGCCGGAACTGCCGCAGGTGGCACTGCCGACCCCGCCGGTGGCCGAATCGCCGGCGGTGGAGCTGAGCGGGCAGATCGATGCCGATGATTTCGACAACGCCGACGCCGATCGCTTCCGTCGCATGGAGATCGGCAACTGGCTGGACTTCGTCGACAAGGACGGCAAGGTGCAGGCCGGCAAGCTGTCCTGGGTCAGCCCGATTTCCTCGCGCCTGCTGTTCGTCAACCGTCGCGGGGTGCGCTTCTGCGTGGCCTCGCCGGAAGAACTGGCGGTGATGGTGCGTCTGGGACGGCTGCGTGCGCACGTGGATGACGGTGCCTTCGACAGCGCCATGCAGGGCGTGATCGATCGGCTGGACCCGGGCAGCGCCACGCTGCACTGAGTGGGTGCCGCCTGCTAGGATCGGGAAAACTCACCGATCAGCGGGGACCTGCATGGCCGTGGCGTTGCTGGGGATCAAGGAGACCGCGCCGGGCGAACGGCGCGTGGCGCTGACGCCGGAGACCGCGCGCAAGCTCGGCGCCCTGGGCATCACTGTCTGGTACGAGCCCGGCGCCGGACTGGCCGCGGGTTTCACCGATGCTGCGTATGACGATGCTGGTGCCCGCGCGTTCGATGCCAGCCGCTGGGCCGAAATCGACATCCTGTTGTGCGTGCAGGCGCCGCCAGCGGCGGTGCTGGAGCAGCTGAAGCCCGGTGCCAGTGTGGTCGGATTGCTGACCCCGGCCACCAATCCGGCCCTGGCGGCACTGGCTGCCGATGATCGCCTGCACTTGTTCCCGCTGCAGCAGCTGCCGCGCACCACCCGTGCGCAGGCGATGGACGTACTCAGTTCGCAGGCCGGCATGGCCGGTTACAAGGCCGCGCTGATCGCCGCCGAACGCGCACCCCGTTTCTTCCCGATGCTGACCACCGCTGCCGGCACCGTGCGTCCGGCCAAGGTGCTGGTGATCGGCGCTGGCGTGGCCGGCCTGCAGGCCATTGCCACCGCGCGCCGGTTGGGTGCACAGGTGGAAGGCTTCGACGTGCGCCCGGAAACCCGCGAGCAGATCCAGTCTTTAGGTGCGCGCTTCCTCGACCTGGGGGTGAGCGCGGCTGGCGAGGGCGGCTATGCGCGTGCGCTCACCGACGAGGAGCGTGCCGAACAGCAACGTCGCCTGGCCGACCACCTGCGGAGCGTTGACGTGGTGATCTGCACCGCCGCGGTACCGGGGCGCCCGGCACCGACCATCGTCACCGCCGCGATGGTGGAGGGCATGGCCACCGGCAGCGTGATCGTGGATCTGGCCGCCGAGAGTGGTGGCAACTGCGCACTGACCCAGCCGGGGCAATGCATCGAACACCAAGGCGTGACCATCGATGGACCGCTGGGCCTGGCCAGCCGTGGTGCGACCCAGGCCAGTGAGATGTACGCGCGCAACCTGCTCAACTTCGTTGCGCTGTTCGTGCGCGAGGGACAGCTGGCATTCGACTGGGAAGACGAGCTGCTGGCGAAGACGCGCTGGCAGGCGTGAACCTGATATGCCTCCGGTAGAGCCGAGCCCATGCTCGGCTTGCGCAGGCGCGATAAAGCAGCCGAGCGTGGGCTCGGCTCTACAACGGGTTGAACGCTGCCGTTACCGCGGCTTCGCCGGCGGCGGGTTCTCGCGCACCCAGTCCTTTCGCTGTTCCGGCGTCATCTGCGACCAGCGCTCGCGCAGGGCGTCGCGCTGTGCCGGTGGCATGTCGCGCATCTGACCGAACAGGGCACGCGCCTGCTCACGCTGTTCCGGGCTCATGTGCTCGAAGCGGCGCAGGCCACGGCGTGCCTTGTCGCGCTCCTCCGGGCTCATCGACTGCCAGCGCTGGCCGTGCGACAGCATGCGTTGGCGCTGGCCGGCATCGGCGCCGTTCCAGCGGTCGCGCAGCGGTGCCAGCAGCGATTCGCGCTGGGTTTCACTCAGCTGTTCCCACGCCGGCAGCGGTGCGGCAGGTGCGGCAGGTGCGGGGCGTGCGACAGGCGCGGGCGCGGCGCTCTGCGCCAGCGCCGGGAGGGCCGGCAGCAGCAACAGGGTCATCAGCAGGGGCAGGGTGTGCAGTCGGGACATGATTCACTCCATCGCCAGGTCGGTATCGCCCAGCCACAGGTACAGATCGGGATTTTCGTCATACAGCGCGCTGTTGTCTTCCACCGAGGCCAGCACCGGGGCCGGCGCTGGGTCCGACAGGGGGCTGTGGCCGCTGAACTGCAGGCCGATACCCAGTGCCACCACCAGCGAACAGGCGCTGGCCAGCCACCAGCGCAGGCGCCCGTGCCGGGCCGCGCTGGCGCCGTGGCGGGCCTGGCGCAGCCGTGCCAGCGTCGCCGGCGACAGCGCCTGCAGCGACTGCGCGTGCAGGCTGCGCAGGGTGTCATCGGAAGGCAGGGAGCGGTTCACGGGTGGGTCTCCAGGTAGTCCTGCAGCGCCTGCCGGGCGCGTGCCAGATGGGTTTTTACCGCGCCTTCGCTGCAGCCCATGGCGCGGGCGGTGGTGGCGCCGTCCAGGTCCTGCAGCACGCGCAGGGTGAAGGCTTCGCGCTGGCGGGCGGGCAGGGTACGCAGTGCCTGCACCAGCTGCTGGTACTGCTGGCGCTGTTCGTGCGCCTGCGCCGGGTCGGGGCCTGGATCGGCCCAGTCGATCTCGCCACCATCGGCATCCTGGTTGTCGCGCCAGAACGGCAGGCGGAAGCGGCGTCGGCGTTGCAGGTCGATCACGCGCCTGCGCAGGATGCTCCAGAACAGCGGCGCCCATTCGGCGGCCGGCTTGTCGGCGTAGTCCAGCATGCGCATCAGCGCGTCCTGCACCGCGTCCATGGCGTCTTCGCGCTGGCGCAACCCGGCCTCGGCGAAACGGAACGCACGCGGGCCGACGCTGGCCAGGAACGCTTCCAGCGACGCCGGCAGGGCATCGGTCTCGGCGCTCGGGGGGACAGGGCTGCTCACCAGCACAGGGTACGGTTCCTCGCTCGGGGTCACCATCGACAACGCGTGAGCGCGGCTTCGGTTGACCGTGGGCGCGCGCCGGGTTCAGCCCGTGGTTATGATGGGCCGACGAAGACAGAGCGGGAGCGTTGCCAGTGAGTGACGGGTTCGTGGCGCTGTACATCTTCATGCTGGCGGCCATCGCCGGCCACGTGATCATTTCGCGGGTGCCGGTGATCCTGCATACCCCGCTGATGTCGGGCTCCAACTTCATCCACGGCATCGTGCTGATCGGCGCGATGGTGGTGCTGGGCCACGCGCAGACGCCGCTGGAGAAAGCCCTGGGCTTCCTTGCCGTGGTGCTGGGTGCCGGCAACGCCGCCGGTGGCTACGTGGTCACCGCGCGCATGCTGGAAATGTTCAAGCCGAGCGCGCCCAAGGGTGCCAAGGACGAACCGAAGGAGCCGCAGGCTTGAACATCAGCACCGTCGAACTGCTCGACTGGCTGGTCAAGGCCAGCTACCTCGTCGCCGCTACGCTGTTCCTGCTCGGCCTGCAGCGCATGGCCTCGCCGCTGACCGCGCGCAGCGGCATCCGTTGGGCCGGGCTGGGCATGCTGCTGGCCACGGCGGCGACCTTCTTCCTGCCCGAACTGCACAACGTGCCGCTGATCCTGGTGGCGCTGCTGCTCGGCGCCGGCCTGGCCTGGTGGTCGGCCGGCAAGGTCGCCATCACCGACATGCCGCAGATGGTGGCGCTGTACAACGGCATGGGCGGTGGCTCGGCCGCTGCGATCGGCGCGGTGGAGCTGCTGCGCTATGCCTTCCTGGCCAACCGCGATACCAGCCACTGGAGCGCGCAGGCGCTGGCCGACCTGGCCGCGCGCCAGCCATCGGGCACGGTGCTGCTGCTGGCGGTGGTCGGCGCGGCGATCGGGGCGGTGTCGCTGTCCGGCTCGGTGATTGCCTGGGCCAAGCTGGATGGTCGGCTGGACAAGCGCGTGACCTGGCCCGGCCAGCAGGTGATGAACCTGCTGGTGGCGCTGGCGGTGGTGGTGCTGGCCATCATCGCGGCCAGCACGCTCAGCACCTGGGCGATCGTCGCCTTCTTCGTGCTGGCACTGGCGCTGGGCGTGCTGATGACGCTGCCGATCGGCGGTGCCGACATGCCGGTGGTGATCTCGCTGTACAACGCGTTCACCGGCCTGGCGGTGTCGTTCGAGGGTTACGTGCTGGGCAACGAGGCGCTGATCATCGCCGGCATGATGGTCGGCGCGGCCGGCATCCTGCTGACCCGGTTGATGGCCAAGGCGATGAACCGCCCGATCCGCAACGTGCTGTTCTCCAACTTCGGCGGTGGTGCCGGTGGCGAAGCGCAGGCGATCAGCGGTTCGCAGAAGCCGATCGAAGCGGCCGACGTGGCGGCGATGATGGCCTTCGCCGAGCGCGTGGTGATCGTGCCCGGCTACGGCATGGCCGTGGCGCAGGCCCAGCATAAGATCTGGGAGCTGGCGCAGCGTCTGGGCCAGCGCGGGGTGAAGGTGAAGTTCGCCATCCACCCGGTGGCCGGGCGCATGCCCGGGCACATGAACGTGCTGCTGGCCGAGGCGGGCGTGCCCTACGACCTGATCGCCGACATGGACGACATCAACCCCGAATTCGCCAACACCGACGTGGTACTGGTGATCGGTGCCAACGACGTGGTCAATCCGGTCGCGCGCACCGATCCGGCCAGCCCGATCTACGGCATGCCGGTGCTGGACGTGGTCAATGCGCGCAACGTGGTGGTGATCAAGCGCGGCAAGGGCACCGGCTTTGCCGGCATCGAGAATGCGCTGTTCTACGCCGACAACACCCGCATGCTGTACGGCGACGGTGCCGAAGCGGCGGCCTCGCTGGTGAGCGAACTGAAGGCACTCGACGGCGGCCATTGAGGGAACGGGGTCGGATCCCTTTCCGCAGGAAAGGGCTCTGACCCCACATCCAGTATCCGCCATCCACGCATGGCGTGGATCTACGCGCTCAGCGCGCCAGCCAGGCGCCCACGGCCAGGCCCAGCGCCAGCCACAGCCATTCCACGGCGCCATTGGCCAGGGTGATCAGCGTCCAGGCCAGGTGCGGGCCCATGCGCAGGCTGGCGTCCCACAGGTCCAGCCCGATCGAGCCGCCCATCCAGGCGCTGGCGATGGTCCAGTTGGCCACGGCGGCCACCAGCAGGGTGCCCAGCATGACCAGCGCGATGCGCAGGCGGCCCGGGCCGAGCGTACCCATGCGCAGCATGAACACCAGTTCCAGGGCGGTCAGTACCGCCATCCAGCCGACCTGCCGGCCGGTCATCAGTGCCAGCACCATCCAGGCAAGGGGAGCAACAACCAGGCCCAGCAACAGCATGATGGGCCAGAGCCAGGTCACGGTCCTGGCACGCGCGGCATTGGAGGACATCGAAGCTCCCTGAAGATCACCCACAGGATACTGTGGTTTGCGGCGGTGCACCGGCGGTGCCGGGGCGGCTGGGCTAGAATGCCGTCTTGCGTGGCCCCGGCCACGGCCCCATATCGGTCCCCATGTATTCCCGTAGCAGCGAACCTGTCCACTTCGAACGCGATTGCGAGGCCGTGATGGTCCCGCAGGGCGATACCGTGACCCTGCCCGCCGGCAGCTATGGGTACATCACCCAGGCGCTGGGTGGCAGTTATTCGGTGTTCGTCGAGGGCAACCTGTTCCGCATCGCCGGCAAGGATGGCGACGCCATCGGCAAGGAGGCACCGGCACCGCTGGAACTGCCTGCCGATGCCACCGATGAACAGGTGGAACAGCTGGTGTGGCAGCAGCTGCGCACCTGCTTCGACCCGGAAATTCCGGTGAACATCGTCGAACTGGGCCTGGTCTACGAGGTCGAGATCAAGCACCTGGATGAGGGCCAGCGCGAGATCGACGTGAAGATGACCCTGACCGCACCGGGCTGCGGGATGGGCGACATCCTGGTCGACGACGTGCGCAGCAAGCTTGAAATGATCCCGACGGTGGCCGAGGCCGACGTCGACCTGGTGTTCGACCCGCCGTGGAACCAGCACATGATGTCCGAGGCGGCCCGGCTCGAGACCGGCATGCTTTGACCCACGGCCCGCAGTGACGCGGGCCCGGCATTACCCGCAACCAGAACAGGAAATCTCCGGTGTCCCAGTCCATTCCCAGCTTCGCCGTCACCCGTTCGGACCACCCGCGCAGCGCTGAAGAGCGCGCCCAGATCCTGGAGAAGCCGGGCTTCGGCCTGCACTTCACCGACCACATGGTGGAAGTGCGCTGGGACAAGGATGCCGGCTGGCACAACGCCAACGTGCGTGCCTACGGCCCGCTGCAGCTGGACCCGGCCGCGGCCGTGCTGCACTACGGCCAGGAGATCTTCGAGGGCATCAAGGCCTACCGCCATGCCGACGGTTCGATCTGGACCTTCCGCCCGGATGCCAACGGCCGTCGCCTGCAGCGTTCGGCGCAGCGCCTGGCGCTGCCGGAACTGCCGGTGGAGATCTTCGTCGAATCGCTGAAGCAGCTGATCGCCGTGGACAGCGCCTGGGTGCCGTCGGCTGATGAGTCCAGCCTGTATTTCCGTCCGTTCATGATCGGCGATGAAGCCTTCCTGGGCGTGCGCGGCGCGCACAAGGCCGGTTACTACGTCATCGCCAGCCCGGCCGGCCCGTACTTCGCCAAGGGCGTCGCCCCGGTGTCGATCTGGCTGTCCACCGAATACGCGCGCGCGGCCAAGGGCGGCACCGGCGCCGCCAAGTGCGGTGGCAACTATGCTGCCTCGCTGCTGCCGCAGCAGAAGGCGCAGGCGCAGGGCTGCTCGCAGGTGCTGTTCCTCGACCCGGTCGAAGGCAAGTACCTGGAAGAACTGGGCGGCATGAACGTGTTCCTGGTCTACAAGGACGGCACCCTGGTCACCCCGGAACTGTCGGGCAGCATCCTCGAGGGCATCACCCGCGAGAGCATCCTGCAGCTGGCCCGCGACCGCGGCATGAAGGTCGAAGAGCGCAAGGTCACCATCGACGAGTGGAAGAATGGCGTGGCCTCCGGTGACATCGCCGAAGTGTTCGCCTGCGGTACCGCTGCGGTGGTCACCCCGATCGGCCAGCTCAAGGGCGAGGGCTTCTCGGTGGGCGACATCAACGCCCCGGCCGGCGAGGTGACCATGTCGCTGCGCAAGGAACTGACCGACATCCAGTACGGCCGCCTGCCGGACCGCCACAACTGGCTGGTCAAGCTGGGCTGATCGCCCGCGGTCCACTGTAGAGCCGAGCCCACGCTCGGCCGGTTTTCCGGAAAGCCCGTCCCAGTGACGGGCTTTCTGCGTTGTGGGCCCGCCCGCCAGACCGCGGCAGGTGATTGCTTGACGCAAATAGGTTTGCGATGCAAACTGAATTCAAGCGACCCCGGTGGAGCGTGTCATGCAGCAGCCGTCCGTCATTGATCCTTCCTCGCGCCTGCAGGCGCTGACCCGTGACTACTCCCGGTACTCGCGAAGTGCCGGGGGCCTGTCGGCGATGGCAGGCGGCTTCGCCTGCCTGGCCTCGTTCCTTGCCGGCGCCCTGTTGCCGACCACCCTGGCGCTGCGCATCGTGCTCATTGCCCTGCCGGTGTTGTGGATCGTCGGCAAGCAATGGCTGGCACGCCGTTACTACCAGCGGCTGGGCCAGGTCGAGGAGCAGGTCACGCCGGTTGAACGCAATTTCCAGCGCTTCTTCATCGCCTTCACCGCGCTGGTAAGCGTGCTGGTGATCGGCAGCGTGCTGCCCCGGATGGTGCCGATGGGCGAGTTGCCCTGGGATCTGCGCGCCATCGGCTATCTGGTCGTGGTGGCACTGTTGCCCTGGATGGTGTGGCGCTGGCTGCGTACGCCGCTGGAGTTCATCGTGGGCGTGTTCCTGCTGTGCCAGGCCGCGCTGGCCTTCACCGGGCAGGCGTATGGCTTCGGCCCGAGCACCGCCGTGTTCCCGTTGGCATCCATCGCGCTGATCGTGGTCGGTTGGCGTGACCACCAGCGCTTCCAGCGGCTGCAGGTGGAGATGCGCGCGTTCATGGCGGCGCGGACGAACGTCGAATGACCCAGCTGCCTGATTCCAGAGCGTTGCTCCAGCTCGACCGCTTGATCCACGAGCCGGCACGCCTGCTGATCCTGTCGATCCTGGCAGGTGCCGAATCCGCCGAGTTCGGTTTTGTCGAACATCTCAGCGGGTTGAGCAAGGGCAACCTGTCCAGCCATCTGAGCAAGCTGGAGGCTGCTGGACTGGTCGCCATCGACAAGTCGTTCCGCGGCAAGCGCCCGCTGACCACCCTGCAGTTGACGCCGATGGGCCGCACTGCCCTGGCCGAGTACCGCACACAGCTGGCGGCGATCGTTGCCGGCATTCCCGATCCGGATCGAAAGGACGCCTGACATGACATTGCTCCCGCGCCTGTTTGCAGTTCTGGTTGTTTCCTTCTCTGCCCTCATCGGCGCGGCTGCGGCTGCAGATCCGCGCCAACAGGGAGCTGCGCTGACCACGCAGTTCTACGAAGGGCACATCGACGCACTGTGGGAACGGATGACGCCGCAGATGCAGGCGGGGCTGCAGTCCCCGCAGAACCTGGTGGCGCTGCGCGAGCAGGTGCTGGCGGGCTGGGGCGCAGAAACCGAGCTGGTCAGTGAGAAGGTCGAGAAGGTTGATGGATTCGACACCTATCTGCGGCAGGCGCGCTTCGCCAGGAGCCCGGACCTGATCCAGGTGCTGTGGGCCATCGATGCCGACGGGCGGATCGGCGGCTTCTACATCCGCCCGCTGCAGACCACGCCGCCGCAGGCCGCAGCGAGCGGGTTCCTCGACTACCAGACCCGCACACGGCTGCAACTGCCGTTCGACGATGAATACTTCGTGTTCTGGGGCGGGCGTACTGTCGAACAGAACTACCATGCGGCCCATGCCGGCCAGCGCTTCGCGCTGGATCTGCTGATGATCCGCGATGGCCGTTCGCACCGTGGCGATGGCCTGCGCAACGATGACTACTACTGCTTCGGTCGCCCGATTCTCGCACCGGCCGACGGCACGGTGGTGGAGGTGATCGAGGGGGTCGCCGACAACGTGCCGGGCCAGATGAATGCCGCCCAGCTCACCGGCAACCGCGTTATTCTCGATCACGGCAATGAGGAGTACTCGGTGCTGGCGCACCTGCGCCAAGGTAGTGTGCGCGTCGCCCAGGGACAGGTGGTCCGCAGTGGCGCGCACCTCGGTGACTGTGGCAACAGCGGCAACTCGTCCGAGCCGCACCTGCACTATCAGCTGCAGGCCGGGCCCGTGTTCGGTGTCGGCGAAGCGCTGCCGGCACAGTTCTCCGGCTACGTGGCCGATGGCCAGCCGGTTGTACGCGGTGAACCGGTCAAGGGGCAGCGTATCCGGCCTGCCGGCGTTGCGCAGGCGAATTAGCCAGCGCGTCCAACGCAGCGGGCAGGGCACCGTGCGGATGCTGCGCGACCGATGGTGCGGGCAGTCGACGCCGATGTCGGCAAAGTCATTCCAGGACACGTGACGACCCAGTCAGGTCTGTGCAGGACACGAGAAAGTTCCTTCACCTTCACAAACCCTCGACCCGAAAAGTCTCAGAACGAACATTTCATCTTGCTGAAAAGACGCTGAAAATCTTGTGGTGTCCGGTTTCGGCCTTTAGCGTCATCTGCACGGCGGATCGTTAGGGGGATCCGCTGACTCACCGGACTTCGAACCTCGCCAATGCAAGCCAGCCCACGGTTCGGGCCGGTGCTTCTGCCGATTCCGGCATTCACACCACAAGAAAGGGAAATACGATGTCCCAGGTAACGCAACCGCGTGTGCGTCGAGTGTGGGTGGTCCTTGGTGCGTCCGTTCTGTCATCGCTGCTGCTGGCCACGCCTGCGCTGGCCGGTGATGTCCAGCTCAGCGGCCTGCAGTCCGCGCCGACGCACCAGCGCTTCATCGTGAAGTACCGCGACGGCAGCGCCGCCGTGGCCAATACCACTGCGCTGGCTTCGTCGCTGAAGACGGCCGCCGCTGGCCTGGCCAGCAGCCAGGGCCGCGCGCTGGACCTGCAGGAGGTCCGCAAGCTGGCCGTCGGCCCGACCCTGGTCAGGACCGACCGTCCGCTCGACCAGGCCGAATCCGAATTGCTGATGCGCAAGCTGGCTGCCGACCCGAACGTGGAATACGTCGAAGTCGACCAGATCATGCGCGCAACGCTGACCCCGAACGACACCCGCTTCAGCGAACAGTGGGGCTTCGGTACGTCCAACGCGGGCATCAACATCCAGCCGGCCTGGGACAAGTCGACCGGCACCGGCGTGGTCGTGGCGGTGATCGACACCGGCATCACCAACCATCCTGACCTCAACGCCAACATCCTGCCCGGCTACGACTTCATCAGCGACGCAGCGATGGCGCGCGATGGTGGCGGCCGCGACAACAACCCGAACGATGAAGGCGACTGGTACGGCGCCAACGAGTGTGGCTCAGGCATCCCGGCCTCCAACTCCAGCTGGCACGGCACCCACGTTGCCGGCACCGTGGCGGCGGTGACCAACAACGCCAGCGGCGTGGCTGGCACCGCATTCAACGCCAAGGTCGTGCCGGTGCGCGTGCTAGGCAAGTGCGGCGGTTACACCTCCGACATCGCTGACGCAATCGTGTGGGCGTCCGGTGGCACCGTCAGTGGCGTGCCGGCCAATGCCAATCCGGCCGAGGTCATCAACCTCTCGCTGGGCGGCGGCGGCAGCTGCTCGACCACCTACCAGAATGCGATCAACGGCGCGGTCGGCCGTGGCACCACGGTGGTGGTGGCCGCCGGCAACAGCAACACCAACGTGTCCTCGTCGGTGCCCGCCAACTGCCCGAACGTGATCGCGGTGGCGGCGACCACCTCGGCCGGTGCACGTGCCAGCTTCTCCAACTACGGCACCGGCATCGACATCTCGGCACCGGGCCAGAGCATCCTGTCCACCCTCAACACCGGCACCACCACGCCGGGCAGCGCCAGTTACGCCTCGTACAACGGCACCTCGATGGCGGCGCCGCACGTGGCTGGCGTGGTCGCACTGATGCAGTCGGTCGCCCCGAGCCCGCTGAGCCCGGCGCAGGTCGAGAGCATCATCAAGAGCACGGCACGTCCGCTGCCGGGCGCCTGCTCGGGTGGTTGCGGTGCCGGCATCATCGACGCCAATGCCGCCGTGGCTGCGGCGATCAACGGTGGCGGCAACCCGAACCCGGGTGGCAATGTGCTGCAGAACAACGTGCCGGTTACCGGCCTGGGCGCAGCGACCGGTGCCGAGCTGAACTACACCGTCGCGGTTCCGGCCGGCAGCACCCAGCTGCGCGTGGCGATCAGTGGCGGCAGCGGTGATGCCGACCTGTACGTGCGCCAGGGCAGTGCCCCGACCGATACCACCTACACCTGCCGTCCGTACCTGAGCGGCAACAGCGAGACCTGCACCATCAACAGTCCCGCTGCCGGCACCTGGTATGTGCGGGTGAAGGCCTACAGCACCTTCTCGGGCGTGACCCTCAACGCCCAGTACTGAGCCCAAGCCCCTCTCCATGGGCACGCCCCGGCCTAGGCCGGGGCGTTTTTGCATGGGGCCGGCGGTGGTACGTGCCGCCGCGCCATGGTGGGTGCCGACCTTGGTCGGCACGCTGTTCCTCAGACCGACTCGAAGCGGTTCGCGGCCACGTTCTTGCGCACGTGCTGCGGGTCGAAGATCCGGCCGTTCATGGCGATGTACACGCCGCTCGGCAGCGACTGCACCGCACCGATCGCGCAGCCGATGTTGAACTCCGCATCCGAACCACGGAAACGCGCCGGGCTGAGTGCGCCGGTCATCACGATGGTCTTGTCCGGGATCGTCGCCAGCACCTTGCCGGTCTGCACCATCGAATCGGTGCCGTGGGTCACCAGCACGTGGCGGGTCGGCTGCGCGGCGATGGTGGCGCGGATCAGTTCGCGGTCTTCATCGTTGATGTGCAGCGAATCCTTGCGCAGGATCGGAATCACGTTGAAGCGGAACGTCACGCCCAGCTCGCGCAGGATCATGCCGATCTGGGGGTCGCCGATCTGGTAGTCCGACTTGTCGTCGAAGTAGATCTTGTCGATCGTGCCACCGGTGGTGACGACCAGGAGCTCTTCCATCATGTGCATGCGCGAAACCAGGACAGGTACAGCGGCGCGGGGCCAGGAACACAGATGATACGGCCCGGCGGCCGCAGCGTCAGCGTCGCTTGCCGAAGCGGGCGCGCAGGCCGGGCAGGCTGGCGCTGAAGATCACCAGCAGCGCCAGCGCGATCTCGATCAGCGCCAGCCAGCGCGTCTCCGGATGGCTCCAGGCGCTCATCACGCCGTGGCTGAACCAGCCCAGGGCCAGCACCGAGGCCCAGAAACCGGCCTTGCGCCAGCCCAGGCGCAGTGCGATGGCCAGCGCCAGTGGCGGCGCGGTGAACACCAGCTGGGTGGCCAGCCAGTGCTTGTCATTGATGAACCAGCCGGCGAACAGCGCGGCCAGCCCCATCAGGGCCAGCAGCAGGACCGTGCGCGGCGCGGCGCTCATCGGGCCAACCGCTGCGCGATGTCGGCTACCCGGCGGCCGAGCGCACGGGCCAGCACGGCCTCGTCGTCGGTTGGCTGCGGGTCGTCGGCGGCGCCGGCCACGTGGCTGGCGCCATACGGCGTGCCGCCACTGGTGGTGTGGCTCAGCGCCGGTTCGGTGAACGGGATGCCGACGATCACGCAACCGTGGTGCAGCAGCGGCACCTGCATCGACAGCAGGGTCGATTCCTGCCCGCCGTGCATCGAGGCGGTGGAGGTGAACACGCCGGCCGGTTTGCCCGAGAGGGTGCCGTTGACCCATTCGGCGCCCAGCCCATCCAGGAAATGCTTGACCGGGGCGGCCATGTTGCCGAAGCGGGTGGGGCTGCCGAGCAGCAGGCCCTGGCACTCGACCAGGTCCTGCACGCTCACATAGGGGGCGCCATCGTCGGGTACCGGCGGCTGCGCGGTCTGGGTTACCGCGGCCACCGGCGGCACCGTGCGCAGGCGCGCGCTCATGCCCGGCACTTCGCCGATACCCCGCGCGATCTGGCGCGCCAGCCGTGCCACCGAACCGCCCCGGCTGTAGTACAGCACCAGAATCTCGCCCATCGTGCCCGCTTCTCCTCGTCGTGTGGCCACCAGTATGGCTATCCTGCCAGCATTCCGCATCGGGTACCCTTCCACCGATGGAACCTTTGGATACGCTCAACCTGTGGATGGAGCGCGCGCGGGATCGCGCACGGGCCATCAGTTTCGGCCGCTTCCTGTGGCATCGCTTCCTCGACGACCGCCTGTTCCAGGCAGCGGCGGCGCTGGCGTACACCACTGTGTTCGCACTGGTGCCGCTGGCCATCGTGGTGTTCGGCGTGCTCTCGGCCTTCCCCGTCTTCGACCGCTGGAGCGACCAGCTCAGCGATTACGTCTTCTCCAACTTCGTGCCCAACGCCGCGCGCGCGGCCGAGGGCTACCTGCGGCAGTTCTCGGCCAGTGCCGGCCAGCTCACCGCCGCCGGCTTCATCGCGCTGGTGGTGTCACTGCTGATCACCCTCAATAGTGTTGAAGAGACCTTCAACCAGATCTGGCGGGTCGGCTCGACCCGGCCCAAGCTGACCCGCTTCCTGGTCTACTGGACCGTGCTGACCCTGGGCGCAATGCTCGCTGCCGCTTCGCTGGCGGTGTCGGCGCGGGTGTTCGCGATGCCGCTGTTCGGCACCCAGGAGGGCCGCTGGCTGGCCGAGTTCGCGCTGCGGCTGGCGCCGATCCTGATCGAGTTCGTCTGCATCACGCTGATGTTCCGGGTGGTGCCACACCACACCGTGAAATGGCGGCACGCGGTGCCCGGCGCGATCCTGGCGGCGGTGATCCTGGAACTGGTGAAATGGGGCATCGGCGCCTATCTGGGCAGTTTCCAGTCCTACCAGAAGCTGTATGGCACGGTGGCCTTCGTGCCGATCCTGCTGCTGTGGATCTACCTGTGCTGGGTGGCAGTGCTGTTGGGCGCGTCGCTGTCCTCGTCGATGGCCGCCTTCCGCTACCAGCCGGTGGAACTGCGCCTGCCGCAGGGCTACGAGTTCTATGGCCTGCTGCGCCTGCTGGGCCGCTTCCACCATGCACGTGCCAAGGGCAAGGGCCTGGCCGATGATGAAATCCTGCGGCTGGAGCCGATGCTGACCGATTCGCTGCTGCAGGACCTGGCCTGCAACCTGCAGGAGATCGGCCTGCTGCGCCGCGATGAACGTGGCGAATGGCTGCTGTCGCGCGACCTGGACCAGGTCAGCCTGGCCGATCTGTACGAATGCACCCAGCTGCGCATCCCGGTAGCCGAGCAGCACCTGCCGTACCGCGACGACAGCCTGGGCCGTGCCGCACTGGCGGCGCTGGACGATCTGCGACTGCCCCTGCGCGAACGCCTCAAGCGCAAGGTCAGTGACATCTATACCGATTCCGGAGACATGCCATGACCCGCAAGACCCCGTTGCCGCTGTTGCTCCCGTTGACCCTGCTGCTGGCCCTGGCGGCCTGCAAGCCGGCCCAGGAGCCGACCCCGGCCAGCAGCCAGCCGCCGGCACAGGCGCCGACGCCGACCACGCCGGCGCCGGTCGAGGAAACCCCGGCCGAGCGCACCACCGCCGAGTTCCCGACGCTGAAGATGAAGGCGGTCGATGGCAGCGACTACGACCTGGCCGCGCATCGCGGCAAGTGGGTGGTGGTGAACTTCTGGGCGACCTGGTGCGCCCCGTGCCGCAAGGAAATGCCCGAGCTGTCGGCGCTGCATGCGATGCGCAGCAACATTGAAGTGGTCGGCCTGGCGTATGAGGACATCGAAGCGCCGGAGATGCAGGCATTCCTGACCAAGCATCCGGTGACCTATCCGATCGTGATCGTCGACCCGTTCGACCCGCCGGCGGACTTCGCCACGCCGCGCGGCCTGCCGCTGACGCATCTCATCGATCCGCAGGGCAAGCTGGCGCACAGCTTCCTGGGCCCGGTCACGGCCGCGGACATCGAAAAGCAGATCGCGGCCGCCAAGTAGTGGGTTGGTCGGCAGGGCTGCGCCCTGCACCCGCAGAAGCAACGGCAACAGCCGAAGCAACAGCAACGGCAACAGCGTGCATTCCGTGGGATGGCGGGGCGGTGCCGGAGTGCGGGGACGCCGCAAGTACGTCCATGTAGCAACTGTGTTGCCGGAGGGGCTCAGGTTCCTCCGGCAGACAGGCACGGTAGTGCCGGCCGCWGGCCGGCAGCCTCTTGGAGCGCGCGCAGGCTGGCTTCAGGCGGGGATCGATCCGC
>NZ_RAVT01000069.1 GCF_013464915.1 Stenotrophomonas maltophilia
TGGTGCGCCCGGAGAGATTCGAACTCCCGACCGCCTGGTTCGTAGCCAGGTACTCTATCCAACTGAGCTACGGGCGCCCTGCGACAGGAGCGGAATTATGCGGATGTCGGCGCGCACCGTCAACAGTTTTGTGAAAATTTTCATCCAACTGAATGAAAAAGCTGTCAGCAACGGCGTCCGGGGCCTTCAGCCAGGCGAAGTGATCGGCGTGCGTACCCAGTTCCTGCGCGGACAGCACGCGCAGCTGCGCGACCACATTCGGCAGTTTCGCCAGCAACGTCTGCATCGATCCGGTCGGTGCCAGCCAGTCATGTTCCATCAGTACCGCCTGCGCGCTGCCATGCACGCGCGCCATCTGCGCATCCAGGTCCTCATCCATGCCGACCGCGGCGTACTGGTTGTTCAGGCCCACGCGCGCCCAGTCGGCGATCAGGCCGCGCGCCTCGGTGCCGCCGAAGCCAAGGCGACGGCCATGCAGCACGCCCTGGCGTTGCGCGATCCACGGCAGGAAGCGGTAGACCAGCGGCAGCAGCCAGCCGCGTGGTGGCGGGAAACTGCGCCAGAACGGTGAGCCGCTGGCCGCCAGCCACAGCCGCTTGAAGTGCTGTGGATTGCGTCCAGCATGCACGCAGGCCAGCTGCCCGCCAAGGCTGTGGCCGCCGATGATCCAGGGCAGGGTGCCCGCCTCGTTGTCCGCTGCGACAAGGACCGCTTGGCTGGCCGGTAGATCCTGCTCGAGTACTTCCCGATAGCCCCAGTCCTGCGTGCGCGATGGCCGCAGCGAGCTGCTGCCGTTGCCGCGCCACTCATGCAGGTAGACCGCCACGCCCTTCGCTGCCAGCGCCTGCGCCAGCGGCAGATAGTGGCGCGCAGCCACGCCCAGCGCGGGCAGCCACAGCAGGCGCGCGATGGGCTGTGCGGGCACGCAGGTGATCACTTCGTAGCGATGGCCGTCGTTGCACTGCACGGCGAGGATGCGCGGCGTCAGGCTCATGCGTGCGGTGCCGCGCCGAAATGGTCGAGCACCAGTACTTCGCTGCGGCCCGGCGCATAGCCTTGCTGCAGCCCACGTGCAACGTAGTCGATGCCGGCTTCGCAGGCATTGGCCAGGCTCAGGCCGTTGCACAGCTGCGCGGCAATGGCCGAAGCCAACGTGCAGCCGGTACCGTGCGCGTCCAGTGGCAGGCGCGCATGGATGAATTCTTCGCTGCTGACGCCGTCGAAATAGCGGTCGATCACGCGATTGCCTTCCAGCAGGTGGCCGCCCTTGAGCAGCACTGCGCCAGCACCGAGGTCGAGCAGGGCTGAGGCGGCCTGCTCGGCGTCTTCGCCATTGATGATCTTCCGGCCGACCAGCAGTTCTGCTTCCGGCGTATTGGGGGTGATCAGCGTGGCCAGCGGGATCAGGCGCTCACGCATGGCCTGCAATGCGCTGTCTTCCAGCAGGCGTGCGCCGCTGGTGGCGACCATTACCGGGTCCAGCACCACGTGGGGCGGACGATGCTTCTCCAGTGCGTCGGCGACGGCATTGATCACTTCGGCGTTGGCCAGCATGCCGAGCTTCACCGCGTGGATGTCGAAGTCGTCGAAGCAGGCTTCAAGCTGTGCACGCAGGAAGTCGATCGGTGGCACATGCACGGCGGTCACGCCGCGGGTGTTCTGTGCGGTCAGCGCGGCGATCGCCGAAAGGCCGTGCACGCGATGCGCGGCGAAGGCCTTCAGGTCGGCCTGGATGCCGGCGCCGCCGCCGGAGTCGGAGCCGGCGATGGTGAGGGCGGAAACGGGAGTTGTCGGGCTCATCAGGCGATTGTGCCGTGGTCCCGCAGGGGACGGTAGATCCAGGCCATGCGTGGATGTCCTCGGGAGATGGGGTCAGATCCCTTTTCCCGCGGAAAAGGGATCTGACCTCTGGAGCGTGGCCCTCAACGCCGCCAACGTGCCCATTGCTGGTAAAGCACATAGCCCAGCCCGGTCAGGCCGGTCAGCAGGGCAGGGGCGAGCAGGGCGTCGTATTGCCAGCGCATGAACAGCCAGGCGCCGATGATGCCTCCGGCAAGGAAGCCGCTGATGATCAGGCCGCTGAGGGTCAGGCGACGTACCTGCAGCGGCAACCCGCGCAGCAGGTGACCCAGGCCGATGCCCAGGTCGGTGAACATGCCGCTGAGGTGGGTGGTGCGCACCACCGCGCCGCTGAAGGTGGTGGCCATCGCGTTCTGCAGGCCGCAGGCCATGGCGGCGGCCAGAGCGCCCCAGATCTGGTGTTGTTCAAAGAGCGGAATGGCGATCAGCAGCAGCGCCGATTCCAGCGCCAGTGCCACGCCATAGCGCCGGCCCAGTTGCAGGGCGCTGTCCTGGATCAACAGGCCGCTGAGCATCGCGCCCAGCGAGAACGCGATCAGCAGCCCCCACAGGTGCCCCACGGCGCGCCAGTCCCCCTGGGCCAGTGCCATGCCGAGCTGGCTGGTACTGCCGGTCATGTGGCTGACCGCCTGGTGCTCGAAACCGAGGAAGCCGACCACGTTGACCATGCCGGCCACGCACGAGAGCGCGACCGCGCCGATCCAGACCCAGGTGGGCAGGCGTATTCCCATCGGCGAGGCCCCTCAGGGCCCGCCGAAGCCGCCGTTGAACTGCAGCTCGCTGAAGGTGTTGCTGGCTGGATCGAACACTGCGCCCCAGAACTGTGCACCACCATCGCAGGCGCGGATCGCTTCCCGTGCGGGATTCACGCCGCTGTCGTCGTGCGGGAAGGCGTTGATGTAGATCAGCCGCTTGCCGGTAGTTTCGATGCCGACGTACTGGCGGTCGAAGTCCAGCACCTTCGGCACCTGTGCCTCAAGCGATGACAGCTGCGCTTCCAGCTGGTCGATCTGCTGCCGGCTGGGTGCCCAGTAACCGCTGACCCGCCCGGCCTCGCGGCCGGGGCTGGGCCGCGAGCAGGTGTCGAGCACCTGCGCGGCGATGATCGGGCGGGTGACCACCCAGGACTGGCCGGTGCGCTCGGCGGTCGGCACGCTGGCCGGGCCGCGCGTAGTGGTGCAGGCGCCGAGCACGGCTGCGAGGGTGATCGCAGCCGTGGGCAGCAGCAGGCGGGTGCAGCGGTTCACAACACCTCCGAAGCGTAATCGGCCAGGCGGGAGCGCTCGCCACGGCGCAGGGTGATGTGTGCACTATGCGGCCAGTTCTTGAAGCGATCCACCGCGTAGGTCAGGCCCGAAGTGGTTTCGGTCAGGTACGGGGTGTCGATCTGCTCGACGTTGCCCAGGCAGACGATCTTGGTGCCGGGGCCGGCACGGGTGATCAGCGTCTTCATCTGCTTCGGGGTGAGGTTCTGCGCCTCGTCCAGGATCAGGTAGCGCGACAGGAACGTGCGGCCGCGCATGAAGTTCATCGAGCGGATCTTGATGCGGCTGGCGAGCAGGTCGTTGGTGGCCTGGCGGCCCCAGGTGCCGCCTTCCTGGTTGTGCGTGAGCACTTCCAGGTTGTCGGTCAGCGCGCCCATCCACGGCGTCATCTTCTCTTCTTCGGTGCCCGGCAGGAAACCGATGTCCTCGCCGACGCTGACCGTGGCGCGGGTCATGATGATCTCGCGGTAGCGCTGCTGGTCCATCGTCTGCGCCAGGCCGGCGGCCAGCGCCAGCAGGGTCTTGCCGGTACCGGCGGTACCCAGCAGGGTGACGAAGTCGATCTCCGGGTCCATCAGTGCGTTGAGCGCGAAGTTCTGCTCGCGGTTGCGCGCGCTGATGCCCCACACGGCGTGGCTGCCGTGGCGGAAATCATCGACCAGCGACAGCACCACCTTGCCGTCGCCGACCACGCGGCTGACGCGCAGTTCGACTTCATCTTCGCCGGGCAGGTAGACGTACTGGTTCGGATACCACTCCTCGCCGTCCTGCGCGAGGATTTCGTAATGGGTACGGCCCTTGTCGCTCCAGCTGCGCAGGTCGTCGCCGTGGCGCTTCCAGAAGTCTTCCGGCAGCTCGGTGGCACCGGTGTAGAGCAGGCTGAAATCGTCCAGCGCGCGGTCGTTCTCGTAGTCCTCGGACACGATGCCGGCGATGGCGGCCTTGATCCGCAGGTTGATGTCCTTGGAAACGAACACCACCGGCAGGTCCGGTGTCTCTTCCTTCAGGGCCAGGATCGCGCCGAGGATGGCGTTGTCCGGAATGACCTTGCCGAAGCTCTTGCCGGCATCGAAATGGCTGGTCTGGAAGCGCAGCTTGCCCGCGCTCTGCTTGCCGCGCAGCTGCAGGCCATTGGGCCGCTGCAGCGGAATGCCGTCAGCCAGGTTGTCCAGGCCCGATGCCTGCACCAGTTCGTTGAGGAAGCGGCTTACCTGGCGGGCGTTGCGGCTCGCTTCGGAGGTGCCCTTCTTGCCGTTGTCCAGCTCCTCGATCACCTGCATGGGCAGGTAGACGTCGTGCTCCTCGAATTTGAACAGCGCGGTGGGATCGTGCATCAGCACGTTGGTATCCAGCACGTAGATGCGCTTGCCTCGGGTCATCGTCGATTCCTGGTTACGGACAGGGAAAAACCACCACGGCCTGCTGCGGGGCAGGGTGATGGCAGACACAGTAGGCAGTGGGACTCACTTGGACTGGGAGGCCTTCAGTTCGGCGAGAACGGCATCGGCATGGCCGGCAACCTTGACCTTGCGCCAGGACTGCACGATGCGGCTGTCGGGGGAAATCAGGAAGGTGCTGCGCTCGATGCCACGTACCTGCTTGCCGTACATGTTCTTCATCTTGATCACGTCGAAGGCGGTGCACAGCGCTTCGTCGCCATCGCTGACCAGCGGGAAGCTGAAGCCCTGCCTGGCACAGAAGTTGTCGTGCGACTTCACCGAGTCGCGCGAGACACCGAGCACGACCGCACCGGCCTTCTTGAACTTCGGCAGCAGCGCGTTGAAGTCGAGGCCTTCGGTGGTGCAGCCGGGAGTGCTGTCCTTGGGGTAGAAGTACAGCACCAGCCACTGGCCGGCATAGTCGCCGAGGGTGGCCTGGTCGCCACCGGACAGTGCCAGCGGCAGGGAGAGGGTAGTGCTGTCCAGGGTATCGCCGTT
Source organism: Stenotrophomonas maltophilia (assembly GCF_013464915.1). GTDB lineage: Bacteria > Pseudomonadota > Gammaproteobacteria > Xanthomonadales > Xanthomonadaceae > Stenotrophomonas > Stenotrophomonas maltophilia_AT. The sequence continues at coordinate 5,063 of NZ_RAVT01000069.1, forward strand.
GTTCATGAGGTCCTTCTGTCGAGCCTGGGTTGTTTCTACGACAATTGCATGAAACGCCACGCGCCCGTGAGAGGCGCGCGAAAAATCCGCACTTCCGATCAGAATTTCATCGGGTCCATGATCGCGTCCAGGTTCAGGTGGTCGCAGAACTCGAGGAAATCGTCGCGCAGCGCAGCGATGTGCATGTTCGCCGGCACGCCGATGGTGACCTGCGCGCTGAACATCTCCGCACCGGTCTGCATGGCGCGGTAGCGCGTGCTCTGCAGGTTCTCGATGGTGATGCCCTGGCGGTCGAAGAAATCGGCCAGCTGGAACAGGATGCCCGGCTTGTCGGCGGCGATCACCTCGACGATGTACGGCAGCAGGTTGGACTGCGCCTGCTTGGCGGCGGTGCGGTACCAGACCAGCTTCAGGCCTTCCTCGCGCTCGAGCCGGGTCAGCATCGCCTCCAGCTTGGCCACCGAGTCCCACGAGCCGGTGGCCAGGGCGGTGACCGAGACATCGCGACCGACCGTGGCCAGGCGTGCGTCCACCAGATTGCAGCCGCTGTCGGCGATGCGGCGGGTGACGGACAGCAGGGGGGACTCCGGATGCGTCGTATAGGCGTTGATCAGGAGGTGGTTTTCGCTCGGCGCGGGGCGCGGGGTGGTGTCGGTCAAGGCGATTCCGGGTAATGCATGCGTTAGTCTGAATGCCCGCCAGAGGCGGGGATCCACCGGTGTCCAGCATACTTGCCCGTGCTTTCGCGCCGCAAGTAACATTCAGGTCGCCCCCGGCCTTTCGTGGCGGGCGTTTTCCCTTTCCAGCCAAGAGCAGCACGTCCTTGTCCCTTTCCGGCCTCATCACCGCGCTGGCGACCCCGTTCCGGGCCGACGGCGCCCTCGATCCCGACGGTTGGCAGCGCCTGCTGCACCTGCAACTGGAAGGTCGCGTCCACGGCGTTGTCGTTGCCGGCTCGACCGGCGAAGCGGCAACCCTCACCGATGCCGAGTACGACCTGCTGCTGGCCAGTGCGGTCGAGCGCATCGGCGGCCGCATCCCGGTCATGGCCGGTACCGGCCTGTCGGGCACCGCCAAGACCATTGAACAGACCCGCCGCGCCGCTGCGCTCGGTGCCAGCCACGCGCTGGTGGTCACCCCGCCGTACGTGCGGCCGACCCAGGCCGGCCTGATCGCCCACTACCGCGCAGTTGCCGACCAGGGGGGGCTGCCGGTCGTGCTGTACAACGTGCCCGGCCGTACCGGTTGCGACATGCAGCCGGAGACCGTGGCCGAACTGGCCAGCCATCCCAACATCGTCGGCATCAAGGAGGCGGTGGGCGACACCGGCCGGGTGCAGGCGCTGCTGGCCCTGCGCAGCCCGCAGTTCGCCGTGCTCAGCGGCGACGACGGCACGGCGGCACGGTCGATCCAGGCCGGCGTCGATGGTTTGATCTCGGTCGGTTCCAACGTGCTTCCGGGCGCCTACCGCCGGATGTGCGAGCTGGCCGCCGCCCACGACCATGAAGCCACCGGGTCCTGGGACGCGCGCCTGCAGCCGTTCCATGACTTCTGCGGTGTCGAGCCGAACCCGATTCCGGTCAAGGCGCTGCTGCGCCGCATCGGCATCGGCCACGACCTGCGCCTGCCGCTGCTGCCGCTGTCGGCACCGCACCATGCGGCCGCCGACCATCTTGCCGGCGACATCGCCGCCCTCGAAGCCCTTTCCAGCCACTGACCTTTCGTCTTGGTCTGACCCAGGAGATTCACATGCGTCAATCCGTTTCCACTGTCCGCGTGCTGTCCTACGCCCTGCTTGCTGCAGCTGTTGCGGCCGGCACCACCGGTTGCTTCAAGCGTGGCGTCAAGGGCGACTACGCCCTGGCCCCGGAAATGCGCCCGCTGGAAGTGCCGCCGGACCTGAACCTGCCGGCCACTACCGGTGACAACAAGGTGCCGGCGCTGGTTTCGGCCACCAAGCCGGCAGCACCGGCGGCCGCGGCTCCGGCCGTTGGCAACACCGGTTTCACCATTGCCGGTGGCAAGGATGAAGCCTTCGCCAAGGTCGGTACCGCGCTGGAAGGCGTGGAGGGCGTGACCATCGCCAGCCGCGCCCAGCTGCTCGGCTCGTACGACGTGGCCTACCAGGGCAGCAACTTCCTGGTCCGTGTGGTCGCCGTCGATGCTGGCGCCTACATCTCCGCCGTTGATCCGCGTGGCCTGCCGGCCACCGCCGAAGCGCCGGTGAAGCTGATCGCCGCGCTGAAGGCGAAGCTGGCCCAGTAAGGGCTGCCTCTGGTAGAGGCCGGCCTTGGTCGGCGCTTCTGTGCCAACCAAGGTTGGCACCTGCCGGATCTTGCGGTTGGCACCTACCGGATCGCGCGGTTGGTATCTGCCGAGCAACGAAAAAGGGCGCCCATGGGCGCCCTTTTTCGTTGTCGCAGCGGGCGCTTTTCAGCGCTCCAGCAGCTTCAGCTTGTCCGGCTTGCCATCCCATTCGCCGGCGTCGGCGGGCGGATCCTTGCGCACGGTCAGCACCGGCCATTCCTTCGCCAGTTCGGCATTGAGGGCGACGAAGCCCTCCTGGCCGGCGGGGACATCGTCCTCCGGGAAGATCGCATTGACCGGGCACTCCGGCTCGCAGAGGGTGCAGTCGATGCACTCATCCGGGTCGATCACCAGGAAGTTCGGGCCTTCGTGGAAGCAATCCACGGGGCACACTTCCACGCAATCGGTGTGTTTGCACTTGATGCAGTTTTCGGTGACGACAAAGGGCATGGGCTGGGGGTGGATCGATTCCTGAACCCGACAATTCTAGAACAGGTTGGCCCCCGGTGTCGGCGCAGGGTGGAAATCGGGCGTCTGGCAGGCGCGGCCGTGGCGGTCATTGGCGGCAGGGCAGGGCCTGTGCGACGCTGCGGGGCGATCGGTCACCCCTCGTGGCCGGATTCCCTTCCCAGCAGGATCGTCCATGTCCCAAGCCCAGCCCGGCACCGCGCCCCACGGCGGTGAGAACACTGCATTCATCGTCCTGATCAGCTGCGTGGCCACCCTCGGTGGATTCCTGTTCGGCTTCGACAGTGGTGTCATCAATGGCACGGTCGATGGCCTTCGCCAGGCCTTCAACTCCAGCGAGGCGGCGCTCGGTTTCGAAGTCGCTTCGATGCTGCTGGGGTGCGCGATTGGTGCCTTCCTGGCCGGCTGGCTCGGGGATCGCCTGGGCCGTCGTGGTGTGCTGATCGTGTCGGCACTGATGTTCCTGGTGTCGGCGCTGGGCGCCGGTGCCGCTCACGCCTCCTGGCTGTTCATCGCCGCACGCGTGCTCGGCGGCTTCGCGGTGGGCGCGGCCAGCGTGATGTCGCCGGCCTACATCGCCGAAGTGGCCTCGGCGCGCTATCGCGGGCGTCTGGCCACCGTGCAGCAGATGGCGATCATCTGCGGCCTGTTCGCGGCGTTCCTCAGCAACTATCTGCTGGCCCGTGCCGCTGGAGCCTCGACCGAGCCGTTGTGGCTGGGCCAGGAGGCCTGGCGCTGGATGTTCTGGATGCAGGCACTGCCCTCGGGGCTGTTCCTGCTGCTGTTGCTGGTGATCCCCGAAAGCCCGCGCTTCCTGGTCGTGAAGGGGCGCCTGCAGCAGGCGAGGGCGGTGCTGTCGCGCCTGTATGGTGAGCGCACCGCCGCGACCAAGCTTGCCGAGATCGAGGCCAGCCTGGCCCAGGACCAGCACAAGCCACGCTTCGCCGACCTGCGCGACAGGGTCACCGGCAAGCTGCGCCCGATCCTCTGGGTCGGTATCGGCCTGGCGATGTTCCAGCAGCTGGTCGGCATCAACGTGGTGTTCTACTACGGCGCAGTGCTGTGGCAGGCGGTCGGCTTCTCGGAAAGCGACGCGCTGCTGATCAATGTGCTGTCCGGTGCATTGAGCATCGGCGCCTGCCTGCTGACGGTGCTGTTGATCGACCGCATCGGGCGCAAGCCGCTGCTGTGGATCGGCTCGGTTGGCATGTCGGTCGCGCTGGTGCTGATGGTGGTGGCGTTCGCCAGCGGCAGCCTGGCCGACGGTCGCCTGCAGCTGTCCGACGGCATGGGCCGGCTGGCGCTGGTCGCGGCCAATGTCTACGTGGTGTTCTTCAACATGTCCTGGGGCCCGGTGATGTGGGTGATGCTGGGCGAGATGTTCCCCAACCAGATCCGCGGCCCGGCGCTGGCCGTTGCCGGTGCGGCGCAGTGGACCTCGAACTTCGCGATCACCGTGACCTTCCCGATGCTGCTGGCCGGCATCGGCCTGGCCGGGGCCTACGGGATCTATACGGTCGCAGCGATCCTCTCGATCTTCTTCGTCGTCCGCCATGTGCGCGAGACCAAGGGCAAGGAGCTGGAGCAGATGGAAGGCTGACGGCGACTGGCTTCGGTTGCGTTCCGTTGGCGCCTCAGTGGCAACGAGGGCGAAGGCGGGGCAGCCCAATCCGGGACACGCCGTAAACCCTTCCATGGGGGCTCGATGGCGCCATCCATGGCGCCAACGGTCCCGGCTTGAGCTGCCCCGCCTTCGCGTCAGGCATTGCGGTTCCGGCGGATTTTCCGAAGCGCGTCGACTGGGTGGTTGCGACCGCCGTCGCGGGAAACTGTCAGGAGGGGGTGGGTCACCCTTGACTGGACCGTTGGCGCCATGGATGGCGCCATCGAGCACCATGGATGGGCTTTTGCGTGTCCAGGCAAGGGTGACCCGCCCCCTCCCACGCAGGAACAGGGAGGCGCTACTGCGACCAGGCCGATCGATGCCATTGCAAGCCCCGGAAAACAGAAAAGCCCGCACGAGGCGGGCTTTTTCGGTTCCTGCTGCGGCGACTGGCGCTCCCTAGGGGACTCGAACCCCTGTTTTAGCCTTGAGAGGGCCACGTCCTAACCACTAGACGAAGGGAGCGTAACTGTGTCGCTGCCGAGGCAGGAGCGCTAGTATATGCACCTCGATGCCATTGGGCAATCCCGAAACTTCAACCGGAAGCGCCAACATCATTTCCTCTGCTACATCACCGTTCAGCCTGCGCGTCATCCCGCGCGACCAGCACACGATCTCCCGCAAGGACATCAGCCCGAACGCCCTGCGCGTGCTTTATCGCCTGCGCGATGCCGGCTTCGGCGCCTACCTTGTCGGCGGCGCGGTGCGCGACCTGCTGGTCAATGGCCAACCCAAGGATTTCGACGTGGCCACCGACGCCACGCCCGAACAGGTCAAGCAGCTGTTCCGCAACTGCCGCCTGATCGGCCGCCGCTTCCGCCTCGCCCACGTTGTGTTCGGCCGCGAGATCATCGAAGTCGCCACCTTCCGCGCCAACAGCGATGACGGCAGCGGCGACCGCGAGATGGAAAACGGCATGCTCGTGCGCGACAACGTGTACGGCACCATCGAAGACGATGCCGTCCGCCGCGACTTCACCTGCAATGCCCTGTACTACGCCATCGAGGACTTCTCGGTGCGTGACTACACCGGCGGCTTCGAAGACGTGCAGGCGCGCCTGATGAAACTCATCGGCGACCCGGTGCAGCGCTACCAGGAAGATCCGGTGCGCATGCTGCGCGCCGTGCGCCTGGCGGCCAAGCTCGGCTTCCAGATCGAAGAGGGCACCGCCGCGCCGATCCCGCAGCTGGCCGGCCTGCTCAACGAAGCCGCACCGGCACGCCTGTTCGAGGAAGTGCTGAAGCTGTTCCTGTCCGGGCACGGCGTGGCCAGCTTCGAAGGCCTGGAGCGTTACGGTCTGCTCGACGTACTGTTCCCGGAAAGCGCCAAGGCGCTGAAGTCCAACCGCACCGGCGCGCTGCGCCGCATGCTGGTCGAGGGCCTGGCCAACACCGATGCACGCGTGGCCAACGACGAGCCGGTCTCGCCGGCGTTCCTGTTCGCGCTGCTGCTGTGGCCGGCGTTCTGCCGCGCGCAGGCGACCCTGCTCAAGCAGGGCGTGGCGCCGGAGGAGGCACAGCGTCGTGCTGCCGACCGCGTGACCGTGCAGCAGCTGAGCACCATCGCATTGCCGCGCCGCTTCTCGCTGCCGATGCAGGAAATCTGGCTGCTGCAGTCGCGCTTCGGCTCGCGCCAGCGCAAGCGCGTGTTCCGTACGCTCACCCACCCGCGCTTCCGCGCCGCGTTCGACTTCCTCAGCCTGCGCCAGGTGGCGTCGGCCGAGCACGCTGCCGATGTTGAATTCTGGCGTGAGGCGCAGGCCCAGTCCGGCCGCGAGCTGGAATCGTCGCTGGATGCGATGCACAGCGAAGAGGGTGATGACGAGAACGGGGCGCCGCGCAAGCGCCGCCGTCGCCGCCGCCGTCCGGGTGCCTCGGCCGGTGCGGCTGGCGAATAAGCCATGACGCCTGCGTGGATCGGCCTCGGCGCCAACCTCGGCGATGCGGCCACGACTGTCGGCGCGGCGATCACCGCGCTGGACGGCCTGCCCGGGACCCGTGTGCTGCAGGCCTCGCGCCTGTATGCAACGCCGGCCTGGGGCAATGAAGACCAGCCACCGTTCGTCAACGCGGTGGTCGCGGTCGAAACGTCACTGGCGGCTGATGGTCTGCTGCAGGCGATGCTGGTGCTGGAGCAGCGCTTTGGTCGCGTGCGTGATGCGGCGGTGCACTGGGGGCCGCGCGCGCTGGACCTGGACCTGCTGCTGTATGGTGCGCAGGTGCTTGACCAGCCCGGCCTGCAGGTGCCGCACCCGTACATGCACGCGCGTGCCTTCGTGTTGGTGCCGCTGGCCGAGATCGCGCCGGATCTGGCCATTCCCGGCCATGGCCGCGTGCGGGATGCAGTGATGCGGGTGGATGCCTGCGGGATCGCGCCGATAGGGTGATAATGCCCGGGTTATCTCCCCCGGTTATCAGCACATGAGCACCCACGCAGACAGCAAGCCCTGGACCGTTCCCGCCCTGGCCGAGGCCAAGCGCAATGGTCAGAAGCTGGTCATGTTGACCGCCTACGACGCTGGCTTCGCCCGCACCTTCGATGCCAATGGCATCGACCTGATCCTGATCGGCGATTCGCTGGGCATGGTCGTGCAGGGGCATGATTCGACCCTGCCGGTGACCGTGGCCGACATGGTCTACCACACCCGCGCCGTGGCCCGCGTGCTGCAGCGTGCGCTGCTGGTGGCCGACCTGCCGTTCGGTGCCGATGCCACCCCGGAACGCGCGCTGGATGCCTCGCTGCAGCTGCTGCAGGCCGGTGCCGAGATGGTCAAGATCGAAGGTGCCGGCTTCAAGGTCGACATCATCCGCTACCTGGTCGAGCGCGAGATTCCGGTCTGCGCCCATCTCGGCCTGACCCCGCAGTCGGTATTGCGCCTGGGCGGCTTCAAGATCCAGGGCCGTGGCGATGCCGCGCGCCAGCTGGTGGAAGATGCCAGGGCGGTGGCCGCTGCCGGCGCCAGCATCATGGTGCTCGAATGCGTGCCGACCCCGGTCGCCGCGGAAGTGACCGCGGCGGTGGATGTGCCGACCATCGGCATCGGTGCCGGCCCGCAGTGCGATGGCCAGGTGCTGGTGCTGCACGATTTCCTCGGCCTGGACAGTGGCCATCGCCGCCCCAAGTTCGTCAAGGATTTCCTTGCCGAAGGCGGCTCGGTGGCCGGTGCCACCCGCGCCTATGCCGACGCCGTGCGCGACGGCAGCTTCCCCGACGAACAGCACGCCTACGCCCAATGATCCAGACCTTCAATGAACTCGGCGCGCTGCGCGAGCAGATCGCCCAGTGGAAGCGCGAGGGCCTGCGCGTGGCGCTGGTGCCGACCATGGGCAACCTGCACGGTGGCCACCATTCGCTGGTGACCCTGGCCCGCCAATACGCCGACAGGGTGGTGGCGAGCATCTTCGTCAACCCCACCCAGTTCGGGCCGAACGAAGACTTCAGCCGCTACCCGCGCACGCCCGAGGCCGACGTGGCCGGGCTGGAGCAGGTTGGCTGCGACGCGGTGTGGCTGCCCAGCGTCGAGGCCATGTACCCGCTGGGCGTGGACAAGACCACGCGCATGCACGCGCCAGGTGTCAGTGAAGTGCTTGAAGGCGCCAGCCGCCCAGGCCATTTCGACGGTGTGTGCACGGTGGTGGCGCGCCTGTTCCTGCAGGTGCAGCCGGATGTCGCCGTGTTCGGCCGCAAGGACTATCAGCAGTTGGCCGTGATCAGGCAGATGGTGGCCGAGCTGTCGTTCCCGATCCAGATCGTCGGCGCCGAGATCGTGCGCGACGAGGACGGCCTGGCCAAGAGTTCCCGCAACCAGTACCTCAGCGCAGAACAGCGCCCGGTCGCGACGACCATCCACCGCACGCTGCTGGGCATGCGCGAAGGCTACGTGGCCGGGCAGGCACGTGATCGCATCGAGGCCGACGCCACGGCGGCATTGCAGGCGGCCGGTTTCCAGGTCGATTACGCGGTGCTGCGCACCCCTGAGCTGGCCGAACCGACCTTCGACGGCGGCGGCCGCGTGGCGCTGATCGCCGCGCGCCTGGGCACGACACGTCTGATCGACAACCTGGAATTCTGAGCCGCACCTGGCTCCCGGGCGCCCCCACGGGGCGCCTCTCGCCATCCCACGGACGGGAGACTGGAAATGAAAGAACCGAACACTGAGGCGGGTCGCCTCGCCCAGGCCTCGATCCTGGCGGTGCTGGCGGCAGGCATGTTGCCGGCCCAGCTGTTCGGCGGCCTGTTGTTCGCACTCGAGTTCACGCGCACGCCGGTACCTGCGCTCACCGGCGGGGGGCTGATGTTCGTGCTGGCGGCCTGCAACGCGATCGCGGTGTTGCTGCCGATGGCGTTGATCCAGCAGTCTCAGCGACGCCTGCGCCGGATCGGTTTCCTGCTGGTCGGCTTCGGGCTGGGGGCGCTGGCGATGGCCACCTGCGCCTGGCCGGGTGAAACCCAGGGCCCCCTGCTGCACCGCCTGCGCTATGTCGACACCTTCGACGTGATCCGCTACGCCTTGACGGTGCTGGCCGCGGGTGGCTTCGGCCTGGTCGCAGGGCTGGCCTTCCACGCCGCGTTCCGCCTCTCTCTGGAGGGCGCCTTCGGGCGTGCCCGGGCAACGCCGCCGGGCCAGGGCGCCTGAACGGCCTTCAGCGTCCTGCCGCAGACCCCTGACGATGGCCAAGCGGGTGCTAGAATCCGCTCTTTCCTTTGCCGTTGCAGCGCCCCCATGCACCTGTCCCTGCTCAAGACCAAGATCCACCGCGCCACCGTCACCCATTCCGAGCTGAACTACGAAGGCTCCATCGCCATCGATGACAACCTGCTGGCTGCCACCGGCATCCGCGAGTTCGAGCAGGTGCACATCTGGGACGTGACCAACGGTGCGCGCTTCTCGACCTATGCCATCCGCGCCGAAGCCGGCAGCGGCGTTGTCTCGCTCAACGGTGGCGCTGCGCGCCACGTGCAGGTCGGTGACATCATCATCATTGCCGCGTTCGCCAGCATGACCGAGCAGGAAGCCGACAGCTTCAAGCCGAAGCTGGTGTACGTTGATGGCAACAACCAGATCACCCACACCAACGACACGATCCCGACCCAGGCCGCATGACAACGAACAACGGATTCGACTCGCTGCATTCCCACGCCCAGCGCCTGAAGGGCGCAAGCATCCCCAGCCTCCTCGCCGCCGAACCCGGCCGCGTGCAGGACCTGGCGCTGCGGGTCGGTCCGTTGTATGTCAATTTCGCCCGGCAGAAGTACGATGCCGCGGCGTTGCAGGCGCTGTTGGCGCTGGCTGCCGAGCGTGATGTCGGCGGTGCCATCACGCGCCTGTTCCGTGGTGAGCAGGTCAACCTGACCGAAGGCCGCGCCGCGCTGCACACCGCGCTGCGTGGCGACGTGGTCGATGCGCCGGTGGCGGCCGAGGCCTATGCCACCGCGCGCGAAATCCGCCAGCGCATGGGCGTGCTGGTGCGCGCGCTGGAAGACAGTGGCGTCACCGACGTGGTCAGCGTCGGCATCGGCGGTTCCGATCTCGGTCCGCGCCTGGTCGCCGATGCGCTGCGCCCGGTCAGCGGTGCGCGCCTGCGCGTGCATTTCGTGTCGAACGTGGACGGCGCCGCCATGCAGCGCACGCTGGCTACGCTGGATCCGGCCAGGACCGCCGGCATCCTGATCTCCAAGACCTTCGGCACCCAGGAAACGCTGCTCAACGGCCAGATCCTGCACGACTGGCTGGGTGGCAGCGAGCGCCTGTACGCGGTCAGCGCCAATCCGGAACGTGCCGCCAAGGCCTTTGCCATCGCCGCCGATCGCGTGCTGCCGATGTGGGATTGGGTCGGCGGCCGCTATTCGCTGTGGTCGGCGGTTGGATTCCCGATTGCGCTGGCCATCGGTTTCGAGCGTTTCGAGCAGCTGCTGGAAGGTGCCGCGCAGATGGATGCGCATGCACTGGATGCGCCGCTGGAGCGCAACCTGCCGGTGCTGCACGGCCTGACCGACATCTGGAACCGCAACCTGCTGGGCTTTGCCACGCATGCGGTGATGACCTACGACCAGCGCCTGGCGCTGCTGCCGGCCTACCTGCAGCAGCTGGTGATGGAAAGCCTGGGCAAGCGCGTGCAACGTGATGGCCAGCCGGTCACCACCGATACCGTGCCGGTGTGGTGGGGCGGGGCGGGCACCGACGTGCAGCACAGCTTCTTCCAGGCACTGCACCAGGGCACCAGCATCGTTCCGGCCGATTTCATCGGCTGCGTGCACAACGATGATCCCTACACGATCAATCACCAGGCGCTGCTGGCCAACCTGCTGGCACAGACCGAGGCGCTGGCCAATGGCCAGAGCAGCGATGATCCGCACCGTGATTACCCGGGTGGCCGCCCGAGCACGCTGATCCTGCTCGACGCGCTGACCCCGCAGGCGCTGGGTGCGCTGATCGCCATGTACGAACACGCCGTGTACGTGCAGTCGGTGATCTGGAACATCAACGCCTTCGACCAGTTCGGTGTTGAACTGGGCAAGCAGCTGGCCAGTGGCCTGCTGCCGGCGCTGCAGGGCGAGGATGTAGCGGTGGCCGATCCGATGACCCGCGAGATCCTGGCGCAGCTGAAGCGCTGAGGTTCTGGTGCCGGCCAGGGCCGGCACCACAGGTGGTCCTGCCTTCTGGTAGTGCCGGCCGCWGGCCGGCATTCTGGCGATGCCTTCACCGTTCATGAGGTTGCCGGCCAGCGGCCGGCACTACCACGTCACCGGCTCGGGTCGCGTTCCGGGCTCGGGCGCTTGGCCAGCTTGCGCTGCAGCGAACGCCGGTGCATGCCCAACAGGCGTGCGGCGGCCGACACGTTGCCGCCGGTTTCGTGCATCGCTTGCTGGATGTGCTCCCACTGCAGGCGGCTGATCGGCGTCATCGCGTCGGGCACTTCCATTTCGCCATCGTCGGCCGGGCCGTCATCCTCCTCGCCCAGCGCGCGCAGGATCATCGGCACCGTGGCTGGCTTGGGCAGATAGTCATCGGCACCGAGCTTGATCGCTTCCACAGCGGTGGCGATGCTGGCGTAGCCGGTCACCAGCAGGATCCGCATGTCCGCACGCAGGGCGCGCAACGGCTGGATCAGCGCCAGGCCGGAGTCGCTGCCCAGCTTCAGGTCGATCAGGGCGAACGCCGGCGGATGCTGGCGGGCCAGTGCCAGCGCGCTGGCGGCATCCTGCGCGGTCTGCGTTTCCAGCCCCTTGCGGGCCAGGCTGCGCTGCAGGGTGCGCAGGTACAGTTCGTCGTCGTCGACCAGCAGGCCGAGGGTTGAGGCGCTCATGGGGTTTCCTCGCGTGGGGCCAGCGGCAGGCGGAAGCCGACGCGGCTGCCGGCCCCCTGGGCCGGGCGCATCCACATCTCGCCGTCGAGGCGTTCGATCGTGGCATGGGACAGGGCCAGGCCGACGCCCATGCCTTCACTCTTGCTGCTGCCGAACAGCTTGCCCGGCAGTACCGCGGCGCGGGCATTGAAGCCGTGGCCGTAGTCGCGTACTTCGCCGATCAGGTCGTCGCCTTCGATGCGCAGGTCCAGGTCCACGCGCGGCCGGCCGGCCTGTTCGCCGGCATCGGCGGCATTGTTGAGCAGGACCATCAGCAGGTGGCCCACGCCCGGATCAAGCGGCAGCCGCAGCGGTGCATCGTCGTTGCGGTGCAGATCGATGGTCGGACGCACCAGGCGCCATTGCTCCAGCACCTGCTGGGCGCTGGAATGGCTGCGTCCGGGCGCATCGGCCGAGGCCGGTGCGGCCAGCGCCAGCACGCGCTCACGGCACTGCACCAGCAGCTCGCGCAGCGTTTCCATGTCCTCGCGTACTTCCGGCTCTTCACTGCGCTCGGCCACGTCGTCGGCGAGCAGGGTCATGGTCGCCAGTGGAGTGTTCAGTTCATGCGCCACCGACGCGGCATGGGTGGCCAGCGCGACGATGCCTTCGTTGCGGGCGAAGCGCTCGCGCAGTGCCGACAGTTCCAGTTCGCGCTGGCGCAGCGCCAGCGCCAGCCGGGTGGAGAAGGCCAGCACGACGGCGGCGGAAATCAGGAAGTTGGCGACCACGCCCCAGCGGTTGAGGTCCTGTGCGCGGAAATAGCCATCCGGCAGGGGCTGGCCGAAGATGCCGCTGCTGGCGTAGCCGAGCAGGCAGGCCAGTGCCACCGCCAGCGCCCAGCGCAGGGGCAGGGCGAACGCGGCCAGTGCGATCAGGATCAGGAACAGCGAGCTGAACGGATTGGCCATGCCGCCGCTCCAGCCGACCATCCAGGTCAGGATGATCACGTCCACCAGGATGTGGCCGAACGCGGTCAGCGGTGCGGTGTCGGCCGCTTCCGGGCGCAGCTGGGTGTAGACGTTGAACAGGGCCAGCACCGCCACGCCGGCCCACAGCGGCAGCTGCGGCAACGGCAGCCCCAGCACCCAGGTGGCGACCAGGATGGTGGCGGCCTGGCCGCCTACGGCAAGCCAGCGCAGGCTGCACAGGGTGCGGAGAAACGGGGCGTCGGGACCGGTCATGCACGCTCATCGTATGCGTTCACGCGTGGACGTGCCTGCGACAATCGGCCGCAGCCGTGCCGCCGGCTGAATGCGAGTCACCCCGAATGCAGGGCCGGGCGGTAGAATGCGCCCATGCACGACGCCGTCACCCGCCCGACTCCGCCCTCCGATGCCACTGCCTGGCCGCGCCGCCAGACCCATGCCGTCCAGATCGGCGGGGTCACCGTGGGCGGAGGCAAGCCGGTGGTGGTGCAGTCGATGACCAATACCGACACTTCCGACGTCGCCTCCAGCGTGAAGCAGGTGGCCGAGCTGTGGCGTGCCGGTTCGGAAATGGTGCGGTTGACCGTCAACACCGTTGAGGCTGCCGCCGCCATTCCGCGCATCGTCGACAAGCTGGCGATGATGGGCATCGACGTGCCGCTGATCGGCGATTTCCACTACAACGGCCACCAGCTGCTGACCGCCGAACCGGCGTGTGCCGAAGCACTGGCCAAGTACCGCATCAACCCTGGCAACGTCGGCTTCGGCAAGAAGAAGGATCTGCAGTTCGCCCAGCTGATCGAGTTCGCGATCCGCTACAACAAGCCGGTGCGCATCGGCGCCAACTGGGGCTCGCTGGACCAGGCCCTGGCGGCGAAGCTGATGGACGAGAACAACCTGCGCGAACAGCCCTGGGACGCCGGCCGCGTGCTGCGCGAGGCGCTGATCCGCTCGGCGCTGGATTCGGCCGAGCAGGCGGTGGAGCTGGGCCTGCCGCGCGATCGCATCGTGCTGTCGGCCAAGGTCAGTGGCGTGCAGGAGCTGATCGCGGTGTACCGCGACCTGGCGCAGCGCTCCGACTTCGCCCTGCACCTGGGCCTGACCGAGGCAGGTATCGGCAGCAAGGGCATCGTGGCATCGTCTGCGGCGCTGAGCGTGCTGCTGCAGGAAGGCATCGGTGACACCATCCGCATCTCGCTGACACCGGAACCGGGCCAGTCGCGCACGCAGGAAGTGATCGTCGCCCAGGAGCTGCTGCAGACCACTGGCCAGCGTGCCTTCACGCCGCTGGTCACGGCCTGCCCGGGCTGCGGCCGCACCACCTCCGAGTTCTTCCAGGAACTGGCCAAGGTGGTGCAGAACCACGTGCGCGAGAAGATGCCGCTGTGGAAGATCCATCACCCGGGTGCGGAAAACATGACCCTGGCGGTGATGGGCTGCATCGTCAACGGGCCGGGCGAGTCGCGTCACGCCAACATCGGCATCTCGCTGCCGGGCACGGGTGAGACGCCTGCGGCGCCGGTATTCGTCGATGGCGAGAAGAAGGTGACCCTGCGTGGCGACAACATCGCCCAGGAGTTCGTCGCCCTGATCGACGATTACGTCGAACAAAACTATGCCCGAAGCGCCGGATAAGCCTGCGATCCTCGCCGCACCGGAGTCCGCCTCCGGCTTCCGCCACTGGATGGCGCGCAACGCCTGGCGCCTGGTCCTGTTGTTCGGTGGCGTGCTGCTGCCGTTGGCAGGCTTTGTTGCCCTGGCGGACGAAGTGCACGAGTTTGAATCGTTCCATTTCGACGCGCCCCTGCTGTGGCAGATGCATGGCCTGCATTCGCCGTGGCTGGACCGCTTCTTCGTGCTCATCTCGAAACTGGGCTACGAGTGGTTCCTGATCCCGGCCGACGTGCTGATCATCGGCGTGCTGCTGGGCTACCGGCGCTGGCGCGAGGCGACCTTCGTCGCGGTCAGTTTCGTGGGGTCGGCGCTGCTGAACATGGGCAGCAAGCAGTTCTTCCAGCGCCAGCGCCCCAGCCTGTGGGAATCGATCGCGCCGGAATCGACGTTCAGCTTTCCCAGCGGGCATGCGATGGGGTCGATGACCCTGGCGGTGACCCTGGTGCTGCTGGCCTGGAACACCCGCTGGCGCTGGCCGGTCCTGATGCTGGCACCCGCGTTCAGCCTGCTGGTCAGCGTGTCGCGGGTCTATCTGGGGGTGCATTACCCCTCCGACATCCTGGCCGGATGGTGTGCCGCGCTGGTTTGGGTGGTAGGGTGCTATCTGGTCATGTTCAGTCGCCGGCACCCTTGGCGACGTCACGGCCCGCCGCCAGCGAAGGCCAGCGAAGCACCACCACAGGGGGTTTGACGTGGATGGCCCTTGAGGGACGTCTACGTGATAGATCAGTTGTTTCGTTGCAGCAGGTTCTGCAAGACAGGGGGCAAGCACAACGCGCGGTTATGTGATGCGCAAGGCAGATCGCCGGCGCCGCATTCCGGACGCGCTTGCAGGGTATCGGCACCCTGCCTAGCTTGACCTGCAATGGCCGCATTCGAAGAGGTACGTGAATGACGATTCGAGTCTACCTGGTGGATGACCACGCACTGGTCCGCACCGGTATGAAGATGATTCTGTCGGGGGAAACCGACATCGAGGTGGTGGGCGAGGCCGAGACCGGCGAGGACGCGCTTCGCGAGGTCCGCCAGCTGTTGCCGGACGTGGTGCTGTGCGACCTGCATCTGCCGGGCGTGAGCGGCATGGAAGTGACCGAGCGTATCGTCCGCAGCCACCGCAATACCCGCGTGGTGATCGTGTCGGTACTGGAAGACGGCCCACTGCCCAAGCGCCTGCTCGAAGCCGGCGCGGCCGGTTGCATCGGCAAGGGCTGCGATGCGCAGGAACTGCTGCGTGCGGTGCGTGATGTGGCGGCCGGTCGTCGCTACCTGGGCACCAGCATCGCGCAGAATCTGGCGCTGTCGACGGTGGAAGGCAATGGCTCGCCGTTCGACAATCTGTCGCCACGCGAGCTTGAGGTGGCGCTGCTGCTGACCCAGGGCCTGCGCCAGGAAGACATCGCGCGGCGCCTGAGCCTGAGTGCGAAGACGGTGAACACGCACAAGGCGCGGTTGTTCGAGAAGATGGGGATCCACGACAACATCGCGTTGGCGCGGATGGCCAGCCAGTACGGGCTGGTGGATCCGGCACGGCCGCTGTAAGGGATTCGGCCAACGGCTGAGCCCCTCGCGGTGTGCGGCAGGATTCGTGGGGCTGGCCCTGCGGAGGGATTGCGCAGGGGACGCCGTGAATCCATCCCTGGAGGCTCGGGCGCGCCATCCATGGCGCTTACGCCCCTGCGCAATCCCTCCGCAGGGCCACGGACAGGTTCCGTGCGCGTCCACCGCGGAAAGAAGAAGGGAAAAGCGAGAGCGGGTCGCGCGCTTTGCGCGCTCGTCGTCTGGGGTCGGATCCCTTTCCTGGTGGGAAAGGGCTCTGACCCCTGATGATGCCGGAGCCGAGCGTGGGCTCGGCTCTACAGTTGCGTCGGGCTCAGTGGCCGCGCACGCGCTTGATGATCTTCGCGGCGTCAGCGGCACTGGCGCGCACCTTGTCCCATTCGCCGTTGGCGATCCAGTTGCCCGGCACCATCCACGAACCGCCGATGCAGACCACGTTCTTCTGCTCGAGGTATTCGGCGGCGGTGTTTTCGGTGATGCCGCCGGTCGGGCACAGCTTGAGGTCCGCTACCGGGCCGGCCAGGCCCTTGATCATCGCCAGCCCGCCCACGGCCGTGGCCGGGAACAGCTTGCACACGCGGAAGCCGCGCGCGTAGAGCGACAGCAGCTCGGTCGGCGTGGCTGCACCCGGCACCACCGGCAGCGGAGCAGCGGCCAGTGCATCGGCCAGCGCCGGCGGTGTACCCGGGGTCACCAGGAAATCCGCACCCGCGTCGATGGACTGCTGCATCTGCTCCACGGTCAGCACCGTGCCCGCGCCCACCACCACATCCGGCAGCTCGCGCTTGAGCATCGCCAGCGCTTCCATCGCCACCGGCGTGCGCAGCGTCAGCTCGATGGCCGGCAGGCCACCTTCCAGCAGCGCCGCACTGACCGCACGCGCCTGGTCCAGCGTATGAATCGTCACAACCGGCAGGATGCCCGCCGCATGCAGCATTTCCGCCGCCTTCACCTGATGTTGTTCGATACCCATGCTTTTGCCCTTGCCTTTGCTCTTCTTGATTCAGTGGCCGCAGCGCAAATGACGCGCCGGGAATTGTCCAAGGGCAGTAGAGCGCCCWGGCCGGGACCGTGAGCGGCATGGATGCCGCGATCGAGCCCCCATGGAGGGGTTTACGGCGTGTCCCGGCCAGGGCGCTCTACTGCCCAGGCCGGGAAGCTTGCCGCGGCTTTTCGCTTCAGGCGTCCTTCGCCTCATGCGGCGCCGCCGCCGCCGCATCGTGCCCCAGCTCGTATTCCGCGTCGTACTCCCACGGCCCGCCATCGGCCGCCGCCGGCCCGCATGAAATCGAGATCGCCCCCTGGTCGGCCGGGCCCACCACGCGGCGGTTGATCGCGAACAGGTTGCGGCCCAGGTCATGCGCGGCAGGCGCAGTGTTCGGCGCCAGCGAACGTGCGGCCCATTCGGCCGCGTCCACCAGCACTTCCAGCGTGCCAGCCTCGCCATCCAGGCGGATCATGTCGCCCTCGCGCACCTTGGCCAGCGGGCCACCGCGCGCCGCTTCCGGCGTCACATGGATGGCTGCCGGGATCTTGCCCGAGGCACCGGACAGGCGGCCGTCGGTGACCAGCGCCACGCGTCGGCCCTGGTTCTGCAGCAGGCCCAGCAGCGGCGCCAGCGAATGCAGTTCCGGCATGCCGTTCGCGCGCGGGCCCTGGTAACGCACCACCGCCACGAAATGCTCGGGCAGCAGGCCACCGGCATGCAGCTTGTTCAACACCTGTGGTGCATCGACCACTACGGCCGGGGCTTCGATCGTGCGGTACTGCGGCTTCACCGCCGACAGCTTGATCAGCGACTTGCCCAGGTTGCCACGCAGCAGGCGCAGGCCACCCTGGTGCTCGAACGGATTGTCGACGCCACGCACCACTTCGTCATCGGCGCTGTGTTCCAGGCCCGGCAGATAGACCAGCTGGCCGTCGCGCAGCTGCGGTTCGCGCGCGTAGTCGGCCATGCCGCCACGGGCCACGCTGACCAGATCGCCGTGCATCAGGCCCGCCTTGATCAGCTCGCCGAATACGAACGCCGGGCCACCGGCAGCCGCGAAGCGGTTCACGTCGGCGTCGCCGTTCGGATAGACGCGGGCCAGCAGCGGAATCAGCTGCGACAGTTCATCAAAGTCGTCCCAGGTCAGCACGATGCCGGCGGCACGTGCCACCGCGATCCAGTGGATGGTGTGGTTGGTCGAACCGCCGGTGGCCATCAGCGCGATGACCGCGTTGATGATCGCGCGCTCGTCGATGATGCGGCCCAGCGGGCGGAAGTCATCGCCCAGTGCGGTGATGTCCAGCGCACGTTCGGTGGCTTCGCGGGTGAGTGCATCGCGCAGCGGCGTGCCCGGGTTGACGAACGATGCGCCCGGCAACTGCACGCCCATTGCTTCCAGCAGTACCTGGTTGGAATTGGCGGTGCCGTAGAAGGTGCAGGTGCCGGCGCCGTGGTACGAGGCGGACTCGGCTTCCAGCAGTTCTTCGCGGGTAGCTTCGCCGGCAGCGTAGCGCTCGCGCACTTCGGCCTTCTGCTTGTTCGGGATGCCCGGGGTCATCGGGCCGGCCGGCACGAACACCGCCGGCAGATGGCCGAACGCCAGCGCACCGATCAGCAGGCCGGGAACGATCTTGTCGCACACGCCGAGGTAGACGGTGGTGTCGAACATGTCATGGCTGAGCCCGATCGCGGTCGCCTGTGCGATCACATCGCGCGAGAACAGCGACAGTTCCATGCCGCCACGGCCCTGGGTGACGCCATCGCACATCGCCGGCACGCCGCCGGCCACCTGTGCGGTGGCGCCCAGTTCGCGGGCGATCTCGCGGATCTGCTCGGGATAGGTCTCGAACGGCTGATGCGCCGACAGCATGTCGTTGTAGGCGGTGATGATGCCCAGGTTCGGCGTCACGCCGCCGCGCAGGCGGCTCTTGTCGGTGCCGCCGCAGGCGGCGAATCCGTGGGCGAGGTTGCCGCAGCTCAGGCGGCTGCGGAACGGGCCCTCGCGCAGGGAGGCGTCGATCGCGGCCAGGTAGGCAGCGCGCGAGGCGGCGCTGCGGCGGATGACGCGCTCAGTGATGGCTTGCAGTTGCGGATGGAGGCTCATTGGCTACCGGCGTTCGTGGTGGCGAGAGGCAAGCGGCGGCATGCGCCGCCGCCAACATCAATCAGCCCAGTGGACGCGCAGGCGCGCGCCGTCAAGGTTGATCGCATTGAGGATCGGGTACTGCTGGGCGTCATTGCTGTCCAGCGCCTGGCGCAGCACCTGCAGCTTCTGCTTGCCGCGCAGCAGCAGCAGGCGCTGGCGGCACTGGCGCAGGCCATGCGGGGTCAGCGTGATGCGCAGCGGCCACTGGTTCGCCCCCGGGCAGCCGGTGGCATCCAGTGCTGCATAGGGCAGGGTGCTTTCCAGTGCACGGGCCAGGTCCTTCGAACCCGGGAACAGCGAGGCGGTGTGGCCGTCGTTGCCCATGCCCAGTGCCACCAGGCTTGGCGGCTGGCTGTGCTGGGCCTGCAGGTTGGCGGTGTAGACGCATTCCGGCAGCGGCTTGCCTACGCGCACCAACGGATCGAAATGCGCACCCTCGGCACGCTTGAGCAGGTTTTCGCGCACCAGCCAGGCATTGCTGTCGCGATCCTGCGGCGACAGCCAGCGCTCGTCGGCCAGGCTTACCTCCACCCGGTCCCAGTGCACGTCCAGTTCGGCCAGGGCCTGGTAGACCGGTGCCGGCGTGGTGCCACCGGACAGCAGGATGCGGGCACGGCCCACTTCGTTGATGTCGTGGTTGAGGGTCTGCGCCATCTCGGCAGCTACCGCCTCGATCCAGCCATCGGCATCGCCGTGGTGGATGAACTCGATGCGGTCGTCGTGGAAGGGGGTGGGGCTCATGCGGCAACTCCAGGTGCGTCACGTTCGGCGTCGGCGGCATAGGCGGCGGCGCCCAGCAATCCGGCGTGGGGGTGCATCACGGCCAGCGACGGCACCCGCGCCATGATCGAAGAGAACCGCCCCTTGTGTTCGAAGCGCTGGCGGAACCCGGAGTGCTGCAGCGAATCGAGCATCTTCGGGGTCAATCCACCGGTCAGGAACACGCCGTCCCAGGCGCCCTGGGTCAGTACCAGGTCGCCGGCGATGGCGCCGAACACGGCGCAGAACACATCGACGGTGCGCATCGCCTGCGGATCGCCGTGCAGGGCGCGGGCGGTCACGTCCACCGGCTGCAGCTGGCCCGGATCGATGCCGGCCATCTCGCACACGGCGCGATGGATGTTGACCAGGCCGGGGCCACAGATCAGGCGCTCGTTGGAGACGCGGCCGAACTGCTCGGACAGGATCTCCAGGATGCGGATCTCTTCCGGCGTTCCCGGCGGGAAGCTGACATGGCCGCCTTCGGTTTCCAGCGGATAGCAGCGGCCGTGGCGCAGGATCAGGCCACCGACACCGAGGCCGGTACCCGGCCCGATCACCGCGTAGTTGCGCGGCTGGCCCGGCTTGCCCGGCACCCAGGCGGCACCGCCGACCTGGACCACGTCATCGGGTTGCAGCAGCGAAATCGCCATCGCCTGTGCGGCGAAGTCGTTGATCAGGTGCAGTTCGTTGAAACCCAGCATCGCTGCGGTGCGGCTGCGCGAGATCACCCAAGGATGGTTGGTGATGCGGGCTTCATCGCCATCGACGCGGCCGGCCACCGCGAACACGCCGCGGCTGGCGGCAGCGCCGATCTGCTCAAGGTGGTGGCGGGCCGCATCGCCGAGCGACGGGAACTCGGCCACTGCGTACTCGCGGATGCTCTCCTTCAGCAATGGCGCGTCCAGCGAGGTGTCGGCCAGGGCGAAGCGGGCGTTGGTGCCACCGATGTCGGCGACCAGCACCGGCTGCGAGCTGGCACTCATGCCGACGCTCCGCTGTCCGGTGCGTCCACGCCCTGCGGCAGGAACTCCGTTGCGTTGCTCGGCCCCCACTGGCCAGCGGGGTAGGGTTCGAGCGGCAGCTTGGCTGCCTTCCAGGCGTCGGCGACGCTGTCGATCCAGGCCCAGGCGGCACGCACTTCGTCGTCGCGCACGAACAGGGTGTGGTTGCCGTTGAACGCATCCAGGAACAGGCGTTCGTATGCGATGCGGCGGTGCAGGCCGGTCGGCACCGACAGTTCCAGTTCCAGCGGATGCAGTTCCAGCGCGCCCCATTCCGGGCCGGCCAGGCTGCTCATCAGGCCCAGCTCGATGTTCTCCTGCGGCTGCAGCTGGAACACCAGGCGGTTTGGCGCGGCCTGCGTGCGCTGCGGGCGCTCGAACAGCCAGTGGGTGACCGGCTTCAGCGTGACCACCACGCGGGTGGTGCGTTCGGGCAGGCGCTTGCCGGTGACCAGGTGGAACGGCACGCCGCTCCAGCGCCAGTTGTCGATATGCGCGGTGACACCGGCGAAGGTTTCCACGTCGCTGCCTTCCGGCGGCTGGTAGGCCTGCGCCGGCTGGCCGTTGATGGTGCCGGCGGTGTAGCGGCCACGGATGCTGTCACGCGCGGCGTGCTTGGCATCGAGCGGGCGCAGCGCGCGCAGTACCTTGACCTTCTCGTCGCGGATGCGGTCGGCTTCCAGCGACGCCGGCGGCTCCATCGCCACCATGCACAGCAGCTGCAGGATATGGCTCTGGACCATGTCGCGCAGCGCGCCGGAACGGGCGTAGTAGGCGTCGCGGCCGTCCACGCCTTCGCTTTCGGCGACCAGGATGTGCACCGATTCGATGTAGTTGCGGTTCCACACCGCTTCCAGCAGCGTATTGCCGAAGCGCAGCGCGATCAGGTTCTGCACCGCCGCCTTGCCCAGATAGTGGTCGAGGCGGAATACGCGGTCCTCGTCGATCCACTGGCCGATGGTGCTGATGATTTCCTCGGCGCTCTCGCTGTCGCTGCCGATCGGCTTTTCCAGCATCAGGCGTGCCGGCGCGGCGAGGGCGCCGCCCTTGGCCAGGCCTTCGCAGGTGGAGATGTACAGGCCCGGCGGAATGGCCAGGTAGCTGACGCACTTGCGATGCACCAGGTCGGAGACCGCAGCGGCGACCGAGTCGACGTCGCGCAGGTCGACCGAACGGTAGTCGATGCGGCGCAGCAGGCCGTTGATGTCGTCCTGCGAGGCCATCGGCATGGCCTGCTGCAGGCGCGGCCGCAGGATGTCATGGAAGGCTTCGGTGTCATGCCCGGACAGGGCCAGCGCGCGGATGCGGAAGTCCTCCGGCAGCAGGCCGTCGCCAAGCAGGCGAAGCAGCGAAGGGAACAGGTAGCGCTGGGCCAGATCACCTGTGGCACCGAACAGGAAGAGGGTGTCGTGCATCGCTCGAGTTTCAGATCCGGGTGACATCGTTGTCAATCGCTTCATGGCTGGGTTCGGGGGACATCCGCGCAACTGCCTGTCCGAGGTTCGTCGGGGGCGTTCTACCGGGCACCGGAAGACCGTTCCATTCGAAACCACTGCCTCGGCGGAAGCTTCGTTCCACCGCCGACGCAGATCGGTGCGCACCGATCATCGGATAGTGCCACGTGAAAACGTTTACATGGCAGAATGGGCAACTGTATTCGATTGCAGTGCTCGCCGTCATGCGGCAAGCGCGCAATCATCACTGCCATCGGGAGGGCCGAGGCAGTCCCAAAAGACAGCCCGGCTTCGGGCGGACCGGATAGGTGATATGGCAAAAGTGCAGTTGCAGGGTGTGCGCAAGGTCTATGACAACGGCCAGGTCGCGGTGAAGGACGCCACCTTCGAGGTCGCCGACGGCGAGCTGATGGTGCTGGTCGGCCCGTCCGGCTGTGGCAAGTCGACCCTGCTGCGGATGGTGGCCGGCCTGGAGGAGATCAGCGGCGGCACGTTGAGCATCGGTGATCGCGTGGTCAACGACGTGGCGCCGAAGGATCGCGACATCGCGATGGTGTTCCAGAGCTATGCGCTGTACCCGCACATGACCGTGGCCGAGAACCTGGCCTTCGGCCTGAAGCTGCGCGGCCATGACAAGGCCACCATCGACAAGCGCATCGCCGAGGCGGCGCAGACGCTGGGCCTGACCGAGATGATGGACAAGCTGCCCAAGGCGATGTCCGGTGGCCAGCGCCAGCGTGTTGCGCTGGGCCGTGCGCTGGTACGCGAGCCGGCGGTGTTCCTGCTTGACGAGCCGCTGTCCAACCTCGATGCCAAGCTGCGCCACAGCGTGCGTACCGAAATCGCGCAGCTGCACCGCAAGCTGGGCACCACCATGATCTACGTGACCCACGATCAGGTCGAAGCGATGACCCTGGGCCAGCGCATCGTGGTGCTGAAGGACGGCATCATCCAGCAGATCGATACGCCGATGGCGCTGTACGACCGGCCGGCCAACCTGTTCGTGGCCGGCTTCCTCGGCAGCCCGGCGATGAACGTGCTGCGCGGCACGCTGCAGGGCGACGCCGGTGGCGTGACCGTGGTCGACGGCGACTGGCGTGCACCGTTGGGCCAGGCCACGATCGATCCAGCGTGGCTGCAGAAGCCGATCGCGGTGGGCGTGCGTCCGGAGCACCTGCAGCCGGCCAGCGCCGATGATGCGCACGCGTTCACCGCGCGCATCGAAGGCATCGAACCGGTCGGCAACGAGATCTTCGTCAACCTCAGCAGTGGCCAGCACGCGCTGACCATGCGCGTGGCGCCGCAGTCGCTGCCGGGCGTAGGCGAGGACATCCGGGTGGCGATCCACCCGCAGGGCCTGCACTTCTTCAACCCGGAAACCGGCGAGCGCCTGTAACGGGTAGTGCCGGGGGGGGGGGGGGGGGSCCCCCCCCCCCCCACCCCCCCCCC
>NZ_RAVT01000070.1 GCF_013464915.1 Stenotrophomonas maltophilia
CCCGCGCCCGGCACTACCGTTGTGGGTCAGGCGATCGCGATGCCCGGCGGTCGCCCGTCAGATGATCGAGATCCCCGCCTTGCCCAGCGCCTCGCGCACCATCGCGTCATTGACCTCGGTCACCGGCTTGGTCAGCTCCCACAGGAACTTCACCCGGAAGCCGGATTTCACCGCATCCTGCGCGCTCCACAGCACGCAGTAGTCGCGGGCCAGCCCGCACACGTGCACTTCGCGGATGCGGCGCTCGTGCAGCCAGCCTGCCAGGCCGGTGGCCGGGCGTTCGCCATCGGGGCCATGGTTTTCGCGGAAGGCGCTGTACGAATCCACCTGTTGGCGCGTGCCCTTGCGCAGGATCAGGTCGGCCACGGTCCAGTCCACGCCCTGGTGCAGCGCGGCGCCATCGCTGCCCTGCACGCAATGGTCGGGCCACAGGGTCTGCGGCTGCGCGTGCAGCAGGATGGTCTCGAACGGACGCTTGCCGGGGTGCTGGCTGGCGAACGAGGCGTGGTCGGCCGGGTGCCAGTCCTGGGTGGCCACCACCGTGCGGTAGCGGCGCTGTGCCAGCAGATCGGCAATCGGTGCCACCAGCGCATCGCCCTGGTCGCAGGCCAGCGCGCCACCGGGCATGAAGTCCGGCTGCAGGTCGATCACCAGCAGGGCGACATCGGCGGGCAGGGCGGTCATGGCAGATCCACTACAACAGAACGGGGCGACCAGCGTGGCCGCCCCGGCGGCGCAGGTCAATCGCCCTGCGGCGTCTCAGTGTCCTGCCCGTAGTACAGCAGGCCGATCCTGATCCGCTCGCGGCCGTTCTCGCGGCGATGGCGGTTGGCATCGCGCAGCGAATACACGCAGCCGCAGTATTCCTGCTGGTAGAACTGCTCGCGCTTGCTGATCTCGATCATGCGGCTGGCACCGCCGCCCTTGCGCCAGTTGTAGTCCCAGTACTGCAGGCCTTCATAGCGCGACGCGGCGCGGATGCCGCAGTCGTTGATCTGCGCCATGTTCTTCCAGCGCGAGATGCCCAGCGAAGAACTGATGGTGTCGTAGCCGTGTTCATGCGCGTACAGCGCGGTGCGCTCGAAACGCATGTCGAAGCACATCGTGCAGCGGATGCCGCGTTCGGGCTCGTTCTCCATGCCGCGTGCGCGGCTGAACCAGTTGTCGGTGTCGTAGTCGCAATCGATGAAGGGAATGCCGTGCTGCTCGGCGAAGCGGATGTTCTCCTGCTTGCGCAGCTCGTATTCCTTCACCGGGTGGATGTTGGGGTTGTAGAAGAAGATCGCGTAGTCGATCCCGGAGGCGGTGATCGCCTCCATCACTTCGCCGGAGCAGGGTGCGCAGCACGAGTGCAGCAGCAGGCGCTTGCCGTCGGCGGGCAGGGTCAGGGTGGGGCGTTGGAGCTCGGTCATCGTCAGGTACCGCATGGACCGCCGGCAACGGCGGTGGCCCATGCATCAGCGCGTGGGTGGAACTGGGCGGGCCGGATACCGTGAAAAGGACGCGCGCGGCCGCGCCGCCTGCACGCGCAGGACAACGGCGGCCCCGGCACCCTCCCCGCGGAGAGTCCAGGTCGAGTCAGGGGACGGTCGTGTCCCCCGGCCGGGGCCGGTCTTCGGGCTGATGGACACGGGCCGCAGCCCACCTACTCCCTGCCGCTTCCCAGGCATGCGCCCAGTGCTGTTGGCAGGATTCGTTTCCATTCACCGCTGCGGGGCAGCTCCGGAATGGGCGCGCGAGGCGCCTTCACCGGATTCCCGTTTAAATCCATCCCGTCATCGAAACGTCGGGATGGATACCTTCGGCGTGTGCACGGTGGACCCGTTGGCGGCCATGGTCAAGGTCGGCAGGGTGCAACCGTGCAGGCCCGTGGCGCATCCATGCTGCAGGACCGCTTGGAACCCTGCCCATGGACAGCCTTGCCGCAACGCCCCCGCACGCCCGCACCGGACATCCTGCCGCCCCGACCCGCGCCAGACGGCGCTGCCTGCCCGTATGGGCGATGGGGCTGCTCTGCCTGGCCGGATGGGCCCACGCACTGCCTTCACCTGGTCCGGCATGTGCATTGGCCACCGCGCCCAGTGAAGCCCTCATCGATGTTCCGTTCGAGGTTGTCGACGGGCGCATCTACCTGCAGGTACAGGTCAATGACGCAGGTACGTTCCGCTTCGCCGTCGATACCGGTGCGAGCGGCGTGGCGCGTGCCGACACCCGTCTGGTGCGCGCGCTGCACCTGCCAATGGGTGGCACCGCCTCCCATTCCGATGGCGTGCGCACCGCCGATGCCGCCACGGTCCGCTTCGATTCGCTTGCCCTCGGGGGCGTGCGCCGCCTGGGTGTGGTGGCGATCACCCGCGACTACAACGCCCGACAGTCCGAGGCCGCCGCCTTCGATGGGATCCTGGCGCGCGACTTCTTCGACGATGGCCTGCTGGTGCTCGACTTCCCACGCAAGCGGCTGCGCTTTCGCCGCGACCATCGGCTGCTGCCGGAGCAGCCGGGCACGCTGGCCTACACGCGGGCGTTCCGCATTCCGGTGCAGATCGGCACGGTAGCGACCGAAGCACAGTTGGATACCGGCGCGAACGTGGCGCTGGTGCTGCCCGCTGCACTTTACGAGCGGGTGTCCAGCGGTGCGGTTGTCGCGGGCGACCCGCTTACCCTCAGCCATGGCCGGATCGGGAGTGGTCGCGCGCGGCTGGACGTGCCGCTGGTGGCCGGTGGCCTGGCGCTGCGCAATCTCGATGTGCGCGTCTCTGATCACTACCCGGAGGCGGTGATCGGCGCGCATGCACTGCAGGAAACGACGGTGCTGATCGACGCGCGCAGCAAGCGCGTGGCGCTCTGTCCGCAGCAGCGTTGATTACCGGCCGGGCCTGGGCGGGGGATCCACGCCGTGCGTGGATGCCTCGGCTTCATGCTGCCGCCATGTACCGTTGCCAGAGATGGTTGACCAGCTGCATCTGCGGGTCGTACCGGCGCTTGGTTTCAACGAACGCCTCCCACTGCGGGTATGCGCGCTGGAACTGTTCACGCGTGGCGTGCGGCCGATAGGGAAGGTAGTAGCGGCCGCCACAGTCCAACGCAGCGTCGATCAGGGCACGGGTCCAGCGCGTGGACAGCGTGTCGCCCCAGGGGTGCCGGCGCTGCTTGTGGTACAGCACGAAGCAGAACACCTCTTCGCCCGCCCACGTCATCAACGAGGTTGCGTCGGCCGGTGCATGGCGGATCGATACGTTCAAGGCGTCCACGCGGTGGTGCTGCAGGATCGCCGCCATGCGCGCGGCGAAGGCCTGGAAGCTGCGCACGGGAATGAAGTACTCCTGCAGCAGGTAGGTCGACATCGCACGGGTGCGGGGCTCCAATGCCGCCACATCCAGGCTTGCTTCCAGATTGCGATGGATCACCCGCGGTTCGGCCATCTGCTGCTTCACCACCGAGCTCTGGCGCAGCTGTGGCCCGCCGGGCAGCTCGGTGACGGCCCAGATCATGTTCTGCTCGTGGGCATAGTCCGCGCCCACCGGTATCAGTCGCCGGGTGTCGGTCAGTGGTGCCGTGCTGCGTCGCCAGGTCACGGTCACCGGGGCGTCGAAACGGGGTGGCATGAGGTCGGCGTTGTGCATCAACGCATCCCTGCGTGACGCCACGTTCTCGCGGAACCAGTGTGGGTAGTCGGCCAGCGCCACCCGTTCCATGTGCCGCGCCATGCGGTCGTTGTCGGCCAGGTCCAGTTCGACTTCGCTGACCACGCCCATCAGGCCGTAGCCACCGATGACCGCAGCGAACAGCTCCGGATGCAGGGTGCGCGAGGTCTCGATCACCTCGCCGGAGCGCAGCACCACCTGCAGCGCGCGGAGGGTCGAGGCGATGCTGCCGCTGCCGACGTAGCGGCCATGGCAGTTCACCGAGACCGAGCCGCCGACGGTGAAGTTGCTGAAGCTCTGCATCACCTTCACCGACAGGTTGTGCGGGTCCAGCCATTCCTGCAGCGTGCGCCAGCGCATGCCGGCCTGCACGCGCACAGCCTTGCGGGCGATGTCCAGCCACAGCAGGCGGTTGCTGGGCGTCAGATCCAGCTGCAGGGCGGCGGTCGCGCTGGTCTGGCCGCCCATGCTGAAGCGCCCACCGGCCACGCAGACAGCGCCGCGGTGCTGCTGCAGCGCCGCCTGCAGGTCCGCCGTTTCGGCAATGGCCCGCACCCCGGAGACTTCGGTGGGTTCCAGCTGGCTGATGTCGTTGGCGATGCCCGCGCCGCGCCGCGTACAGGCACTGGCGGCAACGGCGGCTCCACAGCCTGCGATGAACGCGCGACGGGTGGTCATGGCAATCCCTGCATGAACGTCCTGGATGCAGTGTGCCCGGGCTGGGCAGAGGCGGCCAGTGGCGCTTCCATGGGCGGGTTCTCAGGCGGTGAGAAGGCTTCGCGTCATACTGCATCCGTAGCGTCGGATGGCATCTCGGGCACAGTCAGCGGGGGCAGGGTAGTGGCGGACAAGTACTGCGATCTGGTCATGAAAGGCGGCATCACCAGCGGCATCGTGTACCCCAATGCGGTACTGGCGCTGGCCCGCGAGTATCGCTTCAAGAGCATCGGCGGCACCTCGGCCGGCGCCATCGCCGCGGCGGTGGCGGCTGCTGCGGCCTGCGGTGATCGCCGCCAGCAGGCCGGCGAGCACCTGCCCGGCGACGCGGGCTATGGCGGCTTGTCGGCGGTGTCGGCGCAGCTGTCGCGGCGCGGTTTCATCTACAGCCTGTTCCAGCCGGCACGGGGTGCACGCGCGGCCTACCGGCTGCTGGTGGTGCTGACCGGCAATGCCAGCCTGCCGCACAAGCTGCTGTGCCTGGCCATCGCGGTGTTCGAGATCGCGCCGCTGGAAGTGCTGGTATCGCTGGCGTTGCTGCTGGGCCTGGGCTGGTGGGGCGGCGGCTGGAGTGGCGTGGCCGCCACGTTGCTGCCGTCGCTGCTGTGCGCCTACGGTGCGGGCGTGGCCGGTGCCGCGCTGCGGGTCGCACGGGTGGCGCGGCGCAACCTGCTGGGCCTGTGCAGCGGTCTCGGCCGCGATGCGCGCAAACCGGCATTGACCGAGTGGTTGCACACGTGCCTGCAGCAATTGTCCGGCAAGCCGCTGGATGCTCCGCTGACCTTCGCGGACCTGCACGACGCACCGCGCTATGCCGGCGAACCGGACAGCCCACATGCGATCAGCCTGCAGATGATCACCACCTGCGTGTCGCACAACGAGCCGCGCACGCTGCCGCTGGGCGGCGCGCAGTTCTGGTTCCTGCGCGAGGAGTTCGAGCAGTTGTTCCCGGCCAGCGTGGTGCAGTGGCTGGTGAAGCAGGCTGGACCGCCGCTGGAGGTGGAGGGCCGCCAGTACTACCACCTGCCGCCGGGCCCGCAGCTGCCGGTGCTGGTGGCCACGCGCATGAGCCTGAGCTTCCCGCTGCTGATCAGCGCCGTGCCGCTGCACGAACCTTCGCGCCGCGAGCGTCGCTGCGAGCCGACTGCGCCGGCGGCCGACCCCGAGCACAACGTGGCCGACAGCATGGAAGGGCTGACCAGCGCCGGGCAGGCCTGCGGCCCGGTGATCACCGCCTTCCGCATCTGCTGGTTCTCCGATGGCGGCATCAGCAGCAACTTCCCGATCCACCTCTTCGACGCGGCCCTGCCGCGTTGGCCGACCTTTGCCATCAACCTGGTCTACCCGCAGCACGCCGATGATGTGAGTCATGGCAGCAGCGGCCGCCAGGCGCTGGAACATGCGGTGTTCCTGCCGACCGAGAACCGGCATGGCTGGCAGCGCACCTACCAGTCGATCGCCACGCCGCTGGCCGCTGCCGAACTGGGTCGTTTCCTGTTCGCGGTGGTGGCGACCATGCAGAACTGGCGCGACCTGCTGCAGGCGCGCGCGCCTGGCTACCGCGACCGCATCGTGCATGTCAGCCTGCAGGGCGACGAGGGCGGCATGAACCTGGACATGCCGCAGGAGGTGCTGACCCGCATCGCCGACAAGGGCAGCCTGGCCGGTGCGCGTTTCTGCTCATTCTCGTTCGAGAACCACTACTGGATCCGCTGGCGCAACCTGGCTTCGGCGTACCAGCGCTACACGCTGGAGGTAGCACGTACCGATGACCCGGCGCAGCAGGTGCTGGCCTACCGTGCGGCCTATTCGATGGTCGCCCGTGGTGAACCGGCACCGCCCTCGTACAAGCTGGGATCGGAAGACAAGCGGCTGGCCTCGCAGCAGCTGTGGGGGCTGATGGTCGAGCAGGGCCGCAGCTGGGATGACCTTGGCCCGGACCTGACCGACGGCGCGCCGCGACCGCTGCCGCAGATGAAGGTGACGCCGATCTACTGAGCCGATGCTCGGGGGCATGGATATCCACGCGTGGCGTGGATGCATCTCGAATGGGGGTCAGATMCGTTTTMCTGCGGAAAACGGATCTGACCCCTCCCTCGGGCGCCTCAGCGCCACGCCTCCACCACCGCATCACCCCGCAACGGCGCATACAGCGGCAACGCCAGCTCCTGCTTCACCCAGCCCGGATTGAGCGCACGCAGGCCCGCCAGATACTCGCGCGCCAGTGCCGCATCTCCCTGCCGCATCGCCAACCGTGCGGCGCGCGCCCAGGTGCGGTCCCAGCCGTGCGCCAGCGACAATGACGTTGCCAGCGCCGCGCGTGCTCCCGCCACGTCCCCCTTTTCCCAGCGCTGCTCGGCACGGATGATCGCCTCGTTGGACAGGCGCATGTCGTACAGTTCGCGCAGCCGTGCCACTGCACGCGGGTCGGCGTCCACGCGCAGGTCGGTGTCCTGCCAGTCGCCCCCGGGCGTGCGCACCAGCAATGCCGCCGACCACTGCCCGCTGCGCTGGCCACCTGCCGCCTGGCCGGCTTCCAGTGCCGCCAGCAGGCGTGCAGCCAATTCTCCGTGTGATGCAGCGAAGACGCGTTGCATCGTGGCCAGCACCTCCGGCCCGGCCAGCCCATTGCCCTGCACGCTCAGCATGCCGTCACCCTGCGCACCGGCCCAATCCGCCTGCTGCGCGGTAGCGCCGGTGTACTGCGCATTGCCACCGCGCGCGCTGACCAGCCCTACCTGGCGCTCGGCGAGCGTGGTGCCATCAAAATCGCCATCTTCGTCCAGCAGCTGCTTCAACACCTGCACGGGCGTGCGGCCCTTGGCCAGCAGCGCCAGTCCCTTCGAGCCATAGGTCGGGTTGGTCTCGAACTGGCTGGCGACAGCCCCCACTTTCGCCTGCGCCCACGGCACGCCTACGCCACCGACGCCGAGATTGTGCGTGGCCACCGCCACACCGCAGTCGCCGGCCTCGTTGCAGGCCGCAATGGAAAAGGTTGCCCACGCCGGTGCGGCGATGGCAGCAAGCAGTAGAGCCAGGCAAGGGCGCAGCAGGAACATGGGTGTCTCCATGGGCGGGCATCCCGATTGGGATGCAGCCTACGCACGAAAGGTTTAGCAGATCCACGCCATGCGTGGATGGAACCCCATCGAAATCGAATATTTCGAACATTCATCGAAGAACATCCACGCATGGCGTGGATCTACCGTGTCGACCAAGGTCGACACCCACCAACAGCAGCGGGAACCTGTCGAAGGCGGGGTGGGTCCGGTTGCGGGGGCGTGAGCCGCATGGATGCGGCGACCGAGCTTACAGGGACGTATTCACGGCGTCCCCCGCAACCGGACCCACCCCGCATCCCACGGAATGGCAGCTTTTGCCTTTGTTGTTGCTGTTGCCGGCCAGCGGCCGGCACTACCACGGGTGCAGGGCGCAGCCCTGCCGAACCAACCCTATCGCCCCGGCAACTGCGCGAACGCGCGCTGCATGCAGTCCTCGCGCGGGCACACCCGGCAGCCCGGCCCGATCGACACCGAATTGCCCGGGCTCTGCACGTCCAACCCCAGTGAATACACCAGCCGTTCGGCATGCTGAAGATCGCAGCCCAGTGCCACGGCAAACGTCTTGCGCGGCTGCCCATGCCCGACCGGCCCGCTGCTGACCTGCCGTGCCAGCCAGAAATGGCGTCGCCCATCCGGCATGCGCGCGGTCTGGGTGAGGATGCGCCCGGGCTGGTTGAACGCCTCGTAGACGATCCACAGCGGGCACGAGCCGCCCACCTGCGAGAAGTGGAAGTCGGTGGCCGAATGACGCTTTGACACATTGCCGGCGCGGTCCACGCGGATGAAGAAGAACGGCAGGCCGGGGGCACTGCGCCGTGCCAGCGTGCTCAGCCGGTGGCAGACCGCTTCGAAGCCCACACCGAACTGGTGCGCCAGCAGTTCGATGTCGTAGCTGCTGGCTTCGGCCGCCCGCAGGAAGCGCATGTACGGCATCACCAGCGCGCCGGCGAAATAGTTCGACAGGCCGATGCGGGCCTGCGCGATACGGGCGTCATCGGTAAAGCCCGCACGTGCCACCACCGCATCGATCTGCGGCAGGTAGCCGTGCAGGGCCAGCTCGGCCGCCATCTGGAACGCCTGCTGGCCTGGCTCCAGGTAGTCCGGCAGCCACAACCGGCGGGTGCCGGCGTCGTACTGGCGCTTCTCGCGCCCGGCCTGCAGCGCGGCCACTTCGACAAGCACGCCATGGCGGTCGGCCAGCAGTTGGCGCAGGCGCGGCGCCACGTGCCCGGGCGACAACCCCCACTCGGCGAACAGGCGCTCGGCCAGTTCGTCCAGTTCGGGGATGTGGTTGTGCATGCGGTTGAAGAACTCGCGCACCTGGTCACCGGCAGGCAGGGTGCTGCCGGCACCCGGCTCGCCCAGCTGGAATTCCAGGGCCGCGGCATGTTCGCGCAGGGCCAGGTGGCGACGATGCAGGTCCAGCAGGGCGCGGCTGACCTGCGGCAGGTTGCCGGCCAGTGCGCGTAGTTCGGTGGCGCTCACTTCCGCCAGGCCCAGGTCGCGCAGGGTCTCGCCCAGCGCCTCCTGCAGGGCAGCGGGTTCATCCTCGTCGAACAGCGACGAAACGTCGCCCAACACCTCGCCCAGCTTCTTCTGCACCGCCGGCGTCAGCGGGCGCTTGTTGCGCTCGATCTGGTTCAGGTAGCTGGCCGACAGCCCCAGCGCTCGTGCCAGGTCGGCCTGGCTGTAGCCGCGCTGCTCGCGCAGCCGCAGCAGACGCAGGCCAAGTTGTCGCTGGGTGGCTGAATAATTCACAGAATTAACATGAATCGTCTGGCGTGTTGGCCAGATTAAGCGGATTCAGCCCGGAAATCGAGGTGGATGCTGTGAATAATGCCAAGCATCTTTCGAGCCCGTGGGATTGTCGTCATGACTGTTGCAGCGCCCCGTATCCGCATGCTGATCGATGGCCAGTTCATCGAATCGGCCACCTCCCACTGGCAGGACGTGATCAATCCGGCCACCCAGGACGTGCTGGCCAAGGTGCCGTTCGCCACCACCGGCGAAGTGGACGCCGCCGTCGCCGCCGCCAAGGAAGCTTTCAAGACCTGGCGCAAGACCCCGATCGGCACCCGCGCGCGCATCTTCCTGAAGTACCAGCAGCTGATCCGCGAGAACATGAGCGAGCTGGCCCATATCCTTACCGCCGAACAGGGCAAGACCCTGCCGGATGCCGAAGGCGATGTGTTCCGCGGCCTGGAAGTGGTCGAGCACGCTGCCGCCATCGGCAACCTGCAGCTGGGCGAGCTGGCCAACAACGTGGCCAATGGCGTGGATACCTACACGATCATGCAGCCGCTGGGCGTGTGCGCCGGCATCACCCCGTTCAACTTCCCGGCGATGATCCCGCTGTGGATGTTCCCGATGGCCATTGCCACCGGCAACACCTTCATCCTCAAGCCGTCCGAGCAGGACCCGATGGTGACCATGCGCCTGGTCGAGCTTGCCCTGGAAGCCGGCATTCCGAAGGGCGTGCTGAACGTCGTCCACGGTGGCGAGGAAGTGGTCAACGCGATCTGCGACCACCCGGACATCAAGGCTGTGTCGTTCGTCGGTTCCACCCGCGTCGGCACCCACGTCTACAACCGTGCCTCGCTGGCCGGCAAGCGCGTGCAGTGCATGATGGGCGCCAAGAACCACGCCGTGGTGCTGCCGGACGCCAACAAGGAACAGACCCTCAACGCGATGGTCGGCGCCGCCTTCGGTGCGGCGGGCCAGCGCTGCATGGCCGCCTCCACCCTGGTGCTGGTCGGTGAAGCACGCAACTGGGTGCAGGACCTGGTGGCCAAGGCCAAGACCCTCAAGGTCAGCGGCGGCACCGTGTCCGGTACCGACGTCGGTCCGGTCATTTCCTGCAGCGCCCGCGAGCGCGTGGAAGGCCTGATCGCCTCGGGTGTGGAGCAGGGCGCCAAGCTGGTGCTCGATGGCCGCAAGCCGCAGGTGGATGGTTTCGAGAAGGGCAACTTCGTCGGCCCGACCATCTTTGCCGGTGTCACCACCGACATGCGCATCTACCAGGAAGAAATCTTCGGGCCGGTGCTGGTCATCCTCGAAGCGGAAACGCTGGAAGAGGCCATCGCGATGGTCAACAGCAACCCCAACGGCAACGGCACCGCACTGTTCACCCAGTCCGGCGCCGCCGCGCGCAGGTTCCAGGAAGACATCGACGTCGGCCAGGTCGGCATCAACGTGCCGATCCCGGTGCCGGTGCCGCTGTTCTCGTTCACCGGTTCGCGCGCCTCCAAGCTGGGCGATCTGGGCCCGTACGGCAAGCAGGTGGTGCTGTTCTACACCCAGACCAAGACCGTCACCGCACGCTGGTTCGACGACGAGACGCTCAGCCACGGCGTCAACACCACGATCAGCCTGAAGTAACGGCAGGAGCAGCCATGAGCCACTCGATGACGACGGAACTGGAAGAAGCACAGCAGGCGTACCGCGAGGCTGCGCGCGACTTCGCACAGGCCGAACTGGCGCCGCACGCCGCGCGATGGGATGCGGAGGGCATCTTTCCGCGCGAGGCGATCGCCAAGGCCGGTGAACTGGGCTTCTGCGGTCTGTACATGGACCCGGAAGTGGGCGGCAGCGGCCTGAGCCGGCTGGACGCCGCCGTCGTCATCGAGGAGCTCGCCAACGTCGATCCGTCGACTGCGGCCTACATCAGCATCCACAACATGGCCTCGTGGATGGTGTCCAAGTGGGGCCAGCCGGCACTGCGCGATGCGTGGGGCACTGACCTGTCCTCGGGCAACAAGCTGGCCTCGTACTGCCTGACCGAACCGGGTGCCGGTTCCGATGCGGCCTCGCTGAAGACCACCGCCGTGCGCGATGGCGACTTCTATGTGCTGAATGGCTCCAAGGCCTTCATTTCCGGCGCCGGTGCCACCGAGCTGCTGGTGGTGATGGCGCGTACCGGCGGTGCCGGTGCAGGTGGTGTCAGCGCGATTGCGGTGCCGGCCGACCTGCCGGGCATTAGCTTCGGCCGCAAGGAAGAGAAGATGGGCTGGAACAGCCAGCCGACCCGTGGCATCACCTTCGAGAACGTCCGCGTGCCGGTCAGCCACCTTCTGGGAGAGGAAGGCGGCGGCTTCAAGCTGGCTATGAA
This sequence comes from Stenotrophomonas maltophilia, assembly GCF_013464915.1. Lineage (GTDB taxonomy): Bacteria > Pseudomonadota > Gammaproteobacteria > Xanthomonadales > Xanthomonadaceae > Stenotrophomonas > Stenotrophomonas maltophilia_AT. Next base: position 11,532 of record NZ_RAVT01000070.1, read on the forward strand.
GGGGCTGGATGGTGGCCGCATCAACATCGCTGCCTGTTCGCTGGGCGCTGCGCAGGGGGCGCTGGACGCTGCACGCCGCTACATGGGCGAGCGCCGCCAGTTCGGCAAGGCGCTGGCCGAGTTCCAGGCACTGCAGTTCAAGCTGGCTGACATGGCCATCGAACTGGTCGCTGCGCGGCAGATGGTGCACACCGCCGCGCGCAAGCTCGATGCCGGTGCCAGCGATGCCAATGTCTGGTGCGCGATGGCCAAGCGCTTCGCCACCGATGCAGGTTTCAACGTCTGCAACGAAGCGCTGCAGATCCACGGTGGCTACGGCTACATCCGCGAATACCCGATCGAGCGCCTGCTGCGTGACTGCCGCGTGCACCAGATCCTGGAAGGCACCAACGAGATCATGCGGGTGATCGTTGCCCGTCACCTGCTCAACACCGAAGAGGAACTGCGATGAAGGATTGGCGTACCCAGGAGCACGTGGGCCTGAAGGTCGAGGCCGATGGCCACACCGCCGTGGTCACCCTGCATAACCCGCCGGCGCACACCTGGACCGTGCACAGTCTGTCGGCGCTGCGCGACCTGGTGGGCGCGCTCAATGCAGACCGCGGTATCTACGCGCTGGTGATCACCGGTGACGGTGAGAAGTTCTTCTCCGCCGGTGCCGATCTCAACCAGTTCGCCTCCGGTGACAAGGCCGCTGCACGTGAAGCCGCGCGCCGCTTCGGTGAAGCCTTCGAAGCGCTGTCCGCGTTCCGTGGCGTGTCGATCGCCGCGATCAACGGCTACGCGATGGGCGGTGGCCTGGAATGCGCACTGGCCTGCGACCTGCGCATCATCGAAGACCACGCCCAGGTCGCGCTGCCAGAGGCCACCGTCGGCCTGCTGCCGTGTGCCGGTGGCACCCAGAACCTGCCGCGCCTGGTCGGCGAGGGCTGGGCCAAGCGCATGATCCTGCTGGGCGAGCGCATCAATGCCGAGACCGCACTGCGGATTGGCCTGGTCGAAGAAAAGGTCGGCAAGGGCGAAGCCAAGGCGCTGGCGCTGGAATGGGCGAAGAAGGCCGGCAAGCAGAGCCCGACCAGCATCGCCGCCTGCAAGACCCTGGTGCAGGCCACCCGCACCGGCACCCACGCCTCGGCGCTGGTGGCCGAGCGCGAAGCCTTCGTCGACCTGTTCGACACCGCTGACCAGGTCGAAGGCGTGACCGCCTTCCTGGAAAAGCGCGCCGCGCAGTGGAAGAACGCATGAGCACCGACACCGCTGCCGACGACGCACCGGTGCTGTTCGAAGAGCGCGCGGCCGGCAACGGCACGCGCATCGGCATCGCCACGCTCAACGCGCCGCGCACGCTCAATGGGTTCTCGCTGCCGATGGCGCACCTGCTGCTGAAGCAGCTGAATGCCTGGGCCGACGACGACGGCATCGCCATGGTGGTGCTGCAGGGCGCCGGTGAAAAAGCATTCTGTGCCGGCGGTGACCTGCACAGCCTGTACAAGAGCATGGTCGCCTTCCGCGAGGCCGGCCGCAGCGACATCCGCGAGAACGACTACGCGGCCGGGTTCTTCGACGTCGAATACCGCGTCGACTACCTCATCCACACCTATGCCAAGCCGATCCTATGCTGGGGCCACGGCATCGTGATGGGCGGCGGCATCGGCCTGATGTCCGGTGCCAGCCACCGCGTGGTCAGCGAGCGCTCCAAGCTCGCCTTCCCGGAAATCACCGTCGGCCTGTTCCCCGATGTGGGTGGCAGCTGGCTGCTGCCGCGCGTGCCGGGCAAGGGCGGCCTGTTCCTGGCCCTGACCGGTGCGCTGCTCAATCCGGGCGACGCCATCTATGCCGGCCTGGCGGACGTGCACGTAGCCGAAGAACGCCGCAGTGCGGTGTTCGATGCGCTGCTGCAGGTCGCGTGGTCCAGCAACGCCGAACACAATCACGAACGGCTCAGCCATCTGCTGCAGTCGCATGCCAGCGATGCAGCGACCGGTCCGCTGCTGGCCAACGCGGCGCAGGTTGACGCGTTGTGCGAAGGCGATGACCTGCAGGCCATCATTGCGCGCATTGCCGGCCTGCAGACCGACGATGCCTGGCTGCAGGCGGCGCAGAAGACCCTCGCCGCAGGTGCACCCGGTTCGGCACGGCTGTCGTACGAACTGCAGCGCCGCAGTGCCGGCCAGGATCTGGCTGCGGTCTATCGCCTGGAGTACATCGTCGCCCTGCATTGCGCCGCCCACGGTGATTTCGCCGAAGGCATCCGCGCGCTGCTGATCGACAAGGACCGCAACCCGCAGTGGAACCCGGCCACCCTGGCCGAGGCCACCGGCGCGTGGGCCGACACCTTCTTCGCTTCCCCCTGGGCCGATGCCGCGCATCCGCTGGCCGACCTGGGCACTCCCCTTGTTGAAAGGAGCCTCGCATGAGCCGCATTGCATTCATCGGGTTGGGCAACATGGGTGGCCCGATGGCCGCCAATCTGGTCAAGAATGGCCACACCGTGCGCGTGTTCGATGTGGTCCCGGCCGCGGTGCAGGCCGCCGTCGATGCCGGCGCCAGTGCGGCCGCATCGGCGCGCGAAACCCTGGTCGATGCCGAGGTGGTGATCTCGATGCTGCCGGCCAGCCGCCACGTCGAAGGCGTGTACCTGGGCGAGGACGGCATTCTTGCCGCGATTCCGGCCGGCGCACTGGTCATCGACTGCAGCACGATCGCACCGGCCAGCGCACGCAAGGTTTCTGAAGCCGCTGCCGCGCGGGGCCTGCAGATGATCGACGCGCCGGTGTCCGGCGGTACCGCCGGTGCGCAGGCCGGCACGCTCACCTTCATCGTCGGTGGCGAGGAGGACGCGCTGGAACGCGCGCGCCCGGTGCTGCAGGCGATGGGCAAGAACATCTTCCACGTGGGCGCCAGCGGTGCCGGCCAGGTTGCCAAGCTGTGCAACAACATGGCGCTGGGCGTGATCATGGCGGTCACCGGTGAAGCCATCGCACTGGGCGTGGCGCACGGGCTGGACCCGAAGGTGCTGTCGCAGATGATGGCGGTCAGCACCGGCCGCAGCTGGGCTACCGAAGTGTGCAACCCGTGGCCGGGCGTGCTGGAAAACGCGCCTGCCTCGCGCGGCTACAGCGGCGGTTTCGGCAGCGACCTGATGCTCAAGGACATGGGCCTGGCAGTGGAAGCGGCGATGAGTGTCGGCGCCTCGATCCCGCTGGGCGAAGTGGCCCGCAACCTGTACTCGATGAACCACCAGGCTGGCCGCGGCAAGCTGGATTTCTCCAGCGTCGTGCAGCTGATCACCAGCGAGAAGTGACCTGGTAGTGCCGGCCGCWGGCCGGCAACCTCATGCCCCCGTGCGGGACAACGAAGGTGGGATGGGCGGATGTTCGGTTTCGACCGGCATCCGCCCATTTTTTTGGGGTCGGAGTCCTTTCGCATCGCGAAAGGGCTCCGACCCCGAATACTCCGCGATGGGGTCAGAGCCCTATGCCGGTGGCAAAGGGATCCGACCCCTTCCACATCAGGCAACGATCAGCGTCACGTCGATGTTGCCGCGGGTGGCATTCGAGTACGGGCACACGATGTGCGCCTTCTGCACCAGCTCTTCCACCTGCTCGCGCGGCACGCCCGGCACGTTGATGGTCAGCTCGGCTTCGATGCCGAAACCGGTCGGGATCTGGCCGATGCCGACCTTGCCGGTGACGGTGGTGTCGGCCGGCAGCGCGACCTTGGCCTGGCCGGCCACGAACTTCAGCGCGCCCAGGAAGCAGGCCGAGTAGCCCGCGGCGAACAGCTGTTCCGGGTTGGTGCCCGGGCCACCCGCGCCGCCCAGCTCGCGCGGGGTCGACAGCTGGATGTCCAGCACGTTGTCGGAGGAGACGGAACGGCCTTCACGGCCGCCGGTGGAGGTGGCCTGGGCGGTGTACAGAACCTTTTCGATGGACATCGGGATGCTCCTGGTCAGTGGGTGGGTGTTGCGTTGGAGCCTACTTTGCCCGGTTTCCGCGTACGTTGGGTTGCAATGCGTACGAAAAACTTGATTGATCGTCCTGTGGGCCTAGATCGTCCATTCGCGGTCGGTGGTGAACATGATGGTCAGCCAGCGGTCCGGCGAGGCCTCGCCCAGCGCATCGCCGATCTCATCACGCAGCTGGTCCCATTCCACCAGCGGCCGCGGTGGGTCGTCCTCGCGCACCACGAAGAACAGCTCGATCTGCTCGCCACGCCCCACCTGCGCCACATAGCTGCGGTGTTCGACGAAGCCGTGCTTGGCGACGATGCCGCGCGCCACCGCATCCACGTGGGCCTGCAGCTCCGGCGGGGTGACCAGCAGGATGCCGGCCAGTGCCCGGCGCACGGTGCCGAGCGGGGCGATCATCACCAGCACGCAGACGAAGGCGAGGATGGCCGGGTCGATGTACGGCCCGACCCAGGCCCACGAGGTGCCCTGCACCAGCACGCCGCCGAGGAAGGCCAGCAGGTAGCAGGCCGACATGCTGGCCGCGATCACCCAGTTCTTCGCATCCAGCGCGATGAATTCCGAACCGATGCGGCGGTTGGCGCGCAGGATGAACCAGGCCAGCGCGCCTTCGCCCACGATCGACAGCCCGGCGAAGGCGATGGCCGGGCCCAGTGCAATGTGGCGGCCCCCGGACATCAGTGCATCCACCGCATTGACCAGGGCATACAGCGCCGCACCGATCATCAGCGTGCCGCTGACCCCCAGCACGATCGGCTCCAGGTGCCAGAAGCCCATGGTGAAGCGCTGGTTGAGCCGCGACTGCAGTGCGTCGGTCTGGGTGGACAGCGCGATCAGCCGTGCCACCAGCAGCGACAGCCAGGTCATCACCACGTCGATCAGGCCGTAGATGCCATCGAAGATGATCAACGACGAATTGGCGAGCAGGCCGAACACCACCGCTGCCGCGGCCAACAGCAGCGAAGCGGCGATCGACAGGCGCAGCACGCCCTGTTCGGTGGCGGGGTCGAAGAACTGCGAGCGATCGGTAGCCATGCCCCGATTGTAGAGCGGAGCCATGTCCCGCGGCCTTTCGCAGCCGGTCGCGCTACCCTCATGCGGCCGCTTCCCGTAGACTGCGCCCCTCCCACGTACCGGCTTCCGCCGGTAGAGTCGACTGTTAGTCGACTGCTCGTGATTGACCGCTCCTGATCGACAGCGCCATGCGGCCATGCCCGTGCGCGCGGAGTTTTCCCATGCAAACGTCCTACCCCCTGCGCCAGCAATGGCTCGGCAACCTCCGTGGCGACCTGCTGTCCGGCATCGTCGTCGCCCTGGCCCTGATTCCCGAGGCCATCGCCTTCTCGCTCATCGCAGGCGTCGATCCCAAGGTCGGCCTGTATGCCGCGTTCTCGATTGCCGTCATCACCGCGATTGCAGGCGGCCGTCCCGGCATGATCTCCGCTGCCACCGGTGCGATGGCGCTGGTGATGGTCGACCTGGTCAAGGACCACGGCCTGCAGTACCTGTTCGCCGCCAGCATCCTGGCCGGCCTGCTGCAGGTACTGGCCGGCGTGTTCAAGCTGGGCTCGTTGATGCGCTTCGTCTCGCGCTCGGTCATCACCGGCTTCGTCAACGCACTGGCGATCCTGATCTTCCTGGCACAGCTGCCCGAACTGGTGGGCCGCGGTCCGACGGTGTACCTGTTGTGCGCGGCGGCGCTGGCGATCATCTACCTGCTGCCGCGCCTTACCCGCGCCGTGCCATCACCACTGGTGGCCATTGTGGTGCTTACCGCCGTGGTGATCGGCTTTGGTGTAGACGTACGCAGCGTCGGCGACATGGGCCAGTTGCCCGACAGCCTGCCGCATTTCCTCATTCCCGATGTGCCGCTTACATGGGAGACCCTGCGCACCCTGTTGCCGGTGTCGGCCACGCTGGCCGTGGTCGGCCTGCTCGAATCGATGATGACCCTGCAGATCGTCGAGGACATCACCGAGACGCCCAGCGAGCGCAACCGCGAATGCGTCGGCCAGGGCGTGGCGAACACGGTCACCGGCTTCCTCGGTGGCATGGCCGGCTGCGCGATGATCGGCCAGTCGATCATCAATGTGACCTCCGGTGGCCGCGGCCGCCTGTCGTGCCTGGTGGCCGGCGTGCTGCTGCTGGCGTTGGTGGTGTACGGCAGCGATCTGGTACGGCAGATCCCGATGGCGGCACTGGTGGCGGTGATGATCATGGTCAGCATCGGCACCTTCAGCTGGCGCTCGCTGCGCGACCTGCGCACGCACCCGCGCAGCTCGTCTGCGGTGATGCTGCTGACCGTGGTGGTGACCGTAGCGACCCACGATCTGGCCAAGGGTGTGCTCAGCGGGGTGCTGCTGTCAGCGCTCTTCTTCGCACGCAAGGTCGGCCGCATGCTGGACGTGCAGCGCGACGATGCCGGTGACACGCAGGTCTACCGCGTGCGTGGGCAGGTGTTCTTTGCCTCGGCGGGGCAGCTGGGTGCGGCGTTCGATTACCAGCACGTGGCGCCGAAGGTACGGATTGATCTGCGCGATGCCCACCTGTGGGATCTGACTGCCGTGGCCGCGCTGGAACGTGCACAGGAAAAGCTGGCCGCGCATGGTGCGGAGGTGACGGTGATGGGGCTCAATGCGGCCAGCCAGACGTTGATCGAGCAGGTGGGTGGCGCGCGCGGCGCGCACTGAAGTGGCCACCTGGCCCGGGTAGCCCCGGGCCATGCCCGGCGAATGAAGCGGTCGCGGTCAGGCCTTGTCGGCCTGCACGATGAGGTGCACACCCAGGGCCGGCAGCACGCATTGCACGGCGTCGAGGCATGGGCGCGCGCGAATGAAGACAGCAGGCCCGTGGGCCTGCATTTCTCACGCCATCATGGCCCGCGGCCCATGCTGCTGGGTCTGCTGATCGATCTTCTGCTGCTCGCGCTGCTGATCGCTCACCTGCAGGGCCCGCTCGCTGTTTTCCTGCACGCTCTGGCGCATCGCGTCAGCGGTCGATACCGGCGCGGTATTGCGGTTCAACGCGCTCTCGTCGTGCAGCGCATTGGCCTGCACCGCGCGCGCCATCGAGCCATCCTGGTTCAGCTCAACGCGATCAACCCGGTACAGGCCAGAGCGCGCAGCTTCCACGGTAAGCGCAGCGGCCAGCTTCTCGCTGTGCTCGCCAGAGGGCAGGCCACGCGCTTCCTCGGCGAACTTCACCTGCACCAGGGTCTCGGTGTACAGCCAGTTCTGCGGGCTGCGCGGGTCGGACATCGGGTACACCGTTTCGCGTGCTGGCTCGGCTGCCGCCTGCTGTTCCGGGGTGTTGCCCCGTCCCTGCGCACGCTGCTGCACTTCATTGGCCAGCGCCTGGCGGGTTTCTGCATCGGCGATGCCAGTCGCAGGCAGGCCATGCTGCTGCTGGAAGGTGTTGATCGCATGGCGGCTGCCGCCACCCAGATAGCCATCGCTGCCGATGGCCTGGCCCTTGGCGTCGGTCAGCCCCAGCGCGGCCAGGTTGCCCTGCAGTTCGCGCGCGTCGCGGTCGATCGCGGCCAGCGTGGCGGGGCCGGCCTTGCCGTCCACCGGGTCCAGATTGTGTGCGCGCTGGAAGTCCTCCACCGCCTTGCGGGTGGTGGCGTCGAAGCGCCGGTCCGGATTCAGCGTCTGCTGGCCGTCGGCACTGGCATGGCCCAGCGTTACCAGGTTGCTTTCCAGCTTCAGCACGTCACGGCCACTGGAGCCTTCCTTCAACGTCTGCGGACCGGCCTGCTGGCGCGGCGCGCCGATCTGGCCCAGCGCCACCTGGATGTCGGCGTCGTTGTGCTCACCGGCGGGGGAGTAGTCGCGGCTGCTGACCTTGGCATGGGCGCGGTCCATTGCGTCCTTGTTGTTGGCATACGCGTCCTCGTAGCGCACGGCGATGTCGCCGGCCTTGGGCGCATCGAAGTACTGGTAGGTTTCGCGGATCTGGCCGGCCTTCGCGCGCAGCGCCTCGTAGTCTCCGCCGTCTTCCAGCACCTTCTGCAGCTTGGGCAGCTGGCTGGGCAACTGGTTGGCGGTCTTGGCGATCAGGCTGATCGCTTCGAAGCGGTTCTCCTCGGCGATGCCGCTGCCGTGCGCGTCCACCATCGTCATGCCGATCCGGGTGGCGTTGCGGACCTGCGGGTAGTCGATGTTTGCGTGGATCCACTGCTTGCCCTCGGCCGAACCGGCCCAGGCGTTGATGCTGTCGCGCGTGTTGGCATCGATGAACTGGATCGAGCTGCGCCCGCTCAGGCCATTGCCATGGCTGAGCAGGTCGCGGCGCAGGTCGGCGTGATCCTGGGTGAAGGGCAGGTTGTGCGCCTTGGCATAGCTGCTGGCCTGATCGATCACGGCGTCGACATAGGTCGTCTCACCCGCCTTCAGTGCATGGCCGTCGATGGCGCCCAGCGCCCACTCGCCGCGCTGGCCGAAGTCGACCTGGATCGCGCCCAGGCTGTAACCGCTGTTCTGCGCAACTTTGTTCACCGTGCCCCAGTGCGGTTCGGTCACGCCCTGGGTGATGCCGGCGATGGCCAGATGGTAGGAGGCGGGGCCACCTTCGGTGCCACGGCCGACGGCGAAATACACGGCGCCGGAGGTGGCATCGAGATCGTGGGTATCGATGTTGGTTGGCATGTCTTACATCCTTGTGCAGTCGGAGGGGCTGCCCCTCAAGGGTCAGTCCAGCAGCTGGAGATACTTCTGCAGCTGGTCGGCGCGCGCGCTCAGGCGCATCACATCGTTCAACTCGCCCTGCAGGTTGCCGGGCTGCGAATCGTCGTAGAGCGCGGTATCCAGTTCGCCATCACGGCTGCGCGACTGCAGCCACGCGCGCTGGGCATTCACCAGCTTGGTCTTCTTCGCACCGCTCAGCTTTGCCTGCAGCTGGCGGTAGGCCTGGTTCAGGCGCTGGTCCTGGCGGGCGCTTTCCGAGGTAAGGCAGGCGGCCTGTTCGACTGCACCCTGCGCCTTGTTACGGCAGGTGGTGAAGGTCGGGCTCAGCCCGGTGGCAGCCGGTGCTGCGGTTGCCGTGCCGATGGCCAGGGCAGCAACCGCCAGCGCGGTGGCGAGGGTCCTGCTCAAACGCTTGTGCTGCATCATCTGCTCCACACGTCCAATCCATTGCGAGCGCTGGACTATAACGGCGTCAATATTTCGTCGTCGTCAACGAATCGCGACAACTGTGACCGGTTGCCCGTCATGGCGGGTGGGCGCCGCCCGGTTTGCGCACGGTCCCCCGGCCGGCGCACCGTAGCGGCATCCGGCGCCACCCGCCGCCATTCAGCCGCCCGGTGTAAACTATTGATCTCACTGGCAATGCCAGTCTCCACGATCAACGCCCCGATGACGTCCGCTACCGCCCGTTACGCCGATTCCCTGCGCCTGTCCGTTGCCCCGATGATGGACTGGACCGATCGCCATTGCCGCGTGTTCCACCGCGCGCTGGCGCCGGGCGCACGCCTGTACACGGAAATGGTGCACGCCAACGCGGTCATCCACGGCGATCGCGAGCGCCTGCTCGGCTTCGATCGCAGCGAACAGCCGCTGGCGCTGCAGCTGGGCGGCAGTGATCCGGCCTTGCTGGCGCAGGCTGCGCGCATCGCCGCCGAGTGGGGTTACGACGAGGTCAACCTCAACTGCGGCTGCCCATCCGACCGCGTGCAGGCCGGGCGTTTTGGCGCTTGCCTGATGCGCGAGCCGGTGCTGGTGGCCGAGTGCGTGGCGGCCATGGTCGATGCGGTCGACATCCCGGTGACAGTGAAGTGCCGCCTGGGCGTGGACGAGGACAACGATTACGACGTGTTCGCCGCTTTCGTCGACCGCCAGGTCGCCGCCGGTGCGGCGATGGTGGTGGTGCATGCGCGCAATGCCTGGCTGAAGGGCCTGTCGCCCAAGGAGAACCGCGAGGTTCCGCCGCTGAAGTACGACTGGGCCTACCGCCTGAAGCAGGAGCGTCCGGCGCTGCCGGTGGTGATCAATGGCGGCCTGGCCAGCATCGAGGCGGTGCAGGCGCAGGCCGCGCACGTCGATGGCGTGATGCTCGGCCGCGCCGCCTACCACGACCCCTACCTGCTGCATCAGCTGGAAGCGCTGCACACCGGCGCCCCGCTGCAGGCCCGTGGCGATCTGCTGCGCGCGCTGCGCCCCTACGTGGAAGCGCGGTTGGGCGAAGGCCTGGCGCTGAAGCACATCACCCGCCACCTGCTCGGCCTGTTCCACGGCCAGCCGGGGGGCCGCGCGTTCCGCCAGGTGCTGAGCGAGGGCGCACACCGCCCGGGCGCCGATTGGACCCTGGTCGAACAGGCGCTGGCGGTCACCGAACGCGAAGCGGATCGTGCTGCAGCGTGACCGCAGTCACATTCCTGGCTTGACAAGGGACGCTGATTCGTCCCGAATGTTCACTTAGCTGAACAACGCAGGGGCGGGGCCGGAAAAGTTCAGACCGGATTCACTGCCCCAAACCAAGAATTTGCAAAGGAATTGTAAAGCGCCGGGTCCCGAACCCGGCTCCCGGATTTACGACTTTTGAACGAATCGCCGAGCTCGGCTAGGATCGCATCGATGTCTTCCGCTCCCTTCCATCGCCGCATTGCCTTCGCCACCTGCGTGGTGCTGTCGGCTGTGCCGCTGTCTTCGGCGCTGGCGCAGCAGCCGCCGCGCGGCGACCAGGGGCGGGCGGAGATGATGGAGCGGGGCGAGCGCGGCAACCGTGGCGACGAGCGTTCGCTGTCCGATGCCGTGCGCCGCGTGCAGCGCACCACCGGCGGCCACATCCTCGGCGCCGAGCGCGTGCCGTTCGATGGTCGTGACATCAACCGGGTGAAGTACATGGACGACCGGGGCCGGGTCCGCTACATGGACGACCCTGCACCGTCGCGTTCACAGCCGCGCACGCCGCGGTCGGATATGTCATCACTACGCGGCGATAACCCCTGAACAGGGATAGTTGTCGCTATCAACCCGTACCCCACAGGCCTCCGGGCCACACCCAGGACACTAGGGAGAGTTCATGCGTATCCTTCTGGTCGAAGACGAAGCCCCGCTGCGTGAGACCCTGGCAGCCCGGCTCAAGCGCGAAGGCTTTGCCGTCGATGCTGCGCAGGACGGCGAGGAAGGCCTCTACATGGGGCGCGAAGTTCCGTTCGATGTCGGCATCATCGACCTCGGCCTGCCCAAGATGTCGGGCATGGAACTGATCAAGGCCCTGCGTGACGAAGGCAAGAAGTTCCCGGTGCTGATCCTGACCGCGCGTTCGAGCTGGCAGGACAAGGTCGAGGGCCTGAAGCAGGGCGCCGACGACTACCTGGTCAAGCCGTTCCACGTCGAAGAGCTGCTGGCCCGCGTCAACGCGTTGCTGCGCCGCGCCGCCGGCTGGAGCAAGCCGACCCTGGAATGCGGCCCGGTCGCCCTGGACCTGGCTGCGCAGACCGTCAGCGTCGCCGGCAGCAATGTCGACCTGACCAGCTACGAGTACAAGGTGCTGGAGTACCTGATGATGCACGCCGGTGAACTGGTCTCCAAGGCCGACCTCACCGAGCACATCTACCAGCAGGACTTCGACCGCGACTCGAACGTGCTGGAAGTGTTCATCGGCCGCCTGCGCAAGAAGCTCGACCCGGATGGCGAACTGAAGCCGATCGAGACCGTGCGCGGTCGCGGCTACCGATTCGCGATTCCGCGCAACGAGGGCTGAGCCGGCTCAGCCTGGCGAGACCATGATGTCCGGCCGTCTGTGGTTCTTCCGACGCTGGCGGCCGCGCTCCCTGCAGGCGCGCCAGATGCTTGCCGCGTCTGTGGGCCTGGTCGCGTTCCTGGCCCTGGCCGGTTACGCGCTCGACGCCGCCTTCGCCGATACGGCGAAGGCGAACCTGCGTGAGCGCCTGAAGAACTACGCCACCGCCTACGCGGCCGGCATCGATTTCACCCGCGACCGCTCGCTGTACATCCGCGAGCAGCCGCCGGATTCGCGCTTCGACGTACCGGGCAGCGGCCTTTACCTGCAGGTGGTGATGCCGCACGGCAAGGGCAATTCGATGTCCGCCGAAGGCCCGATGCTGCCCACCGTTGGCGGTGGCCTGCTGGCGCCGCGCCAGGAAGTGTTCGAAGGCCCGCTGCCGATGATCCAGATCGACGGCAGCCAGGGCTCGGTGTACCGCTATGGCCTGGGCCTGGTGTGGGACGCCGACGCCGACCCGGCCACCGAATTCCCGTACACCATCTACGTGATGGAAGACTCGCGCGCACTGGGCGCGCAGCTGCGCGTGTTCCGTGGCCGGGTCTGGTTCTACCTGGGCGGCATCGGCCTGATCCTGCTGCTGCTGCAGACCGTCATCCTGCAGTGGAGCCTGCGCCCGCTGCGTCGGGTGATCACCGAGCTGACCAAGGTGCAGCGCGGCGAGACCGAGCGCATGAGCGAGCGCCACCCGCGCGAGCTGGAACCGCTGACCGACAGCATCAACGCCTTCATTGAAAGCGAGCGCGAGAACCTCGAGCGCCAGCGCAACACCCTGGCCGACCTGGCGCACAGCCTGAAGACGCCCATCGCCGTGCTGCGCACGCAGATGGACAGCGGCGCCGGCGATGGCGCGCTGCGCGAGGAACTGGACGTGCAGCTGCAGCGCATGAACAACCTGGTCTCCTACCAGCTGGCACGTGCCGCATCATCGGGCCACAAGCTGTTCTCCGCGCCGCTGCCGATCGAGTCCAACGCCGAGGAAATCGTGCGTGGCCTGGAAAAGGTCTACGCCTCCAAGGGCGTGCTCTGCGAGTTCGACATCGACCCGGCCGCGCGCTTCCACGGCGAACCGGGCGACCTGCAGGAACTGCTTGGCAACCTGCTGGAAAATGCCTTCAAGTGGGCCAACCGCCGCGTGCTGCTGACCGCGCAGCCGCTGCCGGCCCCCAACGCGCGCCGCGCCGGCCTGCTGCTGGCCGTGGACGACGATGGCCCGGGCATTGCCCCGGACGACATCGGCAAGGTGCTGCAGCGTGGCGTGCGTGGCGACGAGCGTGTGCAGGGCCACGGCATCGGCCTGTCGATCGTGCAGGACCTGATCAAGGATTACCGCGGCGAACTGGCCGTCGGCCGTTCCAGCGAGCTGGGCGGCGCACGCTTCGAAGTGCGCCTGCCGCCGGGGCCATAAGCCACGCGTTCCCGTCCGCCGGGCATCGCCTGCCGCAACAACGCGTGGTGTTCCGGTAGTGGSGGGGGGGGGGGGGGGGGCGGGGGGGGGGCGGSG
>NZ_RAVT01000009.1 GCF_013464915.1 Stenotrophomonas maltophilia
ATCCAGGCTTACACGGCGGCCCACGCCGGCTCTCGGCACCTACGCTGCCAGATTCCGATCAGATAAGGCTTGGCAGCCGCATCCATGCGGCTGACACCCCGCACTCCGACACCGCCCCACCTCTGACAGATTCCCCATGTCTGGTAGATCCACGCCATGCGTGGATGATTCTCCAGACAAATCGAATATTTCGAATTGAATTCGAAGAGCATCCACGCATGGTGTGGATCAACGACAGATCGCGGAAATCTGTCGGAGGCGGGGTGGGTCCGGTTGCGGGGGCGTGAGCCGCATGGATGCGGCGACCGAGCTTACATGGGTGAGGGCGCTTTGCTTGCGAAGCACTGCTTCGCAGGCGCCCGAACGCACAGCCGCCAGCGGCTGGGCCGGGCCCCGGAGGGGGACTTGCAGCGTCCCCCGCAACCGGACCCACCCCGCCTACCCACAGGTAACCCGCTTCTGCTTCAGCTGTTGCTGTTGCCTTGGTTCGTAGCAGGTGCAGGGCCGCAGGCCCTGCCGACCCACCCTAATCCTCGACCGGGAACTCCTCGATCGGCTTCAGCACATCGTAGTGCTCGCGATGCAGCTTGCCCTTCAGCTTCGGCAGCTCCGGCAACGGTGCATCCACCCGGGTATCCGGCAGCCGGTCCAGCAGGTTGCGCACCAGGGTCAGCCGGCCCAGGCGCTGGTCATTGAAATCCACCAGCGTCCACGGTGCCGCCTCGCGATGCGTCGCGCGCAGCATCGCCTCGCGTGCCTCGGTGTACGCGCTGTACTTGCTGCGTGATTTCAGGTCCACCGGGGAGAGCTTCCAGCCCTTCAGCGGATCGATGTGGCGTTCGGCGAAGCGCTTCTCCTGCTGCTCCTGGTCAACGCACAACCAGTACTTGAACAGCAGGATGCCGTCGTCCACCAGCAGCTGCTCGAACACCGGCGCCTGGCGCAGGAACTGCTGGTACTCGGTCTCGCTGCAGTAGCCCATCACCCGCTCTACGCCGGCTCGGTTGTACCAGCTGCGGTCCATCAGCACGATCTCGCCGGCGGCCGGAAGGTGCGAGGCGTAGCGCTGGAAATACCACTGCGTGGCTTCGCGGTCGGTGGGCTTGGGCAATGCCACCACCCGGCACTGGCGAGGGTTGAGGTGCTGGCTGATGGCCTGGATCGCGCCGCCCTTGCCCGCCGTGTCGCGCCCTTCGAACAGCACCAGCAGGCGTTGCCCGCTGTGCTGCACCCAGCGCGCCATCGCGGTCAGTTCCAGCTGCAGTGGCAGCAGCAGTTCGTCGTACTCCTTGCGCTTGAGCTTGGCCATCGTCACACCACGCGGGAAGGAAGGCCAAGCCTAGCGCAGGCGGCGCTCAGGCGATGTCGACGCCTCGCCAACCATGCTCGCGCGCCAACTGCTGCAGCAACGCCGAGAGATCGCGGGCAAATCCGCCCATGTCGAACAGTCCGCTGCGCTCGCGCGCCTGCGCCAGTTCAGCGCGCAACGCTGCCATCGCTGCCGGGTCGTTGCCCAGCGCACTGGCGGTGGCGATGAACGTGGCATCGTCGGCGGCGTTCATCCGCGCCAGGCCGAGGTGATGGTTGAGGCTGCCGGCCACGCGCGCGGCGAAGGTGTCGCCCGGGCAGGTCAGTACCGGGCAGCCGGCCCACAGCGCATCGGAGGCGGTGGTGTGGGCGTTGTACGGATGCGTGTCGAGGAACAGGTCGGCCAGCTGATAGCGGGCCAGGTACTGCGGATGCGGCAGCTTGTCCATGAACACCAGGCGCGCCGGGTCCAGGCCGGCGGCCTGTGCGGCCGCACGCAGGCGCGCGTCGGCCTGGCCGGGGCCGGACAGCAGCCACAGCACGCTGCCGGGCACCGCCTGCAGCACTGCAAAGGCACGGCCCATGCTGCGCGGGTTGAGCTTGTAGCTGTTGTTGAAGCAGCAGAACACCACGCCCTGCGCGGGCAGGCCGCAGTCGGCACGGATCGGTGCAGGTTCCAGCACGCGCGTGTTGTCCGATGGCTGGAAGGCTCGCGGCAGGCGCAGCACGTGTTCGCTGTAGTGCGGCTCCAGTGCGGGCGGCAGGGCGAAGGCATCGCCGATCACCGCATCCATCCACGGCGCCCCCGACGTGCCCGGATAGGCCAGCCAGTTCAGTTGCAGCGGGGCAGGGCGCATCGCCAGCACTTCCGGCGCGCCGCCACCGCCCCAGCCGCGCAGGTCGAACAGCAGGTCGATGCCCTGTGCGCGGATGCGTGCGGCGCTATCGGCATGACGCAGGCCGGCCACATCATGCAGCTGCGCCGCTGCCTGCAGGCGCTGGCGGATTCGGCTGCCGTCGTCGCGGTTCAGTGCGAACAACTGCAGTTGCAGTGCGGGGTCGTGACGCAGCTGCTCGAACAGCGCCACGGTCAGCAATCCGGTCGGATGTGCGCCGAACCCATTGGAGAGGAAACCGACGCGCAGCGGGCCGTGCGGGCGCACCGTTGCCGGCGGCAATGGCCGCACCGAGGCAGCCACGGCCAGCGCACGGGTGCGCGCGCAGGCCAACTGTTCGGCAGCGCTGGCGTCCTCGCTGAGGAAGGCGAACGGTTCGACCACGCCCTGGCCACTGGCCACGGCGGCGCGCACCTGTGCTGCCAGCGGGTCCACGTCCTGCCAATCGCACAGGCGACGCTGCCAGGCCAGGCGCTGGGCGGCGATGTACGGCTCGGCCGGCATCAGCCCGTGCGCGCGTCGATAGGCCGCCGATGCGCCTTCGGCGTCATCGGCATCTTCCAGTGCGTGGCCCAGCCACAGTGCAATGCCGGGATGTTGCGGCGCCAGCGCCGAGGCCTGGCCAAGCAGCTTGGCCGCATCGCCATGTGCACCGGCCATCCATGCCACGCGGCCCAGCCGTGCCAGCGCTTCAGGGTGGTCCGGGCGCAGCTGCAGGGCACGTCGCGCGGCCTGTTCGCCGGCAGCGATGTCGCCGGCCTCCAGTTCCACGTCGGCCAGCATCACCCAGGCGACGAAGTCGTCGGGCTGGCGGGCGATCGCCTGCTGCAGTTGCTGTCGTTGCTGCCAGGCCGACATCGTGCTCAGCCCGCCGCCAGCTGGGCCAGGGCGTCGACCTGGTGTTCGTGGCTGAGCCGCTGCAGCAGCGGGTCGAGGTCGCCGGCCAGGATGTTGGGCAGGTCGTACAGGGTCAGGCCTTCCACACGGTGATCGGTGATGCGCCCTTGTGGGAAGTTGTAGGTGCGGATGCGCTGGCTGCGGTCACCACTGCCTACCTGCAGGCGCCTCGACTCGGCCTGGGCGGCGTCCTGGCGCTGGCGTTCGGCATCGAGCAGCTGTGCTTTCAGGCGCTTCATCGCCTTGTCGCGGTTGGCGTGCTGGCTGCGTTCGGTCTGGCATTCCACCACCACGCCGGTCGGTACGTGGGTGATGCGGATCGCGGACTCGGTCTTGTTGACGTGCTGGCCACCGGCGCCGGAGGAGCGGAAGGTATCCACCTTCAGGTCGGCCGGGTTGATGACGATGTCATCGACTTCGTCGGCTTCCGGGATGATCGCCACGGTGGCCGCCGAGGTGTGGATGCGGCCCTGCGATTCGGTGGCCGGCACGCGCTGCACGCGGTGCGTGCCCGATTCGAACTTCAGGCGCGAGAACGCACCACGGCCGACCACGCGTGCCACCACCTCCTTGTAGCCGCCGTGCTCGCCGGGATTGTCCGATTCGATCTCGACCTTCCAGCCCTGGCGCTCGGCATAGCGGGCGTACATGCGGAACAGGTCGCCGGCGAAGATCGCCGCTTCGTCGCCACCGGTGCCGGCGCGGACTTCCAGGAACAGGTTGCCTTCATCGCGCGGGTCGCGCGGTACCAGCAGCAGCGCCAGTTCCTGCTCCAGTTCCAGCAGGCGCGCCTGTGCGGCGGCGATTTCCTCGTCGGCCAGTTCGCGCAGGTCGGGATCGGCGCGCATGCCTTCGGCGGCGGCCAGGTCGGACTTGGCGCGGGCTTCATCGGCCAGTGCGGTGGCGACCGGTTCAAGTTGGGCGAATTCGCGCGAAAGGTCGCGGAAACGGGTGTTGTCGGCGACCACGTCGGGTTCGGCGAGCAGGCGTTCCAGTTCTTCGCGGCGCTCGGCCAGCGCTTCCAGCTTACGGCGCAGGGTCGGCGTCATCGGGTCTCACGGGTGGGTGGCGGTAACCCGGCGTGGCCGGGAACAGGCGCTCGGCGGCGCGGGTCAGGTCAGCATCGCCACTCAGCGCGGCAGCGCGCAGGGCAGCGGTAGGGGGGTGCAGCAATCGATTGGTCAGGCCGTGCGCCAGCAGTTCCAGCACTTCGTCGGCCGGCTTGCCGTTGGCCAGCTGCTGGCGCGCGCGTTCCAGCAGTTCAGAGCGGGTGGCCTCGCCGAACGCACGCAGCTGTCGCAGCGGTGCCTGGTGGGCGCTGGCCTGCTGGGTCTCGACGAAGCGGGACACCTGCAGGTCGATGATCGCCTCGGCCTCGGCGGCCGCCTCGCGGCGGCCACGGCGATTGTCTTCCACCGCGCGCTCCAGGTCGTCCACGGTGTAGAGGAAGGCGTCGTTGAGCGTGCCGACCTCCGCCTCGATGTCGCGCGGCACGGCCAGGTCGAACAGCAGCATCGGTTTGTGCCGGCGCGCGCGCAGGGCCTTGGCCACCATCTCGCGGTGGATCACCGGTTCGCGTGCGGCGGTGGCCGAGAACACCACGTCGGCCTCGCCGAGGTGGCGGTCCAGTTCGGTCAACGGCAGTGCCACGCCGCCGTGGCGGCTGGCCAGCTCCTGCGCGTGGGCGAGGGTGCGGTTGGCGATCAGCAATCGCCGCACCTTGCCTTCACTCAGGTGGCGTGCGGCCAGCTCGATGGTCTCGCCCGCGCCGACCAGCAGCACGGTGGAATCGTCCAGGCGCGCGAAGGCGTTCTGCGCCAGGCGCACTGCGGCCGAGGCGACCGACACCGGATTGGCGCCGACCTGGGTGTCGGTGCGCGCACGCTTGGCGACCGAGAAGGTCTGCTGGAACAGGCGGTCCAACCGCTGGCCGAGCAGGCCGTGGTCACGCGCGGTCGACCACGCGTCCTTCACCTGGCCGAGGATCTGCGGTTCACCCAGCACCATCGAGTCCAGGCCGGTGGCGACCCGGAACAGGTGGCGCACGGCCTCTGCGTCGGCATGCTGGTACAGGTAGCCCTGCAGGTCGCCGGCCTGGGCATGCAGCCACTGGTCCAGTGCCTGCGCCGAGTCGGCCACGGCGTACAGTTCGGTGCGGTTGCAGGTGGACAGCAGCACCGCCTCGGCGATCTGCGGGGTATCGCGCAGCGAACCCAGCGCGCGCGGCAACGCCTCACCGGCGAAGGCCGCGCGCTCGCGCAGCTCCACCGGTGCGGTCTGGTGATTCAGTCCGAGCATCCACAGGGTCATTGTTCAGTTGCTTGCGATAAGCTGCTGGCCATTGGACGACATTTTAAGGCCCCGATGCCGACGATGCCCGCATTGATTCGCATCCCCAGTGTTCTGCTGCTGTCCCTGGCCTGTGCCCAGGCCCTGGCGGCGGTGCCGGCCAAGGCCCCCGTACGGGCCCCGGCCACGGAGGAACTGGCGCTGGAACCGGTGATGGCCGGTGAATTCGCCCTGCAGGCCGGCAAGCTGGCCGAGGCCGCGCGCTGGTACCTGCAGGCGGCCCAGCAGACCGACGGCGACGCCGGCCTGGCCGAGCGTGCCACCCGCATTTCCATGCTGGCCAACGACGATGCCAGTGCCGCCAAAGGCCTGGCCCTGTGGCAGCAGCGCGCGCCCAGCTCGTTGACGATGCGCAGCGCCGCTGCTGCGCTGGCCATGCGCCAGGGCGATGTGAAGGCAGCGCTCGGCGACCTGCAGGCCTTGCTGGCCGACCCCGACGAGCGCGGCTGGAAGTTCGCCCTGGCCGCCCTCATCGGCGGTGGCCGCGACCCGGCAGTGCCGGCGCAGGTGCTGGGCGAGCTGGTCGACGCCAATGCCATTCCGCCGAAGATCGAAGCCTGGCAGGAGTTTGGCCGCCTGGCCCTGCGCATGGACAAGCCCGAGCTGGCCCGGCGCATGATCGATGAAGTGGTCAAGCGCTTCCCGGAAGAGCCGCGTGTGGCGCTGCTGCGTGCCAGCCAGCTGCAACAGGCGGGCGAAACCGGCAAGGCATTGTCGCTGCTGCACGATGTGGAGCCGAAGACCCGCCAGGACCCCGAGCTGCGCAATGCGGTGGCCATCGCCTACGACAGCCTGGGACAGCCGGCCGCGGCCGAGCGCGTGCTGGCGTTCGGCCCGCAGGACGTGCAGACCTGGGGCATGCGCGCCTCGCTGCTGGCCAAGCAGGGCGACAAGGCGGCGCTGTCCAATCTCTATAACGAACTGTCGCGGCAGGCGGCCAAGCCGGACCCGGCGCAGCGCCTGCTGCTGGGCAAGATCGCCGAGTACCTGAAGCGCTACCCCGAGGCGGTGCAGTGGTACCACAGCGTGCCCGGCGGCGATGAGCTGAGTGAGGCACGCCTGCGCGCGGCCAACGCCCAGGCCCTGGCCGGGCGCCTGCCGCAGGCATTGGATGAAGTGCACGCGATCCAGTCCGATGCGGTGGTCGACGACGACGTGCGCCGCGACGCCTACCTGTTGGAAGCCGAACTGCGCCAGCGGGCCGACGACAGTGCCGGGGAGCTGGATGCGCTGGCCCGCGGCCTGGCCGCCTACCCGGATGACAACGGCCTGCTGTACGCCCGCGCGCTCACCTGGGAGCGCCGTGACGACATCCCGCGCGCCGAGGCCGACCTGCGCAAGATCCTGGTGACCGACCCGGAGAACGTGCCGGCTTTGAACGCGCTGGGTTACACCCTGGCCGATCGCACCGGCCGCCTGCAGGAAGCATTGGAGCTGATCGACCGCGCCCGCGTGGCCGAGCCGGACAACGCCGCCATCGTCGACAGCTATGGCTGGGTGCTGTATCGCCTGGGCCGCAAGGAAGAGGCGTTGGTGCAGCTTCGCCGTGCCTGGACCCTGGCCAAGGACCCGGAGATTGCGTCCCATGTCGGCGAAGTGCTGTGGGTGCTGGGCAAGCACGATGAAGCCCGCCATTTCTTCGAAGAAGCGGCCAAGCTCGATCCTGAAAACCGCGCGCTGCTGCGCGCCCGCGAGAAATTCAATCCATGAGTGTTTCCCTGATCCGGCCGCTGCTGCTGGCGGCCGTGACCCTGGCGGTCAGCGCCTGCACCACCGTGGGCACGCAGAAGACCCCGCCACCGGCGGTGGTCGAGACCGTTTCCGCCGAAGCCGCGCAGGCCGAGGCCGCGCGCGTGGCCGCGCTGCACGCGCAGCCGGACTGGGCGTTCCAGGGCCGGGTCGCGGTCAGCAAGGGCAAGGACGGCGGCAGCGGCCGCATCGACTGGAAGCAGGAAGGCCGGCGCTATGTGGTCGAGCTGAGCGCGCCGGTGACCCGGCAGAGCTGGAAGCTGACCGGCGACACCCATTCCGAAGCCGGTCGCCTGGAAGGACTGGCCGGCGGGCCGCGTGACGGCGAGGACGCCCAGCAGCTGCTGCTGGAGGCGACTGGCTGGGACATTCCGGTCAACCAGCTGCCGGAGTGGATCCGCGGCCTGGTGGCCGGCGATGCTGCCGGTCCGGAGAAGGTCGAGCGTGACAGTGAAGGCCGGCCGCGCCGCATGCAACAGATGGGCTGGCAGGTGCAGTACCTGGACTGGTACCCCGCCGAGGCCGGGCGCCCGGCGCTGCCGCGCCGGATCGAAGCCAGCAATGGCGACGCCAAGGTGCGCCTGCTGGTGGACCAGTGGGGGCAGGGCGCCCCATGAATGGCGCAGGCGACGACGCGGGCTGGTCCTGGTGGCCGGCCCCGGCCAAGCTGAACCTGTTCCTGCACATCACCGGCCGCCGGGCCGATGGCTACCACGAGCTGCAGACCGTGTTCCGCCTGCTGGACTGGGGTGACCGCATCGGCCTGCGCCTGCGTGAAGACGGCCAGGTACGCCGGCAGGGGGACGGCCTGGCGGGCGTGGCCGAGGCCGACGATCTGGCCGTGCGCGCAGCGAGGCTGCTGAAAGATGCGGCAAATATCGCGCAAGGTGTTGACATAATCGTCGAAAAGAACGTTTCTGCGGGCGGTGGCTTCGGCGGCGGTTCGTCCGATGCGGCCACCGTGCTGGTGGTGCTGAACCGGCTCTGGCGGGCAGGTCTGGACGAGGATGCACTAGCCGCGCTGGGCCTGCGCCTGGGCGCGGACGTGCCGGTGTTCGTGCGCGGCCGCAATGCCTGGGCCGAAGGCGTGGGCGAGCGCCTGCAGCCGATCACCCTGGCCCCGGCCTGGTACGTGGTGGTCGAACCGGGCGTTCATGTTCCTACGCCAGCGCTGTTTGCAGACCCGGATTTGACGCGCGACAGCCCAGTGGCGAAAATAGAGGACTTCGCTTCCGGGACCCTGGTCGGGAACGCGTTCGAACCGGTGCTGCGCCGCCGCGAGCCTGCCGTAGAGGCGGCGCTTGTCGCGTTGAGCAACATCGGGTCCGCGCGGCTGACCGGTTCGGGAAGTGGTTGTTTCGTCGAGTTCGCATCGCAGGCTGCTGCAGAGCAGGGACGGTCGAAGTTGCCGAAGGAGTTGCGGGCAAGGGTGGCAGCGGGCGTTGCGCGTTCGCCACTGCTGGATGCACTCGAGCAACACTGATTTATCAATGCAGGGGCGTCGCCAAGAGGCCCAAGGCACCAGGTTTTGATCCTGGCATTCGTAGGTTCGAATCCTACCGCCCCTGCCAATAGCGGCTGTGTCCGCGCCTTCCAGCGCATCACCTGCGCGGGACGTGGAAACAACCGCGGTGTTGTCAGCAGCAAGGGTCCATCGGGTCCTTGCCGACTCCGGATCCCCGCCACTCGTCCCCGCCCGAGACAATCATGATGCAAGAGTCCCCGAACCTGCTGGTCTTTTCCGGCAACGCCAACAAACGTCTGGCGCAGAACATCTGCAAGGAACTGGGGGTTCGCCCGGGCAAGGCGCTGGTTTCGCACTTCTCCGATGGTGAAGTGCAGGTGGAGATCGAAGAGAACGTCCGCAAGCAGGACGTGTTCGTGATCCAGCCGACCTGCGCGCCGAGCGCGGAAAACCTGATGGAACTGCTGGTGCTGATCGACGCGCTCAAGCGCGCATCGGTGGCCAGCGTGACCGCCGTGGTGCCGTACTTCGGCTACTCGCGCCAGGACCGCCGCATGCGTTCCTCGCGCGTGCCGATCACCGCCAAGCTGGCGGCGAAGATGTTCAGCACCGCTGGCGCTGATCGCGTGCTGACCGTCGACCTGCACGCCGACCAGATCCAGGGCTTCTTCGATATTCCGGTGGACAACGTGTACGCGTCCCCGCTGCTGCTGGCCGACATCTGGCGCGCCTACGGCACCGAGAACCTGATCGTCGTCTCGCCGGACGTGGGCGGCGTGGTACGCGCCCGTGCAGTGGCCAAGCGCCTGGATGACGCCGACCTGGCGATCATCGATAAGCGCCGCCCGCGCGCCAACGTCTCCACCGTGATGAACATCATCGGTGACGTCGAAGGCAAGACCTGCGTGATGGTCGATGACATCGTCGATACCGCCGGCACCCTGTGCGCCGCTGCCGCCGCCCTGAAGGCGCGCGGTGCGCTCAAGGTCGCTGCCTACTGCACCCACGCGGTGCTGTCGGGCCCGGCGGTGGACAACATCACCAATTCCCAGCTCGACGAGCTGGTGGTGACCGACACCATCCCGCTGAAGGACGCGGCGCGGGTGTGCAGCAAGATCCGCCAGCTGAGCGTGGCGGAAATGCTGGCCGAAACGATGCGCCGCATCGCCTTCGGCGAGTCGGTCAGCTCGCTGTACGTCGATTGAGTTTTTCGCCCCCGCCGGCAACGGTGTGGGCATACCCCGGGTGCTTCTGGTCGCGGAAGCATCTTCAACCGCCACGCCGCAAGGCGCGGCAACAACCTGAGTAGTCGAAAATGTCGAAGACCCATGAAATCAAGGTCACCAAGCGTGAACTGCAGCGTAAGGGTGCGAGCCGCCGCCTGCGTCACGCTGGTGTGATCCCGGCCATCGTGTACGGCGGCAACGCCGAGCCGGTCGCCATCAGCCTGGACCACAACGAAATCTGGCTGGCCCAGCAGAACGAGTGGTTCTATGCCTCGATCCTGGACCTGAACCTGGACGGCCAGGTGCAGAAGGTCCTGCTGCGTGACATGCAGCGCCACCCGTACAAGCAGCTGATCATGCACCTGGACTTCCAGCGCGTGAACGAGAACGAAGCCCTGACCGCTTCGGTCCCGCTGCACTTCATCAACGAAGACACCTCGCCGGCTGGCAAGGCTGCCGACGTCGTGGTCACCCACGAACTGAAGGAAGTGACCATCACCTGCCTGCCGAAGGACCTGCCGGAGTCGATCGAAGTCGACCTGGGCGAGCTGAAGGCCGGTGACGTGGTGTACCTGTCCAACATCAAGCTGCCGAAGGGCGTGGAAATCCCGGCCCTGGCGCTGGGCAAGGACCACGACGACGCCATCGTCACCGCCAAGGCCGGCAAGGCCGACGCGGCTGACGAAGAAGCGGCTGCCGCTGAGTAATACCGCTACGGTGCCTGCCTCCGGGCAGGCACCGTATTGGAAGGAACCATGGCAGGACTGCGACTGATCGTCGGTCTGGGCAACCCCGGATCGGAACACGCCCGGACCCGGCACAATGCCGGGTTTCATTTCGTTGAGGCCCTGGCGGAAAAAGCCGGTGCGCGATGGAACGTGGACAGCAAGCTGTTCGGTGAGACCGCCAAGGTCGAGATTGCCGGGCAGACGGTGTGGCTGCTCAAGCCCGCCACCTTCATGAACCTCAGCGGCAAGTCGGTCACTGCCGCACAGCGGTTCTGGAAGATCGAGCCGGAAGAAACCCTGCTGGCCCACGACGAACTGGACCTGGCGCCCGGCGTGGCGCGGCTGAAGTTCGACGGCGGCCACGGTGGGCAGAATGGCCTGCGCGACACCATCCGCCTGCTCGGCCACGGCAAGTTCCACCGCCTGCGCGTGGGCATCGGCCATCCCGGCCACAAGGACCGCGTGGTGGGTTGGGTGCTGGGACGCCCCTCCAAGGACGACGAAGTACTGATTTCGCGCGCCATCGACGATGCGATCGACGTGCTGCCGCTGGCGGTGCAGGGCGATTTCAGCGAAGCGATGAAGCGGCTTCATACCCCGAAATAATTGGCCCGGTAGGTACCGACCGTTGGTCGGTACGGAGAATGATTGGAAAAGCAGCGCCCATGTCGCTGTTTCCCCAATCACTTTCACCCCAGAGAGCTGTCACCCATGGGTATCAAATGCGGCATCGTCGGCCTGCCCAACGTCGGCAAGTCGACCCTGTTCAATGCGCTGACCAAGGCGGGTATCGCCGCGGCGAACTTCCCGTTCTGCACCATCGAACCGAACGTCGGTATCGTGCCGGTGCCGGATCCGCGCCTGAACGAGCTGGCAGCGATCATCAACCCGCAGAAGGTCATCCCGACCGCGGTCGAATTCGTCGACATCGCCGGCCTGGTCGCCGGTGCCGCCAGCGGTGAAGGCCTGGGCAACAAGTTCCTCGCACACATCCGCGAAGTCGATGCGATCACCCACGTGGTGCGCTGCTTCGAGAACGCCGACGTCATCCACGTCAACAACAAGGTCGACCCGATCTCGGACATCGAAACCATCGATACCGAACTGGCGCTGGCCGACCTGGACAGCGTCGAGAAGGCACTGAACCGTGCCGAGCGCGCGGCCAAGGGTGGCGACAAGGATGCAGCGGCGCGCAAGCCGGTGCTGGCCAAGCTGCAGGCCGCGCTGTCGGACGGCAAGTCCGGCCGTTCGGTCGGCCTGGACGAGGAAGAGAAGGCGCTGGTCCGTGACCTGTTCCTGCTGACCCTGAAGCCGGTGATGTACATCGCCAACGTGCTGGAAGACGGTTTCGAGAACAACCCGCACCTGGAAGCCGTGCGTGCGCATGCTGCCGCCGAAGGCGCGCAGGTGGTTCCGGTGTCGGCCGCGATCGAAGAAGAGCTGTCCCAGCTCGACGACGAAGACCGCGATACCTTCCTGGCCGACCTCGGCCTGAGCGAGCCGGGCCTGAACCGCGTGATCAACGCGGCCTACAGCCTGCTCGGCCTGCAGACCTACTTCACCGCCGGCGTAAAGGAAGTCCGTGCGTGGACCGTGCGCAAGGGCGCAACCGCCCCGCAGGCCGCGGCGGTCATCCACACCGACTTCGAGAAGGGCTTCATCCGCGCTGAAACCATCGCGTATGACGACTTCATCAAGTACAAGGGCGAAGCCGGCGCCAAGGAAGCTGGTCGCCTGCGCCTGGAAGGCAAGGAATACCGCGTGCAGGAAGGCGACATCCTGCACTTCCGCTTCAACGTCTGATCCAGCGGCAACGGATCGACCCCGGACGCCCCGCCCAGTGCGGGGCGTTCGCGTTTCCGGCATCGGTTGCAAGCGTGGACAAAAATTGATCATCCCCTGAAACGCCTGCGGCACATGGCTCGCAAGTACTTGTCCACACCAAACCCCCACCGCTTTCCACGCGTGGTGTGGAAAACCCCGCGTACCGCTGTAGAGCCGAGCCCATGCTCGGCTGATGCCAGCCGGAGCCGAGCATGGGCTCGGCTCTACAGGGGCTTGCCCGCGCGGCGTGGACAAAATTTCACCACGCATTCGAAATGCCTGCGCGGCAACACTCCCACCTACTTGTCCACACCTAGTTCCCATCGCTTTCCACGGTGCATGTGGAAAACCCGGATTGTGTCTGGACAAAAAACAGCCACCCAACGAAACCATTGCAATGCGTGGCTCGCAGGCACTTGTCCACACCAAACCCCCATCGCTTTCCACGCCGCGTGTGGAAAAAAGAACCTGGCACTCCCTTGCCGGGTTCTTCCCGCATCACCAGTTGTACGACACGCCCAGCTGGGCGCCGACGTCGCGGAAGCCCATGCCGCCGCTCTGCCGGCTCAATTCACCCCAGCCGCGCCAGCCGCCCGACAGATCCACCTGCACGCCGGCCTTGGCTTCATGGATGTCGCGCGGCAGCTGCCGCTGCAGCCGCTCGCCGTCCATTGCCAGGCCCGCGCCATTGCCGCCGGACCACCAGTTCACCGCTACGTACGGGTGCACCTGGCCCTGCGCCGCGCTCAAACCACGGCTGTAAAGGCGCAGGCCGAGGCGGGTACTGGTCTCGCCACCACCACGGTCCTCGACCACCGTGCCGTTGGCCTCGACCACGCGGTCGCTGTCATAGCGGCTGTGCACCACCTGCAGCTGCGGTTCCAGGTAGACGCCACGCTGCGCGGTGCGCCGCAGGGGCAGCACATAGCCGGCCTCGGCCGACGCACTCCAGTTGCGGGCGTCATAGCGCTCCTTCTGCAATCCTTCGCCCTGCACGCTGTTGCGGAAGCGGCCGTACTGCAGCCAACCATCGATGTAGGCACCGCCTTCCATGCGCGCATCCTGCAGCCAGGTGGCATAGGCGCCCACGCTGGTGCCGGTGACCACGCCACGCGCGGTGTAGCCGGTCACCTGCGAGCGGCTGTCATTGCGCGCGCGGCCGTGGCCGAGCATCGCGCCCGCCTGCAGTTCGCCCGTGCCCCCCACCTCGAAGCGGCGTCCGGCGCCGACCAGCACGCTGCTGATCTGGCCATCGACCTGGACCTGGCGGTTGCGGTCGTGGCTGTCGGGCTGCGCACTGCGAAGGTGCATCCAGGCCACGGCGTCACTGCTGCCGCCGGCCTGGGCGGCGGGATCACCGGCGCGGTCATGCAGGCTGTGCCGGAACATGCCCAGCGCGTAACTGCGGTTGGCCAGGTAGACCGCCGGTTCCGGGCGCTCCACCTGCGGGCGCGGCGGATCGATCGGCGGCTCCGGCGGCAACGGTGGATCGATCGGCGGTCCCGGCGGAGCCGGTGGGTCGACCGGAGGCTCTGGCGGCTGCGGCGGATCAACCGGCGGTTCCGGCGGATCGACCGGCGGCACGTATTCCGAGCGCAGGTACCAGTTGCCATCGTCCGGGGTCGACACGCCGCCCTTGAACAGGAAGTAGTCGTAGGCGCCGGCGACCGCGCGGCCCTGCAGGCTGAATTGTGCATCCGACTGGCCAGCCACGGTAATCAGGCGGATGCCCTCCTGGGTCAGCGCACCGGCGCCACCGGCATTGCGCACGCTCACGCTGGCGGTGCCGCTGCTGTTGCCGTTGATCACCAGCTGGTCGCCCGCCGATGTGTCGTCGCCCAACGCGCGGTTGAAGATCCACTGGCCACCGTTGCCCACGTAGTCGCCGCTGACGGTGACGGTCTTGAAATCGCCGGCCACCGGCGCATCGAAAGCGATGGTGCCGGCGTGTTCGAGCGCGCCGACGCTGGAACTGGCGCGTACGTTCCACTGGCTGCTGCCATCCAGCGCCAGCTGTGCGACCTGGTAGCCGGAGTCGTTGCGCAGGGCACCGCTGAACGTGGTGCCGTTGCCCAGCAGCATGTGCACGTCGGCCGTTGCGCTGTCGACCACCACGTCACCGGTCAGGCGGCTGTTGTCCGCGGTGAAACGGATCTCGGACGTTGCCACCGAACTGCCATCTGTGAACACGGTATCGCTGACCCGCAGCAGTCGGCCGCCGTCCAGATCACCTGCGCGGCGGGCAACAACGGACGTGTTGTTGAGTGTCAGCTCGTGATTGCTGCCCTGCAGCCACAACGCAGGACCATCCATGGTCTCGATCTGGCTGTCGTTGAACACCAGCCGGTCCCAGTAGGGACCGAATGCGGTGATGTAGGAACGATAGGCACCCGAGTTCGCTCCCAGCGCCTGGATGTGCAGGCCGTCCGCAGTGAGCTTTGCAGTGTTCATCTGCACGATGCCGAACGAGGAAGCGCCGTGGGTGGTGATCGAGCCGCCATCCAGCTGTATGTCCGCGGTACTGCCGCCCAGGAACACACCACCGGACACTTCACCGTAGGTCGCAATGTCGAGGTTCCTGGCACGGATCCGGGAGTAGGGAGTCGGAGGGTTGCTGCCGGAAGCGCGCAGCCCGTAGACGCCATCGCCATGGGTATCAATACTGCCACCGGTGATCGTCGCGGTGCCCCCCCACACGTCCACACCGTGGCCATACCCAGTGTCACCAAAGGTGCTGATCACGGTGTTGCTCAGGTCAGCCAGCGAATCGGCACCGGACAGCCAGATTCCGGAACTGCCATCGCGGACGGTGAAATGCGCACCATCGGCGGTCAACTTGCCCCAGCTGTTGACGTTGACGCCGTAGCCGCCGATGGTTTCGAAGCGGGCATTGCTGATTTCTGCTGTGGCGAACGTGCGATTCGTCCGGTTTCCCAGCAGTCGGATGCTGCCGCCATTGGCGGTGGCGGTGCCCCCGGTGATGCGGAGGGTTCCTCCGTTGTCAATGTCGAAGTAACCATTGATGACATCCACATCGCGCAGCGACATCACGCTTCCGCTGCCGCTGGCAGACATGCGGCCACTGAAGCCGTTGGTTGCCTGCGCGAACGCTATCGTCAGAGATTCCAACGAAAGCAGTGCGCCGCCCTCGGCATAGGCGGCGCGGCCGGCACCGTTGCTGATCGTGGTGCCCGACACGTGCAGTTCGCTTCCACGTCCACTGGAATACAGGGCATGGCCATCGCTGCTTACCCTGCCGCCATCGAGCCATACCTTGCCGCCGTTGGTGGCGTTGACCGTGCCGTAGCCGGAGCCATTGCGATAGGCATCGATGACCAGGTTGCTGGCGCGGATGACGCTGCCGGCGCCGGTTGCGTTGAGTGCGTAGCCGACGCTGGAGCTTCCATTGCCAAGCTGGATGTGGCCTCCCTGCACAAGGACACTGCCGCCTGCGGAAGCCTGGATTGCGCTGCCGCCGCCGGTGACATCGACACGCGTGCCATCGAGCGTCGCCGTGCTGCCGGCTCCGTTCACATCCAAGGCGAAGCCGCCGACGGAATGCAGCAGGGTATCGTTCGCATCCAGCTGCAGGGTCTCGCCATTGATGACCTTCAGCGGCCCGGTCAGGTCGGCGGCATGCGCCGGCAGGGCTGCCCACAATGCAGTGGCCAGCAGGCTGGGAATGAGGGGCACACGCGTGGCGCGCGCGCGCCCGTACGCACGGCGGTGCCGTGTGGGGGAGGCGTTCATGCTGATGGACTTCCTGTGGCAGGGCGCAGCGAGGCTGCGCGGACTGACGCGGCAGGGCCGCGTCGCTGCGGAAGCCCCACGCGACGGCACCTGCAGGCGCCATCGGACTTCCGTCCACCACGGTGATGCGGCAACAGCCGGCAGGCGCACCTTGGCGGGATGTCTCCAGCCTAGAAATCGGTACTGTCCGATGGAATCAGGCGTTTCCTAAAGCCATTGCAGGCCCCGTTGCGGGGCCGGCAGGGTTCAGCCGGGAGTGGGCCTCAGCCGAACAGCGAGGCCTGCAGGCAGTACTCGATCAGCGACTGGTCGCTGTCCACGCCGAGCTTGCGCATCGCGCTGATCTTCTGCGTGCTGACCGTCTTGGCGCTGCGCTGCAGCTGGCGTGCGATGTCGCCCACGCTCATGCCACTGGTGAACAGACGGATCACCTCCAGCTCGCGCGGCGACAGGCGCGCACGGACTGCATCGGCATCGGCCGGTTCGCTCGCGGCTACCGGCAGCAGTCCCGGGGGGCGGTAGACGCGGTCGGCCAGCACCACGCGCAGGGCCTGTACCAGGCTGCCCAATCCATGGCTCTTGAGCACCACGCCGCCCGCGCCGGCGGCATACATCGCCGCAACCAACGACGGATTGGACACCATCGTCAGCACCAGCAGGCGCGTCTCCGGGAAGCTGCGGCGCAGGAACGAGATCAGCTTGATGCCGTCCCCGAAGCGATCGCCCCCCGGCATGCTGTAGTCGGTGATCACCGCCTGTGGCCGGGTCCGGGTCATCAGCTCGATCAGCGTAGCCGGATCGGCCGCTTCGCCCACGATGTCCAGGTCCAGTTCCCCGGCCAGTACGTCGCGGATGCCGGCAAGCACGATCGGGTGGTCGTCGGCGATGAGGATCCGTGTGGTCATGGCAGGGTCGGGTCGTCAGGAAGGGAAGGAGGTGCAGTGTCGAGCAGCGGATGCAGCAGCTGTTCAAGGCGCCCCTGGAACCCCGCAAGCGCGGCCGCCTGGATGGCCAGGTCATCGCCGTCGGCAAGGCACTGTTCGATCTGCAGGCCGCTGTCTACCAATGCAGGTGCACCGACGATCACCAGCGCGCCGCGGATGCGGTGCAGAACCTGCGCCACGCGGGCGGTATCGGCAGCGGCGATCGCCTGGCGCAGGCTGTCCAGGTCGGCCTGCATGGTCTGTAGGAACAGCGACTGCATCTTCGCCGGAACCTGCAGCGGGGGATCCTTGCCGTGCGACGCGGTCGAGGCAGGGCGCTCCTGCATCACAGGGACCGGCGCATCGCCGTCGGTGATCCGGGTCAGCAGGCGCTGCAGGGCTTCCAGCGTGATCGGCTTGACCAGCACGCCCTGCATGCCGGATTCCTGGCAGCGTTGGCGTTCGGCCGGGTCGGCATTGGCGGTGGCGCCATGGATCGGTACGCTGACACCACGTGCCCGCAAGGCGCGGGCCAGGCCGTAGCCGTCCAGCCCGGGCATGTTCAGGTCGGTCAGCACCAGCGCGAACGCTCCCTGTTGCCAGTAGCCCAGCGCTTCATTGCCATCGCTGGCGACCACGGCGCGGCAGCCGAGCTGTTCCAGCTGGTCGCGCAGGATCGCCTGGTTGATCGGGTTGTCCTCGGCGACCAGCACCTGCAGGCCGAAATGGCGCGTCGCCGGCAGGCGCCCTTCGGCGCTGGCGGCCAACGGCTGGCCGCTGGCAGCGGCCAGGGCGAGCACGATCGCGTCGAACCGATGCAGGCCGACCTGCCAGGCGCCATCGACCTGCCGTGGCCGCACGCCGCCTTCGCGGCAGGCCACCACACGCGGTGCACCGGCCCATGCGGGCAGCGAGTCGTCCAGGACCAGCTCGAGCAGCATGGCGGACGATGGCAGGCCTGCTGCGCCGTCCTCCCGGTACACGCTGGCCTGTGCACCGCGCTGCTGCAGGCGCTCGCACAGCGATTGCACCAGTTCGCGCACGCTGCCCCGCACCTGTACCTGCAGGCCGGCGGGTAGTTGCGGCGGGGGCGACTGCTGTGGATCCGGTGGTGCCGATGGCAGCGGCAGTTCGACACTGAAACTGCTGCCCAGACCGCTCTCGCTGACCACGCGCAGCTGCCCCGCCATCAACGCCACAAGGTGCGCGCAGATGGCCAGGCCCAGGCCGGTGCCACGCATCGCATCGGTGCCCGGGTTGGCCTGGAAGAACGGCTCGAACAGGTGCGCCTGGTGCTCGCTGGCAATGCCGATGCCGGTGTCCGTCACCTGCCACTGGATCCAGCAGGAATCGTCCTGCAAGCGCGTGGATACCCGTACCACTACGCGCCCGCTGTCGGTGAACTTCAGCGCATTGCTGATCAGGTTGTTGAGCACCTGACGGATCCGTGCCGCATCGCCACAGACCGTGTCCGGCACGTCGGCATCGATGCAGGCATAGAACTGGAGGTTCTTGCCGGCCGCCGCAGCGGCATACGAATCCATTGCATCCTCGGTCAGCCGTACCGGATCGAACGGGCTGGGCTCCAGGCTCAACTGCCTGGCCTCGGCCTTGCTGACATCAAGGATGTCGCTGATCAGCTGCATCAAGGTCGACGAGGAGCGCTGTATGGTGGCCAGGTAATCCTGTTGCTTCGCATCCAGCGGCGTCAGTCCCAGCAGTTCAAGCGTGCCGAGCACGCCGTACAGCGGGGTGCGGATCTCATGGCTCATGGTGGCCAGGAACTGGCTCTTGGCGCGGTTGGCCTGGTCGGCGGCGCGGCGCGCCTGCTGCAGGACCTGCTCGGCTTCATGCTGGGTGCTGAGATCGATGAACAGGCACAACACGGCGGGTTCGCCGCGGTAGCGTGCCGGCGTGGCAGTGACCAGCAGATGGCGGTCCTCCGGCGTGGTGTAGGCCAGGCCGTCGCCGAGCGTGGTGCCTCCGGCCGTCAGTACACTGCGCCGCCACGGGCCGTGCCAGCCGCCCGCGTGGTGGTCTTCGCCCAGCCAGCGACGGGCGAGGGCGTTGTCCAGCAGCACCGTGCCGTCACTGCGCCGCAGCAGGCACAGCCCGATCGGTGCGTTGTCCAGGATCGTGCGGCTGAAGGCTTCGCTTTCCAGCAGGCGCGCGTGGTTGCTGCGCAGTGGCTCGATGACCGAACGCCGGTACGCGCGCAGCACCAGCGTGCCACCCAGTGCCAACAGCAGGGCCACTACCGTCGCGCCCAGCAACGGCCCCTGCGGGTGCTGGAACACCTGCCGCCAGCCGACGTGGTAGACCGCCAGCCAGCCGCGCTCGCTGCGCATGCGGAACTGCATGCCATCAAGGCCGGCCTGCCAGGAGGTACCGGCGTCGCTGGCATCGGCCGCATCGCCCAGCAGGCGTTGGCCATTGGCATCGAACAGCGACAACCGCTGGAAAACCGGGACACCCAGCACCTGCCGGTAATCATCAACACGTGCCGGGTCGAGCAGGCACGCCAGGGCGGCCAGCGAGCCATCGCTGGGCTCGCCCCACAGGCGCGCGTCCTGTGGTGCATGTGCAATCGCCAGCAGACGGGTCTGGCCATCGCGCCAGGGCACGTCAACCCAGATGATCCCACCGCGCTGCAGGGCTGGCTGCGTGGCCAGCACCCGGTGGATGTCGCTGATCGCCGGGCGCAGGTGGTGCGGGCTGTTCTGGCTGGCGTCTGCGCCGGTCATCTGCACCGGCGCCAGCAGGCCGCGCGTGCCCTGGCCATCGACCAGCAGGCACTGCGGTGGTGGGAAATGCGAGGCCGACCAGAAGGTGCCGTAGAAGCGCAGGAAACGATCCCCCAGTTCGGTTGGCGGTATCGCTTGGTTGTCGGTGTTCTCCACCAGCGCGAAGTTGGCGAACATCGGGCCACGCTGCAGTTCCACGCTGGCATCCGGAACCGGCTGGCCGCGTGCGCCGACATCATGCAGCCGCCACTGGCGCAGGAAGCGCTCCTGTTCGCGCAGCGTGCCGTCGAGGCGGCGGAAGTGGTACTCGATCTTCCTGCGCTCTTCGTTCAACAGCTGCGTGCCGCTGGACAGCAGCACGCCGGCCTGCAGTGTTGCCAGCACGACCACGCCGATCAGCAGGGCATGGACGCGCAGGGAGCGGCGGGCAAGTCGGCGTACAGGAGCGGCCTCGGCCGGCATGGCGGGTCTCGGAGCAGGGAGCGGTCAGCGGCACCATGGGCAGCAACGGATGGAGGTCCGCCGCCGCTGCACAGACAGGATCGTCAATGCCACTTGATGATTTCGTGAAGTCGCCGTGGAATTCGTGTCAGCGCAGGGCGGCTCGCGGCGACTCGTCCAACTGGGGCGCTTCCTCGTCCAGCAGGCGGGTGAACTCATCCGACGGCAGCGCCTGCGAGATCAGGAAGCCCTGCACCTGGCTGCACCCCAGCTGCCGCAGTGCAGCCAGGTCGGCATCGCTTTCCACGCCTTCTGCCACGATGGTCAGGCCCAGCTGGTTGGCCAGTGCGATCACCGTCGACAGGGTCAGGTGCAGCGCCGGGTCGCGGGCACAGCCGCTGACCAGAGCGCGGTCGATCTTGACCTCGGTGAAGGGGGTATTGACCAGGTTGTGGACCGAACTCAGGCCCTGCCCGAAATCATCCTGGGCCAGGCCGAAGCCCTTCATGCGCAGGCGGCAGGCGCCGGCATAGAAGTCGCTGACGTGCCGCGTGGTGCTGTTTTCCATCAGTTCGAAGCACAATTCGCCGGGCGTACCGCCGTTGGCCAGGGTCAGTGCCAGCAGCTCGTCAGGCAGGTCGGACTGCTCCAGCAGATGCGGCGGCAGATTGATCGATACCGGTACCCGGAAGCCTTGTTTGCGCCAGCGTGCCTGTGCGTTGATGCTGGCCTTGAGCATCATCCGCAGCAGATCGCCCTCCAGCCCGTAGCGGCAGATTGCCGGCAGGAAGCTTCCCGCGGCCAGCGTGCCCAGCTGCGGATGGCGCCAGCGCACCAGTGCCTCGGCTGCCACGATCCGTCCAGACTGCAGTGACTTCTTCGGTTGGAACCAGGCTGTCAGGCTGCCATCGGCCATGGCCTGGCGCAGCTGCGAAGCATCCGGTTCGGGCGCGGCTGCGGCGCGCGCGCGGGCCTCGCCGGCAGCCGGACGCGCCTGCGCCAGGGCCTCGAACAGGGCATCCACATCGGCTGCCGCCACCGGCTTGGGCAGCAGGCCGATCACATCCAGCCCCAGCGATTCGGCCATCAGCCGTGCCGAGGTCATCATCCGGCGCGGCGCGGCGCTGACCACCGCAAGGCGGGGCGGGCGCGGCTGTACCGCCAGCGCCTGGATGAACTGGATGCCGTCCTGCCCAGGCATCAGCAGGTCGCTGACCACCAGGTCGTAGGCCTGGCACGCACATAGCGCGATGGCCGCATCCACGTCCTCGCAGGCATCGACCTGCACGCCGGCGTGGCTGCCGAACAGGTTGGCCAGGAAGCCACGCTGGAAGGGCTGGTCTTCCAGGATCAGGACACGCTGGGTCATGCGGGGTCTCCTTGGCGCAGGGCGTTGAGTGCCTTGCGCAGGCGTGCGATGTCGATGGGTTTGCTCAGGTAGCCCTGCATGCCACTGGCCAGGCAGCGCTCGCGCTCCTCGGCGGTGGCATTGGCGGTGGCGCCGATCACCGGCACCGGGTTGCCGTCATCGCGCAGCTGGCGGGCCAGCGCGTGGCCGTCCATGCGCGGCATGTTGATGTCGGTCACCACCAGGTCGAAAGACTGCTCGCGGCATCGCTGCAGGGCTTCCACGCCGTCCTGTGCCAGCTCCACCTCGCAGCCGAGGGTGCGCAGCTGCTCCGCCAGGATCACCCGGTTGATCGGATTGTCTTCGACGGCCAGCACGTGCAGGCCCAGCGGCATCGGCGTTGCCGCGCGCGATGCCTCCGGCAGCGCCGCACGTTGCTGCTGCAGGTTGGCCAATGCATTGCCGATCGCGGTCATCCCGTGCAGGGTCACCACCAGGCTGCCATCAGCGGCGAGGATGGGCTGGTCACCGCCGTCGATCGATGCCACCACGCGGGGGCCTGCCCAGGCCAACGGCATGCCGGCCTCGCCGTCCATCAGGATCGCGCCGTCATGGTCCAGCAGTGCAGGGTCGCCCTGCAGGGGCTGCGCGTTGGCGCCCCAGCGACGCAGCCAGCCGCAGGCACTGTCGACCAGTTCGCGATCACGGCCACGCACCAGGATCGGTGGCTCCGGCTGCAGGGTCGGGCCATCCTCGGCGGCGGCGAGCACCGGCAAGGGCAGGCGCACGCTGAAGCTGCTGCCCAGGCCGGGCTCGCTCACCACCTGCAGCTCGCCGCTCATCAGGCGCACCAGGCGGTCGCTGATGGAGAGGCCCAGCCCGGTGCCCTGCGCACTGGCCGCGCCACGGACCTGGCGGAACGGTTCGAACAACCGCGCCTGTTCCTCCGCAGCGATGCCCACGCCGGTATCGGTCACCTGCCAGGCCAGCACGCTCGATTCACCTTCGCGCTGCACCTGGCGCACGCGCAGCACCACCCGGCCATGCTCGGTGAACTTGATCGCGTTGCTGAGCAGGTTGCCCAGCACCTGGCGGATGCGGTCGGCATCACCGAGCACCCGCGTTGGCAGGCGTGGGTCGGTACAGACCAGGATCTGCAGGCCCTTGCAGGTGGCCGACGCGGCGAAGCTGCGCAGCACGCTCTCGGTCAGCTCGCGCGGCGAGAACGCCGCCGGCTCCAGGCTGAGCTGCCCGGACTCGATCTTGGAAACATCCAGCACATCGCTGATCAACTGCAGCAGGACCGACGAGGAACTCTCGATGGTGCGCAGGTACTGCGACTGCCGGGCGTCCAGCGAGGTGTGCCCGAGCAGCTCCAGCGTGCCCAGCACGCCGTAGAGCGGAGTACGGATTTCATGGCTCATCGTGGCAAGGAATGCGCTCTTGGCCTGGTTGGCCGCATCGGCGGCCTGGCGTGCCGACGACAGCGCGGCCTGTGCCTGGCGGTGCCGGGAAATGTCATGGAACACGCACAGCAGCACGTCATCGCCCTGGTAGCGGCAGGCCGCGTGCAGCACCTGCAGCTGACGACCATCGCGGGTGGTGAATTCCAGCCCGCGTCCGCGCTCGCCGGCATGTCCGCGCCATGGCGCCTGCCAGTCGCTGTGTTCGCCTTCTTCGCCAAGCCAGTCGCGCAGCAGCTGGTTGGAGAGCAGCAGCGCGCGGTCGCTGCGGCGCAGGACGCAGATGCCGACCGGCGCCATGTCGATCACCGTCGAACTGAAATCCAGGTTCTCCAGCAGCCGACGGTGTTGCTGCAGGGCCGGCTGGATCAGCTGGAGGTCCACGCGATGCCGCAGCAGGCGCAGCGCGAGGCCGGCCAGCAGCAGCAACAGCACGCCGATCAGCAGGGGCACCGCCAGGTCGCCCAGCAGCAGCCGTGGCGGCAGGTGGTAGACCAACCGCCAGCCATCATTGCCAACCCCCTTCACCAGCGCTACGCCGCGCGGAAGCCCGCCGCTCCACAACGTGCCGAAGCTGTCGTCCTGGCGCTCCCGCAGAGTCTTCCAGCCGGCACCATCCAGCCGCGGCGCCTGGCTCGACAATGCCGGCTGCCCCGCACGGTCGAGCAGTGCATAGCCGCCGATGCCCTGGCCGTCGATCATGCTCGCCGCCGCCGCGCCATCGAGCAGCAGCATCAGCCACTGCGTCGGATGGGGGCCTGCCTTTACCGGCTGGGCCAATGCAACGCCACTGTCACCTGGGCGCAGCCAGTACACCGGGTCGGCCCCCTCCACGCCGCCGTTGCGCGCCTGCAGCACGCGCAGCGATGGCAGGCGCGCCAGGTCGACATCGACCTCGCCACCGGCCAGCCAATGCGCGCCCCGCGCATCGACCAGCAGCAGGTGCGTCTGCAGCGCCTGCAGCGTGTGCTCGGCGCGCGCTGACAACAGCAGCCGCTGGCCCGGTTGGCCGCCAGCACCGTCCAGCGGCACCTGCCGCATCCCTTCACTGTCCGCCGCAGGTGCATCCGGGTTGCCCGTCACCACCGAATCGCCCAGGTAGCGCAGCAGGGCTTCGCGCTGGTCGAAATAGATCTGTGCCCTGTAGGCCGCTGCATTCATCTCGCGGCGATGGGTCGAGATGTCTTCGGTGAATGCCGTGAGCAGGTAGAAGCCGGCCGCGGCGGCCAGGCAGATGAAGACGCACACGGTCAGGCAGCGCAGCAGCACCGACGCGGTGGTCGGTGGCACGGCCTGCTGCAGCGAGGGGCGGGGGAAGCGGAACATGCAACATGCTAGGAGGCGGCGCGGATGGCGCGGAATCAGCCGTTTCCTAAAAAGCCGCCGCGGGCCGGGCAGGCCGCAGCCCCTGCCTGGAAACCGTTCAGGCGGCGGAAAAAAGAACCCCCGCCGAAGCGGGGGGGCTCCTGTATCGGCGTTGGCCGGGCGCTTACAGCGCGCTGCCGCCGAACTTGTGGGTGTACTGCAGGTTGATCGTGCGGCCGACGCTGTCGAACCAGGACACGTCGTAGTACGGGTACGCGGTGTAGGTGGCGTCCTTCGGCGGCATCTTGTTGAACACGTTGACCACCGACAGCGACAGGCGCGAATGGTCGTCGAAGCGGTACTGCACCGACGCGTTGTAGCGGTACGTCGCCTTCACGTATGGGCTGTCACCGCTTTCCCAGTCGAACGACTGGTCGTAGTTGTCCGAGGTAGGCAGCTTGCCCAGGCGCGAACCGTAGACCGTGGCCGACCACGAGTCCTTCTCCCAGGTCACGCTCAGGCTGGTCTTGGTGCGCGGGATGTCGAATCCGCTGTTGACCGCGAACTGGTCCAGGGTCGGATCGCCGGGGTAGCGCTGGAAATCGTGCTTCTTCACCCAGGTGTGGGTGCCATTGAGGATGAAGTCGCCGATGACGGTCTGCAGGCGGTAGCGCAGGCCGACGTCGATGCCGGAGGTGGACTCGCGGGCGACGTTGATCGGGGCCACGCGCACGCCATACAGGCGGCCATCGCTGGTGCGGGTGATGCGGTCGAGCGCATCCACGCAGGTCGGCGAGCTGATGTCGGCAGTGCCGAGCCGGCAGTTCGCTTCGTTGGCCAGGATGGTGCGCACGTCCATGTCCTGCACCTGCTTGCGCATGTCGATGTCGAACCAGTCCACCGACAGGTCCAGGCCGATCGCCGGCGACCAGACGAAGCCGGCGCTCCACGAGGTGCTGGTTTCCGGGTCGAGCTGGCGGTTGCCGGTGCGGCTGCGGATCAGGTTGCGTTCGTAGTCGGAGCAGTCGCTGGCGCCGTCGGCACGGCAGCTGTACAGGTCCTCGGCGGTGGTCTCGTCGTTGCCCGGGCCGGCGAACACGTAGTGCAGGTCCGGCGCACGGAACGCGGTGCCATACGAACCACGTACCAGCAGGGTGTCGATCGGGCGCCATTCCAGGCCGCCGCTCCAGGTCGCCTTGCCGATGGTGTGGCCCGAATAGCGATACTGGTCGTAGCGGCCGGCCACGCTCAGGTTGACCGTCTCGTGCAGCGGCATGCGCAGCTCGGCGGCGGTCGCCCAGCGGTTGCGCGAGCCCTGGCCGTCCGAATCCTTCCAGCTGTAGTAGTAGTACTGGGTGGCCAGCGGATCGGGATTCAGCGCGTAGGCCTGCTGGCCCACTTCCACGGTCGCGGCGAAACCGGCATCACCGCCCGGCAGGCCGAACAGCGCCGGGTTGGTCAGGGTGAACGCTGCCGTCTCGGTGCGCGACTTCGGCGAATAGGTGGTGCGTGCGGCAATCGAATCGTACTCGGCGCGGGTCAGCGGCCGGTACAGCCGCGACGGGTCTGCGTTGTAGATCGGGAAGCCATCATCATCCACGCCCAGCTGCGGACCCAGGAACAGGTCATTGGCCTTGGCGGCGATGATCTGCGCCCAGCTGATCCGCGACTGGTACTGCGAGTGGCTCAGCGCCGCTTCGTAGTCCCAGTTGCCAATCAGGTTGCCCTTGAAGCCGGTGGTCACGCTGAAGGTCTTCTGCGTGCTGCGCACCATGGCGTTGCGCAGGCCGCCCATTTCCTCGGGCGAGAACTGGCGCTGCCAGAACTCGATCTCGCCGGTGGCCTGGTTGTTGAAATAGCCCGACTCATCGCCGCTGGCATCCATCCGGCCCCACTTGGTGACATCGCGCATCAGCGACATCGTGTGGTAGCCCAGCTGCACATCGGCAAACCACTGCTGTCCATTGTCGAAGTCGTAGCTCAGCGATGCGTAGCCGTTGGCACCACGGCGCTTGCTGAGGATGGTGCCGTAGCCGATAGAGCTGTCGCTGCCGCAGTAGTAGCCGTACTTCGGGCGGTAGGCGCGGTAGGTGCTGCCCTGGTTCTGCCCGGCCAGCGCTTCGCAGGTGGCGGCACCCGGGTCCAGGTAGTTGTCGTCGTAGTCGGTGCGCAGGTAGGCGCGGCGCGCGATGCGCGAGCCCTCGGTGGGGCCGTCCTGGGTCGAATCCTGGATGTCGCGCTCATAGGCCCACAGCGGGGTCTGCGACTGCAGCTCGACGCTGTACACGGCGTTGAAGTTGCCGCGGCTGAAGCCGCTGGCCAGGCTCATGTCGAACGACTCGCCACCGCCTTCGCTGGTGGTGCCCATGCGCATGTCGATCGTGGTGCCGTCGGCCTTCTTCTTCAGGATGAAGTTGACCACGCCGGCGATCGCGTCCGAGCCGTAGATGGCCGAGGCGCTGCCGGTCAGCACTTCGATGCGCTCGATCATGCCCAGCGGGATGTTGGAGACGTCGGTGAAGTTGCTGCGGCCCTTGAACGGCATCGGGAAGTCGGCGATGCGGCGGCCGTTGACCAGTACCAGTGTGTGGTTCGGGCCCAGGCCGCGCAGGTCCACCTGCTGGGCGCCCGGCGAGAAGTCGGCGCCACTGGAGGACTGCTGGCTCTGCGTCTCACCGCCGTTCTGGGTCATCGCGCGCAGCACGTCCGGCACGGTGGTGAAGCCGCTGGAGCGGATCTGCTCGGCGCTGATCACCGTGATCGGGGCGGGGCCTTCCACCTGGGCGCGCGGAATGCGCGAACCGGTGACCTGCACCGCGTCCAGTTGTTGAACCGAAGAGGAAGCCGGAGCCTGGGCCGCCGCGGAAGCAGCCACGCCCATCAACGCCAGCTGGATCGACCACGCCATCGCCTTTCTACGCATGAGGAATTCTCGGAAGTGAAGCCGGCCCGCGGAGGAGGGGCCATGTCCCCCATTCAGATTTCCGGAATGGGCGCGCGCATTTAACGCCTTTTTTATGTCCTTGACTACTGGGTCTCTATCTGGCAAAGAGTGAAAACGCTTGCAAGTCGATTTTGTTCAGGGAGATCAAGATGCGACGCCCCCATAGCCCCCTGCGCGGACGCTTCCTCTGGCTGGCACTGCTGGTCCTGGCCTGGCCCCTCGCAGCCCTTGCCGAGGATCTGCAGGGGCCTGGATTTGCCTATTACGAAACGGGTGACCTGGAGGCGCCGAGGCCCGGTCCACGCGCACCGGCGATGATGCTGATGGGCGGCGGCGAATGGGTGCCCGAAGCCTTCCAATGGTGGCTCAGGCAGGCCGGCAACGGCCGCGTGCTGATCCTTCGCGCCTCCGGCAGCGATGAGCTGCAGGACCGGCTCTATCGCGAGATCGGTGGGGCCACCGCGGTGCAGACCCTGGTCTTCGACAGCCGCCGCGGCGCGGACGATCCCGCCGTGCTGCGCGTGGTTGCAGCGGCCGATGCCATCTTCATCGCCGGCGGCGACCAGTCGCGCTACATCCGTTTCTGGAAGGGCACCGCGCTCAACCGCGCGCTCAATGCACATGTGCGTGCCGGCAAGCCGATTGCCGGTACCAGCGCCGGACTGGCGATCCTCGGTGGCTATGCCTACGGCGCGATGGATGGTGGCAGCATCACCTCGGCCGGAGCCCTGGCCGACCCGATGGGCAGCGCGGTGACCATGGACAGCGGCTTCCTGCAGATGCCCTACCTGCAGCGCGTCGTCACCGACACCCACTTCGACAAGCGCGACCGGCTCGGTCGCCTGATCGTGTTCGTGGCGCGCGCCGCACAGGACAGTGGCGACCCCGATATCGTCGGCATCGGGGTCGACGAGGACACCGCCCTCTGCGTCGAACCGGATGGCCAGGCCCAGGTCTACAGTGCCGACGGCGAAGGCAAGGTCTGGGTGGTCAGCCCAGGGCGTGATGCGGACCGCCTGGTCGAAGGTGAGCCGTTGCGCTTCCATGCAGTGCCGGTGACGGTGGTCGCCAGTGGCAGCCGCATGCGCCTGGACGATTTCCAGGCCGAGGCCGATTACCAGGCCGTGGCCGACGTCAGCGACGGCGAGATTGAAGTCGTCCGTCAATGATCGTCCTTCCCGGTAGTGCCGGCCGCTGGCCGGCAACTCGCCTTCCCTGATGCGACCGGTGCCGGCCAGCGGCCGGCACTACCCGTGCTAATCCTTCACTACACCTGCTGGAGACGTACCCGATGAAACTGCGCCTGGCGCTGTCCGCGCTGCTGTCCCTGCCGTTGCTCGCCCAGGCCGCACCGGCCGCCTCGCCGCTGCTGGTCATCCACGGCGGCGCCGGCGTCGAGCGCAAGGACCTGTCAGCGGCCGAAGAGAAGGCGGCACGTGACGCGCTGCGGGCGGCACTGCTGAAGGGCCATGCCGAACTGGCCGCGGGTCGCCCGGCGCTGGCGGCGGTCACCGCGGCGATCACCGTGTTGGAGGACGATCCCACCTTCAATGCCGGCAAGGGGGCGGTGTTCACCCACGACGGCCGCAACGAGCTGGATGCGGCGGTGATGGATGGCGCCACCCAGGCTGCGGGCGCGGTGGCCGGCGTGCAGCGGGTGCGCAACCCGATCCTGCTGGCGCAGACCGTGATGCAGAAATCCCGGCACGTGATGATGGTCGGGCAGGGCGCCGAAGCCTTCGCGGTGGAGCAGGGCATCACCCTGGTTGATCCGTCGTACTTCCGCACCGACAAGCGCTGGCAGCAGCTGCAGCGCGCGCTGGAGGAAGAGGCCAGCGGCCAGGCGCATGCCGACCTGGAGACCGCAAAGCACTTCGGTACCGTGGGTGCGGTCGCATTGGACGCGCAGGGGCATCTCGCGGCGGGCACCTCCACCGGTGGCATGACCAACAAGCGCTACGGCCGTGTGGGTGATTCGCCGATCATCGGCGCCGGTACCTGGGCTGACGCGCGCTGCGCGGTGTCCGGCACCGGCTGGGGGGAGTACTACATCCGCAGCGCCGCCGCGCACGAGATCTGCGCGCGCATGCGTTACCAGGGGCAGAGCCCGGAGCAGGCCGGCAAGGGCGTGATCAACGAGACGATTCCGCAGATGGGCGGCGATGGCGGTGCGATCGTGCTCGCCGCAGACGGAAAAATGGCCACGCCGTTCAACACCCAGGGCATGTATCGGGGCTGGATCGGCGCCGACGGTGTCCCTCATGTCGCAATTTTCGCCAGCGAGACCCTGCCGGTCCCCGGGCAATAACCTTGCGTATCAATGGGTTTGCGACAACGTGTGAAAAAGATGGAAAAAAGCGTTGACAGGCCCCCGTCCCATCAGCAGAATAAGCGGCTCACCACCACACACCGCGACGCTTCGGCGGCAACGGGATGGGGTGGTAAGGAGGGATACCCAAGCGGCCAACGGGGGCAGACTGTAAATCTGCTGGCTTACGCCTTCGGTGGTTCGAATCCACCTCCCTCCACCAGTTTCACGTTGTGACATTCCCGGCGCGGGAGTAGTTCAATGGTAGAACCTCAGCCTTCCAAGCTGATGGTGCGGGTTCGATTCCCGTCTCCCGCTCCATTGAATGAACTTTGAATATTATCGAGTTCATGTCATAATGCAAAACTCGGCTCACGTAGCTCAGTCGGTAGAGCACTTCCTTGGTAAGGAAG
The DNA here is from genome assembly GCF_013464915.1 of Stenotrophomonas maltophilia. Lineage (GTDB taxonomy): Bacteria > Pseudomonadota > Gammaproteobacteria > Xanthomonadales > Xanthomonadaceae > Stenotrophomonas > Stenotrophomonas maltophilia_AT. The sequence continues at coordinate 30,082 of NZ_RAVT01000009.1, forward strand.
AGGTCGAAGGTTCGATTCCTTTCGTGAGCACCATCTTAAGCATCACCTCTCAGACGAATTCGAGATAAGCAGCCATGGCCAAGGGTAAGTTCGAGCGCACCAAGCCGCACGTCAACGTCGGCACCATCGGTCACGTCGACCACGGCAAGACCACGCTGACCGCCGCACTGACCAAGATCGGTGCCGAGCGCTTCGGTGGCGAGTTCAAGGAYTACTCCTCGATCGACGCCGCTCCGGAAGAAAAGGCTCGTGGCATCACGATCTCGACCGCGCACGTCGAATACGAATCCCCGGTCCGTCACTACGCCCACGTCGATTGCCCGGGCCATGCTGACTACGTCAAGAACATGATCACCGGTGCCGCCCAGATGGACGGCGCGATCCTGGTGTGCTCGGCCGCTGACGGCCCGATGCCGCAGACCCGCGAGCACATCCTGCTGTCGCGTCAGGTCGGCGTGCCGTACATCGTCGTGTTCCTGAACAAGGCCGACATGGTTGACGACGCCGAGCTGCTCGAGCTGGTCGAGATGGAAGTGCGCGAGCTGCTGAGCAAGTACGACTTCCCGGGCGACGACACCCCGATCATCGCCGGTTCGGCCCGTCTGGCGCTGGAAGGCGACCAGAGCGACATCGGCGTGCCGGCCATCCTGAAGCTGGTCGACGCCCTGGACAGCTGGATCCCGGAGCCGGAGCGTGCGATCGACAAGCCGTTCCTGATGCCGGTGGAAGACGTGTTCTCGATCTCGGGCCGCGGMACCGTGGTGACCGGTCGTATCGAGCGCGGCGTGATCAAGGTTGGCGACGAAATCGAAATCGTCGGCATCCGTCCGGTGCAGAAGACCACCGTGACCGGCGTTGAAATGTTCCGCAAGCTGCTGGACCAGGGTCAGGCAGGCGACAACGCTGGCCTGCTGCTGCGCGGCACCAAGCGTGACGACGTCGAGCGTGGCCAGGTCCTGGCCAAGCCGGGTTCGATCAAGCCGCACACCAAGTTCGAAGGCGAAGTCTACGTCCTGTCGAAGGACGAGGGCGGCCGTCACACCCCGTTCTTCAACGGCTACCGTCCGCAGTTCTACTTCCGCACCACCGACATCACCGGCGCAGCTGCTCTGCCGGAAGGCGTCGAAATGGTGATGCCGGGTGACAACGTCAAGATGGTCGTCACCCTGATCAACCCGGTGGCAATGGACGAAGGCCTGCGCTTCGCCATCCGCGAAGGCGGCCGTACCGTCGGCGCCGGCGTGGTCTCGAAGATCATCGAGTAAGCCTGCAGTACCGGTGGTTGCATAGCGCCGCCGGTTACGCGAATGGCGGGCCGGGAACCTCGGTCCGCCTTCGCCGTCTAAGGGAAGGCAAGTTTCAAAACGTACGCCAGTAGCTCAATTGGCAGAGCAGCGGTCTCCAAAACCGCAGGTTGGGGGTTCGAGTCCCTCCTGGCGTGCCATCTGCCCACCTTATCCAGCGGCCTGGGCCGCTAAAGCAGACACAGCCTGATGAATAGCAAGATCGAACACTCCAAGGACAACTCCGCCAACGGTGGGGATATCGTCAAGTATGTCGCCGCATCGCTGCTGGTGCTGGCCGGTCTGTTCGTCTGGTTCTGGTTCTCCGCCGACTCCGGTCGCGCAACCCAGCTGGGTGCGTGGGCGGGTCAGCTGCGTGCGTTGGCGGTCGTGGTCGGTCTGGTTGGCGGTATCGGCGTGTTCATGCTGACCGGCAAGGGGCGCGACACCCGCGAATTCCTCTCCGAGTCGCGCTTCGAACTGCGCAAGGTGGTCTGGCCGACGCGCCAGGAAGCCATCCGCATGACCTGGGTCGTGATGGTGGTGGTGACCATTCTCAGTCTGTTGCTGGGTGGGTTCGATTACGTCATTCAGTGGCTGGTTCAGTTGTTCCTGAGCCGCTAAGGAGAATTGCATGAAGCGTTGGTACGTCGTTCACGCCTATTCGGGCTTCGAGAAGTCGGTGGCGCAGGCTCTGCGCGATCGCATCGTCCGTGACGGCATGGAAGAGCGCTTCGGCGATGTCCTGGTCCCGACCGAAGAAGTGGTCGAGATGCGCGCTGGCCAGAAGCGCCGTTCCGAGCGCAAGTTCTTCCCGGGTTACGTGCTGGTCCAGATCGAGACCCACGAAGAAGCCGGTATCCCGCGCATCGACAACGAAAGCTGGCACCTGGTCAAGGAAACCCCGCGCGTGATGGGCTTCATCGGCGGCACCGCCGACCGCCCGTTGCCGATCGCCGATTCCGAGGCCGAGGCCATCCTGAACCGCGTTCAGGAAGGTGTCGAGAAGCCGCGCCCGAAGGTGCTGTTCGAGCCGGGCCAGATGGTCCGTGTCACCGATGGCCCGTTCAACGATTTCAATGGCGTCGTCGAAGAAGTCAACTACGAGAAGAGCCGCCTGCGCGTCTCGGTGCTGATCTTCGGTCGTGCCACCCCGGTCGAGCTCGAGTTCGGCCAGGTCGAAAAGGCCGTCTGATCGGCTGCAGGGTCGAGCAGGCTCGACCGCTACAGAACCAGGAACCGGGCGCTGCCCGGTTTCGTTCGTTTATGTGCCGCTTCAGGCATGTGAAGAAAAAACCTGATATAGTGCGCGGCTCCCCGCTGGGAAGCCAGCAGGACGAGGCCGCCGCAAGGTGGCCTTCAGCATGATTTCAAAACGCGATGCCGGGACGCGTGATTCCCGGTCCGATGGGGAGCCTGTTGTCGAAAGGCGCTAGCACCCGGAGAGCATACTCATGGCAAAGAAAGTTGTCGGTTACATCAAGCTGCAGGTGAAGGCCGGTCAGGCCAACCCCTCGCCGCCGGTCGGTCCTGCGCTGGGTCAGCGCGGCCTGAACATCATGGAATTCTGCAAGGCGTTCAACGCTGCCACGCAGAAGCTCGAGCCGGGTCTGCCGGTTCCGGTGATCATCACGGCCTACTCGGACCGTACGTTCACCTTCATCACCAAGAGCACCCCGGCCACCACCCTGCTGAAGAAGGCCGCTGGCATCTCGTCGGGCTCCAAGCGCCCGAACACCGAGAAGGTCGGCAAGGTCACCCGTAAGCAGCTGGAAGAGATCGCCAAGGCGAAGGAACCGGATCTGACTGCCGCCGATCTGGACGCCGCCGTGCGTACCATCGCTGGCTCTGCCCGTTCCATGGGCCTCGTGGTGGAGGGTTAATAAGATGGCACAGACCAAGCGTGAGAAGGCCATCAAGGCCGCCGTCGTTCCGGGCAAGGCATACGCCTTCGAGGACGCGATCAACATCCTGAAGAGCGCCACCAAGGCCAAGTTCGTCGAGTCGATCGACGTCGCTGTGCGCCTGGGCGTCGATGCGAAGAAGTCCGACCAGCAGGTCCGTGGCTCCACCGTGCTGCCGGCCGGTACCGGCAAGTCGGTCCGCGTCGCCGTGTTCGCTCCGGCCGGTGCCAAGGCTGATGAAGCCCTGGCCGCTGGCGCCGAAGCCGTCGGTATGGATGACCTGGCCGAGAAGATGCAGGCCGGCGATCTGAACTACGACGTCGTCATCGCGACCCCGGACGCCATGCGCGTCGTCGGCAAGCTGGGCACCGTGCTGGGCCCGCGCGGCCTGATGCCGAACCCGAAGGTCGGCACCGTTTCCCCGAACCCGGGTGAAGCCGTGAAGAACGCCAAGTCGGGTCAGGTCCGTTACCGCACCGACAAGGCCGGCATCATCCACTGCACCATCGGCAAGGCCGACTTCGCCGAAGACGCGCTGAAGTCGAACCTGACCGCGCTGCTGCTGGACCTGATCAAGGCCAAGCCGGCCACCTCGAAGGGCACCTACCTGCAGAAGGTTTCGGTCAGCTCGACGATGGGCCCGGGCGTCACCGTCGACCAGTCGTCGCTGACCCTGAAGTAATTGTTTGAAGCGGTCACGGTGCCCCTGGTGCCGTGACCGTGACATTTGAAGGCATCGCTGGCAGTGCATCGCCCGCGGTAGCCGTCAAAGACCGCAGGCGCGGTCGTGGCACTACCGGCGACGGGCACGGAAGCTCGATCTGGCAAGGAGTCGCCGCCGGAGCAGTCACGAACGCTTAATCGATTCCCCGGAATCAACCTGCGTAGATGGTGCCCTTCTGGAGTTTTTCTGGTTCACGCATGTCTGGGATTTCCCTGATTGCCTCCAGGTCTGGAACGGCCCACCCCCCGGAGCATCATCCCGATGTTCCCGGCGTCCAGGACGGATGCCGCACAGGACCGCACACGGCAGGAGCCGTAAGCGGAGTTCAATAGGAGGAGTGCAATGGCTCTCAATCTGTCCCAGAAGCAAGAAGTAGTCGCCGAGCTGGCAGACGTCGCCGCCAAGGCCCACTCCTTGATCGCAGCCGAATACGCTGGCACCACGGTCGCCCAGATGACCGCGATGCGCAAGCAGGCTCGTGAAACCGGTGTTTTCTTGAAGGTTGTCAAGAACACCCTGGCTTCGCGCGCCGTTGAAGGCACCGAGTTCGCAGTCGCCCAGGACCAGATGGTTGGTCCGCTGCTGTACGCGTTCTCGCTCGAGGAGCCCGGCGCTGCCGGTCGCCTGATCAAGGAAGCCGCCAAGGGCAACGACAAGCTGAAGGCTAAGGTCGTCGCCATCGGTGGCGAAGTGTTCCCGGCAAGCCACGTCGAAGTGCTGGCCTCGCTGCCGACCCGCGATCAGGCCCTGGCCATGCTGGCCCGCGTCCTGACCGAGCCGGTCACGATGTTTGCCCGCGCCATCAAGGCCGTTGGCGAGAAGCAGGGTGGTGGCGATGTCGCCGCCGACGCTGCCGAGCCGGCCGCCGAGACCGCCTGAGTTTCGACTTACCGTGGTTCCTGACGGAACCTCAACCCAGAAAATCATCCAAAGGTATTAATCATGTCCCTTACCAACGAACAGATCGTCGACGCCATCGCCGAGAAGTCCCTGATGGAAGTGATGGAGCTGGTCAAGGCCATCGAAGAGAAGTTCGGCGTCTCCGCCGCTGCTCCGGTTGCCGTGGCTGCTGCCGCTGGCCCGGCCGCTGCTGTTGAAGAGCAGACCGAGTTCACCGTCACCCTGAAGTCGGCCGGCGACAAGAAGGTCGAAGTCATCAAGGCCGTCCGCGCCATCACCGGCCTGGGCCTGAAGGAAGCGAAGGACCTGGCCGAAGCCGGCGGCGTCCTGAAGGAAGGCGCTTCGAAGGAAGACGCCGAGAAGATGAAGAAGGACCTGGAAGCTGCTGGCGCGACTGTCGAAGTCAAGTAAGCAGTTACCTTGCATCGTCACCGATTCACGGCGATGCAGCCAAGGCTGGGGGCGTAAGCCCCCGGCCTTTGGTCGTTGTTGCGGTGTTGTGGATCCACGCCATGCGTGGATGTAATCGGTAGATCCACGCCATGCGTGGATGCAAGAAGCAGCAAAAAGCCCAACACGGGCTGCAGTCAAACCCCGGCCGGCCAGCGCAGCGCGCGGCAGCAGGGGCGTGGTAGCAGACGAGTTGGCAGTTGGAAGTAGCGGGAGAAGGCGTGCTGGTGCCGGCAATACCAGCGACTTCCAACTGACAATTTCAAGTTTCCTTCTGGGTCGTGGACGCACGGCCCGCACAACAAGGTGGAAGACCTCATGACGTCCTATTCGTTCACCGAAAAAAAGCGTATCCGCAAGGATTTCGGCAAGCAGCGTTCGATTCTCGAAGTGCCGTTCCTGCTCGCCATCCAGGTGGATTCCTACCGTGAATTCCTGCAGGAAAACGTCGATCCGGCCAAGCGCACGGACCACGGCCTGCACGCTGCGCTGAAGTCGGTCTTCCCGATCGCCAGCTACAGCGGCAATGCTGCCCTGGAATACGTCGGCTACAAGCTGGGCGAGCCGGTCTTCGACGAGCGCGAGTGCCGCCAGCGTGGCATGAGCTACGGCGCCCCGCTGCGCGTGACCGTGCGCCTGGTGATCTACGACCGTGAGTCGTCGACCAAGGCCATCAAGTACGTGAAGGAGCAGGAGGTCTATCTGGGCGAAATCCCGCTGATGACCGAGAACGGCACCTTCATCGTCAACGGCACCGAGCGCGTCATCGTCTCGCAGCTGCACCGCTCGCCGGGCGTGTTCTTCGACCACGACCGTGGCAAGACCCACAGCTCGGGCAAGCTGCTGTACAGCGCCCGCATCATTCCTTACCGCGGTTCCTGGCTGGACTTCGAGTTCGACCCGAAGGATGCGCTGTTCACCCGTATCGACCGCCGCCGCAAGCTGCCGGTGTCGATCCTGCTGCGCGCGCTTGGCTACAGCAACGAAGAGATGCTGGCCGAGTTCTTCGAGATCAACACCTTCCACATCAACCCGGATGAAGGCGTCCAGCTGGAGCTGGTGCCGGAGCGCCTGCGTGGCGAAACCCTGGGCTTCGACCTCGCCGATGGCGACAAGGTCATCGTGGAAGCCGGCAAGCGCATCACCGCGCGCCACATCAAGCAGCTGGAAGCCTCGGGCATCGCCGCCCTGGCCGTGCCGGACGACTACATCGTCGGCCGCATCCTGTCGCACGACGTGGTCGACGCCTCGACCGGCGAACTGCTGGCCCAGGCCAATGACGAGATCACCGACGAGCAGCTGCAGGCCTTCCGCAAGGCCGGCGTGGATGCCGTGGGCACCCTGTGGGTGAACGACCTGGATCGTGGCCCGTACCTGTCCAACACCCTGCGCATCGACCCGACCAAGACCCAGCTGGAAGCCCTGGTCGAGATCTACCGCATGATGCGTCCGGGCGAGCCGCCGACCAAGGATGCCGCGCAGAACCTGTTCCACAACCTGTTCTTCACCTTCGAGCGCTACGACCTGTCCGCGGTCGGCCGCATGAAGTTCAACCGTCGCGTGGGCCGCAAGGAAACCACCGGCGAAGCCGTGCTGTACGACCGCAAGTACTACGGTGAGCGCAACGACGAAGAGTCCAAGCGCCTGGTTGCCGCCCACGGCGACAGCTCCGACATCCTGGACGTGATCAAGGTCCTGACCGAGATCCGCAACGGTCGCGGCGTGGTCGACGATATCGATCACCTGGGCAACCGTCGCGTGCGTTCGGTCGGCGAAATGGCCGAGAACGTGTTCCGCGTGGGCCTGGTCCGCGTCGAGCGCGCGGTCAAGGAGCGCCTGTCGATGGCCGAGTCCGAAGGCCTGACCCCGCAGGAGCTGATCAACGCCAAGCCGGTCGCCGCTGCCATCAAGGAGTTCTTCGGCTCCTCGCAGCTGTCGCAGTTCATGGACCAGAACAACCCGCTGTCGGAAGTGACCCACAAGCGTCGCGTCTCGGCCCTGGGCCCGGGCGGCCTGACCCGCGAGCGCGCCGGCTTCGAAGTGCGCGACGTGCACCCGACCCATTACGGCCGCGTCTGCACCATCGAAACCCCGGAAGGCCCGAACATCGGCCTGATCAACTCGCTGGCCGTGTACGCCCGCACCAACCAGTACGGTTTCCTGGAGACCCCGTACCGCAAGGTCGTGGACGGCAAGGTCTATGATGAAGTCGAGTTCCTGTCGGCCATCGAAGAAAACGAGTACGTCATTGCACAGGCCAACGCCCTGACCAATGCCGACAGCGTGCTGACCGAGCAGTTCGTTCCGTGCCGCTTCCAGGGCGAATCGCTGCTGAAGCCGCCGGCGGAAGTCCACTTCATGGACGTCTCGCCGATGCAGACCGTGTCGATCGCGGCCGCGCTGGTTCCGTTCCTGGAGCACGATGACGCCAACCGCGCACTGATGGGCGCCAACATGCAGCGCCAGGCCGTGCCGACCCTGCGTGCGCAGAAGCCGCTGGTCGGTACCGGCATCGAGCGCGCCGTGGCGCGTGACTCCGGTGTGACCGTGAACGCCCGCCGTGGTGGCGAGATCGTGCAGATCGACGCTGCCCGCATCGTGGTCAAGGTCAACGAGGAAGAGATCGTTGGCGCCACCGACGCAGGCGTGGACATCTACAACCTGGTCAAGTACACCCGTTCGAACCAGAACACCTGCATCAACCAGCGTCCGCTGGTCCAGGTGGGTGACGTCATCGCCCGCGGCGACGTGCTGGCCGACGGTCCGTCCACCGACATCGGCGAACTGGCCCTGGGCCAGAACATGCTGATCGCGTTCATGCCGTGGAACGGCTACAACTTCGAAGACTCCATCCTGCTCTCCGAGCGCGTGGTGGAAGAGGATCGTTACACCACGATCCACATCGAAGAGCTGACCTGCGTCGCGCGTGACACCAAGCTGGGGCCGGAGGAAATCTCCGCCGACATCCCGAACGTCTCCGAGCAGGCGCTGAACCGCCTGGACGAGAGCGGCGTGGTGTACATCGGTGCCGAAGTCCGCGCCGGCGACATCATGGTCGGCAAGGTCACCCCGAAGGGCGAAAGCCAGCTGACCCCGGAAGAGAAGCTGCTGCGCGCGATCTTCGGCGAGAAGGCTTCGGACGTTAAGGACAGCTCGCTGCGCGTGCCGCCGGGCATGGACGGCACCGTCATCGACGTGCAGGTCTTCACCCGCGACGGCATCGAGAAGGACAAGCGCGCCCGCCAGATCGAAGAGTCTGAAATCAAGCGCGTCAAGAAGGACTTCGACGACCAGTTCCGCATCCTGGAAGCCGCCATCTACATGCGTCTGCGTTCGCAGATCGTGGGCAAGGTGGTCAACGGTGGCGCTGGCCTGAAGAAGGGTGACGTGATCACCGACGCCTTCCTCGACGGCCTGAAGAAGGCTGACTGGTTCGCCCTGCGCATGAAGGACGAGGACGCTTCGGAAGCCATCGAGCGCGCGCAGAAGCAGATCCAGGCGCACGAGAAGGAATTCGAGCGTCGCTTCGCCGACAAGCGCGGCAAGATCACCGCCGGCGACGACCTCGCCCCGGGCGTGCTGAAGATGGTCAAGGTGTTCCTGGCCGTGAAGCGCCGCATCCAGCCGGGCGACAAGATGGCAGGCCGCCACGGCAACAAGGGTGTGGTCTCCAACGTGGTGCCGGTCGAGGACATGCCGTACATGGCCTCGGGCGAGACCGTGGACATCGTGCTGAACCCGCTGGGCGTGCCGTCGCGTATGAACATCGGCCAGATCCTGGAAGTGCACCTGGGCTGGGCGGCCAAGGGCCTGGGCCGCAAGATCCAGGCGATGATGGAAGCCCAGGCGGCGGTTGCCGACCTGCGCAAGTTCCTGGACGACATCTACAACCACGACGACACCAACGTGGCCAACCGTGTCGACCTGTCGCAGTTCAGCGACGAGGAGCTGCTGCGCCTGGCCCGTAACCTGACCGACGGCGTGCCGATGGCCACCCCGGTGTTCGACGGCGCCACCGAAGCGGAAATCAAGCGCATGCTGGAACTGGCCGACCTGCCGAGCAGTGGCCAGACCCAGCTGTACGACGGCCGCACCGGTGAAGCGTTCGATCGCCACACCACCGTCGGTTACATGCACTACCTGAAGCTGAACCACCTGGTCGACGACAAGATGCACGCCCGTTCGACCGGTCCGTACTCGCTCGTCACCCAGCAGCCGCTGGGCGGCAAGGCGCAGTTCGGCGGCCAGCGCTTCGGTGAAATGGAAGTCTGGGCGCTGGAAGCCTACGGCGCGGCCTACACCCTGCAGGAAATGCTGACGGTGAAGTCCGATGACGTGCAGGGCCGCAACCAGATGTACAAGAACATCGTCGACGGTGAGCACGAGATGGTCGCGGGCATGCCGGAATCCTTCAACGTGCTCGTGAAGGAAATCCGCTCGCTGGCCATCAACATGGAACTGGAAGACAACTGATCCATGCCGGCGCGGCGGTCCGCCGCCGCGCCGCTGGCAGTCAACTGAAAGCCCATCGACACAGCATTCCTCCTTCTGGAGAACACCATGAAAGACCTGCTCAACCTCTTCAACCAGCAGCGCCAGACGCTGGACTTCGACGCGATCAAGATCGCGCTGGCCTCGCCGGACCTGATCCGTTCGTGGTCCTTCGGCGAAGTGAAGAAGCCGGAAACCATCAACTACCGTACCTTCAAGCCGGAACGCGACGGCCTGTTCTGCGCCGCCATCTTCGGCCCGGTGAAGGACTACGAGTGCCTGTGCGGCAAGTACAAGCGCATGAAGCACCGCGGCGTGGTCTGCGAAAAGTGCGGCACCGAAGTGACCCTGGCCAAGGTGCGCCGTGAGCGCATGGGCCACATCGACCTGGCTTCGCCGGTCGCGCACATCTGGTTCCTGAAGTCGCTGCCGTCGCGCATCGGCCTGATGCTGGACATGACCCTGCGCGACATCGAGCGCGTGCTGTACTTCGAAGCCTACGTGGTGACCGAGCCGGGCCTGACCGCCCTGGAACGCCGCCAGCTGCTGACCGAAGAACAGTACCTGCAGGCCCGCCAGGAGCACGGTGACGACTTCGACGCCGCAATGGGCGCCGAGGCCGTGTACGAACTGCTGCGCACGATCGACCTGCAGTCGGAAATGACCCGCCTGCGCGAGGAAATCGCTGCTACCGGTTCGGAAACCAAGCTCAAGCGCCTCACCAAGCGCATCAAGCTGATCGAAGCCTTCCTGGAATCGGGCAACCGTCCGGAATGGATGGTCATGACCGTGCTGCCGGTGCTGCCGCCGGACCTGCGTCCGCTGGTCCCGCTGGATGGCGGCCGCTTCGCGACCTCCGACCTGAACGACCTGTACCGCCGCGTCATCAACCGCAACAACCGCCTGCGCCGCCTGCTCGAACTGAGCGCGCCGGACATCATCGTGCGCAATGAAAAGCGCATGCTGCAGGAATCGGTCGATGCGCTGCTGGACAACGGCCGTCGTGGCCGTGCCATCACCGGCACCAACAAGCGCCCGCTGAAGTCGCTGGCCGACATGATCAAGGGCAAGCAGGGTCGCTTCCGCCAGAACCTGCTGGGCAAGCGCGTCGACTACTCGGGCCGTTCGGTCATCGTGGTCGGCCCGTACCTGCGCCTGCACCAGTGCGGCCTGCCGAAGAAGATGGCGCTTGAGCTGTTCAAGCCGTTCGTCTTCGCCAAGCTGCAGCGTCGTGGCCTGGCCACCACCATCAAGGCCGCCAAGAAGCTGGTCGAGCGCGAAGAAGCCGAAGTCTGGGACATCCTGGAAGAGGTCATCCGCGAGCATCCGGTGATGCTGAACCGTGCGCCGACCCTGCACCGTCTGGGCATCCAGGCGTTCGAGCCGGTGCTGATCGAAGGCAAGGCCATCCAGCTGCACCCGCTGGTCTGCACCGCGTTCAACGCCGACTTCGACGGTGACCAGATGGCCGTCCACGTGCCGCTCTCGCTGGAAGCCCAGCTGGAAGCGCGTGCGCTGATGATGTCGACCAACAACATCCTGTCGCCGGCCAACGGCGAGCCGATCATCGTGCCGTCGCAGGACGTCGTGCTGGGTCTGTACTACATGACCCGCTCGCTGGAAAACAAGAAGGGCGAGGGCATGGCCTTCGCCAACATCGCCGAAGTGAAGCGTGCCTACGACAACCGCGTGGTGGAACTGCACGCGCGGGTCAAGGTCCGCATCACCGAAGTGGTGACCGACGAAGACGGCGTCAAGCAGAACAAGACCTCGATCGTGGACACCACGATCGGTCGCGCCCTGCTGGCTGAAATCCTGCCGGAAGGCCTGCCGTTCGCGCTGGCCAACACCGAGCTGACCAAGAAGAACATCAGCCGCCTGATCAACTCCAGCTACCGCCAGCTGGGTCTGAAGGACACGGTCGTGTTCGCCGACAAGCTGATGTACACCGGCTTCGCCTACGCGACCCGCGCCGGCGTCTCCATCGGCATCGACGACATGCTGATCCCGGACGAGAAGAAGGGCATCCTCACCGAGGCCGAAGCCGAAGTGCTGGAAATCCAGGAGCAGTACCAGTCGGGTCTGGTCACCGCCGGCGAGCGCTACAACAAGGTGGTCGACATCTGGTCGCGCACCAACGAGCGCATCGCCAAGGCGATGATGGACACCATCGGTACCGAGAAGGTCGTCAATGCCAAGGGTGAGACCATCGACCAGAAGTCGATGAACTCGCTGTACATCATGGCCGACTCCGGTGCGCGTGGTTCGCAGGCGCAGATCCGTCAGCTGGCCGGCATGCGTGGCCTGATGGCGCGTCCGGACGGCTCGATCATCGAGACGCCCATCAAGGCGAACTTCCGTGAAGGCCTGAACGTGCAGGAGTACTTCAACTCCACCCACGGTGCCCGTAAGGGTCTGGCCGATACCGCGCTGAAGACCGCGAACTCGGGTTACCTGACCCGTCGTCTGGTCGACGTCGCGCAGGACGTGGTGATCACCGAGGTGGATTGCGGTACCACCGAAGGCCTGATCATGACCCCGATCGTGGAAGGCGGCGACGTGGTCGAGCCGCTGAAGGACCGCGTGCTGGGGCGCGTGGTTGCCGAGGACGTGTTCCTGCCGGGCAACGACGAAGATCCGATCGTCACCCGCAACACCCTGCTGGACGAAGCCTGGGTCGCCAAGCTGGAAGATGCCGGCGTGCAGACCATCAAGGTCCGCTCGACCATCTCCTGCGAATCGGCCTTCGGCGTCTGCTCGCGCTGCTACGGCCGCGATCTGGCCCGTGGCCACCTGGTCAACATCGGTGAAGCGGTCGGCGTCATCGCCGCCCAGTCCATCGGTGAGCCGGGTACCCAGCTGACCATGCGTACGTTCCACATCGGTGGTGCGGCGTCGCGAGCTGCTGCGGTCGACAACATCACCGTCAAGACCACCGGCTCGGTCAAGTTCAGCAACCTCAAGTCGGTCGAGCACGCCAACGGCTCGCTGGTGGCAGTGTCGCGCTCGGGCGAAATCTCGGTGCTCGATGCCCACGGCCGTGAGCGTGAGCGTTACAAGCTGCCGTACGGTGCGACCATCACGTCCAAGGACGGCGATGCGATCAAGGCGGGCCAGACCGTGGCCAACTGGGATCCGCATAACCACCCGATCGTGTCGGAAGTTGCCGGCTTCATCCGCTTCATCGACTTCGTCGACGGCATCACCGTCATCGAGAAGACCGACGAGCTGACCGGCCTGGCGTCGCGCGAAATCACCGATCCGAAGCGTCGTGGTACCCAGGCCAAGGACCTGCGCCCGATCGTGCGCATCGTCGACGCCAAGGGCAACGATCTGTCGATCCCGGGCACCGACCTGCCGGCGCAGTACCTGCTGCCGCCGCGCTCGATCGTCAACCTGCAGGACGGCGCTGCCGTCGGCGTGGGTGACGTGGTCGCCAAGATCCCGCAGGAAGCGTCGAAGACCCGCGACATCACCGGTGGTCTGCCGCGCGTGGCCGATCTGTTCGAAGCGCGCAAGCCGAAGGATCCGGCGGTGCTGGCCGAGCGTTCTGGCATCATCAGCTTCGGCAAGGACACCAAGGGCAAGCAGCGCCTGATCATCAAGGACACCGATGGTTCGGAGCACGAAGAGCTGATCCCGAAGTACCGCCAGGTCATCGTGTTCGAAGGCGAGCATGTCACCAAGGGTGAAACCATCGTGGACGGCGAGCCGAGCCCGCAGGACATCCTGCGTCTGCTGGGTGTCGAACCGCTGGCCGCCTACCTGGTGAAGGAAATCCAGGACGTGTACCGCCTGCAGGGCGTGAAGATCAACGACAAGCACATCGAGGTGATCACCCGCCAGATGCTGCGCAAGGTCGAGATCACCGACCAGGGCAGCAGCAAGTTCCTGAACGGTGAACAGGTGGAGCGTCAGCGCGTTATCGAGGAGAATGCGCGCCTGTCGACCCGCAACGAGCTGCCGGCGCACTTCGATCCGGTCCTGCTGGGTATCACCAAGGCCTCGCTGGCGACCGAATCGTTCATCTCGGCCGCATCGTTCCAGGAAACCACCCGCGTGCTGACCGAAGCCGCCGTCCGCGGCACCTCGGACAACCTGCGTGGCCTGAAGGAAAACGTCATCGTGGGTCGCCTGATTCCGGCCGGTACCGGCCTGGCGTACCACAGCAACCGCCGTCGCGGCGCTTCCGGTCTCACCGAGTCGGAAATGCAGACCCTGGCCGGCACCCCGGCTGCGGTCGAGGCACCGGTCGTTGAAGCCGAAGCTGAACAGGCCTCGGAAGACTGAAACACGGGTCCGGCCGGTAGAGTCGACTGTTGGTCGACCGCGCTGGTCGGGCCAAGGACAGGGCAGGGTGGACCGCTCGCGGTTCACCCCGCCAACCTGAACGGGGTACATGGAGGCCCCCCAGTAACGTTCCGGGATCAGGAACGGGCTTGACAGGAGGCGTTTGACTGCTTTCCTGGCAGGTTGCTACAATCGTCTGTCTCAGCAGGCCAGAATTTTGGCCTGCTTTAACATTTCCGCATCTCTGGCCGGATTTCCGGCCACCAATCAGAAGAACCTACTGATGGCGACGATCAACCAGCTGGTCCGCAAGCCGCGGCAAGCGACCACCTACAAGAGTGCCTCGCCGGCGCTCGACAAGTGCCCGCAGCGCCGTGGCGTCTGCACCCGTGTCTACACCACCACTCCGAAGAAGCCGAACTCGGCTCTGCGCAAGGTTGCCAAGGTCCGCCTGACCAACCAGGAAGAAGTGATTTCCTACATCGGTGGTGAAGGCCACAACCTGCAGGAGCACTCCGTGGTCCTGATCCGCGGCGGTCGCGTCAAGGACCTGCCGGGTGTGCGTTACCACACCGTTCGTGGCTCGCTCGACGCCGCCGGCGTTGCCAAGCGTCGCCAGGCCCGTTCCAAGTACGGCGCCAAGCGTCCGAAGGCATAAGGAGAGAGCACTATGTCGCGTAAGGGTAATACTCCGCAGCGTTCCGTCCTGCCCGATCCGAAGCACGGAAGCGAAACCATCGCCCGCTTCATCAACATGGTCATGCAGAGCGGCAAGAAGTCCGTCGCCGAAAAGATCGTGTACGGCGCCATGGACGTGATCACCGAGAAGAACAGCAGCGCCAACGCCATTGAGCTGGTGCAGAAGGCTCTGGACAACGTCGCCCCGGCGGTCGAAGTCAAGTCGCGCCGCGTCGGTGGTGCCACCTACCAGGTGCCGGTCGAAGTGCGTTCGTCGCGCAAGATGGCCCTGGCCATGCGCTGGCTGATCGACTCCGCGCGCAAGCGTGGTGAGAACACCATGCCGAAGAAGCTGGCTGCTGAACTGATCGACGCCTCGGAAAACCGTGGCGGCGCCATCAAGAAGCGCGAAGAAACCCACCGCATGGCCGAAGCCAACAAGGCATTCGCCCACTACCGCTGGTGAGTTTGACGGCCTTGTAAAACAGGCAGGGCAGCACCACCTAGGTGCGTGCTGCCTCGCGGTCCCAGAAGGACTGCGCCAATCCGAAGGCCGCCGAAAGGCGGCGTTCGGCCATCCGAAATCCAAGAAATCTGAGAGGCTCCCGTGGCCCGTTCCACTCCCATCGAGCGTTACCGTAACTTCGGCATCATGGCTCACATCGATGCCGGCAAGACCACCACGTCCGAGCGCATCCTGTTCTACACCGGCAAGAGCCACAAGATCGGTGAAGTGCACGACGGCGCCGCCACCATGGACTGGATGGAGCAGGAGCAGGAGCGTGGCATCACGATCCAGTCCGCTGCCACCACCGCGTTCTGGAAGGGCATGGACAAGTCCCTGCCGGAGCACCGCTTCAACATCATCGACACCCCCGGGCACGTCGACTTCACCATCGAAGTGGAGCGCTCGCTGCGCGTGCTCGACGGTGCCGTCTTCGTCCTGTGCGCCGTCGGTGGCGTGCAGCCGCAGTCGGAAACCGTGTGGCGCCAGGCCAACAAGTACCACGTGCCGCGCATCGCGTTCGTCAACAAGATGGACCGTACCGGTGCCAACTTCCAGAAGGTCGTCGGCCAGCTGAAGGCCAAGCTGGGCGCGGTTGCCGTGCCGATGCAGCTGCCGATCGGCGCTGAAGACAACTTCAAGGGCGTTGTCGACCTGCTGAAGATGAAGGCCATCCACTGGGATGAGGCTTCGCAGGGCATGAAGTTCGAGTACGGTGAAATTCCGGCCGAACTGCAGGGCCCGGCCGAAGAGGCTCGCCAGTTCATGGTCGAGACCGCTGCCGAAGCCAGCGAAGAGCTGATGGAAAAGTACCTGGGCGGCGAAGAGCTGGCCGAGGCTGAAATCATCAACGCGCTGCGTACCCGCACCCTGGCCACCGAGATCGTGCCGATGTACTGCGGCTCGGCCTTCAAGAACAAGGGCGTGCAGGCCATGCTGGACGGCGTGATCCAGCTGCTGCCGTCGCCGGTCGACGTGCCGGACGTGAAGGGCGTGGACGTTGACGACGACACCGTCGAAATGACCCGCAAGTCGGACGACAAGGCTCCGTTCTCGTCGCTGGCCTTCAAGATCATCACCGACCCGTTCGTCGGCGCGCTGACCTTCTTCCGTGTCTACTCGGGCACCCTGAACGGTGGCGACACCGTGCTGAACTCGGTGAAGGGCAAGAAGGAGCGCATCGGCCGCATCCTGCAGATGCACTCGAACAACCGCGAGGAAATCAAGGAAGTTCTGGCCGGTGACATCGCCGCTGCCGTGGGCCTGAAGGACACCACCACCGGTGACACCCTGTGCGCCGTGGACGCCCCGATCATCCTGGAGCGCATGACGTTCCCGGAGCCGGTGATCTCGATGGCCGTCGAGCCGAAGACCAAGTCGGACCAGGAAAAGATGGGTCTGGCCCTGGGCCGTCTGGCGCAGGAAGATCCGTCGTTCCGCGTCAAGACCGACGAAGAATCCGGCCAGACCATCATCTCGGGCATGGGCGAGCTGCACCTGGACATCATCGTCGACCGCCTGAAGCGCGAGTTCAACGTTGAAGCCAACGTCGGCGCGCCGCAGGTGGCCTACCGCGAAACCATCACCCTGGCCGACGTCAAGTCGGACTACAAGCACGCCAAGCAGTCCGGTGGTAAGGGCCAGTACGGTCACGTCGTGATCGAACTGTCGCCGATCACCGCTGCCGACCGTGCCGATCCGAAGCTGGCTCCGGCCATCAAGGACGACTTCCTGTTCATCAACGACATCACCGGCGGCGTGATTCCGAAGGAATTCATTCCGTCGGTTGAAAAGGGCCTGCGCGAAACCATCACCAGCGGTCCGCTGGCTGGCTTCCCGGTCGTGGACGTCAAGGTGAAGCTGGTGTTCGGTTCGTACCACGACGTCGACTCCTCGGAAATGGCGTTCAAGCTGGCTTCGTCGATGGCCTTCAAGCAGGGCTTCGCCAAGGCCAAGCCGGTGCTGCTGGAGCCGATCATGAAGGTCGAGATCGTGACCCCGGAGGATTACCAGGGTGACGTGATGGGCGACGTCAGCCGTCGTCGCGGCGTGCTGCAGGGTTCCGACACCACCGGTGACGGCTCCGCTTCGATCATCAACGCGATGATCCCGCTGGGTGAAATGTTCGGCTACGCCACTGCGCTGCGTTCGCAGACCCAGGGCCGCGCCACCTTCACCATGGAATTCGATCACTACGAGCCGGCGCCGACCAACATCGCCGAAGCCGTCATGAAGAAGGGCTGAGCCTCGCTCAGCCTCTCTTGAAACCACTTACGAACAATCAAGGTATAGAACAATGGCAAAGGGTAAGTTCGAGCGCACCAAGCCGCACGTCAACGTCGGCACCATCGGTCACGTCGACCACGGCAAGACCACGCTGACCGCTGCACTGACCAAGATCGGTGCCGAGCGCTTCGGTGGCGAGTTCAAGGAYTACTCCTCGATCGACGCCGCTCCGGAAGAAAAGGCTCGTGGCATCACGATCTCGACCGCGCACGTCGAATACGAATCCCCGGTCCGTCACTACGCCCACGTCGATTGCCCGGGCCATGCTGACTACGTCAAGAACATGATCACCGGTGCCGCCCAGATGGACGGCGCGATCCTGGTGTGCTCGGCCGCTGACGGCCCGATGCCGCAGACCCGCGAGCACATCCTGCTGTCGCGTCAGGTCGGCGTGCCGTACATCGTCGTGTTCCTGAACAAGGCCGACATGGTTGACGACGCCGAGCTGCTCGAGCTGGTCGAGATGGAAGTGCGCGAGCTGCTGAGCAAGTACGACTTCCCGGGCGACGACACCCCGATCATCGCCGGTTCGGCCCGTCTGGCGCTGGAAGGCGACCAGAGCGACATCGGCGTGCCGGCCATCCTGAAGCTGGTCGACGCCCTGGACAGCTGGATCCCGGAGCCGGAGCGTGCGATCGACAAGCCGTTCCTGATGCCGGTGGAAGACGTGTTCTCGATCTCGGGCCGCGGMACCGTGGTGACCGGTCGTATCGAGCGCGGCGTGATCAAGGTTGGCGACGAAATCGAAATCGTCGGCATCCGTCCGGTGCAGAAGACCACCGTGACCGGCGTTGAAATGTTCCGCAAGCTGCTGGACCAGGGTCAGGCAGGCGACAACGCTGGCCTGCTGCTGCGCGGCACCAAGCGTGACGACGTCGAGCGTGGCCAGGTCCTGGCCAAGCCGGGTTCGATCAAGCCGCACACCAAGTTCGAAGGCGAAGTCTACGTCCTGTCGAAGGACGAGGGCGGCCGTCACACCCCGTTCTTCAACGGCTACCGTCCGCAGTTCTACTTCCGCACCACCGACATCACCGGCGCAGCTGCTCTGCCGGAAGGCGTCGAAATGGTGATGCCGGGTGACAACGTCAAGATGGTCGTCACCCTGATCAACCCGGTGGCAATGGACGAAGGCCTGCGCTTCGCCATCCGCGAAGGCGGCCGCACCGTCGGCGCCGGCGTGGTCTCGAAGATCATCGAGTAATCTGGTAGTATCTGCGCCCCGATGTTGCCTGGGTAGGGCATCGGGGCGTATCAAATGGGAAAGCAGGCACAGGATGTGCCTTGTGTTCCCCGGACCAGGAAGGGTCAATGCCATTCAGGCGGCGTCAACAGGCGACTGTTGACAGCTGCCTTGCGTGCCATTATGCTTCTACGTCTGGGCAGGCCGGGTAACTGGTCTGCCTACGTTTTTGAGGTCTATGGAGTGACCTTGGCGGCCTGCAGGAGTGCGGGTCGTCCGTATTCAGGAATTTCATGGGGCAAAGCAACCCAGAGGCTTTGTCTGTCGCTCTTTTAACGAAGGAACCTACCGCCATGGCGGACCAAAAGATCCGGATCCGGCTGAAAGCGTTCGATCATCGTCTGATCGACCGTTCGGCCAGCGAGATCGTTGAAACGGCAAAGCGGACCGGCGCGCAAGTGCGTGGCCCGATCCCGCTGCCGACCAAGATCGAGCGTTACACCGTTCTCGTTTCCCCGCACGTCGACAAGGACGCGCGTGACCAGTACGAGACCCGCACGCACAAGCGCGTGCTCGATATCGTTGACCCGAATGACAAGACCGTGGACGCGCTGATGAAGCTCGAACTGGCTGCCGGCGTCGACGTTCAGATCAAGCTGACCTGAGGACTACGACCATGACGAAGAAGTATTCGTTGGGCTTCGTGGGCCGCAAGGCTGGCATGAGCCGCGTGTTCACTGAAGATGGCCGCTCCATCCCGGTGACCCTGATCGAAGCAACCCCGAACCGCATCGCGCAGATCAAGACCGTCGAAACCGACGGCTACAGCGCCGTGCAGGTGACCGTCGGCGCGCGTCGCGCTGCCCTGGTCAACAAGCCGGAAGCCGGCCACTTCGCCAAGGCGAAGGTGGAAGCGGGTCGTGGCCTGTGGGAATTCCGCGTTGAAGACGCGCAGCTCGGCGATTTCGCCGTTGGCGGCGAAGTCAAGGCGGACATCTTCGAAGTCGGCCAGATCGTCGACGTCCAGGGTGTCACCAAGGGTAAGGGCTTCCAGGGCACCATCAAGCGCCACAACTTCCGTATGGGCGATGCAACCCACGGTAACTCGCTGTCGCATCGCGCGCCGGGTTCGCTGGGTCAGCGCCAGACCCCGGGTCGTGTTTTCCCGGGCAAGAAGATGTCGGGCCACATGGGCGCGGTGCAGCAGAGCACCCAGAACCTGGAAGTGGTCAAGGTCGACGTCGAGCGCGGTCTGATCGCGGTTCGCGGCGCCGTTCCGGGCGCGGCGGGTGGCGACGTGATCGTCCGTCCGGCGAGCAAGGCATAAGGAGAGATGACGATGGAACTCGTTATCACGGGTAGCAACAACAAGGTCTCGGTCTCCGACGCCGTGTTCGGTCGCGATTTCAGCGAAGATCTGGTCCACCAGGTCGTCGTTGCTTACCGCAACGCCGGTCGCGCCGGCACCAAGGCACAGAAGACTCGCTCTGAAGTGGCTGGTACCACCAAGAAGTCGAAGAAGCAGAAGGGCGGCGGCGCGCGTCATGGCGCACTGACGGCTCCGATCTTCGTCGGCGGCGGTGTCACCTTCGCGGCCAAGCCGCGCAGCTTCGAGCAGAAGGTCAATCGCAAGCAGTACCGTGCCGCCATGTGCGCGATCCTGTCCGAGCTGAACCGTCAGGGCCGTCTGACCATCGTGGAGTCCTTCGACGTCGAAGTGACCAACACGAAGGGTCTGATCGCCAAGCTGGCCGGCCTGGAAGTGGGCAAGCGCCCGCTGATCGTCACCGAAGAAGCGTCCGAGCACCTGTACCTGTCCGCCCGCAATCTGCCGTACGTGCAGGTGCGTGACGTCCAGGGTCTGGATCCGGTCTCGCTGGTGGGTGCCGACACGGTCGTCATCACCGCTGACGCGGTCAAGAAGGTCGAGGAGTGGCTGGCATGAACAGCAACGAAAAAATCTTCAGCGTGCTGCGTGCCCCGCGTGTCTCCGAAAAGACCGCGCGCCTGCAGGAACTCTCCAATCAGTATGTCTTCGAAGTTTCGAACGAAGCCACCAAGGCCGATGTAAAGGCCGCGGTTGAGCAGCTGTTCGACGTCAAGGTCGAAGCCGTCAACGTGGTCAACGTCAAGGGCAAGAACAAGTCCTTCCGTAACCGTGCTGGCCGCCGCGGCGATTGGCGCAAGGCGTACGTTCGCCTGGCCGATGGCCAGTCGATCGATGTAACGGCCAAGGCCTGAGGTACATCCCATGCCATTGATGAAATTCAAGCCCACCTCCCCCGGCCGCCGTTCGGCCGTGCGCGTGGTCACCCCCGACCTGCACAAGGGTGCTCCGCACGCCGCGCTGGTCGAGTCGCAGAGCCGCTCGGGTGGTCGTAACCACCATGGCCGCATCACCGTGCGTCACGTCGGTGGTGGTGCCAAGCAGCACTACCGCATCATCGACTTCAAGCGCAACAAGCTGGGCATCCCGGCGCGCGTGGAACGCATCGAATACGATCCGAACCGCACCGCCCACATCGCCCTGCTGTGCTACGTCGACGGTGAGCGTCGCTACATCATCGCC
The DNA here is from genome assembly GCF_013464915.1 of Stenotrophomonas maltophilia. Taxonomy (GTDB): domain Bacteria; phylum Pseudomonadota; class Gammaproteobacteria; order Xanthomonadales; family Xanthomonadaceae; genus Stenotrophomonas; species Stenotrophomonas maltophilia_AT. The sequence continues at coordinate 51,342 of NZ_RAVT01000009.1, forward strand.
CCGAAGGGCCTGAAGGCTGGTGATCAGGTGATCGCTGGTTCGGACGCCCCGATCAAGGCTGGCAACACCCTGCCGCTGCGCAACATCCCGGTCGGCACCACCATCCACTGCATCGAACTGAAGCCGGGCAAGGGCGCTCAGATCGCTCGCGCCGCCGGTGCGGCCGTGCAGCTGGTGGCTCGTGAAGGCATCTACGCCACCCTGCGCCTGCGCTCGGGTGAAATGCGCAAGGTTCCGGTCGAGTGCTGCGCCACCATCGGCGAAGTCGGCAACGACGAGCACAGCCTGGAAAAGCTGGGCAAGGCCGGTGCCAAGCGTTGGCGCGGCGTCCGCCCGACCGTTCGTGGTGCTGCCATGAACCCGGTTGACCACCCGCACGGTGGTGGTGAGGCCAAGGCCGGCCAGGGTAACCCGCATCCGGTCACCCCGTGGGGTGTCCCGACCAAGGGTTACAAGACGCGCCATAACAAGCGCACTCAGCAGTTCATCGTCCGCGATCGTAGGGGCTAATCGACCATGGCACGTTCACTCAAGAAGGGCCCGTTCGTCGATCACCACCTCGTCAAGAAGGTGGAGGCCGCTGCGGGCAGCAAGAAGCCGATCAAGACCTGGTCGCGCCGTTCGATGATCCTGCCTGACATGGTAGGCGTCACCATTGCCGTGCATAACGGCAAGAACCACATCCCGGTTCTCGTCAACGAGAACATGGTCGGCCACAAGCTCGGCGAATTTGCCATCACCCGGACCTTCAAGGGTCACGGTGGTGACAAGAAGTCGGGCAAGTAAGGAGAGATGACAATGGAAGCGAAAGCCATCCTGCGCACTGCGCGCATCTCCCCGCAGAAGGCTCGTCTGGTCGCTGACCAGGTGCGCGGTCTGCCGGCCGAGCGTGCGGTCAACCTGCTGAAGTTCTCGGACAAGAAGGCTGCCCACCTGATCAAGAAGGTGGTGGAGTCGGCTATTGCAAATGCCGAGAACAACCAGGGCGCCGACGTCGACGAGCTGAAGGTTCAGACCATCATGGTTGATGAAGGTCCGACCCTGAAGCGTTTCATGGCGCGGGCGAAAGGCCGCGGTACCCGCATCCTCAAGCGCACCAGCCACATCACTGTGGTTGTGGGCGCCGCCAAGTAAGCGGATAAGGAAAAGACCATGGGTCATAAAGTTCATCCGATTGGTATCCGCCTCGGCATTTCCAAGGACTGGAACTCCAAGTGGTACGCCAACAAGGCCGAGTTCGCTGGTTACCTGGCAGCCGACCTGAAAGTGCGCGAAATGCTGCGCAAGAAGCTGGCTCAGGCCGGCATCAGCAAGATCCTGATCGAGCGTCCGGCCAAGACCGCTCGCGTGACGATCCACACCGCCCGTCCGGGCGTGGTGATCGGCAAGCGCGGTGAGGACATCGAGAAGCTGCGCAAGGAAGTGAGCGAGATGATGGGCGTCCCGGCGCACATCAACGTCACCGAAGTGCGCAAGCCGGAACTGGACGCGCAGCTCGTTGCCGAGTCGATCGCCCAGCAGCTGGAGCGTCGCATCATGTTCCGCCGTGCAATGAAGCGCTCGGTCGGCAACGCGATGCGCCTGGGTGCCCTGGGCATCAAGGTCAACGTCGGTGGCCGCCTCAACGGTGCAGAAATCGCCCGTTCGGAGTGGTACCGCGAAGGCCGCGTGCCGCTGCACACCCTGCGTGCCGACATCGACTATGGCTTCGCTGAAGCCAAGACGACCTACGGCATCATCGGCATCAAGGTCTGGATCTACAAGGGCGAGGTCTTCGATTTCTCCCAGGTTGGCCAGGAAAAGCAGGACGACACCCCGTCGCGCAACGATCGTCACGATCGCGGCGACCGTGGTGACCGTCAGCGCCCGGCCCGTGAAGCGAGGTAACGACAATGTTGCAACCCAAGCGAACCAAGTACCGCAAGGTACACAAGGGCCGTAACGATGGCCTGAGCTGGAGCGCCAACGCTGTCAGCTTCGGCGAATACGGCCTGAAGGCAACCGCACACGGTCAGCTGACCGCGCGTCAGATCGAAGCGGCCCGCCGCTCGATCAGCCGCTACGTCAAGCGCGGCGGCAAGATGTGGATCCGCGTGTTCCCCGACAAGCCCATCACCAAGAAGCCCATCGAAGTCCGAATGGGTTCTGGTAAGGGCAACGTGGAATACTGGGTGGCCCAGATCCAGCCCGGCCGCATGATCTATGAAATCGAGGGTGTTTCCGAGGAAGTGGCTCGCGAGGCGTTCCGCCTGGCCGCCGCCAAGCTCTCGGTCACCACCACTTTCGTGACCCGTACGGTGCGCTGATGGATATCAAAACTCTCCGTGAAAAGTCGGCTGACGAACTCAAGGCCCACCTGATCGACCTGCGTAAGGAACAGTTCTCTGTCCGTATGCAGCAGGTCACCGGCCAGCTGCCGAAGACCCACGACATTCGCCGGGTCCGTCGCGAGATTGCTCGCGTCAAGACCCTGCTCGGCAGCACGAAGTAAGGATGGCCGCTATGAGCGACAATACTGAAAAGAAGACGCTGCGCACGGTCGAAGGCCGTGTCGTCAGCAACAAGATGGACAAGACGGTTACCGTCCTGGTTGAGCGTCAGGTCAAGCACGCGCTGTACGGCAAGTACATCAAGCGCTCGACCAAGCTGCACGCCCACGATGCCGACAACGCCTGCAAGGAAGGCGATGTCGTCCGCGTGACCGAGATTGCTCCGATGTCCAAGACCAAGAACTGGCGCGTGGTGGAAGTCATCACGCGTGCGGCTGAATAAGGAGTCTGAATCATGATCCAGATGCAGAGCTACCTTGACGTCGCGGACAATTCGGGTGCCAAGCAGGTGATGTGCTTCAAGGTGCTGGGTGGTTCCAAGCGCCGTTACGCCGGCATCGGCGACATCATCAAGGTCACCGTGAAGGATGCGATTCCGCGCGGCAAGGTCAAGAAGGGTGAAGTGTATGACGCCGTCGTGGTGCGTACCCGCAAGGGTGTGCGTCGCGCCGACGGCTCGCTGATCCGCTTCGACGGCAACGCTGCCGTTCTGCTGAACAGCAAGCAGGAGCCGATCGGTACCCGTATCTTCGGGCCGGTGACGCGTGAACTTCGTTCGGAGAAGTTCATGAAGATCGTCTCGCTCGCTCCCGAAGTGCTGTGAGCGACAGGAGATAATCATGGCTAACCGTATCAAGAAGGGCGACCAGGTTGTCGTCAACGCTGGCAAGGACAAGGGCAAGCAGGGCGAAGTCGTCCGCGTCGACGGCGACCGCGTGGTCGTCGCCAACGTGAACATCGTCAAGCGCCACACCAAGCCGAACCCGCAGGCAGGTGTTGCCGGCGGCGTGGTCGAGCGCGAAGCTTCGATCCATATCTCCAACGTGAATGTTCTGAACCCGGCTTCGGGCAAGGGCGAACGCGTTGGCTTCAAGGTGCTGGAGGATGGACGCAAACTGCGTGTGTTCCGCTCCAGCGGTGAGGCGCTCGACGCCTGAGGAATGAGAAGATGAGTTCCCGTCTCGAAAAGTTCTACAAGGACGAAGTGGTGCCGGCGCTGATGAAGCAGTTCGGCTACACCAATCCGATGGAAGTGCCGAAGCTGGTCAAGGTCACCCTGAACATGGGTGTCGGCGAAGCGGCCACCAACAAGAAGATCCTGGAAAACGCCGTCGGCGACATGACCAAGATTTCCGGCCAGAAGCCGGTTGTCACCAAGTCGCGTGTGTCGGTTGCGTCGTTCAAGATCCGCGATGGTTGGCCGATCGGCTGCAAGACCACGCTGCGTCGCCACAAGATGTACGAGTTCCTGGATCGCCTGATCAACATCTCGCTGCCGCGCGTGCGCGACTTCCGTGGTGTTTCCGGTCGTTCCTTCGACGGCCGCGGCAACTTCAACATGGGTGTGAAGGAGCAGATCATCTTCCCGGAAATCGACTTCGACGCCGTCGACGCGATCCGCGGTATGGATATCGCCATCACCACCACTGCGAAGACCGACGCGGAAGCGAAGGCGCTGCTGGCAGCGTTCAAGTTCCCGTTCCGTAACTGATCTGTCGAGGAAACCGAAATGGCAAAGACCTCCATGGTCAACCGCGACATCAAGCGGGAAAAGCTGGCAAAGAAGTACGCTGAAAAGCGTGCGGCTCTGAAGAAGATCGTGTCCTCCGTGGACGCGACCTACGAAGAGAAGATCGACGCCGCAACCAAGCTGGCCAAGCTGCCGCGCGATTCGTCGCCGAGCCGCCAGCGCAACCGTTGCGAGCTGTCGGGTCGTCCGCGTGGCGTCTACAGCAAGTTCGGCCTGGGCCGTAACAAGCTGCGTGAAGCCACCATGCGTGGCGACGTCCCGGGTCTGCGCAAGGCCAGCTGGTAATCCCAGCCGGCCCTGCGATCAGGAGCCCCTTGGGGGGTTCCTGAACCGGGCAGGGGAGGCATTCAGCTTTCCCGACGCAAAAAAACCGAAGAGCCCGGCGCAAGCCGGGCTCTTTTGGCGTATACTCCCGCGTCTTGCCCTGCGCAAACGGGGTCGTAGGAGTGGGCTTCCGGCCCGCTGCATCAAGGGACCTGGCCCGTTTCCAGGAGACAACAGATTTTCGCGAAAGCGGATATCGGTGCACTCAAAGGTACTCATATGAGCATGACTGATCCCATCGCCGACCTGCTGGTCCGCATCAAGAATGCGGCCGCGGTAGGCAAGCAGACGGTGAAGGCCCCGTCGTCCAAGATCAAGGTTGCGATCGCCCAGGTCCTGAAGGACGAGGGTTACATCACCGACCTGCGCGTGACCCAGCTGGAAAACAACAAGTCCGAGCTGGAAATCGTGCTGAAGTATTTCGAAGGCAAGCCGGTCATCGCGACCCTGAAGCGCTTCTCGCGTTCGGGCCTGCGCCAGTACCGCGGCAAGAGCGAGCTGCCGAAGGTCATGAACGGCCTGGGTATCTCCATCATTTCCACCTCCAAGGGCATCATGACTGATGCGCAGGCGCGCCAGCTGGGCGTCGGCGGCGAAGTCCTGTGCTTCGTGGCCTAAGGCGAAAGGAGTAGAACTATGTCCCGCGTAGCCAAGAAGCCGATTACCCTGGGTAAGGTTGAACTGAACGTCCAGTCGGACAGCGTCACCGCCAAGGGCCCGAAGGGCACCCTGTCGCTGGCCAAGCCGGCCGGTATTGCCATCAACGTCGACAACGGCGTTGCCACCCTGAGCACCGAGAACGCCGAGCTGGTCGCACTGACCGGTACCGTGCGTGCGATCCTGTCCAACATGGTCAAGGGCGTGTCCGAAGGCTTCGAGCGCAAGCTGGAGCTGGTCGGCGTGGGTTACCGCGCTGCCATGCAGGGCAAGGACCTGAGCCTGTCCCTGGGCTTCTCGCACCCGGTCGTGTTCGTGGCGCCGGAAGGCATCACCATCACCACCCCGACCCAGACCGAGATCCTGGTCCAGGGCGCTGACAAGCAGGTCGTCGGTGAAGTTGCCGCCAAGATCCGTGCGTTCCGCAAGCCGGAGCCGTACAAGGGCAAGGGCGTGAAGTACTCCGACGAAGTCATCATCCGTAAGGAAGCCAAGAAGGCCTAATCAGGCGCTTCCGCTTTCAAAGGAAAAACATCATGAACAAGAACATCGCCCGCCTGCGTCGCGCCAAGTCGACCCGCGCCCACATCCGTGAGCTCGGCGTCGCCCGCCTGTCGGTGCTGCGCACCGGCCAGCACCTGTACGCCCAGGTCTTCACCGCCGACGGTTCCAAGGTGCTGGCTGCCGCCAACACCACCCAGACCGACGTCAAGGAAGGCCTGAAGAACGGCAAGAACGCCGATGCCGCCGCCAAGGTCGGCCGTATCGTCGCTGAGCGCGCCAAGGCCGCCGGCGTGGAGAAGGTTGCCTTCGATCGTTCGGGCTACCGCTACCACGGCCGCATCAAGGCCCTGGCAGAAGCCGCCCGCGAAGCCGGCCTGCAGTTCTAAGGGACAAGGGCAGGGGGCCGATGGCCTCCTGCCTGCCTGCTCGCCAGCCTGAGTGAGGCTGGACGGCGCCGCTCTTCTGCAGCGGTCCACCGGAACAACGCGTCACTCCACAACCATAAGCGGCCTCGAGCCGTACATACCCAAACAACCAAGGAATCAACATGGCAGAAGAGCGTCAGCAGCGGGGTCGCGATCGCGACCGTAACCGCGAAGAGAAGATCGACGACGGCATGATCGAAAAGCTGGTCGCGGTCAACCGCGTCAGCAAGACCGTCAAGGGTGGCCGCCAGTTCACCTTCACCGCCCTGACCGTTGTCGGCGACGGCGAAGGCAAGGTCGGTTTCGGTTATGGCAAGGCCCGCGAAGTGCCGGTCGCCATCCAGAAGTCGATGGAGCAGGCCCGCAAGAACCTGGTCAGCGTTGACCTGAACAACGGCACCCTGTGGCACACCATCAAGGATGGTCACGGCGCAGCCCGCGTGTTCATGCAGCCGGCTTCGGAAGGTACCGGTGTGATCGCCGGCGGTGCCATGCGCGCCGTGCTGGAAGCCGTTGGCGTGAAGAACGTGCTGGCCAAGGCCACCGGTTCGCGCAACCCGATCAACCTGGTGCGTGCCACCGTGAAGGGCCTGTCTGCTGCGCAGTCGCCGGCCCGCATCGCGGCCAAGCGCGGCAAGAAGGTGGAGGAACTCAACCATGGCTAATGAGTCCAACAAGACTGTCAAGGTCCGCCTGGTGCGTGGCCTGCGTGGCACCCAGTCGCGTCACCGCCTGTCGGTGCGTGCCCTGGGCCTGAACAAGCTCAACGATGTGCGTGAACTGAAGGACAGCCCGCAGGTGCGCGGCCTGATCAACAAGGTTCAGTACCTCGTCCAGGTTGAGGAGTAATCGACCATGACTCTGCGTCTCAATGAACTGAGCCCGGCACCGGGCGCCCGCACCGAGCGCACCCGCGTCGGTCGCGGTATCGGCTCGGGCCTGGGCAAGACTGCCGGCCGCGGCCACAAGGGTTCGTTCGCCCGCAAGGGTGGCGGCAAGATCAAGGCTGGCTTCGAAGGCGGCCAGACCCCCATGCAGCGTCGTCTGCCGAAGATCGGCTTCCGTTCGCCGATCGCCAAGGACACCGCTGAAGTGCTGCTGTACGCGCTGGACAAGCTGCCGGCCGGTGAGATCGACTTCGCCGCCCTGCGTGCTGCCAAGCTGGTCCCGAGCACCGCAAAGAAGGCCAAGGTCGTCGTCAAGGGCGAAGTGACCAAGGCGTTCACCCTGAAGGGTATTGCTGCCACGGCCGGTGCCAAGGCTGCGATCGAAGCTGCCGGCGGCAGCGTAACGGAGTAAGAAAATCATGGCGCAAGCTGGCATCGGTAACCTCGCGGGCGGAATGGGCAAGTTCACTGAACTTCGCCAACGTTTGCTGTTCGTCGTCGGGGCTTTGATCGTCTATCGCATCGGCTGCTACGTGCCGGTGCCGGGCGTCAATCCCGATGCCATGCTTGCCATGATGCAACAGCAGGGCGGCGGCATCGTGGACATGTTCAACATGTTCTCGGGCGGCGCCCTGCACCGTTTCAGCATCTTCGCGCTGAACGTGATGCCGTACATCTCGGCATCGATCGTGATGCAGCTGGCCGTGCACATCTTCCCCGCCCTGAAGGCGATGCAGAAGGAAGGTGAGTCCGGCCGCCGCAAGATCACCCAGTATTCGCGCATCGGCGCCGTGCTGCTGGCAGTGGTGCAGGGTGGCTCGATCGCGCTGGCCCTGCAGGGCCAGGTCTCGCCGTCGGGCGCTCCGGTCGTGTACGCACCGGGCATGGGCTTCGTGCTCACCGCCGTGGTCGCGCTGACCGCCGGCACCATGTTCCTGATGTGGGTCGGTGAGCAGGTCACCGAGCGCGGCATCGGCAACGGCGTGTCGCTGATCATCTTCGCCGGTATCGTCGCCGGCCTGCCGGGTGCGGTCATCCACACCTTCGACGCCTACCGCGACGGCAACATCCAGTTCATCCAGCTGCTGCTGATCGCCATCGTCGTGCTCGCCTTCACCTTCTTCGTGGTGTTCGTCGAGCGTGGCCAGCGCCGGATCACGGTCAACTACGCGCGCCGCCAGGGCGGTCGCAACGCGTACATGAACCAGACCTCGTTCCTGCCGCTGAAGCTCAACATGGCCGGCGTCATCCCGGCGATCTTCGCCTCGAGCCTGCTGGCCTTCCCGGCCACCCTGGCCATGTGGTCCGGCCAGGCCGCCAACCAGAGCAACTTCGGCCAGATCCTGCAGAAGGTCGCCAATGCGCTGGGCCCGGGCGAGCCGCTGCACATGATCGTGTTCGCCGCGCTGATCACCGGTTTCGCGTTCTTCTATACCGCGCTGGTGTTCAACTCGCAGGAAACCGCCGACAACCTGAAGAAGTCGGGCGCGCTGATTCCGGGCATCCGTCCGGGCAAGGCCACCGCCGACTACATCGACGGCGTGCTGACCCGCCTGACCGCAGCCGGCTCGGCCTACCTGGTGATCGTCTGCCTGCTGCCGGAACTGATGCGCACGCAGCTGAACGCCTCGTTCTACTTCGGCGGTACTTCGCTGCTGATCGTGGTGGTGGTGGTGATGGACTTCATCGCCCAGGTGCAGGCGCACCTGATGTCCCACCAGTACGAGAGCCTGCTGAAGAAGGCCAACCTGAAGGGCGGCAACCGCGGCGGTTTTGCCCGCGGCTGATTGGCCTGTTATACTTTCGTCTTCCTGACGTGATGGTCCCTCCGCTTCGCGGACCCCGGCCACACAAACGAAGGGCGGCCCCCGCAGCGGTTCCGGGTGGGGGTGTGATGAGGTGGTCCCGCGCTGGAGTAGCGCGGGCGGCCCCGGGGGAAACCCCTGGTCCAACCCCATCCGGCGCCGGAGCCTGGGCACACTCCCCAGGCCGGGTTCATGAAACCAATGGTTTCACGGGCTTCCATGTAAACCGGAACCTTGTTAGTATCGCTAGTTCACTTTTTTGATCCATCCTGCCGGATTGGCGTGCCCGAGGCGCGCTGTCGGCCATCACTCAGCTGGAGAACCGCGTCATGGCGCGTATTGCAGGCGTCAACCTGCCAGCCCAGAAGCACGTCTGGGTCGGGTTGCAAAGCATTTACGGCATCGGCCGTACCCGTTCGAAGAAGGTCTGCGAAGTCGCAGGCGTTGCTTCGACCACCAAGATCCGCGATCTGTCGGAGCCGGAAATCGAGCGCCTGCGCGCCGAAGTCGGCAAGTACATCGTGGAAGGCGATCTGCGCCGTGAGATCGGCATCGCGATCAAGCGCCTGATGGACCTGGGCTGCTACCGCGGCCTGCGTCACCGTCGTGGCCTCCCGCTGCGTGGCCAGCGCACCCGTACCAACGCCCGCACCCGCAAGGGTCCGCGCAAGGCGATCAAGAAGTAAGGGACTGAGAAATGGCTAAGCCCGCTGCTAAGACCAAGAAGAAGATCAAGCGCGTCGTCACCGACGGCGTTGCCCACGTCCACGCTTCGTTCAACAACACCATCGTCACCATCACCGACCGCCAGGGCAACGCTCTGTCGTGGGCGACCTCCGGTGGCGCTGGCTTCCGCGGTTCGCGCAAGTCGACCCCGTTCGCTGCCCAGGTGGCTGCTGAAAAGGCCGGTCGTGCTGCGCTGGACTACGGCGTGAAGTCGCTGGAAGTCCGCATCAAGGGCCCGGGTCCGGGCCGTGAGTCGGCCGTGCGTTCGTTGAACAACGTCGGCTACAAGATCACCAACATCATCGACGTGACGCCTATCCCGCACAACGGGTGCCGTCCGCCGAAGAAGCGTCGCGTCTAAAGGGAGCGATAAGAAATGGCTCGTTATATCGGTCCTACCTGTAAGCTCGCCCGTCGCGAAGGCGCCGACCTGTCCCTGAAGAGCCCGGCGCGTGCGCTGGACTCCAAGTGCAAGCTGGAGCAGAAGCCCGGCCAGCACGGCGCCACTGCCCGCAAGGGCAAGCTGTCCGACTACGCCACCCAGCTGCGTGAAAAGCAGAAGGTCAAGCGTATCTACGGCCTGCTGGAGCGTCAGTTCCGCAACTACTACAAGAAGGCCTCGACCAAGAAGGGCAACACCGGCGAGAACCTGCTGCAGCTGCTGGAAACCCGCCTGGACAACGTCGTCTACCGCATGGGCTTCGCCGTGACCCGTCCGGCTGCCCGTCAGCTGGTGTCGCACCGCGGCGTCACCGTGAATGGCAAGTCGGTCAACCTGGCTTCGTACCAGGTCAAGGCTGGCGACGCCATCGCCCTGTCTGAAAAGGCTGCCAAGCAGCTGCGCGTCCAGGAAGCCCTGACCGTCGCCGCCCAGCATGACCTGAGCCCGTCGTGGGTTGAAGTGGATTCCGGCAAGTTCACCGGCATCTTCAAGGCTGTTCCGGATCGTTCGGATCTGCCTGCGGACATCAACGAAGCGCTGATCGTCGAGCTGTATTCGAAGTAATTCACATTGGAGAGCCCCCGGCGACGGCCGGGGGTTCACTAGGAGAACCCGCAACATGACGGTTACCGCCAACCAGGTTCTGCGTCCTCGCGGTCCGCAGATCGAACGCCTTACCGACACCCGTGCAAAGGTCGTTATCGAACCTTTGGAGCGGGGTTACGGGCATACGCTGGGTAATGCCCTGCGTCGCGTGCTGCTGTCGTCCATCCCGGGCTTCGCCATCACGGAAGTCGAAATCGACGGCGTGTTGCACGAGTACACCACGGTCGAAGGTCTGCAGGAGGACGTGCTCGAAGTCCTGCTGAACCTCAAGGACGTGGCCATCCGTATGCATTCCGGCGACAGCGCCACCCTGTCCCTGTCCAAGCAGGGTCCGGGCGTTGTCACTGCTGCTGACATCAAGGTCGACCACAATGTGGAGATCCTGAACAGCGATCACGTGATCTGCCACCTGACCAAGGATACGGCGATCAACATGCGTCTGAAGATCGAACGTGGTTTCGGCTACCAGCCGGCTGCCGCGCGTCGTCGTCCGGACGAAGAAACCCGTGCCATCGGCCGCCTGGTCCTGGATGCCTCGTTCTCGCCGGTCCGCCGCGTCGCCTATGCCGTGGAAGCGGCCCGCGTCGAACAGCGTACCGACCTGGACAAGCTGGTCATCGATATCGAGACCAACGGCACCATCGATGCAGAGGAAGCCGTGCGCACCGCCGCCGACATCCTCAGCGACCAGCTGTCGGTGTTCGGTGACTTCACCCACCGCGACCGCGGTGCGGCCAAGCCGGCCAACAACGGCGTGGATCCGGTGCTGCTGCGCCCGATCGACGATCTGGAGCTGACCGTGCGTTCGGCCAACTGCCTGAAGGCTGAAAGCATCTACTACATCGGCGATCTGATCCAGAAGACCGAAGTGGAGCTGCTGAAGACCCCGAACCTGGGCAAGAAGTCGCTTACCGAGATCAAGGAAGTGCTGGCTCAGCGCGGCCTGTCGCTCGGCATGAAGCTGGAGAACTGGCCGCCGGCCGGCGTCGCCAGCCACGGCATGCTGGGCTGATATCGGTAATGCCTGGAGGCTCCACCGGCAACGGTGGAGCCTTCAACGCAACACAACACGCCACGACGAACCCCAGGTTCGCGCGGCAGGTCGTCCAGGACGGGCGGCCAGGACCATCCGCAGTCCACGCAGCAACGCCAGGATGGCGACAACGATCCACACAGCCTCATCATTAACCAAGGAATATCACCATGCGTCACCAGAAGTCTGGCCGTAAGTTCAGCCGTACCAGCGCCCACCGCGAAGCGATGTTCAAGAACATGGCTGCCTCGCTGTTCAAGCACGAGCTGATCAAGACCACCCTGCCGAAGGCCAAGGAACTGCGCCGCGTTGCCGAGCCGCTGATCACCCTGGCCAAGGTCGACTCCGTTGCCAACCGCCGTCTGGCCTTCGCCCGCCTGCGCGACAACGAAGCCGTGGGCAACCTGTTCACCATCCTGGGCCCGCGCTACGCGAACCGTCCGGGCGGCTACCTGCGCCTGCTGAAGTGCGGCTTCCGCGCCGGCGACAACGCGCCGATGGCCTACGTCGAGCTGGTCGACCGTCCGGTCGTGGCCGAGGAAGTGGCCGAGTAATCGGACCGCTCCAACGCGACACAGCGAAAGCCCGGCCTCTGCCGGGCTTTTGCGTTTCCGGGGTCGGATTCCTTTCCGCAGGTAAGGGCTCTGACCCCATTCCTGCAGCGCAGCGGGTCAGAGCCCGTTGCCTGCGCAACGGGATCCGACCCACACCGTTCCGACAGGCGTCATCTGTGGCGGTTCGAATGGCGCGCGCTCTCGGTTACGCTTGGCGTCTTGATCCATTCGAGCGTTGACGATGAATCCACTGCGCTGGCCCTTCCGCGCCCAGTTCTTCCTGGGCTTCCTGATCTGCGCAGGCCTGCTCGGCTACGCCATCTTCCTGCAGCTGAAGATGGGCCTGGAGCCGTGTCCGCTGTGCATCTTCCAGCGCCTGGCGTTCGCCGCGCTGGGCCTGCTGTTCCTGATCGGTGCGCTGCACGGGCCGTCCAACCGCCCCGGCCGGGCGACCTATGGCGTTCTGGCCTTCATTGCCGCGGCAGTAGGCGTCGGCATCGCCGCGCGCCACGTCTACGTGCAGATGCTGCCGCCTGAAATGGGTTCCACCTGTGGCCCGCCGCTGGCCTTCCTGAGCGAGACCATGGGGCCGCTGGAAGTGTTCCGCACGGTGCTGACCGGTACCGGCAACTGCGGGAACATCGACTGGACCTTCCTGGGCTTGACCATGCCGATGTGGTCGGGCGTGTGGTTCGTGCTGCTGGCGCTGTGGGCGCTGGTGGTATCGCTGCGCAAGGTCAAGCGCTGAGGCAAGGTAGTGCCGGCCGCTGGCCGGCAACCTCATGAGCGATGGCGGGTGTCCCGTAGTTGCCGGCCAGCGGCAGGCACTACCACGGTCCGTCCTCAGAAATCCTGCTGCAGGCTCAGGTAAGCGCCGCGGCGCGGCCCCCACTGCGGCGCGAACACGCCCACACCGCCACCGTCGCGCAGCTGGTAGCTGCGGTCCAGCGCGTTGATCACCGCCAGCTGCACATGCAGCGGATGCCCGCTTTCGGCGTTGAAGTCATGCCCGGCGCTGAGGTTCACCTGCAGGTACGACGGCAGCTCGCCGCCGTTGGGCACGCCCTCGATGTCCGAACGCAGGCCGCTGCCGAACACGTAGTTGGCGCCGATCCGGTTGTGCCCGGCGAAGGCGTAGCTGAGGCCGCCTGATGACGTCAGCTTCTGGTCGTGGTCGAGATGGATCCAGTGATCGGCCACGTAGGCCAGCGCGTCCGGGTCGAGGTTGTACTGGCTGGTGATGACCTGGGTGCCGATGGCCTTGTTGTACGCCGCGTTGAAGTAGGCGCTGAACGGGCCGTTGCTGTAGTCGGCGCTGAACTCCAGGCCGCGGATGTGGCCACGGCGATAGTTGAAGGTCGAGTAGATGTAGGCGGCGCCGAACTGGCCTTCATCCTGCAGGCGCGCGACGCGGCGGTCGTACGCGTCCAGGCCGAGCGTCAGGTGCTCACCCAGTTGCTGTGAGAGACCGATGTCGTAGTAGTCGCTGCGCTCGGCCAGCGGTGTGTTGTTGCCGCCACCGGGTTGCTGGTTGGTGGTACCGTCGTACAGGGCGATGTCGCTGCTGGCGATCAATTCGCTGGCCGGTGGCGTGAAGTAGCGCGAATAGCCGGCGTGCACGGTGGTGCTGTCGCTGGCATTCCAGACCACGCCCACGCGCGGGCTGAGCTGGCCCTCGCTGCGGCCGAAGGCCCTGTAGCGGTCGCCGCGCAGGCCGTAGTTCACGGTCCAGTCGTCGCCGATCTTCCATTCATCCTGCACGTACAACGCCATCGTGCTGGCATGGAACGCGCTGCGGTCGGGAATCAGCAGCGGCGTGGTGCTGGATTGCTGGCCGTTCTCGTCAACCGGGAACACCCAGCTGTTGCTGCCGGCCCGCGCGTTCTCGTAGTTGCCGTACAGGCCATAGCGCAGTGTGTGATCGTTGCCCAGCGGGGTGGAGAAGTCGGCCTGCAGGGTGTTGGCGCGGTTGCTGCGCTGCACCTGCGAGGCGACGCCACTGAACACCAGGTCGCCGATGACATCCGGGTTGAACGCTACATCGCTGTAGCGCTGCCCGGCGGACAGCTGGTAGGCGGTGCTGCCCAGCGTGCCCTGCAGCACCAGCATGCCGAAGCGGGTGGTCTCGCGCTGGGTTTCATCCAGCTGGCTGGAATCGAAGGTGGTGGTGTCCAGGTAGCCGAACTGCGGTGCCTGGCCCGGATTGACCGGAATCTGGAAGCGGTTGTTGGCGAAGCCGGCGAACACGCTCAGGCGGGTGTTCTCGTTGACCAGGTAGGTCAGGTCGGCGAATGCCTTGCCCTGGTGCGTGTCGTCGTGCAACGGCTTGCGTGTGTTGGTGGGGTTCTCCAGGCCGACGTCGTTCTGGTCGTAGTTGCCGGTCAGGAACCAGCTCCAGCGCCCCTGGCTGCCCCACCAGGAGGCATTCGGATTGACCTTGCCGAACGAGCCGGTGGTCAGCCCCGCGCTGCCGCCGTTGCCCAGCTCGGCACCATTGCGGGTGGTGATGTCGACCACTGCCGCGGTGCGCTCGCCGAACTGCGCCGGCAGTGCGCCGTCCATCAGGCGGATGCTCTTGATGGTGCGCGCGTCCAGGGTCTGGCCGAAACCGGAGATCGACTCGGGCAGCAGCACGCCGTTGATGCGGTACTGCAGGTTGGCGTGGTCGCCACGCACATGCACGCCGCCGTAGGAATCCTGGACCACGCCCGGGGCCTGCAGCAGCACCTGGCTGAGCGGCGCGGAAGCACCCAGCGGCTGTTTCTGGATGTCCTCGGCGGTGATCTGGTACTGGCTGCTGCCGATGTCCGGCGACAGCGTGTTGCGGGCCTGGTCGAGCTGGGCGTGGACGGTGACCGCATCCAGATCCTTGACGGACGAAGAGGCGTCGTCGGCTGCCGAGGCGATGGCGGGCAGGCTGGCCAGGGCCAGGGCGAAGGTGATGCCGATAGCGAGGGGCGAGGGCTTCATGGTGGGAGAGGTGGCGTCTGGATGTGGAAGGGGCCGGTCCATGACGTTGAAGTGTTACTCCGTAACAAAGCATGCGCCTGTCCAGGGCAGCTGACCATGCAGGATCTGGCCGCTGGCGTTGGCCTTTCCCTGCCGTTCAGGCGAGCAGGCCGGCCGGACCGGCCCTTTGCGTCAGCGGCTGGCTCTGCGACCATGACCGCCCCCCATCCCGGAAGTCCGCAATGAGCCTGTCCGCCGTTCCGCCCGTCCCCGATCCCGCCGCGACCGCCGCTGGCGCAGCCTGGTCGCCGGAGAGCTGGCGTGGCAAGACCGCGCTGCAGATGCCGACCTATCCCGATCCGGTGGCACTGGACGCGGCCCTGCACGAGCTGAAGCGGCTGCCGCCGCTGGTCACCTCATGGGAGATCCTGGCGCTGAAGCAGCAGCTGGCCGAGGCCCAGGAAGGCAAGCGCTTCCTGCTGCAGGGCGGCGACTGCGCCGAGAATTTCAGCGACTGCGAATCGGGCACCATCTCCAACCGGCTGAAGGTGCTGCTGCAGATGAGCCTGGTGCTGGTGCACGGCCTGCGCCAGCCGGTGATCCGTGTTGGCCGCTTCGCCGGCCAGTACGCCAAGCCGCGTTCGGCCGACACCGAGACCCGCGACGGCGTGACCCTGCCCAGCTATCGCGGCGATGTGATCAATGCGCCGGCCTTCACCGAAGCGGCACGCCTGCCGGACCCGAAGCGGATGCTGCAGGCCCACGCGCATTCGGCGATGACGATGAACTTCGTGCGCGCGCTGATCGATGGTGGTTTCGCCGACCTGCACCACCCCGAGTACTGGAACCTGGAGTGGGTGCGGCATTCGCCGCTGGCGGCCGAGTACCAGAAGATGGTGGCCTCGATTGGCGATGCAGTGCACTTCATGGAGACCCTGGCCGGGGCCCGCGTGCACAACCTCAACCGCATCGATTTCTACACCTCGCATGAAGCACTGCTGCTGCCCTACGAGCAGGCGCTGACCCGTCAGGTGCCGCGCCAGCAGGGCTGGTTGAACCTGAGCACGCATTACCCGTGGATCGGCATGCGTACGGCCGCGCTCGATGGCGCGCACGTGGAATACCTGCGTGGCGTGCGCAACCCGATTGCGATCAAGGTGGGCCCGTCGGTGACGCCGGACCAGCTGCTGCGCCTGATCGATGTGCTCAACCCGCATGACGAGCCGGGTCGACTGAGCTTCATCCACCGCATGGGTGCGGCGCAGATTGCCGAGAAGCTGCCGCCGCTGCTGGACGCGGTCAAGCGCGATGGCCGTCGCGTGCTGTGGGTGTGCGACGCGATGCACGGCAATACCGAAAGCACCGCCAATGGCTTCAAGACGCGCCGCTTCGACAACGTGCGTGGCGAAGTGGAGATGTCGTTCGACCTGCATGCGGCCGCAGGCACGCGCCTGGGTGGCGTGCACCTGGAACTGACCGGCGAAGACGTGACCGAGTGCACCGGTGGCGCGCGCGAACTGACCGAGCGTGACCTGGAACGTGCGTATCGTTCGACGGTGGACCCGCGGTTGAACTACGAGCAGTCGCTGGAGATCGCGATGGCGATCGTGCGCAAGCAGGAGCAGGTGCGGTAAGGGTTTTTCGGCAGGGCTTGCAGCCCTGCACCTGCTGCAA
This sequence comes from Stenotrophomonas maltophilia, assembly GCF_013464915.1. GTDB lineage: Bacteria > Pseudomonadota > Gammaproteobacteria > Xanthomonadales > Xanthomonadaceae > Stenotrophomonas > Stenotrophomonas maltophilia_AT. The sequence continues at coordinate 68,008 of NZ_RAVT01000009.1, forward strand.
TCAACGGCAACGGCAACGGCAACGGCAAAAGCAAAAGCAAAAGCAAAAGCAAAAGCCGATGCGGCATTCCGTGGGATGGCGGGGCGGTGTGGGTGGTCAGGACACGCCGTAAACCCATCCTTGGGGGCTCGATGGCGCCATCCATGGCGCCAACGGTCCTGCCCACCCACACCGCCCCGCCTCTGACAGATCCCTGCGGCTGTTGGTGGGTGTCGACCTTGGTCGCCCCGGTAGATCCACGCCATGCGTGGATGCTTTTGGATTCCAATTCGAAATATTCGATTCCGATGGAGATTCATCCACGCATGGCGTAGATCTACTGCAGATCGCGGARATCTGTCGAAGGCGGGGTGGGTCCGGTTGCGGGAGTGTCCGCGGCATGGATGCCGCGGCCAAGCCCCCAAGGATGGGTTTACGGCGTCTCCCGCAACCGGACCCACCCCGCCATCCCACAGGAAACCCGCTTCTGCTTCGGCTGTTGCTGTTGCTGTTGCTGCTGTTGCTGCTGTTGCTTCGGTTCGCAGCAGGTGCAGGGCTGCAAGCCCTGCCGACCAACACCCTTCTTACGAACGGCTGACGTGACGCTCATGCCCCATGCGCGAGGCTGTCCGCTTGGCTGTTCGATTGGAGGTGGCAACGGTGCACTGGCAAAGCGCACAGGCCTACGCATGGCCATTGGGATTGGCAGCAGTAGTGGGCGGCATTGGCGCGTGGCTGATCCTCTGGATCTACCATCGATTGAAAGGGCGTGATCGCCGGCGTGCCCGCATCGGTCGCGTGCTCGGGCTGCCGATGGCGACCGCCTGGCCACTGCTGCTGTTGATCCCCGCGCTGCAGGCCACGCCGCTGCAGGATCCGGTACTGGGCAATCTGCAGCATGTGCTGCACATCGCGCTGACCGCGTGCTTCATCTGGTTGCTGGTGCGCGCGGTGGCGGCGGGTGAGCGCGCGATCCTGCGCAGCCATCCCATCGATGTCTCCGACAACCTGGAAGCACGCCGCATCCAGACCCAGACGCGGGTGCTCAGCCGCGTGCTGATGGGTGGCATCATCGTGCTCGGCGCCTCGCTGGTGCTGTTGACCTTCCCGATGGTGCAGAAGATCGGCACGGCGCTGCTGGCGTCGGCGGGCCTGATCGGCCTGGTGGCCGGTATCGCGGCCAAGCCGGTGTTCGGCAACCTCATCGCCGGCCTGCAGATCGCGCTGACGCAGCCGATCCGCCTGGATGACGTGGTGATCGTCGAAGGCGAGTGGGGCCGCATCGAGGAGATCGGCAGCAGCTACGTGGTGGTGCGCATCTGGGACGAGCGGCGGATGGTGGTGCCGCTGACCTGGTTCATCGAGAACCCGTTCCAGAACTGGACGCGGCGCAGTGCCGACCTGCTTGGCACCGCGTTCCTGTGGTTGGACTACCGTGCGCCGATTGCGGCGATCCGTGCCGAGCTGGAGCGCATCTGTCGCGGCGAAGCATTGTGGGATGGCCGGGTCTGCGTGACCCAGGTGACCGAGACCAGCGAGCGTGCGATCCAGGTGCGCCTGCTGGTCAGCGCGCGCAGCTCCGGCGATGCCTTCGATCTGCGTTGCCTGGTGCGCGAACGCATGCTCGATTTCCTCGCACGTGAGCATCCGCAATCGCTGCCGCAGGTACGTGCACGCGTGCAGCACGATGACGAGCAGGACATGCCGCGTGCGCCACGTGCGCGTACCGCGGATGTGCGGTCGCCGGGTGCTGAAGATGGTGAGGCGGCGATCGTGCCGGTGGAGCCGGAACCCGGACGGTAGCGCCGGCGGCTGGCCGGCGACCTGGGATCTGCCGGCCAGCGGCCGGCACTACAGGATCATGGCTCGCCAGCGGCGGGCACTACCGGATCACGGTTCGCCGGCGTCGATCAGCGCATCGGTATCGAAGTGCGGTGGTCGTCGGGCACGGGTGCGCTGCTCGTAGGCGTAGGCCATCTCGATCAGCTTCGGCTCACTCCAGGCAGTGCCCATGAACAGCAGGCCGACCGGCAGGCCGTCGATCTGGCCCATCGGCACGGTCAGGCTGGGGTAACCGGCCACGGCAGCGGCGCTGTAGCTCTCGCCGGGGAAGTCGTCGCCTTCGCGGCGGATCGCCCATGCGACGCCGGTGGTCGGCGCCACCAGCGCATCGAGTTGATGGGCGGCGAGGGCGGCATCGATGCCTTCCGGGCCGGCCAACCGGCGCGCATCGCTGCGTGCGCGGATGTAGGCAGGGTCTGCCAGGCCGGCGGTGGCGTCGGCCTCCACCAGCAGTTCCTGGCCGAACAGGCCCAGTTCCTGCTTGCTGTGCGCCTGGTTGAAGGCGATCAGGTCTGCCAGGCTGCGCAGCGGAGCGCGATGGGTGCTGAAGTAGCGCTCCAGGCCTGCCTTGAATTCGTACAGCAGCAGCGTGCGCTCGGCTTCGGCCCAGGCGCCCTGGTTGGGCAGTTCGACGGGTACCACGACGGCACCGGCGCGACGCAGCTCGGTCGCCGCCTGATCGATCAGCGGTGGCATGCCGCGGTACTTCAGCAGCGGCGTCTGCAGCAGGCCGATGCGCTTGCCGCGCAGGCCCTGCGGGTCCAGGCGCGCGGTGTAGTCGTAGACCGCACGGCCGGGCATGGTCGCGGTGGCGGGATCGGCGTCATCGCGGCCGGCAATCGCGGTCAGCACGGCAGCAGCATCGGCGACGCTGCGGGTCATCGGTCCGGCGGTGTCCTGGCTGAAGGAGATCGGCACGATGCCATCGCGGCTGACCAGCCCGACCGTCGGCTTCAGGCCGACCACGCCGTTGATCGCCGCCGGGCAGACGATGCTGCCGTCGGTTTCGGTACCGATCGCCACGCTGGCCAGGTTGGCGGCCACGGCCACCGCGCTGCCGCTGCTGGAGCCGCACGGTGAATGGCTGATGCGGTAGGGGTTGCGGGTCTGGCCGCCGCGCGCGCTCCAGCCGGAGATGGAGTCATTGCCGCGGAAGTTGGCCCACTCGCTGAGGTTGGTCTTGCCCAGCACCACGGCGCCGGCGTCGCGCAGCCGGCGCACCAGGTAGGCGTCGTCCGGGCGGAAGCCCTGCAGGGCCAGCGAGCCGGCACTGGTGGCCATCGGTGCGGCGTTGATGTTGTCCTTCAGCAGCAGCGGGATGCCATGCAGCGGACCGCGCAGGCGTCCTTCGCGGCGCTCGCGGTCGCGTGCGGCGGCTTCCTTCAGGGCATCGGGGTTGAGCTCGATCACCGCGCGCAGGCGTGGCCCGGTGCGGTCGAGGCTGGCGATGCGCTGCAGGTAGGCCTGGGTCAGGGTGGTGCTGTCCAGCTCACCGGCGGTCATCCGCGCCTGCAGGTCGGCGACATCGGTTTCGGCGTACGGGAACGGCACGTTGCGGCTCGCAGGTTCGGCCGCATGCGCGCTGGGCGTGGCCGGGCTGCAGCCAGCCGAAAGCAGCGCAGGCAGCGCGGCGAGCAGGCAGGTCAGCAGAGGCGGCAAGGACGGGCGCATGGGGCGGCTTGGTCGGCTCCAACCCCCAGTGTAGCCGGTGCTCAGCGGTGGCGCTTGCGCAGGTCGCGGGCGAGCACGTAGACCACGATCAGGTTGATCGCCAGGATCGTCCACGACGGCCAGCCGGGATGGCGGATGATCGCGAAGATGTCGAAAGGCAGGTACAGCGAGGCGGTCAGGCAGCCCAGCCAGGAGGCCCAGGCCTTGGCCCGCCAAAGACCCCAGGCTTCGACCAGGTGCAGCAGGCCGTAGCCGATCATCCCCGCCGCGGCCAGGTGGACCGCGTCGGGGCTGATCATGTGCAGCAGCGAGGGCAGGGTGCCATGGTCCGGATCCAGGCTGAAACGCCGGATCAGGACCATGATGCCGTGCCGCAGCGGCTGCGGCCCGAGCACTTCCAGCCCGGTGGCGGCCAACAGCGCAAGCATCGCCTTGCTCGCTTCGAGCAGGGCGATGACATGCAGGCCCGGATGCCGGTGCGGATCCGGGTTGTAGCCGCTCTGGTTCACGAGGTGCTGGCTCAGCCGCCGCGCGAAGCCTTCTTGCGGTCGCTTTCGGTCAGGAACTTCTTGCGCAGGCGGATCTCCTTCGGGGTGATCTCGACCAGCTCATCGTCTTCGATGAAGTCCAGGGCCTGTTCCAGCGAGTACTTGATCGCCGGGGTCAGCTGGATCGCATCGTCCTTGCCCGAAGCGCGCATGTTGGTCAGCGGCTTGGTCTTGATCGCGTTGACGGTCAGGTCGTTGTCCTTGGAGTGGATGCCGACCAGCTGACCCTCATACACGTTGTCGCCTTCAGCAGCGAACAGCTTGCCGCGCTCCTGCAGCGGGCCCAGCGAGTAGGCCGGCGTGGTGCCCGGCGCATTGGCGATCATCACGCCGTTGATGCGCTTGGCGATCGCGCCCTGTTCCTTCGGACCGTAGTGGTCGAACACGTGGAACAGCAGGCCCGAACCCTGGGTCAGGGTCTTGAACTCGTTCTGGAAGCCGATCAGGCCACGGGCCGGGATCGAGTACTCCAGGCGGACACGGCCCTTGCCGTCCGATTCCATGTTCTTCAGCTGGCCCTTGCGGGTGCCCAGCTTTTCCATCACGCCGCCCTGGTGGATTTCTTCGATGTCCACCACCAGCTGCTCGATCGGCTCCATCATCTGGCCGTCGATTTCCTTGATGATCACTTCCGGGCGCGACACGGCCAGCTCGTAGCCTTCGCGACGCATGTTCTCGATCAGCACCGACAGGTGCAGTTCGCCACGGCCGGAGACCAGGAACTTGTCGGCGTCTTCCAGCTGCTCGACCTTCAGGGCCACGTTGTGGACCTTTTCACGGTCCAGGCGGTCCTTGATCTGGCGGCTGGTCAGGAACTTGCCACCGGACAGGTCCTTGTTGCCGGCGAACGGCGAGTTGTTGACCTGGAAGGTCATCGAGATGGTCGGCTCGTCGACGGTCAGCGCCGGCAGGGCTTCCGGGGTATCCGGGGCGCAGATGGTGTCGGAGATGGTCAGCTCCTGGATGCCGGAGATGGCCACGATGTCGCCGGCCTCGGCGGTATCCTGCTCGATGCGCTCCAGGCCCATGAAGCCCAGCACCTGCAGCACCTTGCCGTTGCGCTTCTTGCCTTCACGGTCGATGACCGCGACCTGCATGTTCTTCTTCAGGGTGCCGCGCTGGATGCGGCCGATGCCGATCACGCCCACGAAGTTGTTGTAGTCCAGCTGGCTGATGCGCATCTGGAACGGGCCTTCCGGGTCCACTTCCGGACGCGGCGCGTGCTGCATGATCGCTTCGTACAGCGGGGTCATGTCGCCGTCGCGCACGGTGTCTTCCAGGCCGGCATAGCCGTTCAGGCCCGAGGCGTAGACGATCGGGAAGTCCAGCTGTTCGTTGGTGGCGCCGAGCTTGTCGAACAGGTCGAAGACCTGGTCGATCACCCATTCCGGACGGGCGCCCGGACGGTCGACCTTGTTGACCACGACGATCGGCTTGAAGCCCATCGCGAAGGCCTTCTGGGTCACGAAGCGGGTCTGCGGCATCGGGCCGTCCATCGCATCGACCAGGATCAGCACGGTGTCGACCATCGACAGCACGCGCTCGACCTCACCACCGAAGTCGGCGTGGCCGGGGGTGTCGACGATGTTGATCCGGTTCTTGATGCCGGTCTTCTTGTCTTCCCAGGTGATGGCGGTGTTCTTGGCCAGGATGGTGATGCCGCGTTCCTTTTCCTGGTCGTTGCTGTCCATCACGCGCTCGGCGAGGACGGTACGCTCGGACAGGGTGCCGGACTGCTTCAGCAGCTGGTCGACCAGGGTGGTCTTGCCATGGTCGACGTGGGCGACGATGGCGATGTTGCGAAGATTTTCGATGGACATACGAAAGGGGGCCAGTCGGCGCCGGATTTGGAAAAAGAAGTCCAACATTATACGTCGAACTTGACGATTCGCGAAAAGGTGGATTTCACGCCCGTCGCGAGGCCCATTCAGCTGGCGGTCCGCGGCACCTGCCGAGGCCGCCTGGCCTGCACGGCGGGGCACCCCGTCCCGTGGCTGAAGCCTGGATCTGCGCCCATGGTCGAAGCCGCCGCCGCCACGAGGCAGGTGTAAACTAGGTGGCTAGACGCGTTCCCCTCTGCATCAAGGATCTTCATGTCCCTCATCGCCACTTTCGACACCACCCAGGGCCCGATCAAGGTCGAGCTGTTCGCCGACAAGGCGCCGCTGACCGTGGCCAACTTCGTGAACCTGGTCAAGCACGGTTTCTATGACGGCCTGATCTTCCACCGCGTGATCGCCGACTTCATGATCCAGGGCGGCTGCCCGCAGGGTCGTGGCACCGGCGGCCCGGGCTACAAGTTCGAAGACGAGAAGAATGGCGTGAAGCACGAGGTCGGCTCGCTGTCGATGGCCAACGCCGGCCCGAACACCAACGGCAGCCAGTTCTTCATCACCCACATCAAGACCGACTGGCTGGACGGCCGCCACACCGTCTTCGGCAAGGTCCTGGAAGGCCAGGCCATCGTCGATTCGGTCAAGCAGGGTGACGTGATCCATTCGATCACCCTGGAAGGCGACGTCGACGCCGTGCTGGCCGCCCAGGCCGACCGCGTCGCCGAGTGGAACAAGCACCTCGCCGCCTGATCCCCCTTCGAAACGGCCACCCTCGGGTGGCCGTTTCCCTGTTCCCCGCCGCCCGCCAGGCCTGCGTGGCCACGCCCGCGGCGTCCCATCAAACGCTTGCAAGCAAGAGGAAACCCCCCATGAAAGCACCCGTTCGTGTTGCCGTGACCGGCGCCGCCGGCCAGATCGGTTATGCCCTGCTGTTCCGCATCGCCTCCGGCGAAATGCTGGGCAAGGACCAGCCGGTCATCCTGCAGCTGCTGGAACTGCCGGTGGACAAGGCCCAGGCCGCCCTGAAGGGCGTGATGATGGAGCTGGAAGACTGCGCCTTCCCGCTGCTGGCCGGCATGGTCGGCACCGATGACGCCGAAGTCGCGTTCAAGGACGCCGACATCGCCCTGCTGGTCGGCGCGCGTCCGCGTGGCCCGGGCATGGAGCGCAAGGACCTGCTGCTGGAAAACGCCAAGATCTTCACCGCCCAGGGCGCGGCGCTGAACAAGGTCGCCAGCCGTGACGTGAAGGTGCTGGTGGTCGGCAACCCGGCCAACACCAACGCCTACATCGCGATGAAGTCGGCCCCGGACCTGAAGCCGGAAAACTTCACCGCCATGCTGCGCCTGGACCACAACCGCGCGCTGAGCCAGCTGTCGACCAAGCTCGGCAAGCCGGTCGGTGGCATGGAGAAGCTGGTCGTGTGGGGCAACCACAGCCCGACCATGTACCCGGACTACCGTTTCGCCACCGCAGATGGTGCGTCGATCGCCGATGCGATCAACGACCAGGAGTGGAACGCCAACACCTTCATCCCGACCGTCGGCAAGCGCGGCGCGGCGATCATCGAAGCCCGTGGCTCGTCCTCGGCTGCCTCGGCCGCCAACGCCGCCATCGACCACGTGCGTGACTGGGTGCTGGGCAGCAACGGCAAGTGGGTCACCATGGGCGTGCCGTCCGACGGTTCCTACGGCATTCCGGAAGGCGTGATCTTCGGCTTCGCGGTGACCACCGAGAACGGCAAGTACACCCTGGTCAAGGATCTGCCGATCGACGACTTCAGCCAGAAGTACATCGACAAGACCCTGGCCGAGCTGGAAGAAGAGCGCGCGGGCGTCGCCCACCTGCTGGGCTGATGCAGGCGGTACCGGCTCCGGTCGGTACGTCTTCCATCAAGGTAGGTACCGACCGCTGGTCGGTACGCAGAAAACGGGGAGGCTTCGGCTTCCCCGTTTTCATTTGGAGTTCCTGGAACCGCATGATCCACCTGCATTACATCGACGACGCGCTGCTGGTGGCCGAGAAGCCGGCCGGCCTGCTGTCCGTGCCCGGCCGCAGCGCCGAGAACCAGGACTGCGTGGTCGCGCGCCTGCAGGCGCTGTACCCGGATGCACTGACCGTACACCGCCTGGACCAGGTGACCTCCGGCCTGCTGCTGCATGCGCGCGGCAAGGACATGCAGGTGGCGTTGTCGATGCAGTTCGAGCAGCGCCAGGTTGGCAAGCGTTACGAAGCGATCGTGGAGGGGCTGCTTGAAGGCGATGCCGGCGAAGTGGACCTGCCGCTGATCGTGGACTGGCCGAACCGGCCGAAGCAGATGGTCGACCATGAGCGCGGCAAGCCGGCGCTGACGCGCTGGCGCGTGCTGGCCCGCGATGTTGAAGCGCGGCGCACGCGCGTGGCGCTGGAACCGATCACTGGCCGCAGCCATCAGCTGCGCCTGCACATGGCCAGCCTCGGCCATCCGATCGTTGGCGACGTGCTGTACGGCGCCGCACCGGCGCACCGAGTGCATCTGCATGCGCGCAGCCTGCGGTTCACCCATCCAGTGACGGGCGAGGCGCTCGCGTTCGAGTCCGCGACTCCGTTCTAGGGGTTCGGCAGGGCTTGCAGCCCTGCACCTGCGGTAGTGCCGGCCGCTGGCCGGCAACAGCAACAGCAACAGCAACAGCGTGCATTCCGTGGGATGGCGGGGCACTGTGGGTGTGCGGGGACGCCGTTAACCCGTCCATGGGGGCTTGGTCGCGGCATCCATGCCGCTCACACCCCGCAAACCCACAGTGCCCCACCTTCGACAGGCTCCCGCGGCTGTTGGTAACTGCGGCCGTTGTTCCGCGCGGCTGTTGGTAGGTGTCGACCTTGGTCGACACGATTCTTCTGTCAGATATCGAATGAATCATCCACGCATGGCGTGGATCTACCGTGTCGACCAAGGTCGACACCTACCAGAGCAATTTGCCGTTCCGGCAGATCGCGGAAAACTGTCGAAGGCGGGGTGGGTCCGGTTGCGGGAGTGTCCGCGGCATGGATGCCGCGGCCAAGCCCCCAAGGACGGGTTTACGGCGTCTCCCGCAACCGGACCCACCCCGCCATCCCCCAGTAGCCCAGCTTTTGACGTTGACGTTGATTCTGCAGGTGCAGGGCTGCAAGCCCTGCAGAACAACCCCACCCCCTACCAAGGTAGGGCGGCCCGCGCGCCAGCGCCGGACTATCCTCGAACCCATGACTTTGTCTGGGAGGGCTGCGTCATGAACTACGAGGAAACCTACCGTCGCTCGATCGACGAGCCGGAGGCCTTCTGGGGCGAGGAAGCCAAACGCATCCATTGGCATAAACCGCCGCAGCAGGTGCTGGATTACAGCAACCCGCCGTTCCGGCGCTGGTACGTCGGCGGTGAGACCAATCTCTGCTACAACGCCGTCGACCGCCACCTGGCCGAGCGCGCCGACCAGCTCGCGCTGGTCGCCATCTCCACCGAAACCAACAGCACGCGCGAGATCACCTATCGCCAGCTGTACCGCGAAGTGAACGACTTCGCCGCCGTGCTCAAGCACCTCGGTGTCGGTCACGGTGACCGCGTGGTGATCTACATGCCGAACATGGCCGAAGCCGTGTTCGCGATGCTGGCCTGCGCGCGCATCGGCGCGGTGCACTCGGTGGTCTTCGGTGGCTTTGCCGCGCACAACCTGGCGCTGCGCATCGACGACGCCAAGCCCAGGCTGCTGATCGCTGCCGATGCCGGCATGCGCGGTGGCAAGCTGATTCCGTACAAGCCGATGGTCGACGCCGCCTGCGCCGAAGCGGCTTCGCCGCCACCGCATGTGTTGATCGTGTCGCGCGGACTGGACGCAGCCGAACCGCGCGTGCCGGGCCGCGATGTGGAGTACGCCACCCTGCGCGCGCAGATCGGTGAGGTTGACGTGCCGGTGCAGTGGCTGGAGGCGAGCGAGCCGAGCTACCTGCTGTATACCTCCGGCACCACCGGCAAGCCGAAAGGCGTGCAGCGCGACGTGGGTGGTTACGCGGTGGCGATGGCGCAGTCGATGGAGACCGTGTTCGACTGCAAGCCGGGCCAGGTGATGTTCTCCACCTCCGACGTCGGTTGGGCGGTGGGCCATTCCTACAACGTGTATGGTCCGTTGATCGGCGGCTGCACCTCGCTGTTGTACGAAGGGTTGCCGACCAACCCGGACCCGGGCATCTGGTGGGCGCTGTGTGAGCAGTACAACGTGCGCACGATGTTCTCCTCGCCCACGGCCATCCGCGTGCTGAAGAAGCACGATGCAGACTTCATCCATCGCCACGATCTGCGCGCGCTGAAGTACCTGTTCCTGGCTGGTGAGCCGCTGGACGAACCCACCGCGCACTGGATCAGCGAAGCGCTGGGCAAGCCGATCATCGACAACTACTGGCAGACCGAAACCGGCTGGCCGGCGCTGACCCTGCTGCCGGGCCTGGAAATGAAGCCGGTGCGCTTCGGTTCGCCCGGCTTCCCCAATCTCGGTTACCGGATGAAGGTGATCGACGAGAACACCGGCGAGGAGGTGGCGCCGGGGCAGAAGGGCGTGCTGGTGGTGTCGCCACCGTTGCCGCCAGGCTGCATGAGCACGGTGTGGAATGATGACAGCCGCTTCCTGCAGAGCTACTTCAGCCACTTCAAGGAACTGTTGTACAGCTCGCTGGACTGGGCGATCCGCGACGACGATGGCTACACCTTCATCCTGGGGCGCACCGATGATGTGATCAACGTGGCCGGGCACCGCCTCGGCACGCGTGAGATCGAGGAAGCTATTTCCAGCCATCCGCGCGTGGCCGAGGCGGCGGTGATCGGGGTCAAGGACGAGCTGAAGGGGCAGGTGCCACTGGTGTTCGTTACCCTCAAGCAGGGGCTCAATGGTGAGGACCCGGCGCCGGTGGTGGCAGAGATGATGGCCACGGTGACCACCTCGCTCGGCGCGGTGGCGCGCCCGGCGCACGTGCATGTGGTCAACGCACTGCCCAAGACCCGTTCGGGCAAGTTGCTGCGGCGGTCGCTGCAGGCGCTGGCCGAACAGCGTGACCCGGGCGACCTGTCGACGCTGGATGACCCCAGCGCGCTGGAGGAGATCCGCCGGGCGCTGGGCCGTTGACCTGGTAGTGCCGGCCGC
>NZ_RAVT01000071.1 GCF_013464915.1 Stenotrophomonas maltophilia
CCGGCACTACCCGATCATCATTTTGCGGCCTTGCGCACGGTCAACGTCGCACTCACTTCGCCACCGCCTTCCAGCTGCAGCCGCAGGGGCAGCGCCTGGCCCTCCTTCAACGCACCCTTGCCCTGCATCAACATCAGGTGCAGGCCACCGGGCTTGAGCTCGACACGCGCACCGGCTGCCAGCGGCAGGCGCTCGATCGCGCGCATCCGGCTGATGCCATCGACAATCGTGGTCTCATGCAGCGACACATCATCAAAGCCGCTGCTGGTCGCGCCGGTGATCGCCACCGACGTGCGGCAGCCGTTGTGGATGACGCCGTAGCCGGCGGTCATCGGCATCGCCGGATTCGGTGGCAGCCGCGCCCAGCCCTGCTCCACCGTGACGCAGGCCGGTTCTGCGGCCGAGGCCGATGCTGCAGCCGCACACAGAACCCACAGTACGCCAACGAATGGTTTGGTTATCATCGCCCAGGTTCCTTCTTCGCAACGAGACCGCAGCATGACGACGCTCATCGAGGTGATCAACCATGGCCCCATCCGCGAACTGCGCCTGGCGCGGCCGCCGGTCAACGCACTGGACACCGAACTGTGCCGGCAGTTGATCCATGCCATCGAGCTGGCCATGGCCGAAGACGCGCACGGCATCGTGCTGTCGGGCAGCGAGCGCATCTTCACCGGCGGCATGGACGTGCCGCACCTGCTCTCGCATGGCGATGACAAGCACAAGCTGTTGGACACCTGGAACGCCTTCTTTGGCGCCGTGCGCACGCTGGCCGAGAGCCGCATCCCGGTGGTCGCGGCGATCACCGGCCACGCCCCGGCGGGCGGCTGCGTGCTGGCCCTGTGCTGCGATTACCGGGTGATGGCGCGCAGCGCCGATCCGTCGCGGCCGTATGCCATCGGCCTGAACGAAGTGCAGGTGGGCCTGATCGCACCGGAGGGCATCCAGCGCCTGCTGCGCCGTGCGGTGGGCGTGCACCGCGCCGGCGTGCTGCTGACCACCGGCTCGCTGGTGCCGGCCGAACAGGCGCTGCAGATCGGCCTGGTCGATGAACTGGCCGAAGGCGACCTGGTGGTGGCGCGCGCCATCGCCTGGCTGCAGAACCTGCTCAAGCAGCCGCGCCAGCCGATGCTGCTGACCCGCGCCATCGCCCGCGCCGACCTGCACGAAGCCCTGCACCCGGACCTGATCCAGCTGGACCGCTTCGTCGAGGCCTGGTTCGCCCCGGATGCGCAGAATGCGCTGCAGGCGCTGGTGGCGCGCCTCGGCAAGTAAACGGCAGTGCCGGCCGCTGGCCGGCAACCGCAGGCGCCCCAGGAGGATCATGAGGTTGCCGGCCAGCGGCCGGCACTACCGATGATGGGTCGGGCTGCACCGGTATAATCGGGGCCTTCTCATTGCTGTGGCCGCCCCCTTGAACGACACGCCCGAACCCGTCGTCTCCGAGCTGATCGACCTGCTCACCCTGGAGCGGCTGGAGGACAACCTGTTCCGCGGGCAGAGCCGCGACATCGGCACCAAGTACGTGTTCGGCGGGCAGGTGCTGGGCCAGGCGCTGGCCGCGGCGCAGGCCACGGTCGACAACGGCCGCCACGTGCACTCGCTGCACGCCTACTTCCTGCGCGCCGGCAACATCGACCACCCGATCGTCTACGACGTGGACCGCACCCGTGATGGCGGCAGCTTCTCGGTGCGCCGGGTCACCGCGATCCAGCATGGCAAGGTGATCTTCTTCTGCGCAGCCTCGTTCCAACAGGCCGAGACCGGTGCCGAACACCAGCACAAGATGCCCGAAGTGCCGCAGCCGGAAGACATCGAGCCGAACCGCCCGTTGCCGGCCGAAGTGCTGGAACGGCTGCCGATCAAGGTGCAGCGCTGGCTGTCGCGCGGTGGCCCGTTCGAGTTCCGCCACGTCTACCCCCGCGACGAACTGAATCCGCCCAAGCGCCCGCCCTACCACCAGGTGTGGCTGCGCCTGAGCGAGCCGGTCGGCGATTCGCCGGAGCTGCACCAGGCGCTGCTGGCCTACGCCTCCGACTTCCACCTGCTGGGCACGGCAACCTTCCCGCACGGCATCAGCTACTACCACCCCCACGTGCAGATGGCCTCGCTCGACCACGCGATCTGGTTCCACCGCCCGTTCCGCGCCGACGACTGGCTGCTGTACTCGCTGGACAGCCCCAGCGCGCAGGATTCGCGCGGCCTGGCCCGCGGCCAGTTCTTCACCCGCAACGGCGTGCTGGTGGCCAGCACCGCGCAGGAAGGCCTGATCCGCGTCGTTCCCGACCAGGCCGCGGCCGCCGCCGTGCCGGCCAAGGAGTAACCCCATGCGCCAGATCTTCAGCAGCCAGCGCGTGGAAACCGTCGAAGGCGTCGCCGAGCTCCTGCGCGAGCATGGCATCGACGTCAAGGTGACCAACGGGCGCTCGTACAAGACCCGCCGCCGCGGCCAGTTCAGCTATACCGACCTCGGCAACGCCAATGCTTACCCGGCGGTGTGGATCGTGCGCGCCGACGACCAGCCGCGCGCGCGCGAAATCCTGCGCGAGGCGCGCCTGCTCGACACCACCCGTCGCGACCACCCGACCGCCGAGTTCGCCTTCCGCGACGCGCCGGAACCGGGCAGCGGCGGCCGCAGCTGGGCCTGGCGCATCCGCATCGCGCTGCTGGTGGTGATCGCCGGCGTAGCGCTGGTGATCGGCCTGCGCCACCGCGGCGCCCCGGCGCCTGCGGCACCGGCCCCTGCCCCGCAGGCCCAGCCGCAGCAGGCGCAACCGGCGCCACAGGCCGCGCCGGAAGAGGAAGAAGTGCGGGTCCGCATCCAGCCCTCGAAGTGACGCACGGGTAGTGCCGGCCGCDGGCCGGCAGCCCCATGAACCCGTCCGGCGAGCTGCGGTTGCCGGCCAGCGGCCGGCACTACCGCACAGAAGGCCGGTCACAAACGGCGCGCGGCTCCGTCTTGGGACACAATCCCAGCAGGAGAGCCGCCGCCATGACGACGTTCGCCGCATCGATCGACCAGACCCTGGAACGCGAACTGCCGGCTGCTGCCAGCGGTTGCCAGCACGCCTATGGCCGCATCGTGCTGGCCTGCCAGAACACGGTCACCGCCATCGCGCTGGCCATCACCCGTGACCGCCAGGCCAGCGAGGACATTGCCCAGGAAGCCTTCGTGAAGGGCTGGCAGCAGCTGCACCAGCTGCGCAGCTCGACCAGCTTCCTGCCCTGGCTGCGGCAGATCACCCGCAACCTGGCCCGCGACTGGCTGCGCGCGCAGCGTGGCCGGCCACTGACCGGCGAGGCCGCCGAGGTGGCGATGGGCATGGCCGCCGATCCGGCCCCGGGCGCGGCCGACCGCCTGCAGCGGGTGGAAGAAGAGATCGCCGCCGAGGACATCATCTCGGCGCTGCCCGCTGACAGCCGCGAAGTGCTGTTGCTGTACTACCGCGAAGGCCAGCGTTCTCAGCAGGTGGCCGACCTGCTGGGGCTCAGTGACGCCGCCGTGCGCAAGCGCCTGTCGCGCGCCCGTGCCCTGGTGCGCGACGGCCTGCTGCAGCGCTTCGGTGAGTTCGCGCGCAGCAGCGCACCGAGCGCTGCATTCGCCACCGCCGTGGTGTCGATGGTGCTGGTCGCGGCGCCGGGTACGGCCAGTGCCGCGATCCTGCTCGGCACCGGCGTCGGCATCGGCGGCAGCAAGCTGGGCCTCGGCGGTGCCAGCGCTGCGGGCGGCACCGCGATGGGGTCGCTGACCGCGACATTGGGCCAGTTGCACGTGCTGCCGGCCGAAAGCTGGGGTGCGGTGATCGGCGGCGTAGTCGGTGGCGCGATCGGCAGCTATCTGGGTGGACGCTTCCTGATGTCGTACACCGAAACTGCGGCAGAGCGGGCCGAGGTACGCCGCTTCCTCTATCTCAACATCGTCACCGGCATGTTCTGGTGCCTGGCGATCCTGCTGGCGGTCATGCTGCAGGCACCGGTCTGGGTGCAGCTGACGGTGCTGGCGGTAGGCCTGGCCGTGGTCAACTACCAGTGCCTGGTGCCGCTGCAGCGGGTGATGGCACCGATGATCGCGCGCGATTCGACCCGCCGCGGACGAACCGGCATCAACTGGAAATTCGAATCGATGTACGGCCGCACCGGCATCATCGCCATGAACCTGATGGTCATCGCGCTTGTGGTGTACTCGCTGATGCGCAGCGGCCGCCTGTAACGGACAGCGCCGGCAGTACGCCGGCGTTGTCATCAATCACTGCATTGAAACTCAGCGCTGCGGCTTCGGCGCAGCGCCATCACGCGGACCACCATGACGCGGGCCGCCGTGCATCGGGCCCTTGGCGGCATCGAACTCGGCCTTGCTCAGCTGGCCATCCTTGTTGGTGTCGGCGGCAGCGAACCAGGCGTCACGACGCTGCTTCATGCGCAGCTCGCGGTCGGCCTTGTCCAGGTAGCCATCCTTGTTGAGGTCGAGCTGGTCGAAACGCGCGGCCAGGCGCGGATCGGCCTTGGCTTCCTCGCGACTGATGCGGCCATCCTTGTTGACGTCCAGCTTGGCCCAGCGCTCACCGCCGTGGCCACGGCGGCCATGCTGCCAGCGCGGCATCTCATCGCGCGAAAGCTTGCCGTCCTTGTTCTTGTCCAGTTCGTCGAACTTCGCGGCCAGGCGCGGGTTGGCAGCCGCCTCGCTGCGGTCGATGACGCCGTCGCCGTTGGTGTCCAGCTTGGCCGGGCGCTGTGCCGGCGCGGCCGGGGTGTCGGCCGCCAGCGCGATGCCGGAAGCGGAGGTGCCCAGCAGCAGGGCCAGCAGCAGGGGGGTACGGATCATGGGGTCACTCCTGGGGATGGGAATTGCGTCGGGGTGATCACTTCACCCTCGGGAGACAACAACGCCCGGGCGCGACATCGGTTGACGCCTCGGCCGGTTCCATTCATCCGGCGGACAGTCGCCGCCACTGCGCCGAGCTGGGGCTATGCTGTGCCCATGGCGATACACGGCGACAGAGACGACGAACTGCGACTTTTCCAGACCGGCGAGCACCCCTGCGGGTACTGGTCTGACCGGGTGGCGCGCGACCTGGTGCTGGATCCGCACGATCGCCGCCTCGGTGGCCTGTATCCGCTGGCATTGAGCTGGGGCTTCCGCCGCAGTGGCGACCTGGTCTACCGCCCGCATTGCGCGCACTGCCAGGCCTGCGTGGCGGTGCGCATCCCGGTGGCGCGCTTCGCCCCGGACCGCAGCCAGCGCCGCTGCGCCACCCGCAATGACGACCTGGAGGTGCGGATCACCGCCGCCACCGCCCGCGACGACCTGTTCGCGCTGTACCACCGCTATCTCACCCACCGCCACGCCAACGGCGGCATGGACGACCACGGCCCGCACGAGTTCGAGCAGTTCCTGATCGGCAGCTGGTCGCACACCCGCTTCATGGAAATGCGCCTGCCCGCGCACGACGGCCAGCCCAGCCAGCTGCTGGGGGTGGCGGTGACCGACGTGACCGAGCATGGCCTGTCGGCGGTCTACACCTTCTTCGACCCGGACCACGCCGCGCGCGGGCTGGGCACCTTCGCGATCCTGCAGCAGATCGAGTGGGCCCGCCGCGAGGGGCTGCCGCACGTGTACCTGGGCTACTGGATCCGTGGCCACCAGAAGATGGACTACAAGCGCCGCTTCCATCCGCTGGAGGCGTACGACGGCCGCCGCTGGCACGATTTCGACAGCGAACTGGACGGGCGCTGACAAACCGCTGACACCGGGCCGGGTGCAGAATAGGGGGATGAACGCCAAACCCCTGATCCTCGCCCTGGCCCTGCTCTGCGGCGCCACCGCCCCCGCCTTCGCCACGTCCCCCGCGATGACCGAAAAGCCGTCCACTGCGCTGCGCCTGGCCACCTACAACACTTCGCTGTACTCCGACGACGCCGGCGGCCTGATCAAGGAGCTGGAAGGCGACAGCGAACACGCACGCAAGATCGCCGCGGTACTGCAGCAGGTGCGCCCGGACCTGGTGCTGCTGAACGAGTTCGACTTCGACGACGCGCACCGCGCCGCCGAGCTGTTCCAGAAACGCTACCTGGAAGTGGCCCAGCCCGGTGGCGGCAAGCCGCTGCACTTCGCCTACCGCTACCTGGCGCCGGTCAATACCGGCGTGCCCAGCGGCCTGGACCTTGACGGCAACGGCGTGGTCGGCGGCGAAGGCCGCAGCCGCGGCAACGATGCCTGGGGCTACGGCCTGCACCCGGGCCAGTACGGCATGCTGGTGCTGTCGCGCTACCCGATCGATGAAGCCAAGGTGCGCAGCTTCCAGCTGCTGAAGTGGAGCTCGATGCCCGGCGCGATCCGTCCGGTTGACCCGCGCACCGGCAAGAGCTTCTACAACGACCACGTGTGGTCGCAGCTGCGGCTGTCCTCCAAGTCGCATTGGGACGTGCCGGTGAAGACCCCGGCCGGCGTGGTCCACGCGCTGGTCTCGCACCCGACCCCGCCGGTGTTCGACGGCCCGGAGAAGCGTAACGCAGCACGCAACCACGACGAACTGCGCCTGTGGCAGGAATACCTGTCCAAGGGTGACAAGCCGTGGCTGTGCGACGACAAGGGCCAGTGCGGTGGCCTGGCGCAGGACGCGCGCTTCGTGATCCTCGGCGACCTCAACAACGACCCGGTCGATGGCGATGGCCGCCATGAGGCGATCGTCGAACTGATCGAGAACGCCCGCGTGCTGCGCTACCCCACCCCGCGCAGCGTCGGTGGCGAGCAGACCAGCCTGGCGTATGCAGCCAAGGGCATCGAGCGCAAGGGCGCGCCGTTCCACGCCACCGGCGATTTCGGCCCGAAGTCCGGCACCATGCGCCTGGACTACGTCCTGCCCTCGACCGGTTTCGAATACGTGGGCAGCGGCATCTTCTGGCCGGCCAATGAAAGCCCGGAAGCGAAGATCGCCGACGGCAGCGACCACCACCTGGTGTGGGTGGATGTGAAGTAACCCGGTAGCGCCGGGCCATGCCCGGCGGCTTCTCAAAAAAGGGGACGGAGGGGATTAAGTCGTTTGTGCCACAAACGACTTAATCCCCTCCGTCCCCTTTTTGTTTTACGGGCGCAGTTCGACGCCGGTGGCTTCGGCGGCATCACGCGCGATGGCGCGGGCTTCGTCGATGGTTTCCGCGCGCGCCAGGGTCACGCCGACGCGGCGATGACCGTGCACGCTGGGCTTGCCGAACAGGCGCACCGCGGTATCGGGCACCTGCAGCGCAGCGGCGACGTTGTTGAAGTACGGCACGCCCTCGCCATGCGCCAGCAGTGCGCACGAGGCCGACGGGCCACTCTGGCGGATCACCGGGATCGGCAGGCCGAGGATGGCGCGCGCATGCAGCGCGAACTCGCTCAGTTCCTGCGACACCAGGGTCACCAGGCCGGTGTCGTGCGGGCGCGGCGACACTTCGCTGAACCACACCTCGTCGCCCTTCACGAACAGCTCGACGCCAAACAGGCCCCAGCCACCGAGGTCATCGGTGATCGCGCGCGAAATCTCTTCGGCACGCGCCAGTGCCGCGCTCGACATCGGCTGCGGCTGCCAGCTTTCGCGGTAGTCACCGTCCTTCTGCAGGTGGCCGATCGGTGCGCAGAACGACGTGCCGCCAGCGTGGCGCACGGTCAGCAGGGTGATCTCGTAGTCGAAGTCGATGAAGCCTTCGACGATGCAGCGACCGGCTCCGGCGCGGCCACCGGTCTGCGCGTACTCCCAGGCCGGGGCGATGTCCGCCTCGCTGCGCAGGGTGCTCTGGCCCTTGCCCGAGGACGACATCACCGGCTTGACCACGCACGGCAGGCCGATGGCGGCCACGGCGGCGCGGTACTCGGCTTCGGTATCGACGAAGCGGTACGGCGAGGTCGGCAGGCCCAGGGTTTCGGCGGCCAGGCGGCGGATGCCCTCGCGGTCCATGGTCAGGCGCGCGGCGCGCGCGGTCGGGATCACCCGCAGGCCTTGTTCCTGCTCCAGCTGCACCAGGGTCTCGGTGTGGATCGCCTCGATCTCCGGCACCACCAGGTGCGGCTGCTCCTGGGAGATCAGCGCGCGCAGGGCCATCGCGTCGAGCATGTCGATTACATGCGAGCGGTGTGCGACCTGCATCGCCGGGGCGTCGGCGTAACGGTCGGCGGCGATCACCTCCACGCCCAGCCGCTGCAGCTCGATGGCCACCTCCTTGCCGAGTTCGCCCGAGCCCAGCAGCAGCACGCGGGTGGCGGAGGGGGACAACGGAGTTCCAAGCTTGGCCATGGCGATTCCAGCAGCGATGTGAAGGCGGGTGGGCATTCTAGCTGGCCGGGCACCCGGGCCATGGCATCCGACGAACGGTAGTCGACAAGTGATATCACTTTGATATCTTCACTCCGAACCCTCAAGGACGTACCGCCATGAAAGAGAAGTCGCTTGCCTCCCTCAACGGCCTCGGCACCCTGGCCGGATCCCTGCTGGCCGCGCTGGCCGGCGGCGCGCTGTTCGTGCTGGGGGCGGCGGCCAAGGCCAGCACCGGCTCGCCCAACCTGCTGCTGATGCTGGCCGGCGTGCTGGTGGTCGCTGCCGCGGTCTTCATCCTGGCCGGCCTGTACACCATCCAGCCCAACCAGGCGGCGGTGCTGAGCCTGTTCGGCAAGTACGTCGGCACCGTCAAGGACAACGGCCTGCGCTGGAACAACCCCTTCTACGCCAAGCGCCGGGTCAGCCAGCGCGTGCGCAACTTCGAGAGCGGCAAGCTGAAGGTCAACGAGCTGGACGGCAGCCCGATCGAGATCGCCGCGGTGATCGTCTGGCAGGTGGTCGACGCCTCCGAAGCGGTCTACAACGTGGACGACTACGAGAGCTTCGTGCACATCCAGTCCGAATCGGCGCTGCGTGCGATGGCCACCAGCTATCCCTACGACCAGCACGAGGATGGCCAACTGGCCCTGCGCAGCCACGCCAGCGAGATCTCCCAGCACCTGAAGAACGAGCTGGCCGAGCGCCTGGCCGATGCGGGTGTGCAGGTGATCGACGCACGCATCAGCCACCTCGCCTACGCCGCTGAAATTGCCCAGGCCATGCTGCAGCGCCAGCAGGCCAACGCGGTGATCGCCGCACGCACGCGCATCGTGGCTGGTGCCGTCGGCATGGTCGAAATGGCCCTGGCCGAACTGCAGAAGAACGGCGTGGTTGAACTGGACGAGGAACGCAAGGCGCACATGGTCAGCAACCTGCTGACCGTTCTGTGCTCGGACCGCGGCACCCAGCCGATCGTCAACGCCGGTTCGCTGTACTGAACCACCCTCGCAACGGGGCGCCCCACCGCCCCGCCAGGAGTTTTCATGAGTGAGAAGAAAGCCTATCCGCTGCGCATCAACGCCGAGGTCCTGGCCGCGGCGCAGCGCTGGGCCGACGACGAACTGCGCAGCCTCAACGCGCAGATCGAATACGTGCTGCGCGACGCCCTGCGCAGGGCAGGACGCCTGCCAAAACCCACGCCATCGCCGGAGGACAAGGAATGAGCACGCGCTGGAGTTACCAGACGATCGAAGTGAAGACCACGATGATGGGTGTCCTGAAGGCCGAGGACATCCAGAGTGAACTGACCCGACAGGGCCAGCTGGGCTGGGAACTGGTCAACATCATCATTCCGGCGCCGATGCGCCCGGCCATGCTGGTCTTCAAGAAGGAGCAGTAGCCATGTCGCGCCATCGCAGATTGCTCATGCTGTCACTGGCCCTGCTGAGTTGCCCGGTGATCGCCGCCGAACCGCAGCAGACCGCCAACCGCCTGCTCGATCACCTGCAGGCCGGGCGCGTAGCCGAAGCGGAAGCGATGTTCACGCCGCAGATGGCCCAGGCCGTGCCTGCCGAGAAACTGGGCGCCTTGTGGAACTCATTGGGTGCACTGCAGGATCGCGGCGCCGTCCAGGTGAATACACAGCAGGGCATGACGCTGGTGGTGGTGCCACTGAAGTTCGCCAGCGGCCGCGTCGATGCGCAGGTAGCGGTGGATGCACAGGACAAGGTGGCCGGCCTGATGCTGCGGCCCGCTGCGGCCGACAAGGCACCACCGCCACCGGCCGATGCCCGCTACAGCGAAGTGGACTTCAGCGTGCCGCAGGCGCGCGGCGCCCTGCCCGGCACCCTGGCACTGCCGAAGGGGAAAGGCCCCTTCCCGGCGGTGGTGCTGGTGCATGGTTCGGGTCCGCAGGACCGCGATGAGACCATCGGTGGCAGTCGACCGTTCCTGGATGTTGCCCGCGGCCTGGCCGCCCAGGGCATTGCCGTGCTGCGCTATGACAAGCGCACGCTCGCCCGCCCGCAGGATTTCGCCAACGACCACTTCACCGTCGATGACGAAACCACGCTGGATGCGGAGGCCGCCCTGGCCAGCCTGGCGGCTGCCCCCCACATCGACCGCAAGCGCGTGTTCGTGATGGGCCACAGCCAGGGCGGCATGCTCGCCCCGCGCATCGCCAGCCGCTGGCCGCAGGCACGCGGCGCGATCCTGTGGGCTGCGCCCGCACGCACGCTGCTGGAACTGTTGCCGGAACAGAACCTCTACCTGATGGCACTGGACGGCAGCATCAGCGCACCGGAACAGGCCTTCCTCGACCGTCTTGACGCGCAGATCGCGGCGGCGCGCAGTGATGCACCGGCGCCAGCGAGCGAACTGCCACTGGGCGTTCCACAATCGTTCTGGAAGAGCGTGGAGGCGGTCAACGCACGTGCCGATGCACAGGCCCTGCGCACGCCGATGCTGATGCTGCACGGCGGCCGCGACTTCCAGGTACCCGACGCCGACTGGGCGCTCTGGCAGCAGGCGCTGGCCGGTCGCAGCGACGTGCAATGGCGGGCCTATCCGGCACTCAACCACATCGGCATTGCCGGCAGCGGCCCCAGCTCCCTGCAGGAATACGCGCAACCGGGCCATGTCGATGCGACGCTGATCGATGACGTGGCCACCTGGATCAAGGCGCAGCGATGAGCGGCAGCGATCCGAAACGCTTCGACGTGGCGGAGAGCTCGCCGTTCCGCGTGCTCTGGGTGGTGTTGCCCCTGCTGCTGGCCTTCGCCATCAGCGTCTACGCACAGCTGCACACGACCCGGGCCGACGCACCGTGGATGGAGGTGACCCTGTCGCCGCCGTGGTTCCGCATGGGCGGCAGCGCGGCATGGAGCCTGGTGGTGATCGCCGCGCTCGGCATCGGGCTGGGCCTGGCCTTCTTCCGGCGCCGGGTGGAGTTCGATGGCGACGTGCTGGACGTACGTTCAACGATGTACCGGCGGCGGGTGCCGGTGGCGCAGCTGCGCCTGGACCAGGCCGAGGTGGTCGACCTCGGCCACGATCGCCGCTATGGCATCCGCTTCAAGACCAATGGCTATTCGATGCCAGGCTTCCATTCCGGACATTTCCGCCTGCAGGGCGGTGGCAAGGGTTTTGCGCTGGTCACCGACCGCAGCCGCGTCCTGGTGCTGCCGGTACGCGATGGCAGCACCCTGCTGCTCAGCCTGGATAGGCCACAGGCGCTGCTGGAGGCACTGCGCAAGGTGGCCGCACCGGCACCGCAGCAGTAAGCTGGGGCGATGCAACGACGCCCGCCCCTGCTGATCAATACCGAAGCCATCGAGCTGTGGCCCGCCGATCTGCTGCGCGCACGCAGCAATGCCGATGCACGCCTGCTGGCACAGGCGCAATGGGTGCTGCGGCGCAAGCGTGATGGCCGTTACCTGGCAGCAGTGCTGGCGCGTGGCGTCCATTCGCTGGTGCCGCGCCTGCCGCGCGAGCCCGGTGTCGAGGAGGCCCTGGCGTTGCTGGACGCGCCGTTGGCACGGCCGCTCGGCGCGTCACTGGAAGAACAATGGCTGCCGCTGGCGGGACTGCAGCAGCGCCTGCAGCAGCTTGGCCTGGATGCACAGCGCTACGCCGACGACAGCGGCCTGCCGCTCGAGCCGGAGCCCTGTCTGCTGCACTTCGCAGGCCGTGACCGTTTCGCCCGCCCACTGTGGCTGCGTCGCGGCGCCGCACAGGGCTGGCGCCGCATGCGACTGCACGCGGCACAGGATGGCATTGCGCTGGACGCCATCTCCGGCTTCCGCAGCCATGCCTACCAGTTGGGCATCTTCGAACGGAAACTGGCGCGCGGCTTGAGCGTGGCGGAGATCCTGAAGGTCAATGCCGCCCCGGGTTTCAGCGAACACCACAGCGGCCACGCGCTGGACATTGGTACGCCCGGCGATGCTCCCGCCGAAGAGACCTTCGAAGCCACCGACGCGTTCGCCTGGCTGCAGGCCCATGCCGGTGAGCACGGCTTCCAGCTGAGCTACCCGCGCGACAACCCGCACGGCATCGTCTACGAGCCGTGGCACTGGTGCTGGAAGCCGGCCAACGGCTGAGCCCCTCGCGGCGAAAGCCTGGAGCGGTCAGCGCATGGCCGTGGGCGGGATGGAATTATTCCGTGTGCGTCCGCCACGGAATGGAACAAGAGAGCAAAGACAAAAGCGGGTCGCTTCGCTCGAAGCCTCTACAACAGACCAGCGCGCAGCTGTCGGGTCCGCCTTCAAGCGAGCCGAGCACCGCGGGTCCGACGAGGGCGAAGAGGTGCGTGCGATTCCGTAGAGCCGAGCCATGCTCGGCTGCTCTCCGCACCGTCCCTCGACGGGCCGAGGAGCACAGGGGACCGGTGCGCAGCACCGGCTCGCGGCCGGCGGCGCGTTTCTTTTGGTTACTTTTCTTTTCGCGCGAAAAGAAAAGTAACGCCCATGAACGGTGCAGATCGCATCAGCACGGATTGAAGCGACAATCTCGACTCAGTCACCGCCTCAACGCATTGATCGCCAGCAACACCCATCCGGCCATCATGCTGGTGCCACCGATCGGCGCCATCCGCGTCGGCCACTGCCACAGCGCGCCGCCCACCAGGCTGCCGGAGAACAGCAGCACGCCCAGCAGCAGCACGTACAGCGCCAGGTGCGCGATCGCGCCCTGCGCGCGCGGCCCGAGCGCCATCAGTACCGCACCGTGTGCGAACGCGTACAGTGCTGCCATGTTCAGATGCTGCTGCGCCAGCGGGTCGGCCACACCGTGCGATGCGTAGGCGGACAGACCGATCGAGGCGGCCGCCAGCAGCGCGCCGAGACAGGCCAGCAGGGAAGGCTTACGTGCGCGACGTTCCAGGTTGAACATGAGGGCTCCTTGCATAGCGCCCCTTGCCGGGCGCCAGATGAAAAAAAACGCGCCGCAATGAGCGGCGCGTTTTCGTGTCCAGCATTACATGGGCCAGCCGAGGCTTACTTGACGGCCCAGTAGATGTCGTAGGTACCTTCCGGAGTGAACGACTTGTCGATGCCGCCCTTCCAGGATTCGTACGGACGGTCGATCACTTCGTTGCCCGCCGTCACGGCCCAGGCGCGCAGGCCGTTGCGGGCCACGTCCAGACCCGCCATGTGGCCGGTGTAGGCCGCATGTGCCGAGCGGTGCGGAGCGACGTGCACGTACTTGACCGGAGCGCCACCGTCGATCTTGACGGTCAGGGCCTCAGCAGCAGCACCTTCAGCACCCTTCTTCTTCACCGGCTGTGCGATGTCGAAGGCGTACTTCTCCTGACCGAAGTCGGTGGTGATGATGCGGAACGGACCGGCGGCTTCAAGGCCATTGGCCTCCATGACGCGCTTGATCCACTCCTGGTTGTCCTTGATCGACTTGGTGATCGTGTCCTGACCGCGATCCACGTTACCGGCGTTGACGACCAGCAGGTCCTCGGCCGGCACATCGACGATGGCCAGATCGGTCAGCGGCGCTTCCGGGGTGCGGTAGTCGACGTTCGGCACGCTGGCGAGCATGTTGGCCATGCGCGACAGACCCATCTTGATGTCGTCGCCGATCTGGCGGCTGACATACAGGCCGGCGTAACGGCCGAACAGGTCGAAGCCGTACTTCACCGAGTAGTCCTGGGTGATCTTGACGTTACGGCCGCCCTTGCCGGTCGGCTCCAGGGTGAAGGTGGTGACCTTGTCGTGACCCTTGGTGGCGTCTTCGATGGCGATCGCAACGCGCTTGTTCTCTTCGGCGTCGGTGATCTTCCAGGAACCGGTGCCCAGGTCCTTGGAGGTGAAGTCCAGGGTGGCACCCTTGCCGGAGGCCGGGCCGGACAGCTTCAGTTCAACGGCGGGATCGCGCAGTACCAGCGGGTTCCAGTCCTTGAAGCGGCGCAGGCTGCTGACCGTGTCGTACACGATCGTCATCTTGCGGTTGGTCTCGATGCTTTCGGTGATGTGACGCTCGCCCGGCAGACATACGCCAATGATGACGAACAGGCCAGCCACGATCCCCAAGGCGATCAGGAACTCGATAATACGGGTCATTCAGAGAGTCTCCGGGGCCGATCCCACGGCCGGGTTGATTGAAGCGAAGCGCCAATCCTAGCAGGCTTCGCGGGCATTGTTTATCGGGATTGGCGCACCGGTTTCCCTGCCGGCTGCGTATTTGTATGGACAAAGAATTCGAAGGGTAACGCATACCGCTACCCGGCAAGTAGGGGGCAACCTTGGCCGGAACCCCCTGCCACCATCCAAGTCTTTGTACTGAAACGATTTTCCTCAGACCAGCTGGAGTTCGAACGCCTTCAGTACCGCGCGCGTACGGTCGCGCACCCCCAGCTTGGAGAGGATGTTGGACACGTGGTTCTTGATGGTGCCTTCGGCGACCCCCAGCGAATTGGCGATCTCCTTGTTGGAGAAACCGCTGGCCATCAGCCGCAGGATCTCGGTCTCGCGGTCGGTCAGCGGGTCCGGGCGGTCCAGGCTGACGAACTCGTTGCGCATGTGCTCCAGGCCCGACAACAGGCGCTGCGTCACCGCCGGCTGCACCAGCGAGCCGCCTTCGGCCACGGTCCGGATGGCACCGACCAGCTGCGCCAGGGTCACATCCTTGAGCAGGTAACCCTTGGCACCGGCCTTGAGGCCGGCCAGCACCAGCTGATCGTCGTCGAAGGTGGTGAGGATGATGGTTGGCGGCAGCTGTTCCTGCCGCGACAGCACCTGCAGCGCTTCCAGCCCGGACATCACCGGCATGCGCATGTCCATCAGCACCACGTCGGGGCGCACCTGCGGGATCAGCTCCACCGCCTGCCGGCCATCGCCGGCCTCGGCCACCACCTCGATGCCATCGTCGAGTGCCAGCAGGGAGCGGATTCCCTGCCGCACCAGGGTTTGGTCATCAACCAGGCAGACGCGAATCATCAACGTACTCCTTCAGGAACCTTGGTAAGGGCGGCCACCAGCACCGTTGCCGGCACCGTCGCCCGCAGGCGGAAGCCTTCGCCGGGACGGGTCTCGATCTGCAGCTGGCCACCACATTGTTGCAGGCGCTCGCGCATGCCGCGCAAGCCATTGCCCACATTGACCATGTCCGCGCCGACACCGTCGTCGCGGGCCTCCACCACCACCCGGTCAGGGGCTTCACGGTACACCTTGATCCACAGGTGGCGGGCACCGGCGTGGCGCACCGCGTTGGTGATGATCTCCTGCGTGCAGCGCAGCAGCACGTGGGCCCGCTGCGGGTCCTCCACGTTCAGCGGATCCTCGATGTCCAGCTGGATGTCCAGCGAAGGCACATTCTCGGTCAGCGGGCGCAGCGCCGCGGCCAGATCGATGGCGCCGGTCTCGCGCAGCTGGCTGACCACCTCGCGTACGTTGCCCAGCAGCAGCTTGGCCAATGCGTGCGAGCGCTTCACATGTTCCAGCGCCTGCCCTTCGGCCAGGTGCCCGGCCACTTCCAGGTTCAGGGTCAGCGCGGTCAGCTGGTGGCCCAGCAGGTCATGCAGCTCGCGCGAGATACGGGTGCGCTCGTTGACCCGCGCACTTTCGGCCAGCAGGGCGCGGGTGGCACGCAGCTCCGAGTTGAGCCGACGCTGCTCGTCGCGCGCCTCGGTCTGCTGGCGGGCCACCAGGCTGGTCACGAAGATGAACATGGAGAAGCCGCCATACAGCAGCGACTGCATCACCGCTTCGAACAACGGGAAGCGCAGCAGCATGTAGTAGACCGGGGCCACCGCCAGCTGGCTGACCAGCAGCCACAGCACGCCCAGGCGCACCGACAGCATCCACGGAATGACTCCGGCGGCCACCATCATCAGGATGCTGCCCAGGCCCGAGCCGCTGAGGAAACTGACGCCCAGCGCCGAGATCGTCAGCAGCAACAGCAGCCCGCGGTCCAGCCAGCTGGTGGGGCTGTCGCTGCGCAGGATACGGGTCAGCCAGTAATACGAGGTACCGAAGGACAGGTAGGCGACGAACAACAGCACCGCCCAGCCCCCCATGTCACCGCGGCTGTGCAGGTTCTCGAACTGCGAGTACGCCAACGGCAGGCCGACCATGACCCAGGTGAACAGGCCGGCCAGGCGGAGGACGCGGGTATGGCTGAGGACTCCCAACATGGCAGCACTCTACGGGCCCGGCCTGCGCACCGCACCCCACGGAAGTCATGCCTGCCCGGTCGCCTGTTCATGCCGCAGCCCACCCCGGGCATGCAATAATCGTGCGCAGGGTCCCTTGATGGACCAACCGCGTTACCCCACGGAGTCACAATGTCGATTGTCATCCGCGACGTGCGCGAGCACGAGCTCGATTCCGTCCTGGCTTTGAACAACAACGCTGGCCTGGCCATCCTTCCCCTGGATGCGGCCCGCCTGCGCCTGTTCTACGAGACCGCTGAGTATTTCCGCGTCGCCGAGCGCGACGGCAACCTGGCCGGCTTCCTGATCGGCTTCGGCAGCGACAGCCAGCACGACAGCAGCAACTTCGCCTGGTTCAAGCAGCAGCTGGACACCCCGTTCTTCTACATCGACCGCATCGTGGTCGCCAGCCGCCGCCGCGGTGGTGGCGTCGGCCGTGCGTTCTATGCCGATGCGCAGAGCTTCGCCGAGCTGCGCTACCCGCAGATGACCTGCGAAGTGTTCCTCGACCATGGCGCCGATGCCGCCCTGCTCTTCCACGGCAGCTTCGGCTTCCGCGAGCTGGGCCAGAACACCATGGCCCAGGTCGATGTGCGTGCCAGCATGCTGGCCAAGGAACTGTGCAGCTACCCGTGGGTCCAGGAGACCTACGGCGGCAAGCTGCCGGATGTGGCATGGACACGCGCCCGGCAGCTGCCGGCGCAGGCACAGCGGCCGACGGGGACCTGAGCGTGGCGGTGAATTTCGATTACGAACAGGCCGGTGAACTGAAGATCGGCCAGGTGGGCATCGCCAACCTGCGCATCCGTACCCTTGATGTCGAACGCCTCGTGCAGGAAATGCGCGAGCGCGTGACCCGTGCGCCGAAGCTGTTCGGCCGCGCGGCGGTGATCCTCGATTTCGGCGGCCTGAGCCAGGTGCCGGACGTGGCCACCGCGCAGGCGCTGGTCGATGGCCTGCGCAGCGCCGGCGTGCTGCCGGTGGCGCTGGCCTATGGCACCAGCGCGGTCGACCTGCTCTCGCAGCAGCTCGGCCTGCCGCTGCTGGCCAAGTTCCGCGCCCAGTACGAACGTGCCGAGGCCGAGCCGGCACCGCCGCCCGCGCCGGAACCGCGCCGCGCCGTGCGTGCCGAACCGAAGCCGGCCCCGGCCGCACCGGTGGCCAAGGTGGCCGACGCCGCTGCGCCGCAGCCGGGCCGCATGCAGCTGGGCAACGTGCGTTCGGGCCAGCAGCTGTACGCCGAAAACTGCGACCTGACCGTGATGGCCACCGTCGGCGCCGGCGCCGAGGTCATCGCCGATGGCAGCATCCATATCTACGGCACCCTGCGCGGCCGCGCGCTGGCAGGGGCCCAGGGCAACACCGCGGCACGCATCTTCTGCCGTGATTTCCATGCGGAACTGGTGGCCATTGCAGGCCACTACAAGGTACTGGACGATGTGCCGGACAACCTGCGCAGCAAGGCCGTGCAGGTGTGGCTGGAACAGGACCAGATCAAGATCGCTGCGCTGGACTGACGCAGCCCCAAACTAATGCAGAACCAGGAGAAGTCCTTTGGCTGAAATCATCGTAGTCACCTCCGGCAAGGGCGGCGTGGGCAAGACCACTTCCAGCGCGAGCCTGGCCTGTGGCCTGGCGCGGCGCGGCAAGAAAGTGGCGGTGATCGACTTCGACGTCGGCCTGCGCAACCTCGACCTGATCATGGGCTGCGAACGCCGCGTGGTATACGACTTCGTCAACGTCGTGCACGGCGAAGCCACCCTCAAGCAGGCCCTGATCAAGGACAAGCGCTTCGACAACCTGTACGTGCTGGCCGCCTCGCAGACCCGCGACAAGGATGCACTGACCCAGGAAGGCGTGGGCAAGGTCCTGAAGGACCTGGCCGCCGATGGCTTCGACTACATCATCTGCGACTCGCCGGCCGGCATCGAGAAGGGTGCGTTCCTGGCGATGTACTTCGCCGACCGCGCCGTGGTGGTGGTGAACCCGGAAGTGTCCTCGGTGCGCGACTCCGACCGCATCATCGGCCTGCTGGATTCGAAGACCCACAAGGCCGAATCCGGCCAGAACGTGCCGGCCTTCCTGCTGCTGACCCGCTACACCCCGCTGCGCGTGGAAACCGGCGAGATGCTCAGCATCGCCGATGTCGAGGAAGTGCTGGGGCTGAAGGCCATCGGCGTGATCCCCGAATCGGGCGACGTGCTCAATGCCTCCAACAAGGGCGAGCCGGTCATCCTGGATGTCGAATCCGCCGCCGGCCAGGCGTATGACGACGCCGTCGCGCGCATCCTCGGCGAAGATCGCCCGATGCGCTTCACCAGCGTCGAGAAGAAGGGCTTCTTCAGCAAGCTGTTCGGAGGGTAAGCATGGGCCTGTTCGATTTCCTCAAAGCGAAGAAGACCACCGCCGAAACCGCAAAGAACCGCCTGCAGATCATCATCGCGCAGGAACGCAGCCACCGCGGTGGCCCGGACTACCTGCCGCTGCTGCAGCGCGAGCTGCTGGAAGTGATCAAGAAGTACGTGAACATCGACGTCGATGCAGTGAAGGTCGACCTGGTGAAGGATGGCCAGCACGATGTGCTGGACATCTCCGTGGCGCTGCCTGAAGGCCCGGAAAAACCCTGATGCCCTGCCCCGCCCGTGCCTGCATGGGCGGGGCTGCGTGACCTGCATGACCGATACGACAACCGCCGTGGACATCACCTGCGTGGGCGACATCGCCTTCGCCGATGCGCAGTGCCTGCTCGCCGCGCATGGCCTGCTGCTGCACCATGTGGCGGCCGGCGAACCGATTCCCGGCAGCTACTGGGGCGAGCCCGAGGCCGGCATCATCGCCAGCAACGTGTACGTGCGCGATGACACCCCCGTGCATTCGATGCTGCACGAAGCCTGCCACCTGATCGTATTGCCACCGGAGCGGCGCGCGCAGGTGCACACCGACGCCACCGATTCGGTGGCCGAGGAAGATGCCACCTGCTACCTGCAGATCGTGCTGGCCGGGCAGCTGCCTGGTGTTGGCAGTGCGCGGTTGATGGCCGACATGGATGCCTGGGGGTATACGTATCGGCTGGGGTCGACACAGGCGTGGTTTGAACAGGACGCCGAAGACGCGAAGGCGTGGTTGATCGAACGCGGATTGCCGGTGGCGTAGAGCACCGGTAGTGSCGGCCGGTGGCCGGCAACCWGGCGATGCTTTCCAGGCTCWGGWGGTTGCCGGCCWGCGGCCGGCACTACCCATCACCCCTGCCCGGCCAGTGCGCGCAGGGTGATGCCGACGATGTAGGCCAGGTAGGTGCCGGTGGCATAGCCCATCGTGCCCAGCAGCACGCCCACCGGCGCCAAGGCCGGATGGAACGCGGCGGCCACCACTGGCGCCGAGGCCGGCCCGCCGATGTTCGACTGCGAGCCGATGGCGAAGTAGAAGAACGGCACTTTCAGCAGCTTGCCCAGGCACCACAGCAGCACGATGTGCACGCTGATCCAGATGATGCCCAGCAGGAACAGCCACGGGCGATCCAGCAGCGCCAGCAGATCCATCTGCATGCCGATGCAGGCGATCAGGAAGTACAGCAGCAGCGAGCCCAGACGCGATGCGCCCGCGCCTTCGAGATTGCGCGCACGGGTGAAACTGAGGCTGAGGCCCAGCGTGGTCGACAGCACCACCACCCATACGAACGGTGCGTCCAGGCTGAACTGCGCGGCCCAGCTGACGTTGGCCTTGAACCATGCCGCCAGCGGCGCGCCGATGGCGTGGGCCAGGCCGACACCACCAAAGGCCACCGCCACGATCAGCATCAGGTCGGTGAGGCTGGGAATGCGCTCGTGTTCGGCCTGGAAGCGCGCGATGCGCTCCTTCAGTTCATCGATGGCCGAGGTATCGGCGCCACTGCGGGCATCGATCTTCGCGGCACGACCGGCCAGGAAGATCAGCGCAGCCATCCACACGTAACCGACACCCACGTCGACCACTGCGAACTGGCCGAACGTGGTGGCGTTGACGTCGAACACTTCGCGCATCGCCAGCATGTTGGCGCCACCCCCGATCCAGCTGCCGGCCAACGCGGCCATGCCGGCCCAGGTGTCACCGGCCACGGTTTCCGGATGTACCGCGCGCATCAGCAGGAAGGCCACTACCGCGCCGAGCATGATGCTGGCCGATGCGCCCAGGTACATCAGCACCAGCTTCGGGCCGAGCCGCAGGATGCCCTTGATGTCCACCGCCAGCGTCAGCAGGATCAGCGCCGCCGGCAGCAGGATGTCGCGCGCGATCGGGTTGTACAGCTTGGTGTTCTGCCCGTCGATCAGGCCGACGGTGTTGTAGATGCCGGGAATCAGGTAGCACAGCAGCAGCGCCGGCACGAAGGTGTAGAAGCGCTTCCACAGGCCCTGCTCGCGCGAGGCGGTCCAGAATACGGCGCCGAGGGTGGCGGCGATCAAACCGAAGACGACGATGTCGTTCTGGATCAGGGCGGTCGAGGGCATGCAGGCGCTCTGGGTAGTGCCGGCCSCDGGCCGGCAATMWGGSAGGGGKGGGGAGSAGAAWGGGGT
>NZ_RAVT01000072.1 GCF_013464915.1 Stenotrophomonas maltophilia
GCGGATCGATCCCCGCCTGAAGCCAGCCTGCGCGCGCTCCAAGAGGCTGCCGGCCWGCGGCCGGCACTACCGTGCCTATCTGCCGGAGGAACCTGAGCCCCTCCGGCAACACAGTTGCTACAGGGATGTACTTGCGGCGTGTCCCGGGCAGTCTCACCCACCCGGGCCCTGCAGTAAGCCGACATCCCGACCGGCAACGCTTTGAACCTTACAGCGCCTCAAAAATACCCGCCGCGCCCATGCCGGTGCCGATGCACATCGTCACCATGCCGTACTTCTGCTGGCGACGACGCAGGCCGTGCAGCAGGGTGGCGGTACGGATCGCGCCGGTCGCACCCAGCGGGTGGCCCAGGGCGATCGCGCCGCCCAGCGGGTTGACCTTGCTCGGGTCCAGGCCGCAATCGCGGATCACCGCCAGCGACTGCGCGGCGAAGGCTTCGTTGAGCTCGATCCAGTCCAGCTGGTCCTGGGTCAGGCCGGCCTGCTTCAGCGCCTTCGGGATCGCGGCGATCGGGCCGATGCCCATCACTTCCGGGCGCACGCCGGCCACCGAGAAGCTGACGAAGCGGGCCAGCGGGGTCAGGCCGTAATCCTTGATCGCCTGCTCCGACGCCAGCAGCACCGCGCCTGCACCGTCGCTCATCTGCGAGGAGTTGCCGGCGGTGACGGTGCCGCCGAACTGGCCGTTGCGGAACACCGGGCGCAGCTTGGCCAGGCCTTCTGCGGAGGAGTCCGGGCGCGGGCCTTCGTCGGTGTCGGCCACCTTGTTGCGGGTGATGATGCGCTTGCCATCAGCCAGGTCCGGCTGGTGCGAGACGATCTCGTACGGGCTGATCTCGTCCTTGAACTCGCCGTTCTGGATCGCGGCCATGGCCTTCTGGTGCGAGGCCAGGGCGAAGGCGTCCTGTTCTTCGCGCGAGACCTTCCACTCTTCGGCCACCTTCTCGGCGGTGATGCCCATGCCGTAGGCGATGGCGACATGGTCGTTGTCGAACACGCTCGGTGCCATCGCGATCTTGTTGCCCATCATCGGCACCATCGACATCGACTCGGTGCCACCGGCCAGCATCAGGTCGGCATTGCCCAGGCGGATCGCGTCGGCGGCCTGCGCCACGGCCTGAAGGCCGGAGGAGCAGAAGCGGTTCACGGTCTGCGCGGCGATGGTGTTCGGCAGGCCAGCCAGCAGCACGCCGATGCGCGCCACGTTCATGCCCTGCTCGGCTTCTGGCATGGCACAGCCGATGATCGCATCATCGATGCGGTTGACGTCCACGCCCGGGGCCTGTGCGACGACGCTGCGCAGCACGTGCGCAAGCATGTCATCGGGGCGGGTGTTGCGGAACATGCCCTTGGGCGCCTTGCCAACCGGGGTACGGGTGGCGGCGACGATGTAGGCGTCCTGGATTTGCTTGGTCATTGCAGTGATCTCTTGAGTTTTTCAGCCGGAGTGCCGACCAGCGGTCGGCACCTACCAGAGGCAGAGGAGTGCGACCAACGGTCGGCACCCACCAGAGGCAGAGGAGTGCCGGCCTGGGGCCGGCACCCGCCATCAATCAGTTACGCAGTGGCTTGCCGGTCTTCAGCATGTGCGCGATGCGGGCCTGGGTCTTTTCCTGCTGGGCCAGTTCGACGAAGTGCTTGCGCTCCAGGGTCAGCAGCCACTCTTCGTCCACCAGGGTGCCGCGGTCGACCTTGCCGCCGCACAGCACGGTGGCAATGCGCTCGGCGATCTCGTAGTCGTACGGGCTGATGAAACGGCCTTCCAGCATGTTGACCAGCATCATCTTGAAGGTGGCGATGCCCACGTCACCGGCCACCTGGATGCGGCGTGCCGGCAGCGGCGGACGGTAACCGGCTTCGGCCAGGGCGCGCGCTTCGGCCTTGGCGATGTGCAGTGCCTCGTAGCTGTTGAACACCACCTTGTCGGTGCTGCGCAGCAGGCCCAGCTCCTTGGCGTTGACCGCCGAGTTGGACACCTTGGCCATCGCCACGGTCTCGAAGGTCTTCTTCAGTTCGGCGAACACGTCACCGCCCGGGCCCGCCGCCTGCGAGGCACGCACGGCCAGTTCCTTCAGGCCGCCACCGGCCGGCAGCAGGCCGACGCCGGCCTCGACCAGGCCGATGTAGCTTTCCAGGAAGGCCACGGTCTTGGCGCTGTGCATCTGGAACTCGCAGCCGCCACCCAGGGCCAGGCCGCGCACCGCTGCCACCACCGGCACCAGCGAGTACTTGATGCGCTGGCTGGTGCGCTGGAAGTTGGCGACCATCTCTTCGAACTGGTCGACCTTGCCGGCCTGCAGCAGGCCGAGCGCGCCGGCCAGGTCGGCACCGGCGGAGAAGGGCTCCTTCTGCTGCCAGATCACCAGGCCCTG
Organism: Stenotrophomonas maltophilia; assembly: GCF_013464915.1. Lineage (GTDB taxonomy): Bacteria > Pseudomonadota > Gammaproteobacteria > Xanthomonadales > Xanthomonadaceae > Stenotrophomonas > Stenotrophomonas maltophilia_AT. Next base: position 2,373 of record NZ_RAVT01000072.1, read on the forward strand.
GAAATCCTTCTCGGCGCGGCTGACGCATTCCTGCAGGCCGTCCAGCACCTGGTCGGACACGGTGTTCATCTTGGTCTTGAAGCTGACCACGGCGATGCCATCACCGTCGTGCCACATGCGCAGGCCGTCGTTCTCGAACACGGTCTCGCCCGGTGCGAACTGCTCGCCCAGGAGCGGATCGGGGAAGCGCTGGCGCTGGTACACCGGCAGCGACGAGCGCGGCAGCTTGGCGTTGCGCGACGGGCTGTAGCTGCCTTCGGCGGCGTGCACGCCGTCGCGGCCATCGAAGACCCAATCCGGCAGCGGGGCGTTGCTCATGCTCTTGCCGGCGACGATGTCATCGGCGATCCACTGTGCCACCTGCTTCCAGCCCGCGGCCTGCCAGGTTTCGAACGGGCCCAGCGACCAGCCGTAGCCCCAGCGGATGGCCAGGTCGACGTCGCGCGCGGTCTCGGCGATGTCGGCCAGGTGGTAGGCGCTGTAGTGGAACAGGTCACGGAAGGTCGCCCACAGGAACTGCGCCTGCGGGTGCTGGCTCTCGCGCAGCTTGGCGAACTTCTCGGCCGGGTTCCTGATCTTCAGGATCTCGACCACTTCCGGTGCGGCGGTGCGGTCAGCCGGACGGTAGTCCTGCTTTTCCAGGTCCAGCACCACGATGTCCTTGCCGACCTTGCGGAAGATGCCGGCGCCGGTCTTCTGGCCCAGCGCGCCCTTGGCGATCAGCGCGTCCAGCCACTTCGGCGACTTGAAGAACTCATGCCACGGGTCATTGGGCAGGGTGTCGCCCATGGTCTTGATGACGTGGGCCATGGTGTCCAGGCCAACCACGTCGGAAGTGCGGTAGGTGGCCGACTTCGGGCGGCCGACCAGCGGGCCGGTCAGGCCGTCCACTTCATCGAAGCCCAGGCCGAACTGCTGGGTGTGGTGGATGGTGGACAGGATCGAGAACACGCCGATGCGGTTGCCGATGAAGTTCGGGGTGTCCTTGGCGTACACCACGCCCTTGCCCAGGGTGGTGACCAGGAATTCTTCCAGGCCTTCCAGCACGGCGGCATCGGTGGTGGTGGCCGGGATCAGCTCGGCCAGGTGCATGTAGCGCGGCGGGTTGAAGAAGTGCACGCCGCAGAAGCGGTGGCGCAGCTGCTCGGGCAGCACGTCGGCCAGCTTGTTGATGCCCAGGCCCGAGGTGTTGGAGGCCAGCACTGCGTGGTCGGCCACGAACGGGGCGATCTTCTTGTACAGGTCCTGCTTCCAGTCCATGCGCTCGGCGATGGCCTCGATGATCAGGTCGCAGTCCTTCAGCTGCTCCAGCCCGGATTCGTAGTTGGCCGGGGTGATGGCTTCGGCCAGCGACTTGCTGGCCAGCGGCGCCGGGCTCAGCTTGCCCAGGTTGGCGATCGCCTTCAGCACGATGCCGTCGGCCGGGCCTTCCTTGGCGGGCAGGTCGAACAGCACGGTGTCGACGCCAGCGTTGGTGAGGTGGGCGGCGATCTGGGCACCCATGACGCCGGCACCCAGCACGGCGGCGCGGCGGACTAGCAGGGAATTGGACATGGTGTAGGGCCTTTGTTGGTCAGCAGTTACTGGGTGGAATCAAAGGGAAGCGGGCAGGGCGCTGGCGCGTGCGGCGGCGCGGAACCCGGCTTCGGCGAAATGGATCAGTTCGTGGGCGGCATGGGCACGATGCGCCGCTTCGGTGACACCGGCGGGACGCTTGATCAGCCCGAAGTCGGCCATGGCGTAGGTGAGCGAGCCGGCCAGGAAGTCGAGGCGCCAGTACAGCTCCTCCTTGCTCAGGTCCGGCACGCATTCGCCGATGGCCTTGCCGAACGCACGCAGCACGTGGCCGTAGTGGTCGGACAGGAACTTGCGCAGGTTGTCGTTCTTCTCGGCATAGGCGCGGGCGATCACGCGCACGAAGGCGCCGCCGTTCTGGCGATCCTGGGCCAGCGCCAGCGCCGGTTCGACGAAGGCGGCCAGCACCGGGCGCAGTTCGCCTGGATGCTCCGCACGGGCGCGCTCGAGCTGTGACAGGCGGGCGCCGGTCATCTCGTCCATGCGGCGGCGGAACACCTCGTTGACCAGGTTTTCCTTGGAACCGAAGTGGTAGTTGACCGCAGCGATGTTGACGTCGGCCTGGCTGGTCACCTGGCGCAGCGAGGTGCCGGCGAAGCCGTGCTGGGCGAACAGCTCCTCGGCGGCACCGAGGATCCGGTCCTTGGTCGAGAAGTGGGCGGGCTTGGCCATCGGTGGGCGGACCTTAATCAAACGATTGTTTGATACTAGAACCAGACGGTACCGTATGGCATTTTGCAGTGCAGCAAAAATGCCCGCGGCGGTCAGAATCTGCTCAGGTGGGTGAATGGGGTGGGGTGGTAGTGCCGGCCGCTGGCCGGCAAATCCCGACAGGCCCGGGCGTACTCGCTGCCGGCCAGCGGCCGGCACTACCACCCTGCCGCTTTATCTTTTACAATTCGCCTACGTTTATCAGGCTAAGCCCGCGTCCCGACGCGGGTTTTTTTCATGTTACCCTTCGGGCCATCAGCGGCCCGATTCCATTGGAGACATCCCATGGCGCTGGAGCGCACCCTTTCGATCATCAAGCCGGACGCCGTTGCCAAGAACGTCATCGGCGAAATCTACGCCCGCTTCGAGAAGGCCGGCCTGAAGGTCGTGGCCGCCAAGTACAAGCAGCTGTCGCGCCGTGAAGCCGAAGGCTTCTACGCCGTGCACCGCGAGCGTCCGTTCTTCAACGCGCTGGTCGAATTCATGATCTCCGGCCCGGTGATGATCCAGGCCCTGGAAGGCGAGAACGCCGTCCTGGCCCACCGCGACCTGCTGGGCGCCACCAACCCGAAGGAAGCCGCTGCGGGCACCATCCGCGCCGACTTCGCCGAATCCATCGATGCCAACGCCGCCCACGGCTCGGACTCGGTCGAGAATGCCGCGATTGAAATCGCCTACTTCTTCGCCGCCACCGAAGTCGTTTCGCGCTGAGAGTAATGCCGTGAACGAGGTCGTACAGTCCCCCGCCATCCAGCCGCTGCCGAAGTCGGCACCCACGGCTGGCAAGCAGAACCTGCTCGACCTCGATCGCGCGGGCCTGGAGAAGTTTTTCGTCGAGGTCCTCGGCGAGAAGAAGTTCCGTGCCCATCAGGTGATGAAGTGGATCCACCATCGCTACGTCACCGATTTCGATGAAATGACCGACCTCGGCAAGGTCCTGCGCGCCAAGCTGCAGGCCCATGCCGAGGTGCTGGTTCCGAACATCGTGTTCGACAAGCCCTCCGCCGACGGCACCCACAAGTGGCTGCTGGCGATGGGCGTGGATGGCAAGAACGCCATCGAGACCGTGTACATCCCCGACAAGACCCGCGGCACGCTGTGCGTGTCCTCGCAGGTCGGTTGCGGCCTGAACTGCACGTTCTGCTCCACCGCCACCCAGGGCTTCAACCGCAACCTGACCACCGCCGAGATCATCGGCCAGGTGTGGGTTGCCGCACGCCACCTGGGCAACGTGCCGCACCAGATGCGCCGCCTCACCAACGTGGTGATGATGGGCATGGGCGAGCCGCTGATGAATTTCGACAACGTCGTGCGCGCCATGAGCGTGATGCGCGACGACCTGGGCTACGGCCTGGCCAACAAGCGCGTGACCCTGTCCACCTCCGGCCTGGTGCCGCAGATCGACCGCCTGTCTGCCGAAAGCGACGTGTCGCTGGCGGTGTCGCTGCATGCGCCGAACGACGCGCTGCGCGAGACCCTGGTGCCGCTCAACAAGAAGTACCCGATCGCCGAGCTGATGGCCTCGTGCGCACGCTACCTGCGCGCCAACAAGCGCCGCGAATCGGTCACCTTCGAATACACCCTGATGAAGGGCATCAACGACAAGCCCGAGCATGCCCGCGAGCTGGCCCGCCTGATGCGCCAGTTCGACAACGCGGTGCAGGCCAAGGATTCGGGCAAGGTCAACCTGATTCCGTTCAACCCGTTCCCCGGCACCCGCTACGAGCGTTCGGAAGAAGCGCACATCCGCGCCTTCCAGAAGATCCTGCTCGACAGCAACGTGCTGACCATGGTCCGCCGCACCCGTGGCGACGACATCGACGCCGCCTGTGGCCAGCTCAAGGGCCAGGTGATGGACCGCACCCGCCGCCAGGCGGAATTCAACAAGACGCTGCAGGCGGGGAAGGGGAGCGATGCCGCGGCCTGACCGCCTCTGGCTGGTTCTGCTCGCAGGCACGCTGGCCCTTGCGGTCGGCGGCTGCAAATCCCATCCCAGGGCCAAGCTTGGCCCGAGCGAGGCGCCGGTCTACTCCGTCCGTGACCCGGAAGGGGTGCGGCAGCAGGTGCGCTGGCAGGAGTTGCTGACCCTGGCTGGCCGCGACATCCAGGGCGGTAATCTCGATGCTGCCGAGCGCAAGGCGCGCGAGGCCCAGAAGCTGGTGCCGACGGCCCCCGACGGCCTGGTCCTGCTTGCGGGCATCGACGAGCGCCGCGGTCGCAGCCAGCAGGCCGGCGAGAACTTCCGCAAGGCTGCCGAGCTGGCGCCGCAACGCGGCGACGTGCTCAACAACTATGGTGCGTGGCTCTGCCAGCAGGGCCAGGCGGCCGAATCGCTGATCTGGTTCGATCGTGCCCAGCGGGCGCCGGGCAATCCCGCCGTAGCCGAAGCACAGGCCAATGCCGGCAGCTGTGCGCTGGATGCAGGCCAGTTCGAGCGTGCCGAGCGCGACCTGCGCGCGGCGCTGGCGACACTGCCCGGCAACCCGGTCGCATTGGAGGCCATGGCCCAGCTCAGCTTCCGCCAGGGCCGCTACATGGAGGCCCGGGCCTTCGCCGAACGTAGGATTGCGGCTGCACCCGCAACGCGTTCCGTGTTACAACTTGCGTCTCAAATCGAAGCGCGGCTGGGGGATAGAGCGGCATCTGACCGCTATCTCCAGCGGATTCGACAGGAATTTCCGCAGGAAGCGGGCTCCTAACTCCAGGGTTGATGCATTGTGATTGATGACCAGACTGTGAGCGCTCTCGAGACTGCGGCCGGCTGCGGCACCCGCCTGCGCCAGGCCCGTGAAGCGGCCGGACTGACCCTTGAGGATGTCGGCTCGCGCCTGCGCATGCCGGTCCAGGTGGTCAAGTCGCTGGAAGAAGAGCAGTGGCAGAAGCTGGGCGCACCCGTATTCGTGCGCGGCCAGCTGCGCAGCTACGCGCGCCTGCTTGATGTCGATGTGAGCCAGCTGCTCGAACAGGCCCAGGTGGGTCCGGTGGTGCCGCCCACCCTGGTCAGCCATACCCATACCCCGCGTGCGCGCCGCATCGCCGAGAATCTCGGCCGCCGCGTGCTGTACGTCGGCATCACCGCCGTGCTGGCCGTGCCGGTGTGGTTCGCCACCCGCGGCCATTTCGATGGCAGTACCACGCCGTCGCCGAACACCGCCTCGCTGGACGCGATCCCGGCCGCTGTGCCGGTGGCCCCGTCCGCTGCGGGTGTCGAACCGGCGGCCCCGGTTGAAGTCGCAAGTGCCCCGGCCAGCAAGCCGGCGGCAACTCCGTATGTCGCTTCTCTGTCCCCGGTGCCGCGGTCGGCACCCGCTGCGCCGGCGGCTGCCAATACGCTGGAAATGCAGTTCAGTGGCGACAGCTGGGTCGATATCGGTGGTCCGGACGGCGCCACCGTCGAGAAGGCGCTGATCAAGTCCGGCGAGAGCCGCAGCTTCACGCCGGGCCAGGTGACCCGGGTGACCCTGGGCAACGCCTCGGCGGTCCAGGTTCAGCAGAACGGCGCTATCGTCGATCTGACCCCCTACCAGCGAGCCAACGTGGCACGCTTTCAGGTATCCTCTGAAGGCTCCGTAGTCCCGGTTTCGCACTGAGGCGCGGTTTCACCACCTTCGATTAAACCCAATGGTCCCTCCCGACGGGCGGGGCGAGAGTACGCATGGCGATCGACGATCTGCTCGACGAGCACGAACAAAGTGAACGCGTCCGCAGCTGGCTGCGGAAGAATGGCGCCAGCATCCTCGGTGGCGTAGCCATCGCGATCGGTGCCATTGCCGGCTGGCAGTGGTACCAGAAGGATCAGGGCGGCAAGCTGGCCTCGGCCAATGTCGAGTACCAGAAGGCGCTGGTTGGCCTTCAGCAGAACAAGCTCGACGACGCCGCCAAGGCAGTGAAGGCGCTCGAAGCCGGCCCGTCCAGCATCTATGGCGACCTCGCGGCGCTGCAGCTGGCCAAGGCCCAGGTCGACGCCGGCAAGAATGAAGAAGCGCTGGCCACCCTGCGCGCCGTGAAGGTCGAAGGTGACCTGCAGCGCGTGGTCGACCAGCGTGTGGCCCGCCTGCTGGTGGCCACCGGCAAGAGTGACGAGGCGATCAAGCTGCTGGGCAGCGCCACCGACAGCAGCAGCCTGGAAATCCATGGCGACGCGCTGCTGGCGCAGGGCAAGCGCGACGACGCCCGCGCACAGTACGAGAAGGCGCTGAAGTCGCTGGACGTGGCAGCGCCGCAGCGGCGCCTGCTGGAAACCAAGGTTATGGATGCCGGCGGCACGGTCGCCGCCCCTGCGGAGTCGGTTTGATGAGTCAGAAGGTCATGATCACCCGCGTCGCCACCGTGCTCCTGATGGGCATGGCCCTGACCGGCTGCAGCACCATGAAGGGCTGGTTCGCCGGCAAGGACGCGGCAGCAAAGAAGGCCCAGGAGCCGGCTGAGCTGGTCAAGTTCGAGCCGAGCGTCAAGGTCAACAAGGCCTGGTCGGTCAACCTCGGCAAGGGCGAGCGCCGCATCGGCGTGCGCCAGGGCCCGGCCGTGGCCAACGGCCATGTGTTCGCCGCGGCGATCACCGGTGGCGTGCACGCCATCGACCTGCAGACCGGCAAGAAGGTCTGGACCTGGGAGCCGCAGAAGGAAAAGAAGAAGCCGAAGCTGCGCCTGTCCGGCGGCCCGGGTGTCGGTGAGAACCTGGTCGTGATCGGCACGCTTGATGGCCAGGTCATCGCCCTGGACATCAACGATGGCAGCGAGAAGTGGCGCGCCCGCGTTCCGGGTGAGGTCATTGCCGCGCCGGCCGTGGCCCAGGGCCTGGTGTTCGTGCGCAGCAACGACGGCCGCGTCACCGCCTTCGATGCCGGCAACGGCACCCAGAAGTGGTTCAACCCGAGCGAACTGCCGGCGCTGACCGTGCGCGGCAACGCGCCGGTGGTCACCGGCCCGGGCGTGCTGTTCATCGGCAAGGACGAAGGCGCGGTTGCCGCGATGGCCATGCAGGATGGGCGTACCCTGTGGGAACAGAACCTTGGCAACGGCGAAGGCCGTACCGAGCTGGACCGCATGGCTGACGTCGACGGTGCCCCGGTGCTGGAGGGCAACACCCTCTTCGTGAGCAGCTTCAAGAACCAGACCATGGCCATCGAAGGCCCGACCGGTCGCCCGCTGTGGGCGCGTGACCATGGCGGTGCGGGTGGCGTGGCGGTGTCGTCGGGCAATGTGTTCGTCACCGACAACAAGGGTGGCGTGTTCGGCCTGGACAAGGCGACCGGCGCTGCCATGTGGTCGCAGACCGAGCTGGCGCGTCGTTCGCTGACCGGCCCGGCGCTGCACGGTGATTACGTGGTCGTCGGCGACTACAAGGGATACGTGCACTGGTTGAAGACCTCCGATGGTGCGATGGCGGCACGGGCGAAGAGCGGCGGTGACGCCCTGCTGGCTCAGCCGGTCGTCGTCGACGGGGTGCTGCTGGTGCAGAACGTGGATGGCAAGCTGACCGCCTTCCGGTTGGCAAATTAAAAATTGGAGTAATCGCGATGCTGCCTTTGGTCGCCCTGGTTGGACGGCCGAATGTCGGCAAGTCGACTATTTTCAATGCGCTTACGCGCACCCGCGACGCGCTGGTCCATGACCAGCCCGGCGTTACCCGTGACCGCAACTACGGCGTCTGCCGCCTCGACGAGGACAACCATTTCCTCGTCGTGGATACCGGCGGTATCGCCGGGGAAGACGAAGGCCTGGCGGGCGCTACCACGCGCCAGGCCCGGGCTGCCGCGGCCGAAGCCGATCTGATCCTGTTCGTCGTCGACGCCCGCGAGGGCACCTCGGCGCTGGACGACGAGATCCTGGCCTGGCTGCGCAAGCTGTCGCGTCCGACGCTGCTGCTGATCAACAAGATCGACGGCACCGACGAGGACAGCGTGCGTTCGGAGTTTGCCCGTTACGGCTTCGGTGAGATGCTGACCGTCTCGGCCGCGCATCGCCAGGGTCTGGACGACCTGCTGGACGAAGTGATCCAGCGCCTGCCGGAAGAAGGCAGTGGCGAAGAGCTGGACAACGATCCGAACCGCATCCGCATCGCCTTCGTCGGCCGCCCGAACGTGGGCAAGTCGACCCTGGTCAACCGCATCCTCGGCGAGGAGCGCATGATCGCCTCCGACGTGCCGGGCACCACCCGCGACTCGATCGCAGTGGACCTGGAGCGCGACGGCCGCGAGTACCGCCTGATCGATACCGCCGGCCTGCGCCGTCGTTCGCGCGTGGACGAAGTCGTCGAGAAGTTCTCGGTGGTCAAGACCATGCAGTCGATCGAGCAGTGCCAGGTGGCCGTGCTGATGCTGGACGCCACCGAAGGCGTGACCGACCAGGACGCCACCGTGCTCGGTGCCGTGCTCGATGCCGGCCGCGCGCTGGTCATTGCCATCAACAAGTGGGATGGCCTGACCGAGTACCAGCGCGAGCAGGCCGAAACCATGCTGTCGCTGAAGCTGGGCTTCGTGCCGTGGGCCGAGTCCGTGCGCATCTCGGCCAAGCATGGCTCGGGCCTGCGCGAGTTGTTCCGTGCCGTGCACCGCGCGCACGAGTCGGCGAACAAGACCTTCACCACCAGCGAAGTGAACAAGGCGCTGGAAGTGGCCTACGAGACCAATCCGCCGCCGACCATCCGCGGCCATGTCTCCAAGCTGCGCTACGTGCACCCGGCCGGCGCCAATCCGCCGACCTTCATCGTGCACGGCACCCGCCTGAAGGAGCTGCAGGAATCGTACAAGCGCTACCTGGAGAACTTCTTCCGCAAGCGCTTCAAGCTGATCGGCACGCCGGTGAGCTTCATCTTCCGCGAGGGTGCCAACCCGTACGAGGGCAAGAAGAACGTCCTCACCGAGCGGCAGATCAAGGCCAAGCGGCGCTTGATGAAGCACGTCAAGGGCAAGTGATGCAGAAGAAGGCGGCCGCAGGGCCGCCTTTTTCGTTCGCGCTGGGTAGTGCCGGCCGCTGGCCGGCAACCTCGCGCCGCCTGGCGCGTTCGTAGACCGGGGTCAGATCCCTTTTCCACCGAAAAGGGGCTCTGACCCCAGTGCGGCAGGAATCCGGTATACGACCTGCAGGTACTTGGCGGCCTGCTCGGTCCTGACAACCACCCCTCCCAGACCCTCTGCTATCCGCCGGCTGGCCAGATTCTCCACCGCCACCGGATACCGGAACGCCTCTGGCGAACACTGCGCCGAACACCACTGCATGGCCGCAGCCACCGCGTCGCGCCCGTAGCCCTTGCCGTGTTCGTGCTCGCCTATCCAGATGCCCAGTTCGGGTTCGCGCGTCTGTGCCTCGTGCACGGCGGCGATGCCGATGAAGCTGCCCGCCTGCCGCTCGCGCACCACGAAGGTGTATTCGGAGCCCTCGTCGATACGGCGGATCCACTCGCGCCAGATGGCTTCGAATGCCTGGGCGGATTCTGGCGGATCAAATGCCATGAAACGGGTCAGGGTCGGGGTGATGGCTGCATGGACCTCGTTCGCGTCAGCGGCAGAGAAAGGCTGAAGCGCGAGGCGTTGGGTCTGAAGGTAGCGCATTGGCGAGGTCACGCACCCGAGCGTGGTGCGCAGGCCGGATCCCGTCAAGCGTGGGAATCTTTCCGCGGTAGTGCCGGCCGCTGGCCGGCCACCTCGCGCGGTCTGATGCGTTCATGACGATGCCGGCCWGCGGCCGGCACTACCCCGTACCGGCAGATATCGGTCAAGGCGGGCGGTCGCCACGTGCGTGATAATGCGGCCATGAGTATTCCAGAGCTTTCCCCGGAACAGGCACGGGCACGCGTGGCCCATGGTGCGGTGCTGATCGATGTGCGCCAGGCGCATGAGCGCGCCGGTGGCATGGCCGAGGGCGCGCGCGGTGTGGCCAAGGATGCGCTGCTGGCCGACCCGGCCGCGCACCTGCCGGGCGTGGACCAGGAAATCCTGCTGATCTGCCAGAGCGGCAAGCGCTCGGCGGACGCCGCGCAGGCGCTGCAGGACGCGGGCTATTCCAATGTCGCTTCGGTGGCCGGTGGCACCGTGGCCTGGCGCGAGCAGGCGCTGCCACTGGTGCAGCCCCTGCTGGATGCGGCCGACCGCGATTTCTACGACCGCTATTCGCGCCACCTGTTGCTGCCGCAGGTGGGCGAGGCGGGCCAGCGCCGCCTGCAGCAATCGCGCGTGCTGGTGCTGGGCGCCGGTGGTCTGGGGGCGCCGGCCGGCTTCTACCTGGCCGCCGCCGGGGTAGGGCACCTGCGTTTTGCCGACCACGACCGGGTGGAGCGCAGCAACCTGCACCGGCAGATCGTGCATACCGAAGCCAGTGTCGGCCAGCTCAAGGTCGATTCCGCGCGCGAGCGGTTGCTTGCGCTGAATCCGTCCATTGATGTCGAGGCCGTACCCGAGCGGGTGACCTCCGATAACGTTGATCGCCTGCTGGACGGCGTGGACGTGGTGCTGGACGGCTCGGACAACTTCCCGCTGCGTTACCTGCTCAACGACGCCTGCATCAATCACGCGAAACCCATGGTCTATGCCGCCATCGAGCGCTTCGACGGCCAGGTGAGCGTGTTCGATGCTGGCCGCCAGCGTGGCGTGGCGCCGTGCTACCGCTGCCTGTTCCCCGAGCCGCCGCCGCCGGAATTCGCGCCGAACTGCTCCGAGGCGGGCGTGCTGGGGGTGCTGCCCGGCCTGGCCGGTGTGCTGCAGGCTACCGAGGTGCTGAAGCTGCTGCTGGGCATCGGTGAGCCGCTGGTTGGCCGGCTGCTGCGCTTTGATGCGCTGGGCATGCGCTTCCGCGAGACCGGCATCCGGCCCGACCCGCACTGCCCGGTGTGCGCGCCGGGCGTGCCGTTCCCGGGGTACATCGATTACGCCGCGTTCTGCCGGGGTGGGTGAGCCCGGCCGAGCGTCATCCACGCATGGCGTGGATCTACCGGGACATGACGGCCGGGCGTCATCCACGCATGGCGTGGATCTACCGGGGCATGACGGCTGTGCGTCATCCACGCATGGCGTGGATCTACCGGGGCATGACGGCCGGGCGTCATCCACGCATGGCGTGGATCTACCGGGGCATGACGGCTGGGCGTCATCCACGCATGGCGTGGATCTACTGTAGAGCCGAGCCCATGCTCGGCTGCTTCTGGCCTCGGTACGAAGAGCAGCCGAGCATGGGCTCGGCTACAGGTCATGGGGCCCACCCAAGCCTATGCACGGTTTCGGGATGATGTCGGGGGTCACTCCCTGCATCGTTCCACCTCCAAGACAATCCGGCGCAACATGCGTGCTATTGCCGTCATCGGCATTGCTCTATTGTTGAACCCGATTCTGGATCTTGGGGAAAACACCGCATGGCGGTAGAAGCAGCGACCAGCGAGCTGGTCAAGGTCGTGGCCCTGTTGGGCGCGGCGGTGGTGATGGTGCCTTTGTTCCGCCGGGCCGGCCTGGGCTCGGTGCTGGGCTACTTCGCCGCCGGCCTGGCGATCGGACCGTTCGGGCTGGGCTGGTTCTCCGACCCGCAGGCCATCCTGCATACCGCCGAGCTCGGCGTGGTGATGTTCCTGTTCGTGATCGGCCTGGAGATGCGGCCCTCGCACCTGTGGAGCCTGCGCAAGGAAATCTTCGGGCTGGGCACGCTGCAGATCGTCACCTGTGCGGTGGTGCTGACCAGCATCGCCAAGCTGTTTGGGTTGCCCTGGCAGGTGGCCTTCATCGGCGCCACCGGCTTCGTGCTGACCTCCACCGCGGTGGTGATGCAGCTGCTGGCCGAGCGCGGTGACATCGCGCTGCCGTCGGGGCAGAAGATCGTCTCCATCCTGCTGTTCGAAGACCTGTTGATCGTGCCGCTGCTGGCGCTGGTGGCCTGGATGGGCCCGAGCGCGGGCAGTGCCGATGGCGAAGGCTCGCGCTGGCTGTCGGTGGCGATCGGCGTCGGTGCCATCGTCGGCCTGGTGCTGGTCGGCCGCTTCCTGCTCAATCCGCTGTTCCGCGTGCTGGCCGAATCGAAGGCGCGCGAAGTGATGACCGCCGCCGCGCTGCTGGTGGTGCTGGGTGCGGCGCTGCTGATGCAGCTTTCCGGCCTGTCGATGGCGATGGGCGCGTTCCTGGCCGGCGTGCTGCTGAGCGAGTCGACCTTCCGCCACCAGATCGAGGCGGACATCGAACCGTTCCGCGGCATCCTGCTCGGCCTGTTCTTCCTCAGCGTGGGCATGGCGCTGGACCTGGGCGTGGTGGCCGTGCACTGGCAGCTGATCCTCGGGCTGGTGCTGGCGTTGATGGCAGCCAAGGCGCTGTGCATCTACGTGGTGGCGCGCGTGATGGGCAGCGACCACGCGCAGGCGCTGGACCGCGGCGTGCTGATGGCGCAGGGCGGCGAGTTCGCCTTCGTGCTGTTCTCGGCTGCGGCTTCGGCCGGCGTGATCAACATGGAGATCAATGCCAACTTCACCGCCGTGGTGGTGCTGTCGATGGCGCTGACCCCGCTGGTGGTGCTGGTCTACAAGCGCATCGCGCCGAAGCCGACGGTGAACATGGACGGCGTGGACGAGGCCGACGGCCTGTCCGGCAGCGTACTGCTGATCGGCTTCGGCCGCTTCGGCCAGGTCGCCAGCCAGTCGCTGCTGGCGCGCGACGTGGACGTGACCATCATCGACAACGATGTGGAGATGATCCAGAGCGCGGCGCGCTTCGGCTTCAAGATCTACTACGGCGACGGCACGCGTCTGGATGTGCTGCATGCCTCGGGCGCCGCGACCGCGCGTGCGATTGCGGTGTGCGTGGACAAGGCCGAGGCCGCCGACCGCATCGTGGAACTGGTGGCGCATGAATTCCCGCAGGCCAAGCTGATGGTGCGCTCGTTCGACCGCGAGCATTCGCTGCGGTTGATACATGCCGGTGTCGATTTCCAGATCCGCGAGACGTTTGAATCGGCGGTGCTGTTCGGCCAGGCTGCGCTGGTGGAGCTGGGGGCGGATGAGGACGACGCGATCGAGATTGCCGAACAGATCCGCCGCCGCGATGCCGAGCGCTTCGAGCTTGAAATTGCCGGCGGTGGATTGAATGCCGGCGCCCGGATGATCTACGGCAACAGCCCGCAGGGCGTACCGACGCCGACGCCGTTCACCGCGCCGAAGCGCGAGAGCAAGACGCTGAACCCGCAGGATGTGCCGGAAGAGGAAGAATAAAGCCCGGTAGTGCCGGCCGCTGGCCGGCAAATACGGAAACCTTCCGACATCGTGAGGT
>NZ_RAVT01000073.1 GCF_013464915.1 Stenotrophomonas maltophilia
GCGGCCGGCACTACCGGTGCGCGGTGTCGACGCGTGGCGGTGGGCGAGGGGGCTTGAATCGGGGACAATAGCGTCCCCGCCGCCCCACGCCCGCTCCCGATGACCGATTCCGCCCCCCAGCTTCCTGCCCGCATCCTTGATGGCCGCCGTATCGCCGAGGACCTGCTCGACAGCCTGAAGGTGCGCGTCGACGCGCGCGTGGCCGCGGGTGGCAGCCGCCCGGGCCTGGCCGTGGTGCTGGTCGGTGGCGACCCGGCCTCGACCGTGTACGTGCGCAACAAGCGCCGTGCCGCCGAGAAGGTCGGCATCGAAGCGCATGACTACGATCTGCCGGCCGGTACCACCGAAGCCGAGCTGCTCGACCTGATCGACCAGCTCAACGCCGATCCGAAGATCAACGGCATCCTGATCCAGCTGCCGCTGCCGGGCATCCCCGACGCGCGCCGGCTGATCCAGCGCATCGATCCCCGCAAGGACGTGGACGGCTTCCACCCGGAAAACGTCGGCCACCTGGCCCTGCGCGAGTTCGGCCTGCGCCCGTGCACCCCGCGTGGCATCACCACGCTGCTGGGCCACACCGACCAGCCGGTGCGCGGCCGCAACGCCACCATCGTGGGCGTGAGCAACCACGTCGGCCGCCCGATGGGCCTGGAGCTGCTGATTGCCGGCTGCACCGTGACCAGCTGCCACAAGTTCACCCCCAAGGACGTGCTGGAACAGGCCGTGCGCAACGCCGACATCCTGGTGGTGGCGGTGGGCCGCCCGGGCATCGTGCCGGGCGAATGGGTGAAGCCGGGCGCGGTGGTGATCGACGTCGGTATCAACCGGTTGGATGACGGCCGCCTGGTGGGCGATGTCGGGTTTGAAGCGGCTGCCCAGCGGGCGAGCTGGATCACCCCGGTGCCGGGTGGCGTGGGCCCGATGACCGTGGCCACGTTGATGCAGAACACCCTGGAAGCGGCGGAAGCGCTGAGCTGAATGGTAGTGCCGGGGGGGGGGGGGGGGGRS
>NZ_RAVT01000074.1 GCF_013464915.1 Stenotrophomonas maltophilia
CCGCCCCCCCCCCCCCCCGCGCCCCGCCCCCCCCCCCCCCCCCGCCCCCCCCCCCCCGCCCCCCCCCCCCCCCCCCCCCCYCCCCGCCCCCCCCCCCCCCCCCCCCCCCCCGCCCCACCCGCAGGAAGCCAGCTTTCAGCAACCAACCCAACCCCACCACGGAGGGGCTCCGCCGTTCGCCGATCCCCGCCGAAGGCGCGCCTCCCGCGCTGCAACATGCCCACGCGCAGACCTGCGCCATCATGGACACCCCGCCCCCGCCAGGACCGTGCCATGCAGCAGTACCTGCTTCTGATCTACATCGAGCCTGCCCTGCTGCAGGCACTGCCCATCGAAGAATTCAACGCGCTGATGCGCGACTGCCTCGCCCACGCCGACAAACTGCAGGCCGAGGGCACGCTGCTGGCCGCACAGAAGCTGCAGCCGGTCGACACCGCGCAGACTCTGCGCGTGCGCGATGGCCACAGCCGTGTACTGGATGGCCCATTCGCCGAAACCCGCGAGCTGCTGGCCGGCTTCAACCTGATCGTCGCCCGCGACCGCGACGAAGCCATGCGCATCGCCCGTGACTTCCCGTGGGCACGCTTCGGCAGCATCGAGGTGCGGCCGTTGGAAGACATGGACGCCGAGCGCGAACGCTGCGGCGCTCCGGCTGCGGCTATGGCAGCAGCCGTACTCTGATCTCGCGCGGTCCAATGCCTTCGTTGCCGCTGTAATCGCGCACGCTGGCACGCACGATGTACTCGCCCGGCGGCAGCGCCGCCGGCTGCCAGCGGCCGGTTTCCATCAGGCCATCACGCACGGTGTTGGTGGCCAGGTAGCGGAAGCGGGTCACCGCGCTGCCATGCACGGTGATGCCGCTGTCCGGCGCGTAGGCCACGCGCACGGCCTCCCGCTGCGGCGGCATGCGGTTGAACACGATGTTCCAGCGCGGCTGCTCGTAGCCCTGCAGCGGTTGGCCGCCCGCATCAAGGATCTGGTAGCCCACCTGGTACATGCCCAGGCGGCGTCGCGGCAGGTTGTTGTCGACCTGGTCCCACGCCTCCACCACGATCTGCACGCCGCGCCCCTGGCGCGCCACCATCACCACGCCATCGCTGCCTGCGGCCATCGGCTGGTCGGTGTCGTCCAGCAGCGCCACATCGGTGATGCGCGGCGCGAAGTGGTCGGCGTAGTTGTGGAAGCCCAGCGCCACCGCGTTGGTCTCGAAACCGCCGGTACCAACGGCCAGATGCACATGCGCCTGGTTGTTGATGCTGCCCAGCCGATCGCCAACGTGGATGCGCATGCCACGGCGCACGCGCATCCGCTCCAACCTGCCCTGCTCGTCGTACAGCGCCTGCCAGCGCGCATCGAACGGTTCATTGCGCGGGGTGCGGCCCACCCGCATGTGGATGTACTTGAGGCGGTCCACCGCCAGGCCCTCGGCCTGTTCACCCAGGCTCCAGGCCGCCATCGGGCTGCTGATCTTGCCGTCGGCGATCGCCAGCACGGTCTGGCCCACATCACCACGCACGTCGAAGCCACCATGCAGGTGGTGGCGGCTCTCGCCCTTGAAGTTGCCGCGCACTTCGCCCAGTGTGCCGACCACTTCGTGCCAGCCTTCCTGCGGGGCCAGCGGCCAGCGCCCGCCGGTGTCCGGCAATGCGGCATCGGCGGCCGGGCCGAGCAGCGCCGGCGCGGGCAGTTCCCCCACCGGTAGCGGACGCAGGCGGTGCAGGCGATAGCTGGCGGAATCGGCGACCAGCACGCTGCCGTCGGCGTCCATCGCCAGGCCACTGGGGCGGGCCAGGCGTGGCAGGCGGCCGTTGCCGACCAGCGCGATCTGGTGGCCCTGCGGCGTTACCTGCACGATGCGGCCATCCATGTCGCCCACGTACAGCACGCCATCGTGGGTGGTGGCCAACGACAGCGGCCCGTTGATCACGCCACCACCACCCACCACGGTGCTGACCGTGCCATCGGCGCCGACGCGGCGCACCGCGTTGTTGAACAGATCGGCCACCAGCAACGCGCCCTGCGCGTCGAAGGCCAGTGCCACCGGCGTATCGAAGCGCGCCGCGGCACCCACGCCATCGGCCATTCCCGGGCGCTCGCCACCGGCCAGGGTGCGCACCGTGCCGTCGGTGCCGATCACCCGGATACGGTCGTTGTAGGTATCGGCCACGTAGACCTGGCCCTGCGCGTCCACTGCGATGCCCATCGGTGCATCGAAGCGCGCCTGCGCGGCCGGTCCATCGGCATATCCCTGTTCACCACCGGCCAACGTGCTGACCTGGCCATCGGTGCCGATGCGGCGGATCGCATGGTTGCCGGTGTCGGCCACGTACAGGTTGCCCTGCCCATCGGCCGCGATGCCGGAAGGAGTATTGAAGCTGGCCTGCAGTGCCGGACCATCAACGCGCCCCTCGCCCTGCCCGGCGACGGTTTCGACGCGGCCATCGCGCAGGCGGCGGCGGATCCGGTTGTTGTCGCCGGCATCGGTGAAGTAGATGCTGCCATCGGCGCCGCGCAGCAATGAATACGGGTCGGCGAAGCGGGCCTGTGCAGCGGTGCCGTCGCGGTCACCCGGATGACCATCACCGGCAAGCGGCTCGATCTGCGCAGTCCAGGCCAGCGGCGTGGGCGCGGGGCCTGCGGGTTCAGCCAGCGTGTGCAGCGGTGCCTCCCACCAGGTCGCCGCCAGTGCCACTGCCGTTGCCAACGCCACACCTGCCGCCATCCATTGCCACCGTGCCATCGCGCTGCGCTACCTGCTGCTGTGTGAAGAGGTACCGACAATAGACGCTGTGCACGGGATGCGCCACGGCCAATCGTACGCCCGGATACCAGAGTTCCATGCGCCGCGCTTGTTCTCGTTGGCCACAGCAGGTTCAATGCGGTTCCCACGGATGGAGATCCTCCATGCCCCGCACACTCCCCCTCGCCGCCCTGCTGATCGCCGCACTGGCCAGCACATCCGCCTCCGCCTCGATCACGGTGGCGCCGCAGAAGCCGTCGGTCACCAGCGACGCCGTACACATGGCCTATGCCACGCGGTGGGATGAGGCGATCCAGCAGTCGCGCAGTGGCAACACACTGGGCGCGCTGATCGCGATGGAGCGGCTGATGGAAGACCCGCTGCTGGACGACTTCGATGCCGAGCACCGCGGCCGCGCCGCGCAGGTGGCGGGCTGGACCGCACTGATGCAGAAGAAGCCGGCCCAGGCCCGCCGCTACCTGCAACGGGCGCAGGAGGCACTGCCGGAGGATGCGCAGATCCTGCTCACCCTGATGTCGGTTGAACTGTCAGAGGACCAGCCTGCAGCGGCCACCCGTCATCTGGTGCAGGCGCTGAAACATGCCGAAGCGCCGCTGCCGCTCGAACACCAGGCGATCGGCTACCTGCAGTACCGCCTGCGCGATCAGCCGCGGCAGCGCATGGACCTGCTGCAGGCGCTGTTCGACAACGGCTGGAAGCGCGGTGGCCTGGAACCGACCGGACTGTGGCTGGCGCTGGCCACGCTGCAGGCCGAGAACGGCCGCGGCGACGCGATTCCGGCCACGCTGGCCCGCATCGACAGCCCGGCCGAGATCATCCAGCTGCGCAGCGACAAGCGCTTCGACCGCTATGTCGACCGTGCCGATCCGCGCTTCGACCCGGTACAGGTCGCGCAGAAGCACCTGGACGACCTGCGGGTGTCCGGCCTGCTTGATCGCAAGCTGGACGCGCGCATGGCCCAGTTCAGCGTCACGCTGCTGATGCTGGACCGCAATGAGGAAGTGCTGGCACTGACCGACGGCATGGCCCGGGCGGCCGCCGAAGGCGAATCGCCGTCGGCGGAGGAAGCCGAATGGGTGGCGTGGCTGCTCAACAGCCGTTTCACCGCATTGCGCCGGCTGGGCCGCACCGACGATGCCCTGGCGGCGGCGCAACAGGCGGCCCGCATCGGCGCACTCGGCCCGGACGACATCGAGCACCGGTTGAATGTCGGCTTCGTGTTCACCTCGCTCGGCCGCATGCAGGATGCAGCGCAGGCGGTGAAAGATCTCCCCGACCTCGGTGGCTACGGCAAAGCCGCACAAGCCCTGGTGCAGTTCGCTGCCGCCCGCGAACGCGGCGATGCCCAGGCAATGGAAGCCGCACGCTCGGTGATCCTGGCCCAGCGCGACGACGCGCGCCTGTTCCATCGCGAGATGCTGCTGGACGAAGGCAACCTGGACGGCGCAGCCGCCGTGCTGATCGAACAGCTGCGCTCCCCCACCGACCGTGGCGAGACGCTGGCCAGCCTGCAGGACATGCGCACCTATCCGTCATTGCCGGGCGACGTGAAGATCGATGCGGCCTGGCGTGCGCTGAAGCAACGTGCCGACGTGCAGGCCGAGGTTGCCCGCCTGGGCCGCATCGAGCGCTACGAACTGGTCAGCACCTCGACCTCGCGCTGAGCAGACGCCCTGTAGAGCCGAGCCCATGCTCGGCTGCCGGCTCCCTGAGCCGGGCATGGGCTCGGCTCTACACGACACATCCAGCACCGCCAGCCTAGCGCGCGGGCACTTCGGTGCGGATGCCCATCGCTTCGCGGTAACGTGCGTACAGCGCCATCACCTTGTCCACATAGGCCAGGGTTTCGGCATACGGCGGCACCCCCTTGTAACGGGTGACCGCACCGATGCCGGCGTTGTAGGCCGCGGCGGCCAGCGGCCGGTCACCGTTGTAGCGGCGCAGCAGCGCGCGCATGTAGCGCGCGCCACCCTCGATCGACTGCTGCGGCGAGAACGGATCGCGCACGCCGAATTCCTGCGCGGTCTCGGGCATCAGCTGCATCACGCCCTGTGCGCCCTTGCTCGAGACCGCCAGCGGATCGAAGTTGCTCTCGGCATGGGCGATCGCGCGCAACCATGCGTCGTCGACGCCGGTGGCCTTGGCCGCGGCCTTGAACTGCCTGGCATGCGGGGCCAGCTGCGGCTTGCCGACCTTGCCCAGCCCTTCATGGGCCGGCTCACCCGGCGGCGTGGCCACGGTGAACTTCAGGAACACCCGCGAACCGGGCAGGTTGCGGGTGGAATAGACCAGCACGCCATCCTGCTCGCGCTCGTACAGCACACCACTGAACACCCCCATGTTGCCCCACAGGTTCGGGGCCTGGATGGCGTTGTCGTCGATTTCCCTGGCGGTACAGCGTGAGCCGGGTTCCGGGGCGGTGGCCAGGCTCACGGTGTTGCCCTGCACGCAGCGGTAGACGGTGCGTGCGGCGGCCAGCCCGGGCCACAGGCTGGGCAGCAGCAACATCGCAAGCAGGAGAGGGTGACGGGACATGGCGGCCGGATCATCCGGCCGCGCCCGCTAATGTTGGGTGAATGGGGGTCGGCAGGGCTGCGCCCTGCACCTGCAGAAGCAATGTCAACATCCAGAGCAGCGCTGGGCTGTTGAGGGCTGGTCGGATAGGTGTGGCCCGGCAGGACACGCCGTAAACCCATCCATGGGGGCTCGATGGCGCCATCCATGGCGCCAACGGTCCTGCCGGGCCACACCCACCCGCCCTCGACAGTTTCCTGCGGCTGACGGTAGAGCCACGCCATGCGTGGATGAAACTCTCTGGAGACGATGGATCAATCGATGGAACGGAAACGCTGGATTACTTCGCAGCCCTCCGCCGCGCCCAATACCCCACGCCCAGCAGCACGAACCACACCGGGCTGGCGATCAACGCCTGGCGGGTGTCGGCCTGCAGGCTCAGCAGCACCAGCACGGCGGCGAAGAACACCAGGCAGGCCCAGCACATGGCGACACCGCCGGGCATCTTGAAGATCGAGGCAGCGTGGCGCTCCGGGTGGCGGCGGCGATAGGCCATGTAGGCCACCAGGATCAGCGACCAGACGAAGATGAACAACACGGTCGCCAGCGTCGTCACCAGGGTGAAGGCGGTCACCAGATTCGGAATCAGGTAGATCAGCAGGGTGCCACCCAGCAGGCACAGGCACGAGAACAGCAGGCCACGGGCGGGCACTGCGGCGCGTGACAACTTCGACAACCCGCGCGGCGCGTGGCCCTCTTCGGCCAGGCCGTACAACATGCGGCTGGTGGAGAAGATGCCGCTGTTGGCAGACGACGTGGCCGAGGTCAGCACCACGAAGTTGATCAGGCTGGCGGCAGCGGGAATGCCGGCCAGCACGAACAGCTGCACGAACGGGCTCTTGTCCGGCACCACCTGGCGCCACGGCGTGACTGCCATGATCGCGATCAGCGCCAGCACGTAGAAGATGATGATGCGTACCGGAATCGAATTGATTGCCTTGGGCAGGTTGCGCTCGGGGTCGGCGGTTTCGGCCGCGGTGGTGCCGACCAGCTCGATGCCGACGAAGGCGAACACCGCAATCTGGAAGCCGGCGAAGAAGCCGACCAGGCCCATCGGGAACATGCCGCCGTCGTTCCACAGGTTCGACAGCGAGGCGGTGTGGCCGCTGGGCGAGGTGAAGCCCCAGGCCACCAGCCCGGCGCCGGTGATGATCAGCGCGCAGATCGCCACGATCTTGATCAGCGCGAACCAGAATTCCATCTCGCCGAACAGCTTCACCGTCACCAGGTTCAACGACAGCAGCAGCATCACGCAGGCCAGCGCCGGCTTCCAGGCTTCAAGCCCGGGGAACCAGAACTGTGCGTAGGCGGCGATCGCGATCACATCGGCGATGGCGGTGACGATCCAGCAGAACCAGTAGGTCCACCCACAGAAGAAGCCGGCCCAGGGGCCGAGCAGGTCGGTGGAGAAATCGATGAAGGATTTGTAGTTCAGGTCGGACAGCAGCAGCTCGCCCATCGCGCGCATCACGAAGAACAGCATCGCGCCGATGATCAGGTAGACGAAGACGATGGACGGGCCCGCCAGGCTGATGGTCTTGCCCGAGCCCATGAACAGGCCGGTGCCGATGGCACCGCCGATGGCGATCAGTTGCAGGTGGCGGTTGGACAGGCTGCGGCGCAGGTGCTCGGGGGGCGTTGCGGGCTCGGTCATGGGCGCGGGAAGGGGGCGGGCGAAGCGTTCGACGGTAGTCCTCCACGGGCCTGAGCGCCAGCGCCACATGGGTTGATCCCGTCAAATTTGGCCGCTTTCATCACAATGTGACCAAATACCTGATTCATCCCATTCCGCCCGGCCCGGCACCATGCTCAGATAGCCGCACCTGCCCAAGGATCGGCCCCGTCCATGCACCCTGCCCTGCCCGCCCTGCTGGAGCCCCGGCCATGAGCCGGCTGCGCGTGATCATTGGCGGCACCGCACTGGCGCTGCTGGCCGCGGCTGTGCCGATCGCGGTGATGGCCTATGCCACCTGGGACCGTGCGGTCAGTGTCGAGCAGCAGCGCCTGCGCGACATCGCCGGCCGTACCCTGCGACGTTCCGACCAGTCCTACCTGGAAGCGCTGGCCGCGTTGAAGTCCGCCGAGGCCGGCGCCTACGATCCGTGCGGGCCGGACCACATCCGGCGCATGCAGACGCTGGTGATGACCACGTCTTCGGTCGACCAGATGGGCTATTTCGAGGGCGGCAAGCTGCGTTGCACGTCGTGGGGACCATTCCCATCCGACGTGAACCAGCCCAAGGCCGACCACGTCACCAGTGACGGTGCGGGGATTGCGGTGGATGTCCGGCCCGAAGCCAGTGGCCGGCGGCAGATGCTGGCCATCCTGTATGGCAGCTATGACGTGCTGATGGATCCGCGCCGCTTCGTCGATGTCATCGTCGATCCGAATGTGCGCCTGGCCCTGGCCAGCCCGGATGGGCGCCTGCTGGCCAGGCAGGAAGGCATGGACACGGCGTTGCTGGAGGCCATGCTGCGCAACCCCGGTGAGGGCCTGGACCAGAACACGCTGTACGCCACCGCCCGCAACGAGGAGTGGCTGGCGATCGCAACCACGCCACGTACCGCGCTGGCTGCGGCTTTCCGCCAGCAGGCGTGGCTGTTCGTGCCGCTGGGCGTCCTGCTGGCCGCCGCCGGTGCCGGCCTGGTGATCTGGCTGTCACGTCGCCGCCTGTCGCTGCGCGGCGAACTGGCCACGGCCATCCGGCGCCGCGAGCTGTACCTGCATTACCAGCCGATCATCGAACTGGATACCGGCATCTGCGTCGGCGCCGAGGCGTTGATCCGCTGGCAGCGTCCGGATGGCACCCAGGTGCGCCCGGACCTGTTCATTCCGCTGGCCGAGGAAGCCGGGATGATCGCCGACGTCACCGACCTGGTGATCGAGAACGTGGTGCGCGACATGCGCGAGCTGCTGGTGGCCGATCGCAGCGCACACATCGCGATCAATCTTGCCGCCGAGGACATCAGCAGCGGTCGTGCGTTGAAGATGATCTCCAAGCACATGGCCGGCAGCGGCATCCTGCCGCAACAGATCTGGATGGAGGCCACCGAGCGCGGCTTCCTCGACCTGGACCGTGCGCGCACGATGCTGGCGCAGGCACGCCGCGTCGGCCACAGCGTGGCCATCGATGATTTCGGCGTGGGCTTCTCCAGCCTGCAGTACCTGGAGCAGCTGCCGCTGGACGCGTTGAAGATCGACAAGTCGTTCATCGACGCGATCGGTACCGAGAGCGCGACCAGCCCGGTGACCCCGCACATCATCGACATGGCCAAGGAACTGGGCCTGTGGGTGGTGGCCGAGGGCGTGGAGACCGAAGCACAGCTGGCCTACCTGCACAGCCGCAAGGTGGAGTTCGGTCAGGGCTGGCTGTTCTCGCGGCCGCTGCCACGCGATGAATTCGTTGCGTTCCATCACAAGCGGCAGCAGCGCTATGGCGCAGCGCGGGAGGACATGCAGAACCCGCGCAGCGTGCCGATCGAGCGCGAGGGCGTGGAGTAGGACGGCCAACGGCAGGGCCCCTCGTGGTGGGTCGCGTACAGCTATCCCGGGGTTGGCCGGGACGGTCGGGTTCGCGCGGCGTGCCACCACGGAATCAACAGAAGAAAGCAAAAGCAGAAGCAAACGCGGGTCGCTGCGCTCGGTAGATCCACGCCATGCGTGGATGACATGGACCACGGTAGTGCCGGCCGCTGGCCGGCACCACATATCCGATGATCGCCGCCTACACCCACGCCTTCGGCCGTGCCAGCAACCATGCAGCAGTCACCGCCAGCAGCAGCAACGGCAACCATCCCAACTGGGTGGGCCCACCGGTCTGCAGCAGCACACCGCCCGCCACACCTCCCGCAGCAATGGCCAGGTTCCAGCCGGTCACCAGCATCGACTGCGCCAGGTCCGCGGCGGCACCGGCACGGCGGGCGAGTGCGGTCTGGAACAGGGTCGGCACCGCGCCGAAGGCCACGCCCCACAGGATCGTTGCCAGCAGCAGCGTGGTCGCGTGGCCCGGCCACAGCAGCAGCGCCAGCACCGGCAGGATGAAACCGATCACCGCCGCCCACACCAGCGTGCGCAGGTGGCGGTCCACACCCCAGCCGGTAATACCGATACCGGCAATCGCTGCCAGGCCGAAGGCCAGCAGCAGGCGATCCAGCCACGGGCCCGCCCCCGCCTCCACTGCCAACGGTTCGATGTAGGTGTAGAGCACGTTGTGCGCGAGCACGTACAGCACCATCACCAGCAGTGCACTGCGCACGCCGGGCATGCGCCACACCGTGCCCAGCGAGGTGCGCTGGCCGGCACCGGCGGCGGGCAACGCCGGCAGTGCCCAGCGCGCGTAGGCCAGCAGCCCCACGCCCAGCACGCTCATCAATGCGAACGCCCAGCGCCAGCCGATCTGCTGGCCCAGCAGCGTGCCGGCCGGTACGCCCAGCGACAGCGCCAACGGCGATCCGACCATCGCCACCGCAATCGCCCGGCCCTGCAGCGAGGGCACCACCATGCGCGCCGCGTAGCCAGCCACCAGCGACCACAGCAGCCCGCCGCTCACGCCGGCCAGGAAACGCGCGGCAAGAATCAGCGGATAGCTGCTGCTCAAGGCGGTCAATGTGTTGACCACCACGAAACCGGCAATGGCTGCCAGCAGCAGCGGGCGTCGTGGCAGGCGCTGGGTCAGCGCGGTCATCGGCAAGGCGGCCATCACCGAGCCCAGCGCATACACGCTCACCAGCTGCCCCACCGCCGCATCGCTCACGCCCAGGCTGTCGCCCATAGGCCGCAGTACACCGGCCGGCAGGGTCTCGGTGAGCAGGGTGATGAAGCCACCGCCGGCCAGTGCCAGCAGGCCGGCCCATGGCAGACGCGTGGCTTCACCGGCCGGGCTGGCCGCATCGATGGCATGGCCGCTCATCGTGCAGCCCCCAGATCGGCATACACCGCATCGCGCAGTTGATCGACAAAAGCGCCGTCCATGCCTTCGTACAGGGTGTTGGTCAGCGCCACCACGCTCAGGCCACGCGCAGGGTCGACAAACCAGCTATGCCCGTAGGCACCGCCCCAACGCCATGTACCGGCGTTCTGCGGCGTTCCGCTGGCGGCCGCGTCGCGCAGCACCGCAAAGCCAAGACCGAAGCCCCAGCCAGCCGGCTCCGGTGGTCCCTGCTCGCCGACCTGCGGGGTGGCCATCTCTGCCACGAGGTGGGGCGGCAACAGGCCGGCGTGCTGCCCGTCGCGCAACGCCTCCAACACCAGCATCACCTCATCGGCGGTCCCCACCAGGCCCGCGCCGGCCGAAGGGAACCGGCTGGCATCGGTTGCACGGGCAAGGCTGTACTCGATGCCCACCTTGCCCTCGAACGGGGCGACCACCTCGCCTTCGCGCAGGCGGTGCGGCTGCGGTGTGTCGCTGACATAGGGCGTGGCCAACCGTGACGCGTCGTGGGTAGCGAAGGCGGTATCGCGCAGGCCCAGGGGCGCAGCCAGCAAGCGTGCGAACACTGCCTGCAACGTTTCCCCGGTCGCCGCTTCGGCCACGGCACCGGCCACGTCCACGCCCAGCGAATACATCCACTGGCTGCCCGGTGCGAACAGCAGTGGCGCCTGCGCGATGCGGCGCACGTTCTCGGCCAGGGTCAACGGCCTGGCGTCCATGCCATCGCTGACACCGGCCAGCGCGTAGGGGCCATCCGCGTCGGCTTCGAGGAAGCGATAGCCCAACCCGCTGCTGTGGCTGAGCAGCTGGCGCAGGCTGATGGGCGGCGTGCTGCCATCGGCCATCGCCGGGCGGAAGTCCGGCAGCCAGCGCTGTACCGGCGCATCGAGGTCAAGCACGCCCTCGGCCACCAGGCGCAGGATCACCGTGGTCAGCAGCGGCTTGCTCACCGAGGCCAGCCGGAACAACTGGTCGCGTTGCATCGGCGCGGCCGACCCGCGATCTGCCAGGCCCGTGGCGCTGGCGTGGCGCAGCGCCCCGTGCTCGCTCACCAGCACCACCGCGCCAACCAGGCGCTGCGGGTGGACCTGCTGCAGCAGCCGCTGCACCGAAGGCAGTGTCGGCGTCGGTTCGAAGGCAGGAGCGGTATTCATCGCGGTGATCCGTGGGGAGAGGTCGCCACGTTAGGCAGCGGGCGTCCGCGCAAAAAGCCGGTTGCCGCTCCGGGCATCATGGACCGCACAGTCCGCAATCGGCATGATGGCCGGAACTGCAAGGCCGCAACGGTCCCCACTCCCCCCGCACCACAGCGTTGCGATGGCGGAGCCCCCCGCAGCGGTCGCGCCGACCTACCCTGCCGCTTTCACCGCCCGCACGCCCATGTCAGTCCTGGACAACCTCGCCAACCTGCAGACCTTCGTGCATGCCGCCGACACCCGCAGCTTTGTCGAGACCGGTCGCCTGCAGGGCATTTCCGCCTCGGCAGCGGGCAAGTGTGTAGCGCGGCTGGAGCACGCACTGGGCGTGCGCCTGTTCCATCGCAGTACGCGCAGCATCACCCTCACCGCCGAGGGCCAGCTGTTCCTGGCGCGCTGCCGGCGCATCCTCGACGAGCGCGACGCTGCCCGCACCGAACTGGCGCAGCCACATTCCTCACCCAAGGGCACGCTGCGCATCAGCCTGCCCCTGGTCGGCGACCTCACCCTGCCGTTGATGGCCGAGTTCATGGCGGCGTATCCGGACATCCGCCTCGACCTGGATTTCAGCGATCGGCTGGTCGACGTCATCGAGGAAGGTTTCGATGCGGTGCTGCGCGTCGGCGAGCCCAGCGACTCGCGCATGAATGCACGGCGGCTGGGCGTGTTCCCGCGCCGCATCGTCGCCTCGCCCGCCTACCTGCAGCGCCGCGGCATTCCGCGCACGCCGACGGAGCTGATGCAGCACACACTGCTGCACTACCGCTTCCCCAGCACCGGCAAGCTGGAACTGTGGCCGATCCACTGGCCCGACCATGAAACACCACAGGAACTGCCGGTGCACATGGTGGCCAACACCATCGAAGCGCGGGTGGCACTGGCGCTGCGCGATATCGGCCTGGCCTTCGTGCCGGTGCACTCGGTGCGCGATGCGCTGGCCGACGGTCGCCTGGTCACCGTGCTGGACGAGCATGTGCATTCCTGCGGCATCTTCCACCTGTTGTGGCCCTCCGGCCGCCACGTGCTGCCGAAGCTGCGGGTGTTCATCGATTTCGTCAGCGAACGCCTGGAAACCGTGCCGTAGGCCCGAAAGCTCCACGGCATACGCCACGTCGCGGTAGATCCACGCCATGCGTGGATGCTTCTCGCGGCGAAAGGAAGCCGAGCATCGGCTCGGCTCTACAGAACCACCCGACCATCGGTAGCGCCGGGCCATGCCCGGCGGCCGCACACCCGACCATTCAGCCACTGCCGCTATACTGGCCGCTCATTCCTCCCAGAGGCTCGCGACCAATGCGCCATTGATGCCGCCGTCTTCCCAACAGACGGCCTGACTCTTCCCGCCCCTGCGCGCAGGGGAGAACCCGGCATCCATGGAGGTCGCATGACCACACATTCCCTCACGCTCGATCGCGTGTCGTATCGGCTGGCCGACGGCCGTCCGCTGTTTTCCGATCTGTCGTTTTCCTTCGATCCGGTCGCCACCGGCCTGGTCGGTGCCAACGGCGCCGGCAAGAGCGTGCTGGCACGCCTGTTGGCCGGCCGCCTGTCACCCGACAGCGGCCAGGTACGCGGCGGCGGCCGCGTATTCCTGTTGCCCACGCCCGGCTATCCACCGTCCGGCACCGTGGGAGAACTCGCCGGCGTCGGCAAGGCACTGGCCGCGCTGACGCGCATCGAAGCGGGCAGCGTGGACGAGGCCGACTTTGCCTGCGTCGGCGACCAGTGGGATCTGCGTGATCGCCTGCAACAGCAATGGCAGGCATTGCGCCTGCCCGATGATCTCGATCCCGCCCAGCCTGCCGCGCGTCTGAGCGGTGGCCAGGCGATGCAGGTAGCACTGTCCGGTGCCTGGGCCAGCGGCGCCGACTGGCTGATCCTGGACGAACCCAGCAACCATCTCGACGTGCGGCATCGACAGCAGCTGTACGAACAGCTGCGGCAATGGCGTGGCGGCCTGCTGGCGATCAGCCATGATCGCGAGCTGCTTGGGCACATGCAGCAGATCGTCGAACTGGACGCGCGCGGACTGCATCGCTACGGCGGGCCATGGCAGCACTACGCCGACGCGCGCGCCGCCGAGCGTGAAGCCGCCGGTGCCCAGCTCGACCACGCACGCGCGCAGCACCGCCAGCAGCAGCGAAGCGCGCGTGAACAGCACGAACGGCAGCAGCAACGCCAGGCGCGCGGCAACCGCGATGCGAAGCAGGCCAACCAGGCGCCGATCCTGCTGGGCCGGCAGAAGCAGCGCGCCGAGGCCAGCCAGGGTCGATCGCAGCAGATCCAGGCCGAGCGCCTGCAGGTCAGTGCCGACCAGCTGCGTGCAGCGGCATCAGCGGTTCACGCTGCGCCGGAACTGGCGCTGTTTGCCGGTGGAGGCGAACGCGGCAGCGCGCGCCTGCTGCAGGCGGAGTCGCTGGTGCTGCCGCACGGCTGCGCAGCCCCCTTGCAGCTGGAGATCCGCCGGGGGCAGCGCATCGCCGTGGTCGGTGACAACGGTGCCGGAAAATCCACCCTGCTGCGTGTGCTGGCAGGGCAGCTGCCTGCACGCAGTGGCACCGTGCACCGGCATGCGCCATTGGCATTGCTTGACCAGCAACTACTGGGCTTGTCCGGCGAGCGCAGCATCCTGGAGACGGTACAGGCGGCAAACCCGGGCGCCGATGCGGGCGAACTGCGCACGCGGCTTGCCCTGCTCGGGCTGGACGCACAACGCATCCAGCGGGCAGCCCATGGCCTCAGCGATGGCGAACGGGTAAAGGGTGCGCTGGCCAGCGTCCTGTATGCCGATCCCGCACCCCAGCTGTTGCTGCTGGACGAGCCCGGCAATGCGCTGGATCTGGGCGCACTGCAGGCGTTGGAAGAGCTGCTTGCGGCGTGGCCGGGGGCACTGATGATGGTCAGCCACGACCGGCACCTGCTGCAGGCGTTGCGACCGACGCAGGTGCTGCACGTCACCGCAGACGGCTGGCAATGGCGCGACGCCTTGTAGATCCACGCCATGCGTGGATTCGCGTATGTAGAGCCGAGCCCACGCTCGGCTGCAATTGCTGTAGACCCACGCCATGCGTGGATGCAATGTTCCGCCAGCCGAGCATGGGCTCGGCTCTACAAGGCGGGTAATGACCGGTTGAACCGCCATCCACGCATGGCGTGGATCTACAGGAGCGGTTCGCTCAACGCTTCCACACCGGGAACGACTGCGGCAGCTGCTGCCACAGCAGCGGTCCTGCGCGCAGCTCCTGGTCGTTGAGCAGGCAGGCATCCAGCTCTGCGCGCACGGCACGCTCGTCCATGTGCACGCCAATCACCACCAGTTCCTGGCGACGATCGCCCCACAAGGGATGCCACAGCCGCTGCATCGCCGCGTGCGCGGCCGAATCCGGGAACTCCTCCAGCCCCGGCAACGGCGCGCTCCAGCAGTCGGCCTGCTGCCGGGCCCAGCCCAGGTCGCTGTAGGGCAGCGGCGTGGGCGGCAGCAG
Organism: Stenotrophomonas maltophilia; assembly: GCF_013464915.1. GTDB lineage: Bacteria > Pseudomonadota > Gammaproteobacteria > Xanthomonadales > Xanthomonadaceae > Stenotrophomonas > Stenotrophomonas maltophilia_AT. The sequence goes on from NZ_RAVT01000074.1 coordinate 14,944, forward strand.
CGGTGTGGTGTCCTCGATGCCGGCACGAACACGATCACGCGCGGCGTACCAGAAGCCTGCCGCCTGCGTGCGCGTCGCTGCGCCCACCGTGTTCAGTTCGCCCACCCAGTCCATGCGGTTGGCCAGCCAGAACCAGCCCTTGCTGCGGATCACGCCTGGCATGCCCGACTGCAGCGCGCGCGCGAAGCGGCCGGGATGGAAGGGTCGCCGCGAACGGTAGACGAAACTGCCAATGCCGTACTCCTCGGTTTCCGGCGTGTGTTCGCCGCGCAGTTCCTTCACCCAGCCCGGTGCACGTTGCGCACGCTCCATGTCGAAGCGACCGGTATCCAGCAGTTCGGCCAGTGGCACATCGCCGAAGCTGGACAGCAGCAGCCTGGCATCGCGGTTCAGCCCGCGCAGCACGGCCAGCGTGTCCTGCAGCACCTCGTCGTCCACCTGGTCCACCTTGCTGACCACAATCACGTCGGCGAACTCGACCTGCTCGCACAGCAGGTCAACCACCCCGCGGTCATCCTCCGGGCCGGCCTGCTGGCCACGTTCGGCCAGGCGCAGCGTCGAACCGAAGTCGGCAAGGAAGGCGCTGCCATCAACCACCGTCACCATGGTGTCCAGGCGCGCGATGTCACTCAGGCTGAAGCCGTGTTCGTCGCGCACCGCGAAGGTGGCCGCCACCGGCATCGGCTCGCCGATGCCGGTCGATTCGATCAGCAGGTAGTCGTAGCGACCCGCGTCAGCGAGGCGCCGCACTTCCTGCAGCAGGTCATCACGCAGCGTGCAGCAGATGCAGCCGTTGCTGAACTCCACCAGCGTCTCTTCGGTGCGGCGCAGTTCGGCGCCGCCTTCGCGCACCAGCTGCGCGTCGATGTTGACCTCGCTCATGTCGTTGACGATGACCGCCACGCGCAGGCCCTCGCGGTTGCGCAGGATCTGGTTGAGCAGGGTGGTCTTGCCGGCCCCCAGGAAGCCGGACAGCACGGTGACCGGAAGGCGACGGTCGGCGCGGGAAACAGTGTTCATGTCGGAGCGGGTTGGCTGCGGAACGGAAATGTTACTGTATAACAATTGTTGCGCAAGGAACCTCCCCCGATGAAGTCGCCTTCTGCCGCCCTGCTCGATGCCGGCGCGGTCGCCCTGTCCAGCCTGTGCCTGCTGCATTGCCTGGCACTGCCCCTGCTCGCCGCCGCGTTGCCGCTGTTCGGCGCCTGGGCCGAAGCGGAATGGGTGCACCTGCTGTTCGTGGCCATCGCCCTGCCGCTGACCGGCTATGCGCTGTGGCGGGCCGAGCGACGTCATCCGCTGCCCGCACTGGCCTGGGCCACCGCCGGTGCCGGTCTGGGGCTGTTACTGGCCGGCGCGCTGGCACTGCCCTCGCATGACTGGGAAACACCGATGACGGTCACCGGCAGCCTGCTGCTGGCCGCCACGCATCTCTGGAACGCGCGGCACAGGCACGCGGTGTAGAGTCGACTGTTAGTTGTGACTTCCCGGTAGGTTGTTCACCCGGGGCATCTGAGGAGAATGGTGGTTACCACACCAAACCTTTCGCCCCAGA
>NZ_RAVT01000075.1 GCF_013464915.1 Stenotrophomonas maltophilia
GGGTTCGCGGGACACGCCGTAAACCCGTCCCTGGGGGCTCKATGGCGCCATCCATGGCGCCAACGGTCCCGCKAACCCACCCCACCTGGCCTCTGACAGTTTCCGTGCGCGTCCAGCCACGGAGAAGAAAAAGAACAGCAGAAGCGGGTCGCGCGCTGCGCTTGCTCGTGTAGAGCCGAGCCTGCGCTCGGCTTCGCGGACTGGCCTGAAAGCAGCCGAGCGTGGGCTCGACTTTACAAAAAGCGGCCAGCCAGGCTGCCATTGCTTTTGATCTTCTTTTTTCTTCTCCGTGGGTGGCAGGCCACCGAAATCTGTCAGCGGTCGGG
>NZ_RAVT01000076.1 GCF_013464915.1 Stenotrophomonas maltophilia
GGGTGGGTAGGCCGGGGTGTCCGCGGCATGGATGCCGCGGCCAAGCCCCCATGGATGGGTTCACGGCGTCCCCGGCCTACCCACCCTCCCGGCCAGCTCACAGGAAACCGGCTTTCCGCGACCAACCAAACCACCCACGAGGGGCTGCGCCGTTGGCGGGAATCCCCGCGGATTCGTTAGCCGGAAGTTAAAGATCCGTAAGCATTCTGCTGCGATCCCGCAGTCATCTGCATGCAACCGATCGTCATTAGCCTTCGTGACGTTCCAGTCAGGTTCGACGCGGTAAGCTCTCCCTCGATGAGCTCGCAGCATCGCTCATCGAGTGCAGTACGCAGTAGCAATTTGGAGGAAGACATCACATGGCAATCGTTCTTTATGTCGGTGGTAGCAAGGATGGCGAGAAGGGCGTGGTGCCCTACGGCTTCAGCAAATCCCGCGCCGACACCGCGCTGGGGCCGGAGTTCTACACGGAGCGGTTCATGGAACTGCAGGGTGTCGGCAAGGTCCGCCTGATGGCCCTGGAAGGCATGCGTGACGACATCGTCATGCAGCGCGCCGCCCGCCACTACCGCTGACCTTCGCAACACGCGGCAGGGCGCGCCCACCATCGCGCGCCCGCGCCGGCATCCCAGCCCCGGGCCAGTCCGAGCCCTCTTTTCGCCAGGATGCCGGCGTCCACTCCGGCCTCGCCGCTGAACCTTGCCCCCTGTCAATGCCTTGTCCGGCTGCGTCGTCGGTTGCCAGAATGGGGTCTTCCCGTAACGCGGCACAGACCTGAAGCAATGCACGACGCCAAGAACGCCCAGAGCGCGCTCGCCCAGCAGATCGCCCAGACCATCGCCGACGAGATCGGTGCCCAGTCCGCCCAGGTGCGCGCCGCCGTCGGCCTGCTTGACGAGGGCGCCAGCGTTCCGTTCATCGCCCGCTACCGCAAGGAAGTGACCGGCGGCCTGGACGACACCCAGCTGCGCAACCTGGAAGTACGCCTGACCTATCTGCGTGAGCTCGAGGAACGCCGCGCCGCGGTGCTGGCCAGCATCGGCGAACAGGGCAAGCTCAGCGACGAACTGCGCAATGACATCCTGGCGGCCGATACCAAGAGCCGCCTGGAAGACCTGTACCTGCCGTACAAGCCCAAGCGCCGCACCCGCGCGCAGATCGCCCGCGAGGCGGGGCTGGAGCCGCTGGCCGATGGCCTGCTGGCCGACCCGACGCAGGACCCGCAGGTCTTCGCCGCCACCTTCGTCGACGCCGACAGGGGGGTGGCCGACACCAAGGCCGCGCTGGAAGGCGCGCGCGCGATCCTGATGGAGCGCTGGGGCGAAGATGCCGCGCTGGTCGGCGAGCTGCGCACCTGGTTGGGCGACACCGGGGTGATCCGTGCCCGTGTGGCCGAGGGCAAGGAAACCGAAGGTGCCAAGTACCGCGATTATTTCGAGCATGCCGAAGCACTGGCGAAGATTCCCTCGCACCGGCTGCTGGCGCTGTTCCGTGCGCGCCGCGAAGAGATCCTGTTCCTGGAGCTGGACCCGGGCAGCGATGCCGAAGCCGGTCACCAGTACGCCGAAGGACGCGTGGCGCGCAGGGCCGGCATTGCCGACCAGGGGCGTGCCGCCGATCGCTGGCTGCTGGACGCCTGCCGCCTGACCTGGCGCGCCAAGCTGCACACCCATCTGCTGCTGGACCTGTTCAACCAGGCCCGCGAAAAGGCTGAGGCTGAGGCCATTGCGGTGTTCGGCGACAACCTGAAGGATCTGTTGCTGGCCGCACCGGCGGGCCCGAAGACCGTGCTCGGGCTGGACCCGGGCATCCGCACCGGCTGCAAGATCGCCGTGGTCGATGCCACCGGCAAGCTGGTCGCCACCGACACCATCTACCCGCACGAGCCGCGCCGCCAGTGGGAGCAGTCGCTGCAGACGATCAAGCAGCTGTGCGCCAGGCACAACGTGGAACTGATCGCGATCGGCAACGGCACCGCCAGCCGCGAAACCGACAAGCTGGCCGGCGAAGCGATCAAGGCGACCGCCAACCCGAAGCTGCAGAAGGTGGTGGTGAGCGAAGCCGGTGCGTCGGTGTATTCGGCGTCGGAGTTCGCGGCCAGGGAATTCCCGGGCCTGGACGTGTCGCTGCGTGGCGCGGTGTCGATCGCCCGCCGCCTGCAGGACCCGCTGGCCGAACTGGTGAAGATCGAACCCAAGGCAATTGGTGTCGGCCAGTACCAGCACGACGTGGACCAGTACCGCCTGGCGCGGGCGCTGGACGCGCGCGTGGAGGACTGCGTGAACGCGGTGGGCGTGTACGTGAACACCGCTTCGGCCGCGCTGCTGTCGCGCGTGTCCGGCCTGTCGGCCACGGTGGCCGAGAACATCGTGCGCCATCGTGACGACAACGGCCCGTTCAAGCGTCGCAAGGACCTGCTGAAGGTCGCGCGCCTGGGCGAGAAGACCTTCGAACAGTGCGCCGGCTTCCTGCGCATCGCCGACGGCGACCAGCCGCTGGACGCCTCGGCCGTGCACCCGGAAGCCTATCCGGTGGTCGAGCGCATCGTGGCCAGCACCGCGCGTCCGATCAAGGCGTTGATCGGCGATGGCAGCTTCCTGCGCGGGCTGAAGGCCGAGCAGTTCACCGATGACACCTTCGGCGTGCCGACCGTGCGCGACATCCTGAAGGAACTGGAGAAGCCGGGTCGCGACCCGCGTCCGGAGTTCAAGGCCGCGCGCTTCGCCGAAGGCGTGGAGGACATCAAGGACCTGCGTGAGGGCATGGTGCTGGAAGGCGTGGTCAGCAACGTGGCGGCCTTCGGTGCCTTCGTCGATATCGGCGTGCACCAGGACGGCCTGATCCACATTTCGGCGCTGTCCGACACCTTCGTGAAGGACCCGCGCGACGTGGTCAAGGCGGGCGACATCGTCAAGGTGAAGGTGCTGGAAGTGGATGTACCGCGCAAGCGCATCGCGCTGACCCGGCGCCTGGACGACACCCCGGGGCAGGCTACCAGCCGCCCGGGCCAGCGCGAGGAGCGCGGGCAGGGCCAGGGGCCGCGCCGCGACGCAAGCGGGCAGAACCGCGGGCCGAACCGGGGCCAGGGCAACAGCGGACGGCCGGCCCCGTCGGCGCCGCCGGCCAACAACGCCCTGGCCGAGGCCTTCGCCCGCGCCAAGCGCAGCTGAGGTTCGTGCCCCCCGTCACGGTTGATCCGCGGCGGGGGACTTGTCGGTTTTCCCCGTGATTGCGCACACTTGCGCTGGAGGGGAGGCGTTCGGCCCCCCCGCTGTCGCTGGGGAGGGCCATGACGCCAGCACGACCCGTCGTCTTCGTTGCACGCTGCAGCGCATTGCTGCGGCCAACGCCTGCCTGCGCGGGCCGGAGGGAACGTTGATGGCGGGCCAGGGCACCAACGGCAACGGGTTGCTGGAGCGTCGCCTGCAGGAGCTGGCCGAGGAGCGTCGGCGGCTGGCGATGATCATCGATGGCACCGCCGCGGGCACCTGGGAATGGAACGTGCAGACCGGCGAGATGCGGGTCAATGCGCGCTGGGCTGAGATTGTCGGTTACCGCCTGGAAGAGCTGGAGCCGATCTGCCAGAAGACCTTCCTGAAGCTGGTCCATCCCGATGACATAGCGCTGTCCGACGCGGCCCTGGACGAGCATTTCGAGGGACGCACCGACAACTACGCGTGCCTGCTGCGGATGCGCCACAAGAACGGCCAGTGGATATGGATCCAGGACCGTGGCCGCGTCTTCGAATGGGACGGGCAGGGCCGACCGCTGTGGATGGCCGGCGCGCATGCCGACGTGACCGAACTGCAGCAGGCCCGCCATGATGCGGCCGAGACCCGTCAACGCCTGCAGGCCGTGGTCGATGCCTCCGATGAAGTGGCGGTGATCGCCACCGATACCGATGGCACCATCACCCTGTTCAATACCGGCGCGCAACGCCTGCTAGGCTACAGCGCGGCCGAGGTGGTCGGCCAGCGCCGGCTGGACGCCTTCCACGATCCGCAGGAACTGAGTGCCTGGCTGCGACCGCTGGCCGATGCCGATGGCCATCTGCCAGGCGTGTTCGAAGCACTCAGTGCGCGTGCCGATGGCCAGACCTATTCGCGGCAATGGACGCTGCTGCGCAAGGACGGCCAGCCACGCCAGGTGCGCCTGTCGATCAGCCGCATGGACGGTGCCGACGGTGCGCGCATCGGCTATGTCGGCATGGCCATCGACATCACCGAGATCCTGCAGGCGCGGGCCGAGGCACGCTTGTCCGCGGAGAAGTTCGCCGGTGCGTTCACCTCGGCTGCGCTGGGCATGGCGCTGGTGTCGCTGGAAGGGCGATGGCTGGACGTCAACGATGCGCTGTGCCGGATCCTCGGCTATCCGCGGGAAGAGCTGCTGCAGGTGGATTTCCAGCGCCTGACCCATCCCGACGACCTGCAGACCGACCTGTCGCTGGTGCAGGACCTTCTGGCTGGGCGGCGCAGCCACTACCACCTGGAGAAACGCTATCTTGATCGCGACGGCAAAGTGATCTGGGCCCGGTTGTCGGTGTCGCTGGTGCGCAGCGAGCATGGCGAACCGGTGCATTTCGTGTCGCAGATCCAGGACATCACCGCCCAGCGCAGCAGCGAGCAGCGGCTGTTCGAGAGCGAGCAGCGCAGCCGCATCACCCTCGACGCAGTGGCCGACCTGGTGCTGAGCGTCAGCCTCGATGGCCGTATCGACTACGCCAATGCCGCCGCGGTACGCACGTTGGCCGGCGATGGCGCGATGTCGCTGGCCGGGCACAAGGTGCAGGATGTGCTGGCGCTGACCACCGAGTACGCGCCGGGGTCGGTGCTGGACGTGTCGGTACTGCTGGATCCGGAAAGCAACGCGGTGGACCTGCATGCCGACCTGCTGCTGCGCCTGGGTACCGCCACGGTGCCGGTGGACCTCACCCGCGCCTGGTTGCGCGATGACGAGGGCCACGTTCGCGGCGCGGTCTGGGTGCTGCGCGACGATACCCAGCAGCGTGCCCGCCAGCGCGAGGCACGTCATCTGGCCGAGATCGATCCGCTGACCGAACTGAGCAACCGCCGTGGCTTCGAGGTGCATCTGCAGCAGGCGATCACCCGCGTTGAGCGTACCGGCCAGGCCGCGTCGCTGATGTACATCGATCTGGACCGGTTCAAGCCGATCAACGATACATGGGGCCATCTGGCTGGCGATGCGGTGCTGTGGGCGGTGGCCAGCGTTCTGCGTCACGGGGTGCGCGATTCGGATGTGGTGGCGCGGCTGGGCGGCGATGAGTTCGCGGTGATCCTGTCCGGCTGCACGCCGCGTCGTGCAGCCCGCATTGGCGGTGAGCTGCTGCACACCCTGGCGTCGCTGTCGATTCCGTGGGACCAGGACCGGTTGCGGGTAGGGGCCAGCATCGGCATCGCGCCGCTGGCCGGCGGGATGAGCGTGGACCAGGCGGTGGCCGCGGCCGATGCCCAGTGTTACCGGGCCAAGGCGATGGGCCGCAACAACGTGCAGGTGCAGGGCGAGGCCAGCGAGTTGCCAGGCGACGACATCGACGCCGCCGAGGGTTGATCTCATTCCGTGAGAGTGCGGGCACGGATACTGCGCCCACCTCCTCTCGTACAGGTGATCCCATGAATGTCTGGAACCCGATGACGGTGCGCACCTTCGCCCCGGCCATGGTCGGTTGGTGCCTGACCCTGGCCGCCTGGCTGCGGCTGGAGGAGGTGCGTGAGGATCGCCTGGCCCAGGCAATGCTGCCGGTGCTGCAGGGAAGCGTGGTGGCGCTGCTGGCCCTGACCCTGGCGTGCACGATGGCAGCCAGCCTGGTGCTGTGGCGGCACCGTCGCCGGGATCACGGTCGCGTTGATGCCGGCACTACAGAGGCGCAGCATCCATCAGCAGGAACCGGCATGGCGCGCGCTGGAAGGCATTGATCTGCGGCACCAGCCGCTGGAAATGCTCGCTGGCGCAGTGGATGTCCAGGGCGTCGCGGTCCGGCCATTGCTCGATGAAGACGAAATGCCCGGGATCCTTCTGGTCCACGAACAGTTCATAGCCAAGGCAGAGCGGCTCGCGCTGCGTGCACGCGACCAGTTCCCGGTACAGCGGAAGCACGGTGTCCACGGCATCGGGATGGATGAAGTCTTCGGCGATGACCTTGAGCATGCAGGCACCTGTGGATGGGGCCCTGCAGGATAGTGCCGGCGGGTGGCCGGCACCCAGCCCGTCAACGCAATACTGCGTCCGCACTGACCAGCTGCACATCGTGCATCTGGTTGAGGTAAGCCTCGTAGTAGCCCTTGTGCGAGGCACCGACAATGGTGAGCATGCGGGTGCCCGGGTGTTGGCCGAGCACGTCACGCATGTTGGCGACCATGCGCAGGTTGCGGGTTTCCCAGTAGCCGAGGTACTTGCGTCCGAAGGCCTCGGGTGACGGCTCGACCAGGGCCGCGCCGAAGTCGCTGTTGTAGACGGTCATCGCCGTGTCCGGGGCGTTGTAGTCGCGATAGAGCGCAAGCAGGCCGTCGGGCTTGGCCAGATTGGCGTGCAGCGGTTCGTCGGCGGCGAACCGCGCCGTGCTTGCCGGATTGTCCCAGGCCGCCTGAAGCGCCGCGCCATAGGCCTTCTCCTGCTCCTTCGGGACAGGCGCGTCGGCGGTGTGGTCATCGACCGACCACAAGCGCTCCAGGCCCAGGCGTGCAGCGAGGACGCCGGCGATCATGCCGGCCTCGCCGCGCCTGGTAATGCGCTTGTCGAGGAACTGCACCAGCTCCGGGGTCAGGCTGTCGGCGGCGCGACGTTCGTCGATGGGCAGGCGCAGCCATTGCACCACCGCCGAACCGTTCTCGCCTGCGGCCAGGAACACGGCCGCAAGGCGGCGGCGCTGGGCCGGCGTCGGGGCTTTCGGCCATTGCGCGAGGAGGCGCTCCATCTCGGCATTGGCGCTGGGAACGTCCAGGCCGGTCGCGGCCTGGGCCGGTGCCGGGTCGATGCAGTAGGTCTCGACACTGTCCGCGTAGCGGGTGGGGTTGCGGCGCATGAAGTCGCACTGCAGGCCGGACAGGTTCTCCACGGCGATGGCATTGGGCTGCCATGCCTGCAGGCGCTCGAGCAGAGGCTCCAGCAACGGCTGCAGAATGTCCGGTGTGAAGGTCTTCGGCAGGCCGGACAGATGCGGGCTGCCCAGCACCAGCACCTCGTTGGTGCGGCCCGCGGGCGGCCCCTTCAGCTGGTCGGGGTGAAAGGCCGGCTGATAGGTGGCATCGGCGGCAAGCACGCCGGTGCTGCACAGGCTGAGGATGACGAAGCTGGTGAGGCGAACGAACATACGATCTCCTTGAAGATGAACATCCTGCGGATCGCTGCATGCTCACCATTTCCGCCCGGCAGGGAACCCCCCGTTGGTCATGCAAACCTTTTTGCCTTGAGTTGCATCCATCTGCCGAGCGATGTCCCTTGGGGGACAGCCTGCAGCACGTGAGCAGGGCGTGAAGTACACGACGATCATCTATCGCCTTCCTGCTGCAATGCACGGAGTTGCGACGGACGTCGCGGAATCCCGCTAAAGCGGCCGACGGCATCGCCGATATCCCCTCTGGATCCCGCTCCAGTCGCCCGCTGCAGGACCCCAGGCTGCCCCCGATGGGCGGCCCGCGCTGTGTGTTCCGCCGCTCCCGGATGCCGATCGCACCCGCACCAGACGTTCTTGCCAGCCGCTCGAGGGGTGCCCGCAGGCACCTGTAGTCCCAAGCAACTGAAGTTGCCGCCGGGCATCCCGCCCGTCGGGTCGCAACCGCTTACCGGACACCGAGGATCAGACAATGCTCATTCCAGGCTTCACGGCGGGCGCGCAGGCGCCGGCCGAGCTGCATACCCGTTGGTCGCCGTGGCGCGCGCTGCTGGGCACGCTGGCCCCGCAGCACCGCACCGGCACTGAACCGGCAGCGACCGACCGTGCCGAACTCGAGGCCCAGGTCGCAGCGCTGCACCGCGTGCAGGCGGTCATCGAGTTCGCGCTCGATGGCACCATCCTGCAGGCCAATGACAACTTCCTGCAGGCGGTGGGCTACCGGCTGGAGGAAATCCAGGGCAAGCACCATTCCCTGTTCGTCGATCCCGAGCATGCGCGCAGCGCCGAGTACCGCGACTTCTGGGCGCGGCTGGGACGTGGCGAGTATGACGCCGGGCAGTACCGCCGGTTCGGCAAAGGCCAGCGCGAGATCTGGATCCAGGCCTCCTACAACCCGGTGCTGGACCGCCAGGGGCGGCCGTACAAAGTGGTCAAGTTCGCCACCGACATTACTGCACAGAAGTTGCAGGCGGCCGATTCGGCCGGGCAGTTGGCGGCGATCGGCAAATCGCAGGCAGTGATCGAATTCAGCATGGACGGGCGCATTCTCTCGGCGAACGAGAACTTCCTCGAAGCCACCGGCTACGGCCTCGATGAGGTGCGTGGACAGCACCACTCGCTGTTCGTCGAGCCAGGCCATCGCAGCAGCGACGAATATCGCCGGTTCTGGGAGAAGCTCGGGCGCGGCGAGTATGATGCCGGGCAGTATCGACGCCTGGGCAAAGGCGGGCGTGAGGTCTGGATCCAGGCCTCCTACAACCCCATCCTCGACCTCAACGGCAAGCCGTTCAAGGTCGTCAAGTACGCAACCGACATCACCGCGCAGGTGCATGAGAATCAAGCCATGCAGCGCGCCGTGGCGCAGACCCGCGAGGTGGTGGCCGCGGCCAAGCAGGGCGACCTGACCCGGCGCGTTGCCACGGCGGACAAGCGGGGTTCCATCGCCGAACTGTGCGAGGGCGTGAATTCTCTGGTCGAGGCGATGGCCGCGATCATCGGCCAGATCAAGTTCGCTGCCGACACCATTGCGGTGGGTGCGACCGAGATCGCGCAGGGCAACAGTGACCTGTCGCAGCGCACCGAGCAGCAGGCCGCCTCGCTGGAGGAAACCGCGGTATCGATGAAGGGGCTGGCCGAGACCGTGCAGCGCACCGCCACCAACGCGCGCCAGGCGAGCCAGCTGGCCGGTGGAGCCGCCGATGTCGCTGCGCGCGGCGGCAGTGTGGTGCACGAAGTGGTCGAGACGATGGCGGTGATCAATGCCTCCTCGCGGCGCATCGTCGATATCATCGGGGTGATCGATGGCATCGCTTTCCAGACCAATATCCTGGCCTTGAACGCAGCGGTGGAAGCCGCGCGCGCGGGCGAGCACGGCCGTGGCTTCGCAGTGGTTGCCACCGAGATCCGCGAGCTGTCCCAGCGTTCGGCCAGTGCCGCCAAGGAGATCAAGCATCTGATCGATGAGTCGGTGGCCAACGTCGGCGCCGGCACCGCCCAGGTGGAAAGTGCGGGCCGCACCATGGACGAGATCGTGACCAACGTCCGCCGGGTCAGTGATCTGATGACCGAGATCAGCACTGCCTCGCAGCAGCAGAGCGACGACATCCAGCAGATGAACCATGCGGTTGACCTGATCGACCAGGGCACGCAGCAGAACGCTGCCCTGGTCGAGGAGGCGTCGGCGGCGGCGCGCAGCATGGAGGAGCAGTCGGCACAGTTGCTGCAGACCGTCGCCGGTTTCCGCGTGCAGGACGGGGCAGGGCATCTGCATGGAGGGGCAACCCTGCGGGTCGTCTAGGCGCGCGGGCCGACAGGTTCGTCAGAGGACTGCAGGGCCGAGGCAAGGTGCACACGATTGCGCCCGGCATGCTTGGCCCGGTACAGGGCCTGGTCGGCACGGCCGACCAGGTCTCCCGGCGCGTACTCGTCGCTGGCGGCCTGCCAGGCCACGCCCACGCTGATGGTCACATGGCCCTCGGCAGCGGGCAGTGCGGCGCTTTCGACCGCAGCACGCAGGCGTTCGCCCAGATGCAGCGCATGCATCGCCTCGGGCGATGGCAGGGCTGCAATGAACTCCTCGCCGCCATAGCGGGCCAGCAGGTCGTCACCGCGCTGCAGGCAGCCGTCGAGGATGCTGGCGACGGCACGCAGGCGCCGATCACCTTCCGGGTGCCCGTAGGTGTCGTTCAGCCGTTTGAAGTGGTCGATGTCGATCATCAGCACCGCCAGGCCCTGGCCCTGGCGGCGCGCGCGGCGGTGGGCTCCACCCAGCGATTCATCGAAACTGCGCCGGTTGCCCAGCCCGGTCAGTGGATCGCGCCGTGCCAGCGTTTCCAGTTCATCGCGCTGGCGCTGGATCTCGATCTGGCTCAGCACGCTGCGCAGGGCGTAACCCAGCATCGCACCGATGAAACCTACCGTGGCCAGGCTTGGCTGCAGGCGCGCGACCAGCAGCGCCACCATCATCAGCAGCAAGGGAAGCATCAGTGGTACGCCGGCATCGACGATGCGCCGCAGGCTGCGGGATACCTCCACTGCCGGGTAGCGTCGGTGGCTGCCGGCCAGGACCGCCAGCAGCACGAACAGCCCGCTGATCAGCAGGTCGCCCCAGCTGCCGTCAGGTGTCTGCGGCTGATAGGTGTTGATGTAGAGCGCCAGCAGGAAGTAGCCCAGCGCGTAGATCGCAAGTGTGCGGAAGAAATCGCGGCGGTCGGGATTGTCCTCGGCCAGGAAACGGATCAGCGCGAAGCAGAACACCAGGCTGTTCTGCACGCTGCTCATGGTGTTCAGGCACTGCGTCCACAGCGCGGTGTTGAGAGGCGCCATGGCCCGCGTATGCAGGTAATACAGCAGCCAGAGCAGGGCAATGATCGCAAGGTCCACCGCACGGATGAAGCGGTTCCCGCCGCCCGGGCTTGCAGCTACGTAGGTCAGGGGGATCCGGTAGAACACGTACAGGATCAGTGTTGAGGCGGTCATCTGCGCAGGGGCGAGGCCGGCCACATTGCGGTACAGCAGGGCAAGCAGGGCCAGTGAGAACAGGCCGACGGCCGCGCCGAGCAGCCGCCACTTGCAGGCCGCCTGGCTGGCACGTGCGCGCCGCACGCAGGCCAGTGCGGCCAGCAGGGGCGCGGTGATCAGCAACAGGTAGGAGCCGACAGGGTCCTGCGGGCCGATCAAGGCAATGACGAGTGCGTGCGTGACCAGAAAAAACAGTGCAGCACGCAGCGTCATGCATTCCCCCGCCCCCGGATCCGGCGGGATCACGATAGGCAGATGTACGTGAGGCTGGCAAGAAAAGTGTGCGCTGCGTCTAGCGACAACGCTGTCGGCGGTCGCAGTTATGCGTCAGTGCAGTGACATCGGCACGGCCACATGGGCATGCATCGCCTGAAAAGCAAAAGGCCAGGTCATGGACCTGGCCTTTGATGCTGTGGTGCCGGTGAAAGGACTCGAACCTTCATGGGGTCACCCCCGGCTGATTTTGAGTCAGCTGCGTATACCATTCCGCCACACCGGCAGGCAGCGTGAGAGTGTAACCGAGGAGGGCAGGCCTTTCATAGGGGCAAGGCAGATCGGGGCGTTTCCTGTCGGCATCGGCTCTGTGATGGCTATACTGCGCCGGCTTGAATGCCTCCAGGAGCCATAGCCGATGACAGTGTTGCAGGACCTGAGGGTGCTGGTGGTCGAGAACGACGAGATGAGCGCGGCCCTGCTGCAGATGCAGCTGGTGCATGCCGGCGCGACCGTGGTCGGGTTGGCGGCGAGCGTGGCTGAAGCATTGCGCATGCTGGAAGACTCGGCCCCGGATGTGGCCCTGCTGGACTATCGCCTGGCCCGCAACGAGACCAGCGAGCCGGTGGCGGCAGCATTGTCGGCGCGTGGCGTACCCTTCGTGCTCGCCACCGGAATGCTGGCTGAGCAGCTGCCCGAGTCGATGCTGGCCGGATTACTGCTGGTCAAGCCGTACCTGTCGGTGGATCTGACTCGGGCGCTGACCCGTGCGGTGGGCCGTTCCAGCGCAACGGCGTGAGAGCGGCGCTTCAGCCGGCCTCCTCGTATACGTAACGGATGTCCTCGCGGTCGTCGAGGATGCGGTACTGGTGTGCCAGGTCATCCGGGTCGGGGTTGAGCCAGGCATCCAGGTGTTCCGGGCGGATCGGCACCACGCCGCGATCATGGCCGGCCGCGGCGACATCGCTGGGCGGCGCATCGGTGATCGTGGCAAATGAGAGCAGGCGTCCCTCCGGGCCTTCCCATTCCGCCCACAAGCAGGCCAGCAGCAGGTCGCGCGGTGGATCGGGACGGAACTCCAGCACCACATCCTGCTCTTTCTCGTCCGTGCCCAGTGTGCGTCCGGCAATCGCGTGCCGGGGCACGTGCTCATAGAACGCGCTGACCACCACGACACCGTGGCGAAGGCCGAACGCGCCTCGCCAATAGCCTTCCAGGCTGTCACGTCGTGCGTTGTAGGTGCCGGGGTAGAGCACGTCGTTGCGTGCCGGCTTGTCGGGCAGCCGGCACTGGTAGCGCATCGGCTTGATCACCCGGCGGCCGTTCTCGCTGACCATCACCGGCGCGTAGGTGCCGGGGAAAATGCGGTTGTCGCGCGGCAGTAGTTGGACCCGGTGCAGGTCTTCCAGCCGGGCCTGGGCGCGCTCGATGCGGTTGCCGGCCACGCGCAGGTCGTTGCGCGCCTTCTGGGTGGGGCGGGTGGCGAGCGTTGCATGGGCAATATCGCGGCGCTCGCGTTGACGGGCCAGCTCCGCCTCCAGATCCCGGCGTTCCAGTGCATGCCAGTGCTGGATCTTCGCGACGATGTCGCGGCCCTGTCCGGTGCGTGCGCCTGCAAAACCGTCGTCCATGGCCTTGGGGGTTTTCGGCCGCTTCTTGCCGGGGTCGTGCGCGTACAGTTCGGCGAACTCCTCCAGCGACAGGATGGCACCGAACTCGCGCACCAGCGTGGCGTAGTCGGCGCGGATCAGGGCGGAATAGCACATGGGAACTCAGCAGGCCTGGGTCGCAGTCGCTGCGACGTGGATGCGGCAGGATAGCCCGACCTACAGGGAGATACCGCATGAATGATTCCGTCAGCTGCCAGTTCCGCGAGGCTGTCCCCACGGTTGAAGACTACTGCCGGCTGCGTGTACTGGCCGGCCTCAGTGCCAAGAGCCAGGAGGCGGCGACGCGCGCGCTGCCCAACACCCTGTATGGCGTGTGTGCCTACCAGGGCAACGAGCTGGTAGCGATGGGCCGCATCGTCGGCGATGGTGGGTGCCACCTGCAGGTCTGCGATATCGCGGTGCTGCCGCGCCTGCAGGGGCAGGGCCTGGGCAAGGAAGTGATGCGGCGCCTGGATGGCTGGATGCAGGCGAACCTGCCGCCATCGGCATACGTCAGCCTGCTGGCCGATGGTGAGGCGCACCGGTTGTACGCGCAGTTTGGTTTTGCGCCGACAGCACCGGCGTCGATCGGGATGTATCGCCGGTTCTGAGGTGCGGCGCAGGTGAAGCCATCCATGCATGGCGTGGATCTACGCGGGCCCTGCGGTAGATCCACGCCATGCGTGGACAGGACCTTCCGGGAATCGCAGGCAAAGAAAAACCCCGGCCGAAGCCAGGGTTTTCAAGAATTGGCGTCCCCACGGGGATTCGAACCCCGGTCGCCACCGTGAAAGGGTGATGTCCTAGGCCTCTAGACGATGGGGACG
>NZ_RAVT01000077.1 GCF_013464915.1 Stenotrophomonas maltophilia
CCGGCGCTACCATTCTTTCACCGAAGGCGTGCGGACCAACGGTCCGCCTCCACCGGATCCAGTAGATCCACGCCATGCGTGGATGGGATGCCAGCAGAAGCAGTGCGGACCAAGGTCCGCACCGACCTGATGCGGCTTCCCAACAGATTCAGCGCGCCAACCCATCCAGTAGCGGCACACGCTGTGCCACGGCGCCGCCCACCTGCAGCTCGGCGTCGCCGGCCTCCAGCGGCAGCACCGCCAGCGCCAGGTCACCGGCCACGCTGGCGATCGTGCCCAGCGCCGCGCTGTCCTGCTGCACGCCATCGCCGGCCTGCGCCGGTGCGGCGGTATGCAGCAGCTGCACCGCGCGCTTGGCCTTGCCGAGGAAGTGGGTGCGGGCAACGATTTCCTGGCCCGGGTAGCAGCCCTTCTTCACGCTGTAGCCGTTCAGGCGGTCCAGGCCCAGCTGCTGCGGGGTCCACACTTCGCGCTGGCTTTCATCCAGCCGCGGAAGGCCGTAGCGCAGGTCGGCCTGGCGCCAGGCCAGGGCAAAAGCGGCCTCATCGGTTTCGCTGCCGGCTGCAAAGGCGTCGGTGGCGCCAATGCGCAGGGTGCGCGGCAGTGCGTCGCTGCCCAGGTCCAGTTCCCAGCCATCACCGGCAGCGTGCGCAATCGCCGCGCCGCTGGCGGCTTCGGGCGCGGTGAAGGCACCCGCCACGGCCAGATCGTCGCGCACCTGCACCTTCACCTTGCGGCGGAACACGAAGCGCTGCAGTTGCGACGCAATCGCATCGGCATCGCCGTCGGCCAGCACCAGCAGCACGTGGTCCTCGGCCAGCCGCAGCAGCTGGAACACCGCCAGGGTGCGGCCCTTGGCGCTCAGCCAGGCACTCCACTGCCAATGAAGCAGGGGCAGGGCAGTCACGTCGCTGCTGAACTGGGCGTGGGCGAAAACGGCCGCATCCGCACCCTGCAGGCTCAGCAGCTGGTGGCCGGGCAGGCGCGGATATCCGACGAAAGCAGGGGGCAGGTTGTCAGGCACGTGAACGAGGTCTAAAATTTGTGCGTTGCGAGACCGAACATGATAGGCCAAACAACCCCCACTCCCGACGACGAATCTGAAGCCCCGCTGGTCCCCGCGGCACCCGTGCCCGTGGAACAGGAAAAAGCAGAGGAATTCGGCGGCCGCGGCGGACTTGATCCGGTGCGGTATGGCGATTGGGAGAAAAACGGACGCTGCATCGATTTCTGATCAGCATTGAGCCAACGCGGCCGTGTGCCGCCCAGCCGAGACAACGAGCCCAGCGAATGGCGACCAGACAACGCCCACTTTCCCCGCACCTTCAGGTGTATCGCTGGCAGATTCAGATGGCCACCTCGATCCTGCATCGAGCCACTGGCGTCTTTCTGTCTGTTGGTGCCCTCATCATCGCCGCCGGCCTGCTGGCCCTGATGATGGGGCCCGAGTCCTGGAACTGCTTCACCGGCCATGCCGGGGCCTGGTATGGCCGCGTGTTCCTGTTCGCGTGGACATGGTCGTTCGCCTATCACCTGTGCAATGGCATCCGCCACATCGTGCAGGACTTCGCCATCGGCTTCCGCATCGCGACGTTCATCCGCAGCAGCTGGATGTCGGTCATCGGCAGCCTGGCGATCACCCTGGCCGTGTGGGCCTATGTGATGTTCGGAGGTGCCGCATGAGCAAGTTCCGTACCCCGCTGAAGAGCGTGCGTGGCCTGGGTTCGGCCAAGACCGGCACCGAGCACTTCGTGCATCAGCGCCTGACCGCTGCCGCGCTGGTGGTGCTGGGCATCTGGTTCCTGGTGTTCGTGCTGGGCCTGCTGGGCTCGGATTACGCGACCGCCACCGCCGCGATCGCCAAGCCGTGGAACGCGGTGCCGCTGATCGGCCTGCTGATCGCCATGTTCTGGCACGCGCAGCTCGGCCTGCAGGTCGTGCTGGAAGACTACATCCACGAATCGCTGCTGGCCCTGGTGCTGCAGACCGCGGTGAAGTTCGTCGCCGTGCTCGGCATGATCGTCAGTGTGTTTGCGGTGGGCCGCATCGCCCTCGGCGTTGCCTGAGCCCAGGCGCCAAGACAGGAATCCAGACTAGATGTCCGCTTACAAGATTACCGAACACAAGTACGACATGGTCGTGGTCGGCGCCGGCGGCGCCGGGCTGCGCGCCACGTTCGGCCTTGCCGCCAAGGGCCTGCAGACCGTGTGCCTGACCAAGGTCTTCCCGACCCGCTCGCACACCGTTGCCGCCCAGGGCGGTATCTCGGCCGCACTCGCCAACATGGGCGAGGACGACTGGCGTTACCACTTCTTCGACACCATCAAGGGTTCGGACTGGCTGGGCGACCAGGACGCCATCGAATACATGTGCCGTGAGGCCATTCCGGCCATCATCGAGCTCGAACACTACGGCGTGCCGTTCTCGCGTACCGCCGAAGGCAAGATCTACCAGCGCCCGTTCGGCGGCATGACCACCAAGTACGGCGAAGGCCCGGCGGCGCAGCGTACCTGCGCGGCGGCCGACCGTACCGGTCACGCGATGCTGCACACCCTGTACCAGCAGTCGCTCAAGCACGATGCGCGCTTCATGATCGAGTACTTCGCACTCGACCTGATCTTCGATGACGAAGGCGCCTGCCGCGGCGTGCTGGCGCTGGACATGTCCGATGGCACCCTGCACCTGTTCCGCGCCCAGGGCGTGGTGCTGGCCACCGGTGGTTACGGGCGTGCCTACTTCAGCGCCACCTCGGCGCACACCTGCACCGGTGACGGTGGCGGCCTGGCCATGCGTGCCGGCCTGGCCATGCAGGACATGGAGTTCGTGCAGTTCCACCCGACCGGCATCTACGGCGCCGGCTGCCTGATCACCGAGGGTGTCCGCGGTGAAGGCGGCATCCTGCGCAACAGCAGCGGCGAGCGCTTCATGGAGCGCTACGCGCCGCACTACAAGGACCTGGCCTCGCGCGACGTGGTCAGCCGTTCGATGACCATCGAGATCCGCGAAGGCCGCGGCGTCGGCGAGCACAAGGATCACATCCTGCTCGACCTGACCCACCTCGGCCCGGGCGTGATCGACGACAAGCTGCCGGGCATCGCCGAGAGCGCCCGCATCTTCGCTGGCGTCGATGTGCACAAGCAGCCGATTCCGGTCATTCCGACCGTGCACTACAACATGGGCGGCATCCCGACCAACTACCACGGTGAAGTGGTGCAGCGGGTCGGCGACAACGACAATGCCGTGGTGCCGGGCCTGTACGCCATCGGCGAAGCGGCCTGCGTGTCCGTGCATGGCGCCAACCGCCTGGGCTCGAATTCGCTGCTGGACCTGGTGGTGTTCGGTCGCGCGGTGGCCAACCGCTGCGCCGAGACCATCAAGCCGGGCGCGGCGCACAAGCCGCTGCCGGCCGATGCCTGCGACAAGGCGCTGGGCCTGCTGGACAAGCTGCGCCACGCCAACGGCGATACCCCGACCTCGGTCATCCGCGATCGCATGCAGCGCACCATGCAGGCCGACGCCGCCGTCTTCCGCACCAGCCAGACGCTGAAGGAAGGCTGCGAAAAGATGGACAAGATCTTCGATTCGTTCCAGGACGTGAAGGTCTCCGACCGTTCGCTGGTCTGGAACTCGGACCTGATCGAGACCTACGAGCTGAACAACCTGCTGCTCAACGCGGTGGCGACGATCAACTCGGCCGAACAGCGCAAGGAAAGCCGCGGCGCGCATGCGCACGAGGATTATCCGGACCGCGACGACGTCAACTGGCAGAAGCACACCCTGGTCAGCGTCGACGAGAAGGGCAAGTGCAGCTTCGACTACCGTCCGGTGCACATGTACACGTTGACCGACGACGTGTCCGTGGTGCCGCCGAAGCCGCGCGTGTACTGATCCGCCCCCGCCTACCATGCAATCCGCGCCCGAGGGCGCGGGCCGCCTGAGCCAACGAGAGCAGCCATGGCCGAGTTTTCACTCCCCAAGAATTCCAAGATCACGAAGGGCAAGCACTTCCCCGTCAAGAACGGCGGCAAGAACGTGCGCACCTTCAAGATCTACCGCTGGAGTCCGGACGACGACAGCAACCCGCGCACCGATACCTATGAAGTCGATCTGGACGCCTGTGGCCCGATGGTCCTGGACGCCCTGATCAAGATCAAGAACGAGATCGACCCGACCCTGACCTTCCGCCGCTCCTGCCGCGAAGGTATCTGTGGTTCGTGCGCGATGAACATCGACGGCACCAACACTCTGGCCTGCACCCGAGCCATCTCGGACTGCGGCAAGAAGGAAGTGCCGATCTACCCGCTGCCGCACATGAACGTGGTGAAGGATCTGGTTCCGGACCTGACCCACTTCTACGCGCAGTACGCTTCGATCAAGCCGTGGATCCGCACCCAGACCCCGGCGCCGCCGGACCGTGAACGCCTGCAGTCGCCGGAAGACCGCAAGAAGCTTGACGGCCTGTACGAGTGCATCCTGTGCGCCTGCTGCTCGACCAGCTGCCCGAGCTACTGGTGGAACGGTGAGCGTTACCTCGGCCCGGCGATCCTGCTGCAGGCCTATCGCTGGATCATCGACTCGCGCGATGAGGACACCGGTGCGCGCCTGGACGATCTGGAAGATCCGTTCAAGCTGTACCGCTGCCACACCATCATGAACTGCGCCCGGACCTGCCCGAAGGGCCTGAACCCGGCGCTGGCGATCGCCGAGATCAAGAAGCTGATGATGGAACGCCGCGCCTGATCCACCCGCATGCGACCGCCTCGCTGGCGGTCGTGCGCTACCCGGTAGAGCCACGCCATGCGTGGCTTCGCCGTATCTGGGAGCATGAAATGGAAGAAGACGTCCTGTTGAAGAAGCTGCGCTGGCGCTGCCGCCGCGGCATGCGTGAGCTGGACCAGCTGTTCGGCCGTTACCTCGACCACGAATGGAGCACTGCGCCGACCGAAGAGCGCGAGGTTTTCCTGTTCCTGCTCGACTGCGAGGACGATAAGTTGTGGCGCTGGTTCATGGGCTATGAGGCCTGCCCGCATGCGCACGCAATCCCCCTCATGCAGAAGATCCTCGCCCTCAAGCCTTGAGTGGCGGCCCTCACGGCTGCAGGCCGCCGCGCAGCTGGCGGTGCTGCTGGCCGCACCCTGGCTGCTGCGCGCATCGGACCTGCCGCCGCGCCTGCTGATGCCCACGGTGCTGCTGGCCTGGGCCGTCGGCGTGATCGAACTGGTCTGGCGCCAGCGCAGGCCACGTGTGCAGGTGCTTCTGCCGGCGTCACCCGAGCCGTTGCAGGTGGCCGGGCAGGACGCCGATGCACCCCAGCTGGTCGTGCGTGGCCCATGGCTGCTGTTGCTCTGGCGTGAGGATCGGCGCCGCCGGCGCCTGCTGTTCTGGCCCGATGTGCTCGATTCCGGGCAGCGACGTGAACTGCGACTGGCCGTGGCCGCACGTGGCGTTTCCCGTAGGCCCCGGTCGATGGCACCATAAGCTGAATTGACCGGCGTGCCTGCATGTTCAAACCCATTCCCGTGGCCATTGGCCTGCGCTACCTGCGCGCCAAGCGCCGCAACGGCTTCATCTCCTTCATCTCGATGGCATCGATCCTGGGCATCGCGCTCGGCGTCACGGTGCTGATCACCACCCTGGCGGTGATGAGCGGTTTCCAGAAGGAAATCCGCAGCCGCCTGCTGCAGATGACCGCGCACACCACCATCAGCCGCGACGGCGAGCCGATGCCGGACTGGATGCGGGTGGTCGACGTGGCCAACAAGGATCCGCGCGTGGCCGGTGCCGCGCCGTACATCGAGATCCAGTCGATGATCAGCGGCCCGCGCGTGCAGGGCGCGATCATCCAGGGCATCGATCCGGCGCTGGAGCCGAAGGTGTCGGTGATCGACAAGAAGATCACCAAGGGCAGCTACGACAGCCTCAAGCCGGGCAGCTTCAACGTGCTGCTGGGCAAGGAGCTGGCGATCTGGCTGGGCGTGGACGTCGGCGACCAGGTGCTGGTGACCTTTGCCGAAGTGCAGGGCACGCCTGCCGGCGCGGTGCCGCGGATGAAGCGCTTCACCGTCAGTGGCATCTTCGAGGCCGGTTACAACGAAGTCGACCGTGGCGTCGGCTTCGCCAACATGCAGGACCTTGAGCGCGTACTGCGCAGCGACGGCGCCACCGGCGTGCGCCTGAAACTGCACGACATGGACCGCTCGCTGGAAGTGGGCGTGGACCTGGCGCAGAACCTGGGTGGTGCCTATCGCGTGAGTGACTGGACCCAGCAGAATGCCAACCTCTACCACTCGCTGCGCATGGAGAAGGTGGTAATGGGCATCCTGCTGTCGCTGATCATCGCCATGGGCGCCTTCAACCTGGTGTCCTCGCAGGTGATGCTGGTGACCGACAAGCAGGCCGACATCGCCATCCTGCGCACGCTGGGCCTGACCCCGGGCGGGGTGATGCAGGTGTTCATGGTGCAGGGCTCGCTGATCGGCATCTTCGGCACGCTGGCCGGCCTGGTCGGTGGCATCACCCTCACGCTCAACCTGGAGCGCATCCTTGGCGCCATCGAGAGCGTGTTCAACGTCAAGCTGATGCCGGAGGATGTCTACTACATCACCGGCCTGCCGACCGACATGCAGACCGGCGACGTGGTGGCGATCACCGTGGTGGCGCTGCTGATGAGCTTCCTGGCCACGCTGTACCCCGCCTGGCGGGCAGCACGCACCCAGCCGGCGGAGGCCCTGCGTTATGAATAAGGTCTTCAACCGCGGCGATGAAGTGATCCGCGCCGAAGCACTGGGCAAGACCTACGCCGAAGGGCGCATGCAGACCCCGGTGTTCGATGGCCTGGATCTGACCGTGACCGCCGGCGAAACGGTGGCGATCATCGGTGCCTCCGGCGCCGGCAAGAGCACGCTGCTGCACCTGCTGGGTGGCCTGGACATTCCGACCGCCGGCGAGGTCTATGTGACCGGCCAACGCATGTCGGCGCTGTCGGATACCGCGCGCGGCCTGCTGCGCAACCAGGCGCTGGGCTTCGTCTACCAGTTCCACCACCTGCTGCCTGAGTTCACCGCGCTGGAAAACGTGATGATGCCGGTGCTGCTGGCCGGCACGGCCGTGGCCGAGGCGAGCAGCCGCGCCACCACGCTGCTGGAAGCGGTCGGCCTGGGCCATCGCCTGGACCACAAGCCCGGCGAACTGTCCGGCGGCGAACGCCAGCGTGCCGCAGTGGCGCGAGCACTGGTCAATCATCCGGCCTGCGTGCTTGGCGACGAGCCGACCGGCAACCTGGATGACCGCACGGCTGCAACAGTGTTCGAGCTGATGCTGGAACTGAATCGTGCGCGTCACACCAGCCTGGTGCTGGTCACCCATGACCGCAGCCTTGCGCGTCGCCTGGACCGGGTGCTGGAGCTGCGCGAAGGGCGCCTGCACGCATTGGCCCACGCTGACGTCTGAGGCGCTTGGCCCGCTCCGGTCGAAGCCGACCTTGGTCGGCCGCCGACCGGCGCCTGAATGGGGCTGCCGGTCGTCGCGCCGACGTTGCCAGGCCAGGCGCATGATGGCGACAGTTCCCCGAGGAGATCGCCATGAAGACCCCGCTTCTGCTGGCCGGCCTCTGTCTGGCCCTGGCCGCCTGTGCCACCACCGGTCGGATCAGCAGCACAGAAAAACTGGCCCTGTACCGCGCCCATGCGGGCGCACCACAGAACGACATGCAGTTCTTCGGCAGCCTCAATGGTTGGACCGAACTGGGTGACAGCGCGCTGGCGGTGTGGACCCGGCCCAGCGAGGCTTATCTGCTGGAGTTGAGAGGCCCCTGCCAGGACCTGCCGTATGCCACTGCAATCGGCCTGACCAGCCAGATGGGCCGCGTGTCGTCGCGCTTCGACAAGGTGCTGGTGCGTGACCCCACCGGCGGACCACGCATGCCGTGCTTCATCGACAGCATCCGCAAGCTGGACGTGAAGGCACTGCGTACCTCCGAGCAGGAACTGCGCCAGGCGCAGGTGCAGGAGCGCGAGGAAAGCACGAAATAGCGTGGTAATGCCGGCCGCTGGCCGGCATCGCGCAGATGCCAGGTTGCCGGCCAGCGGCCGGCACTACCTGTGTGTCAGGCTTCCGGGGTGAAGCCGGCCGGCTTTTCCGCGTCCTTCTCGAACAGGAACTTGACCAGTTCGCCCTCAAGGAACGCACGATGCTCCGGCGTGCGCGGCGACAGGCGGTTTTCGTTGATCAGCATGGTCTGGTGCGCCAGCCATGCGGCCCAGGCCTGCTTGCCGATGTTGTTGAAGATGCGCTGGCCCAGCTCGCCGGGGTAGGGCACGAAGTCCAGGCCCTCGGCATCGCGTTGTTCGTACTGGCAGAAGACGGTTCGGGGCATGGCACTCACTCGTGGTTGCGGGGTTTCTTGGAGGCTCGTTTCGGCGCCTTGATCGCGGCGCCGTCGAGCAGCTTGCGGATCGGCGCCGGAAGGCCCAGCGCGGGCAGTTCGTCGGCAGCCACCCAGCGCAGCGTGGGTTCTTCCACGCGCAGGCCATGTACCTGCCGCGACAATACCTGCAGATGCAGCTTGTAGTGGCTGAAGGTGTGCTGCAGCACTGGCAGTTCGTCTGCATCTTCCAGCGAGCCGTCGACGTGCGTGTCGAACCAGTCCTGCAGGTCACTGCCCGCTTCGGCCTGCGGCAGGGTCCACAGCTGCGCCCAGATGCCGGTGTCCGGCCGCTTCTGCAGCAGCACACGCTGTTGGGCGTCACGCAGCAGCAGGGCGACCGCTTCGCGCTCGGGCAGGGTCTTGCTGGGCTTGGGCGTGGGCAGTTCAGCGGTGCGGCCTTCGCGGCGCGCCACGCACTCGTCCTGCAGCGGGCAGATCACGCAGGCGGGTTTTGCACGGCTGCACACCGTCGCACCCAGGTCCATCTGTGCCTGGGTGTAGTCGGCCATGCGCCCCGCCGGTACCTGCGCCACGTGCGCCTCGGCGATGGCCCACAGCTGCTTCTCGATGGCCGGCAGGCCGGGGAAGCCGTCGATGCCGTGGTAACGGCTGAGCACGCGCTTGACGTTGCCATCGAGGATCGCGAACGGGTCGCTCCAGGCCTGGCTGAGGATCGCTCCGGCGGTGCTGCGGCCGATGCCGGGCAGGGCATGCAGCGCGTCGAAGTCACGTGGAAGGTCGCCGCCATGCAGTTCGACACAGCGCTTGGCTGCCGCGTGCAGGTTGCGCGCGCGCGCGTAGTAGCCGAGCCCGGCCCACTGCGCCATCACCGCGTCGTTGCTGGCGGCGCCAAGGTCGGGCAGGGTTGGGAAGTGCTGCAGGAACCGCTGGAAATACGGTATGACCGTGGCCACCTGGGTCTGCTGCAGCATGATCTCCGACAGCCAGACCCGGTAGGGGCTGCGCGGATGCTGCCAGGGCAGATCGTGGCGGCCGTGGTCATCGAACCAGCGCAGCAGGCGGGCGACGAAGCCGTCTTGCTGGGCAGTCTTGGCGCTGGCGTGCGGCTGGCGGGGCATCGGTGTTCCAGAGAGGCAGCCACCCGTGGGGTGGCTCTACCGGATTGCAGTAGAGCCACGCCATGCGTGGCTGCACGGTGTATCAGGCACCCAGCGCTTCGGGCAGCAGGGCGTCGACGAAGGCTTCCGGGTCGAACACGCGCAGGTCTTCCGGGCGCTCGCCGATGCCGGCAAAGCGGATCGGAATGCCGAACTCGCGGGCCAGTGCGAACACCACGCCGCCCTTGGCGGTGCCGTCCAGCTTGGTCACCACCAGGCCGGTCACGTTCACCGCAGCATTGAACTGGCGCAGCTGCGACAGCGCGTTCTGGCCGGTGGTGCCGTCGATCACCATCAGCACCTCATGCGGCGCGGTGGGGTCGATCTTGCCCAGCACGCGGCGGATCTTGCCCAGCTCGTTCATCAGGCCGGACTGGGTGTGCAGGCGGCCGGCGGTATCGGCGATCAGCACCGAGGTGCCACGGGCCTTGCCGGCCTGCAGCGCGTCGAACGCCACCGAAGCGGCATCGGCGTTCTGCCCCTGGGCGACCACGGCCACGCCGTTGCGCTCGCCCCAGGCCTGCAGCTGCGCCACGGCGGCGGCGCGGAAGGTGTCACCGGCGGCCAGCATCAGGCTGTGGCCATCGTCCTTGAAGCGCTTGGCCAGCTTGCCGATGGTGGTGGTCTTGCCGACACCATTGACGCCGACGGTGAGCACCACGAAGGGCTTGGCATTACGGTCGATCACCAGCGGCTTGGCGACCGGCTGCAGGATTGCGATCAGCTCGGCGCGCAGCGCGGCCAGCAGCGCATTGGCGTCGGCGAACTCGCGCGACTTCATGCGCTTGCGCAGGCCTTCGACCAGGTCGGTGGTGGCGCCCACGCCGACATCGGCGGTGATCAGTGCGGTTTCCAGCTCGTCCAGCAGGTCGTCGTCGAGCTTGGGGTTGCGCGAGAACAGGCCGCCGAAGCTGCGCGCGATGACACTGTTGCGCAGGCGTTCGCGCCAGCCGGGCTTGCCGGCCGGAGCCGGAATGGCGTCGACCGAAGCAGCGGCTGGCAGGTCGTCGGCCACTGGTGCCGGGGTGGACTCAGGCGCCGGTGCCGGTGCCGGTTCGATGGCCGCGAGTGCGATGGGAGCGACGTCGATCGGCGCCGTCGGCACCGGAGCTGCCGGAACCGGTGCGGCTGGAGCCGGAATCACCGGAGTAGGCTCGACAGCGACCGGAACGACGGCTGCAGGGGGCGGCTCGACCGGTGCAGGCTCGGTCGGTATTGCTACCGGCGCTGGTTCCTTGTCCTCGACCGGCGCGGCCGACGGGAATGCCGCCGCCAGCTCTTCAGCCGAGTAGTGCTGGGTCTTGGGTGCCTCCGCTGCGGGGGCATCCTGGGGCTTCTTGCGGCGGAAAAAACTGAGCATTGGCAAAAGGCGCTGAAATCAGAGGGATATGCTACCACTCGGGCCTGTCCGGCCGATGTGGACTCAAGGTCGCGGCCCACCGGCCGTTAACCGGTCCGGAGGGCTGCGCAGGGCGGCCCGGAGACCACCATGGACAACGTCATGAACACTGCACTCAGCGGCATGCGCGCGGCCCAGCAGGGCGTTCAGGTGTCCGCGCACAACGTTGCCAACCTCGCGACTCCCGATGCCGAGCGCTTGCAGTTGCAGCGCAATACCACCGAGCAGGGTGGGGTGCAGGCTTTGGTGACGTCCACCGGCGCCGATGCCGGCGCGCCGCTGGGTGATCTTCTGGCCGCGAAAGCCGAGGTAGTGGCCTTTGCTGCCAATGCTGCGGTGATCCGCCGCCAGGACCAGATGCTGGGTTCGCTGCTGGATCGGGAAGCCTGAGCCGCCCGGCTCGGCAGGTGCCAACCTTGGTTGGCCCCCCGACGCCCTGGTAGGTGCCAACCTTGGTTGGCACGCTTTTCGGGCGCCAACCAAGGTTGGCATCTACCAGGGCAGCGCCGGGCCATGCCCGGCGACCATCCCGTCGATCAGGCCGACAGCTCCAGCAGCAGCTTGTTCAGGCGCGCCACGTAGGCGCCCGGGTCCTTCAGGCTGTCACCGGCGGCTAGTGCGGCCTGGTCGAACAGCACGCGGCCCAGATCGTCGAAGCGCGCGCCATCGGCCTCGGCATCCAGCTTGGCGATCAGCGGGTGGCCCGGATTGATCTCCAGCACCGGCTTGCTGTCCGGTACCTTCTGCCCGCTGGCTTCCAGGATCTGGCGCATCTGCAGGCCCAGGTCCTGCTCTCCGATGGCCAGCACCGCCGGTGAATCGGTCAGGCGGTGCGACACGCGAACTTCGGCCACGTCATCGCCCAGCACCGTCTTCAGTCGCTCGACCAGGCCTTGCTTGTCCTTGGCTGCTGCTTCCTGTTCCTGCTTGTCGGCCTCGCTTTCCAGCGCGCCCAGGTCGAGGTCGCCACGGGCGATGTCGACGAAGCCCTTGCCATCGAAATCGGTCAGGTAGCCCATCAGCCACTCATCGATGCGGTCGGTCAGCAGCAGCACTTCCACGCCCTTCTTGCGGAACACTTCCAGGTGCGGGCTGTTGCGTACCTGGCTGTAGCTCTCGCCGGTCAGGTAATAGATCTTGTCCTGGCCTTCGGCCATGCGGCCGAGGTAATCGGCCAGCGACACGCTCTGCGCATCGGCCTCGCCACGGGTGGAGGCGAAGCGCAGCAGGCCGGCCACCTTCTCGCGGTTGTTGTAGTCCTCGGCCGGGCCTTCCTTCAGCACCTGGCCGAATTCCTTCCAGAACGTGGCGTACTGCTCCGGCTTGTCGGCGGCCAGCTTCTCCAGCATGTCCAGCGAGCGCTTGGTCAGCGCCGCCTTCATCGAATCGATGACCGGGCCGGACTGCAGGATCTCGCGCGAGACGTTCAGCGAAAGGTCGTTGGAATCGACCACGCCCTTGATGAAGCGCAGGTACAGCGGCAGGAACTGCTCGGCCTGGTCCATCACGAAAACGCGCTGCACGTACAGCTTCAGGCCCTTGGGCGCATCGCGGTGGTACAGGTCGAACGGCGCGCGGCCGGGCACGTACAGCAGCGAGGTGTACTCCAGCTTGCCCTCGACCTTGTTGTGGCTCCACGCCAGCGGGTCGCTGTGATCGTGTGCGACGTGCTTGTAGAACTCGGTGTACTCGGCGTCGCTGATCTCGGTACGTGGGCGGGTCCACAGCGCGCTGGCGCGGTTGACGGTCTCCCACTCGACGGCGGCGCCTTCTTCGCCTTCCTTCGGCATCTGGATCGGCAGGCCGATGTGGTCCGAGTACTTCTTGAGGATGCTGCGCAGGCGCCAGCCATCGGCGAAGTCGTGTTCGCCGTCCTTCAGGTGCAGCACGATGCGGGTACCGCGCTCGGCCTTGTCGATGGTGGCGACGTCGAAATCGCCTTCGCCGCGCGAGGTCCAGCGCACGGCTTCGCCTGCAGCCAGGCCGGCGCGGCGCGAGGTCACTTCCACCTCGTCGGCGACGATGAAGGCGCTGTAGAAGCCGACGCCGAACTGGCCGATCAGCTGCGAATCCTTCTTCTGGTCGCCGGACAGCTGGCGCAGGAAATCGCCGGTGCCGGACTTGGCAATCGTGCCGAGATGGGCGATGGCTTCGGCGCGGCTCATGCCGATGCCGTTGTCTTCGATGGTGATGGTGTGCGCGGTGGAGTCGAAGCTGACGCGCACGCGCAGCTCGCTGTCACCTTCCAGCAGGGCCGGCTGGGTCAGTGCCTCGAAGCGCAGCTTGTCGGCGGCGTCGGCAGCGTTGGAGACCAGCTCGCGGAGGAAGATCTCCTTGTTGGAGTACAGCGAGTGGATCATCAGCTGCAGCAGCTGCTTGACTTCGGTCTGGAAGCCAAGGGTTTCGGTCTGGGTGGTCTCGGTCATCGATAAGGCTCCGTGTGCAATGCCGCGCCAGCGCGTGCGGCCTCGCCAAGGGGTATGGCTGATTGTCCCGAAATCAAGGGGTTGGTATGGCAGGGCTGCGCCCTGCACCCGCCGAGGCCGAAGCAACAGCAACAGCAACAGCGGGCATTCCGTGGGATGGCGGGGCGGTGTGGGTTGGCAGGACACGCCGTAAACCCCCCTCCGGGGCCCGGCCCAGCCGCTGGCGGCTGTGCGTTCGGGCGCTTGCGAAGCAGTGCTTCGCAAGCAAAGCGCCCTCACCCATGGGGGCT
>NZ_RAVT01000078.1 GCF_013464915.1 Stenotrophomonas maltophilia
CGGGCSGGKGGCCGGCAACCCTGCGATCAGCCCAGGATGCCCGGCAGATCCAGCCCCTTCTCCTTCGCGCAGTCGATCGCGATTTCATAGCCGGCATCGGCATGGCGCATTACGCCGGTGGCCGGGTCGTTCCAGAGCACGCGACCAATCCGCTTCGCCGCCGCCTCGGTACCGTCGCAGACGATCACCATGCCGGCGTGCTGCGAGAAGCCCATGCCGACGCCACCGCCGTGGTGCAGAGACACCCAGGTCGCGCCGCTGGCGGTGTTGAGCAGAGCGTTCAACAGCGGCCAATCGGACACGGCATCGGAACCATCGGCCATCGCTTCGGTTTCGCGGTTTGGCGAGGCCACGCTGCCTGAATCCAGATGGTCGCGACCAATCACCACCGGTGCCTTCAGTTCACCGTTGGCGACCATCTCGTTGAACGCCAGGCCCAGTCGATCACGGTCACCCAGGCCGACCCAGCAGATGCGCGCCGGCAGGCCCTGGAACTTGATCTTCTCGGCAGCCATGTCCAGCCAGCGGTGCAGGTGCGGGTTGTCCGGAATCAGCTCCTTCACCTTGGCATCGGTCTTGGCGATGTCTTCCGGGTCACCGCTCAGTGCGGCCCAGCGGAACGGGCCGATGCCACGGCAGAACAGCGGACGGATATAGGCCGGCACGAAACCTGGGAAATCGAACGCGTTCTCCACGCCTTCTTCCAGCGCCATCTGCCGCAGGTTGTTGCCGTAGTCCACGGTCGGCACGCCCAGTGCGTGGAAACCGAGCATGGCGCGGATGTGGTTGGCCATCGACGCGCGCGCGGCCTTCTCCACTTCCTTCGGTGCACTCACACGCTTTTCGTCCCACTGTTCGACGGTCCAGCCCTGTGGCAGGTAGCCGTTCACCGGGTCGTGCGCGGAGGTCTGGTCGGTCAGCAGGTCCGGCTTCACGCCGCGCTTGAGCAGTTCGGCCAGCACGTCGGCGACGTTGCCGAGCAGGCCCACCGACTTCGGCGTACCGGCCTTGCACGATTCGTCGATCAGGCGCAGCGCTTCATCCAGGTTGTCGGTCCAGGTGTCGAGGTAGCCGGTGCGCAGGCGCATGTCGATGCTGCTCTTGCGGCATTCGACGGCCAGGCAGGAGGCACCGGCCATCACTGCAGCCAGCGGCTGCGCGCCACCCATGCCACCGAGGCCACCGGTGAACAGCCATTTCCCGGTCAGGTCGCCACCGAAGTGTTGGCGACCCATTTCCACGAAGGTCTCGTAGGTGCCCTGCACGATGCCCTGCGCGCCGATGTAGATCCAGCTGCCGGCAGTCATCTGGCCGTACATGGCCAGGCCCTTCTTATCCAGCTCGTTGAAGTGGTCCCAGTTGGCCCAGCGCGGCACCAGGTTGGAGTTGGCGATCAGCACGCGCGGCGCATCGGCGTGGGTGCGGAACACGCCCACCGGCTTGCCCGACTGCACCAGCAGGGTCTGGTCGTCGTCCAGGCGCTTGAGCGTCTCGACGATGGCATCGAAGCTTTCCCAGTCGCGCGCGGCACGGCCGATGCCGCCGTACACCACCAGTTCCTGCGGGCGCTCGGCCACGTCCGGGTGCAGGTTGTTCATCAGCATGCGCAGCGGCGCTTCGGTCAGCCAGCTCTTGGCGTTGAGCGTGGTGCCGGTCGGCGCGGCGATGGTGCGGGACGGGTCGTTGCGGGTCATGCGGCGCTCCGGTTCGTAGCGAATTCAAGGCAGGCGTTGAGCACCTGCGCCAGGGTGTGGCGCAGCGGTGCGGCGTGGTCGGGGTCGAGCGGGGTGGGCCAGCTGTGTTCGTCCACCTGGTCTGGCAGGGGTTCGTGCATGTAGCCGCGGCAGGCCAGCTCCATCTGCAGGCTGTGCACGCCGCCGGCGACATTGCTGTAGTGGCGGGTGATCCAGCCGCCCTTGAAGCGGCCGTTGCGCACCTGGCTCATGCCACTGATCTTCAGCAGGTTCTCCACCACATCGCTCAACGCGTTGTCGCAGGAGGTATCCGGCGCACCGGAGGGGCCGGCGGTACCCAGGTTGAACTGCGGCAGCTCGCCGTCGAACAGGTGCGGGATGTGGGAGCGGATCGAGTGCGCGTCATACACCACGACAGTGCCGAACTTCGCACGCAGGCGCGTGATCTGTGCGGCCAGCGCATCGTGGTAGGGCAGGAAATACGTGTCGCGGCGACGGGCGATTTCCGCGTCATCCGGTTCGCGCCCGGCGTGGTACAGCGGCTGGTTGTCGAAGGTGGTCAGCGGGCACAGGCCGGTGGTGTTCTGGCCCGGGTACAGCGACACGCCGCTGGGATCGCGGTTGAGGTCGATCACCGAACGCGAGACCGCCGAGCGCACCGTCGTCGCGCCCATGCCGCGCACGAAATCGTACAGTTCGTGCACCCACCAGTCGGCGTCGCGACGTGCCAACCACGGCGAGTGGTAGTCGCCGATCAGGTCGTGCGGCAGCTCGCTGCCGGTATGCGGGAAGCTGACGATCAACGGGGCATCGCCTTCGTGCACCGTCAGCCATTCGGGATGGGTCTTCATGCCTGCGGTTCCACGGTTGGCAGCAGCTCGGCCAGGCCCTGCGCCAGCGCGCCGCTGCGGACCAGGTCGGTGGCGGTCACCATGTCCGGATGGAAGTAGCGGTCTTCTTCCAGCGTTGGCACCTGCGCACGCAGGGTGGCGCGCACGGATTCCAGCGCGGCGCTGGAGCGCAGCGGTGCGTGGAAGTCGCAGCCCTGCGCGGCGGCCAGCAGCTCGATGCCGATCACGTTGGCCGCGTTCTCGGCCATCTGCATCAGGCGGCGTGCACCATGCGCGGCCATCGATACATGGTCTTCCTGGTTGGCCGACGTCGGAATCGAATCGACGCTGGCCGGGTAGGCGCGCTGCTTGTTTTCAGAGACCAGCGCGGCGGCGGTCACCTGCGGAATCATGAAACCGGAATTCAGGCCGGGACGCGGGGTCAGAAAGGCGGGCAGGCCGGACAGCGCCGGGTCGACCAGCATCGCCAGGCGGCGCTCGCTGATCGAGCCGATCTCGCACACCGCCATCGCCAGCATGTCGGCGGCGAAGGCCACCGGCTCGGCGTGGAAGTTGCCGCCCGACAGTGCCTCGCCGGTATCGGTGAACACCAGCGGATTGTCGGAGACGCCGTTGGCTTCGATTTCCAGCGTGGTCGCGGCCTGGCGCAGGATGTCCAGTGCCGCGCCCATCACCTGCGGCTGGCAGCGCAGGCAGTACGGGTCCTGCACGCGCACGTCGTTGTCGCGGTGCGATTCGCGGATGTCCGAGCCCTGCATCAGGGTGCGCAGCGTGGCGGCGGTGGCGATCTGCCCGCGCTGGCCACGGATGGCATGGATGCGCGGATCGAATGGGGTGTCCGAGCCCTTGGCCGCTTCCACCGACAATGCGCCGGTGACCAGCGCCGCCTGGAACACGGTTTCGATTTCGAACAGGCCGGCCAGCGCATAGGCGGTGGAGAACTGGGTGCCGTTGAGCAGCGCCAGGCCTTCCTTTGCGCCCAGCTCGATCGGCTGCAGGCCGGCACGCGCCAATGCCTCGGTTGCCGGTAGACGCTGGTCACCGATGAACGCTTCGCCGACGCCCAGCATCACGCTGGCCAGGTGCGAGAGCGGCGCGAGGTCGCCCGATGCGCCGACCGAACCCTGGGCCGGCACCACCGGCAGCACGCCCTTGACCAGCATTGCTTCCAGCAGCAGCAGGGTCTCCTCGCGGATGCCCGAAGCGCCCTGCGCGAGGCTGACCAGCTTCAGCGCCATCATCAGGCGCACCACGCGGGCCGGCATCGGCTCGCCAACACCAGCAGCGTGCGAAAGCACGATGTTCCGCTGCAGGGTAGCCAGGTCCTCGCGCTCGATGCGCACGCTGGCCAGCTTGCCGAAGCCGGTGTTGATGCCATACACCGGCGTGCCCTTGGCGACGATGGCAGCGACGGTGGCCGCACTGGCGCGAACCACCGGCAGCGCGGCCGGGTCCAGTGCCAGCGGCACGCCGCGATAGACCTGCCGCCACTGGGCGAGAGTGACATGGCCAGGGCGAAGAACCAGGGTATTGCTCATGTGTTGCTCCAGGAGGCAGGCAGGTCGGGCTGCCCGCGCACCACGCGCGCGTGCAGCGGGTTGAATCCAATGCGATAGACCAGGTCGGCGGTGGCGTCGATGTCCCAGATCGCCAGGTCGCAGTCCAGGCCGACGGCGAGGCGGCCGATGCGCTCGCCATGGCCGAGCGCACGCGCCGCTTCACGGGTGAAACCGGCGATGCATTCATCCACGGTCAGGCGGAACAGGGTGGCACCCATGTTCATCGCCAGCAGCGGGCTGGTCAGTGGCGAGGTGCCCGGGTTGCTGTCGGTGGCCAACGCCAGCGGCACGCCGGCCGCGCGCAATGCAGCGATCGGCGGCAGGGTGGTATCGCGGGTGAAATAGAAGGCGCCCGGCAGCAGCACGGCGACGGTGCCGGCGGCGGCCATCGCGGCGATGCCGGCGTCATCCAGGTGTTCGATATGGTCGGCCGACAGCGCGCCGAAACCGGCCGCCAGTTCGGCGCCGTGCTGGTTGCTCAGCTGTTCGGCGTGGATCTTCACGGCCAGCCCGTTCGCACGCGCCGCCTGGAACACCTGCCGCGCCTGCGCCGGGGAAAACGCGATGTTCTCGCAGAACACATCCACCGCCTCGGCCAGGCCTTCGGCGGCGATGGCCGGAATCATCACCTCGCACACCTCGTCGATGTACTCCTGCGCCTCGCGGCCCGACGGAATCGCGTGCGCGCCAAGGAAGGTGGTGACCACGTTGACCCGGCATTCCTCGCCCAGCGCACGCGCCACCTGCAATTGCTTGCGTTCGTCCGGCAGGGTCAGGCCGTAGCCGGATTTGATCTCGAGCGTGGTCACGCCTTCGGCGCGCATCGCCAGCAGGCGAGGACGGCTTTCGCGGGCCAGCTGCTCGGGCGTGGCGGCGCGGGTGGCGCGCACGGTGGAGACGATGCCGCCGCCGGCGCGGGCGATCTCGGCATAGCTGACGCCCTGCAGGCGCTGCTCGAATTCGTTGGCGCGGTTGCCGGCGTAGACCAGGTGGGTGTGGCAGTCGATCAGGCCCGGCGAGATCCAGCGACCTTCACCGTCGATGCGGGTGGTCGGCTGCAGGTGCGCATCGCTGCCGGCGGCACCGACGTGGACGATGCGCCCGTCCGCGCAGGCCAGTACGCCATCGCGGATGACACCCAGGCCCTCGCCATCGAGGGTGATCAGGTGGACGTTGGACCAGAGGGTATCGACGTGCATGGCATCCACAACGCGGCTGTGCTTATATGTCTATACAATATAGGCGTCCATTTCGGGTTGTCCAGCCATGTCCGATTCGCGTTCCCTGCTCAGTTTCCATGCCGCCCACGCCTTGCTGGCCCAGGGCTGGGCATGCGATGTCCGCCTGCAGGTGCAGGACGGCCGCATCACCGCGATCAGCACGGGGCAGGGCGCGCAGGACGGCGACACCCGCGTCGGTATCCTGGTGCCGGGCCTGCCCAACCTGCACAGCCACGCGTTCCAGCGCGGCATGGCTGGCCTGACCGAGATCGGCGGCGGCGACGGTGACAGCTTCTGGAGCTGGCGCGAGTTGATGTACCGCTTCCTGGCCCACCTGCGCCCCGACGCGGTGCAGGCCATCGCCGCCCAGGCCTACATGGAAATGCTGGAAAGCGGCTTCACCCGCGTCGGGGAATTCCACTACCTGCATCACGATGCCGACGGCCATCCCTATGCCAACCGCGCCGAGATGAGTGCACGGATCGCGGCGGCGGCCGACCAGACCGGCATCGGCCTGACCCTGCTGCCGGTGTTCTATGCGCATGCCGATTTCGGTGGCGCACCGCCGAATCCGGCGCAGCGCCGCCTGATCCACGATGTTGAGGGCTTCGCGCAGTTGCTGGACGCGGCAAAGCCGGCCTTGGCCGCGTTGCCCGACGCGGTGCTGGGCATCGCCCCGCACAGCCTGCGCGCGGTCACCGGCGAGGAACTGGGCGCGCTGCTGCCGCTCACCGACGGCCCGCTGCATATCCATATTGCCGAGCAGGTGCGCGAAGTCGAGGCCTGCCTGGCCTGGAGCGGCCAGCGCCCGGTGCAGTGGCTGTACAACCATGCACCGGTCGATGCGCGCTGGTGCCTGGTGCATGCCACCCACATCACCGACGATGAGCGCGCGGCCATCGTGGCCAGCCAGGCGGTGGCCGGCCTGTGCCCGATCACCGAAGCGAACCTGGGCGACGGCCTGTTCCCGATGCAGGCCTTCGCGGGCGAGGGCGGGCGCTTCGGTGTCGGCTCCGATTCCAATGTGCTGATCGATGCGGCCGAAGAACTGCGCCTGCTTGAGTACGGCCAGCGACTGACCCTGCGCGGGCGCAACGTGCTGGCCCCGGATGCCACCCGCAGCACCGGCCGCTTCCTGTTCGAAGGCGCACTGCAGGGCGGCGCGCAGGCGCTGGGCGTGGCTGCCGGCCTGCAGGTCGGCGCCAGTGCCGATCTGGTTGAACTGGACGCCGCGCATCCGGCGCTGCAGGCGCGGCAGGACGACGCATGGCTTGACAGCTGGGTGTTCGCCGCACGTAATGGCGCGCTGCGATCGGTCTGGCGCCATGGCCGCCAATGCGTGGCCGAGGGCCGCCACCTGCAGCGCGAGGCGATCACCACTGCCTTTGCCGCCGCCTTGAAGGGCGTGCTGGGCTGATCGCCTTCCACCACCGAGACCCCATTACGTGAAGGCCAGCAAGTCCGCCACGCTCAACCAGCGTATCCGCAGCGATCTGGAAAGCCGCATCCTCAGTGGAGAGTGGGCGCCGGGCTTCCGGATTCCGTACGAGCACGAGCTGATGGAACAGTACGGCTGCTCGCGGATGACGGTGAACAAGGTGCTGACCGCGCTGGCCGAGAGCGGCATGATCGAGCGCCGCCGTCGCGCCGGTTCCTTCGTGGCGCGGCAGCCTCCGCATCTGGAGCAGGTGGCGCTGGAGATTCCGGATATCGCGATGGAGGTCGGCTCGCGCGGCCACCTGTACGGCTATCGTCTGCTGCAGCGGGACCTGCGGCTGGCCGACGCCGGCAATGCCGGCGAGGTGGAGTTGGCCGGTGAGCAGGAGTTGCTGGCGATGCGCTGCCTGCATCTGGCCGATGGCCGCCCGCTGGCGCTGGAGCATCGCCTGATCAGTCCGGTGGGCGTGCCCGAGGTGCTGGAGGTTGATTTCAACACCACCGCGCCGGGCAGCTGGCTGCTGCAGAACGTGTCCTGGACCCGCGCCCAGCACCGCATCAGCGCCTGGGGCGCAGACGCCGTCAGCGCCAGACTGCTGGACGTGAAACCCGGCACCGCCTGCCTGGTGATCGAGCGCCTGACCTGGCGCGGCGAACAGCCGATCACCCGCGTGCGGCAGGTGTTCCTGGGGGATGCTTGGGACCTGGTGGCGCGCTTCGCGCCTGGGGCGCGCTAGGGTCGACCCCGCTCCGGACACGCTGTCGCCTTGAACTCTGTCGGGGCGTGTGTACGATGTGTATCGTCCCCGCATGAAGAGCAGGGACCTCATCCGGGATCTGGAGGCGGCAGGTTGGACCTGTCGCCGGATTCGCGGATCCCATCATGTATTCGTGCACCCGCAGCACCCTCACATCATCACCGTGCCTCACCCAAGGAAGGATCTGGGGAAAGGGCTGGTGCAGGCGTTGCGGAAGCTCGCAGGACTGACGTAGGAGGTCTCATGCGATATCCAGTCTTGATCGAGGCAGGCGATGAGCGCACCGCGTGGGGTGTGGTCGTTCCGGATCTGCCGGGGTGCTTCTCGGCGGCCGACACGCTTGAGGATGCGCTCAGCGCTGCCGAGGAGGCTGCGCTCGCCTGGATTGATGCGGCCCTGGATGACGGGCGCTCGATTCCGACACCTTCCGCGCCACAGAAAATCGCCGCCGAGGCATCCAAGGACATCCGTTGGATTCTTGCGTACATCTGCATTGATCCGGCCCTGCTGGACGACACCATCGAGCGGGTCAACATCAGCCTGCCGCGTCGCATCCTGGCGAGGCTGGATGCGCAGGCCAGAGCGGCGGGTGAATCGCGCTCCAGTTACATCGCCCATCTCGCAGCGTTGGGCTGAGCAGGCACCATGTAGCGCCGAGACGATGCTCGGCTGCTGTTCGCGCGATGAGTCGAGCGTGGCTCGACGCTACAGAGGCATCCACGCATGGCGTGGATCTACCGAGGGTTCGCACGCACCGGGTAATTCCAACCGGGATTCAGTAGATCCACGCCATGCGTGGATGCGGCCTCATCAATACGTGGCGCACTGCCGCCAGCGCACCGGCTCGTCCACGCCGGGGCGGGCGTTGAGCTGGATGCGTACATTGCGCAGGGCGGGATAGCGCAGCACTTCCTCGCACACGCGTGGCCACACCGCTTCCAGTTCACCGGTGCGGTTGATCGCCAGGGTCTGCCGGGTCAGCCAGACGCCGCTGGCGATGCCGGGCTTGCCGGCCAGGGCGCGGGACAGATCGGCCTGGAAGCGCTCCAGCGTGGCGGCATCCGGATTGGGATTGCTGCGTTCATCGGTGCCCGCCGCCGTCGGCGAGGGCACCGTGGTGATGGGCGGTGCAGCCTCGCTCGCTTCGGGTGCTGCTTCGGCTGCAGGGGCGTCCGCTGGCGACGGGGCAGTCTCAACTGGCGCTGCGGCAACGGGCGCGGTGTCCTCCACATGCAGGCCCTGCAGGCCGAGCCCGACCAGCAGGCCCAGCGTCACCGAACCCAGCGCGGCGATGGCGATGCGTCGCAGCGCCTCATGCCGGGCACGGGTGCGCACGCGCGATTCGATGTCCGCTGGCAGGTAGGGTTGCAGCAACGGCCACAGGCGGGGGCCATCAAGGACTTCCACCGCCTGCTTCTCGGCAGCGCTGCGGCCATCGCGTTCGATCCGGCCTTCGGTCAGCAGCACGCCCCCCTTGGCGCCGGCCAGGCGCGCGGCGGCGCCCAGTTCATTCACTGCGGCGGTGCCGATACGGTAGGCCAGGCCATGCTTGCAGGACACCAGCCACTGGTTGGGGCCGTCGCTGAGCAGGAAGTCGCTGCTCGGCTCGCGGGATTCCTCCGCCGGGTCATTCAATTCACGCAGGCCGCGCTGTTCGCGCAGCATGCGCTTGACCAGCACCGAGAACTCGCGCCAGTGCATGCCGGCCAGCGCCTGCAGGCCCAGTTGCATCTCCTTCTGCCGCCGCTTGATCCACCACAGATAGACAACGGCCAGGGAACAGGTAAGCAGGGCCGACAGCAGGGCCAGGATCCAAGGGAGCATGCAGGAGGTGCGCGGAAGGGGCGAATGCGGAAGACGACAGTGTAAAGGTCGCACTATCCGGCTGGGTCAGGACGTTCCTGACAGGAAGCGTGATGGAACGCTCAGATCGGCATACAGCGGGCATGAAAAACCCGCCAATCCTGAAGCCGTGAGGGGAGGGAACAAACGGCAGCCGAAGCGATTGGCGGGTTGCTCGCGATTGTCAGTCAAAATTTATTGCATTGCAACAATCGATGTTCAGGGCACGCTGTCCGGCGACTGATGGCTGCCCGGTGCGGGGGCATCGGCGCCCGAGGCCGCACGGTTTTCCAGTTTGGCCAGCCGCGCGTGCAGGGCGTCGATACGGGCTTCCAGCGCGGTCACCGCGTCGGCAGTGGGCACGTGCAGGCGCTTGAGCACGCCCTGCACCTGGTCATCGAAGGCCTTTTCGACCTTGTTCCAGGTGCCGGAAGCCTTCTCGCGGGCCT
This sequence comes from Stenotrophomonas maltophilia, assembly GCF_013464915.1. GTDB lineage: Bacteria > Pseudomonadota > Gammaproteobacteria > Xanthomonadales > Xanthomonadaceae > Stenotrophomonas > Stenotrophomonas maltophilia_AT. Next base: position 9,811 of record NZ_RAVT01000078.1, read on the forward strand.
CATCCAGTGAGGTTTCCACGTTGTCGCGCCAGCCCGGACCCTGTTCGCCATTGCGCTCACGGCGGCGGGCTTCCCAGGCTTCGCCTTCCTTCACCAGGCCATCGAAGAAGCGGCTGCCCTCGGCCTGTGCGCGGCCCAGGGCCCCCAGGCCCGCCAGCCAGACCTGCTGTGCCGAGTCGCTGAGCTTGCGCGAAAAGCGCTCGGCCTGGTCACCGAACGAGGCGTCGTCGTTGCGGCGGTCATCGTTTTCGTACTGGTTCATCGCACTTCCCGTGGGAGTTGGGCCTGGCCCGAGAGTAGCGCGCGTTGCCGTTGCACGGCCGTGACGGCCGCCGCCGGGGTTCAGCCCAGCTTTTCCTTCAGCACGCGCTGGATCTCGCCTTCCACCATGCCTTTCATCGCCGACAGCAGGAAACCCAGCTTGGCGGTCACGCGCACGGCGCCCGGCTGCAGCTCGATCGCACCATCCACGCCGCTGCCGGAGAAGTTCAGCACGTCGGCGGTCCAGGACGACTTCAGGCCGAAGCGCTCGGACAGCTTGGCGGCGACCTGTTCGATCGCGGCGCGCGCCTGTGCGTCTGGCAGGGCGTGGGCGTGGCGGACATCGATGGTGGACATGCAGGCTCCTGGCGCAGGGCGGGGATGATCTATGAGGGCGAGCATTGTGCGCATCGAGGGCCGTCGCGCCAAGCACTCATCGCAGGTTCTTCTTCGTTGGCGGCCAACCTGCTAGGCTGCGCCGCGTGCAGAACCTGCTTGTTCACTTCAGTCAACAACAACAGCCCGACCAGCCGCTGCGGCCCGGGGTGCAACGCATCGTGCGCCAGGCCAACGGCAGTGTGCGGCTCGGCGACGCCGGCCACGGCGCCCTGCTGCTGGCGCAGTTCTGCATGGACGATCGCGGCCTCTGGCTGCAGGTCGGCAACGGTATCCGCGGCATCCACGTGAATGGTCGACCGGTGCGCCGCATGGCCCTGCTGCGTGCAGGCGATGCGGTGTACGTGGATGGGGTGGAGATGGTACTGCAGGGCGAGGTCGAGAGCCTGCTGCAGGCGCCCGCACCGAAGAACGATGACGGCAGCGACGAGCAGCAGCGCCTGCTGCGTGGTGTTGGTGGCCTGCATCATGGCCGCAGCTTCACGCTGTCGCGGGCCCGCCTGGTCGGTCGCGGCAGTGAGGCCGACATCGCCATCGACGATCCGGCCTTCGCCGAACAGCACGCCCGCGTGGAAGTGCACGGTGATCGTGTGCTGCTGCGCGATCTCGGCAGTGCCGACGGCACCCGGGTCAACGGCGTGGCCGTGCGCCACTGCTGGCTGCAGGCCGGCGACCAGGTGGTGTTCGATGGCCAGCACCGTTTCGTGCTGGAAGTGCCGCACGATCCACGTCGGCGGCCGCTGCCGGCCGAGGACGAGGCCAGCGAGGACGCCGAACAAGCGCCGGTGCTGCCGGCTGCACCGCGCAGGGTCCGGCGCTGGCCGTGGCTGCTGGCCAGCGCCTTGTTGCTGGCGGCAGTGCTCAGCCTGCTGCTCTGGTTCGGCGCGCGCTGACGGTAGTGCCGGCCGCTGGCCGGCAGCCGCCGCCCCGTATCCCCSGGGTTGGCSGCC
>NZ_RAVT01000079.1 GCF_013464915.1 Stenotrophomonas maltophilia
CCGCCACTACCGCAATCTGTGGTGGGTGCCGACCGTTGGTCGGCACGCCTACTTGTCGTCGCTTTCCGCGTCGGCCTCGAACAGGTGCATCAGGTCGTTGCGTGCATCGCGCGAAGTCTGGATCACGGCGGCCTCGTCGTCGTAGACCAGGTACTGGTCGCGCAGCAGCTGTTCATCGTGCTCGCGGAAACGCTGCACGTGGCGCTCGGCCACAGTGGGCGCAACGCCCAGCGCGGTCAGCACGCGGCCGCTCATCTCCAGGCTGGTGCCGAACACCTCGCGGAACGGCTCGGCCGACATGTCCATCAACCGCCACGCATGCTGGCGGTTGCGCGCACGCGCCAGCACCGTGGCATCCGGGTACAGCCGGCGCACCATGCGCACGGCACGCAGGTTGGTTTCCGGATCATCCACGGTGATCACGAACACATCGATGTGCTCGCCGCCGGCCGCGCGCAGCATCTCCGGCCGGGTCGGGTCGCCGTAGTACAGCTGGTTGCCGAAGCGGCGCAGGTCGGCCACGGTGTCCGGGTTCGCCTCCAGCGCCACGAACGGCACCTTCTGCGCGGTCAGCAGGCGCGCGATCACCTGGCCGAAGCGGCCCATGCCGGCGATCAGTACCTTCGGCCGGTTGTCCGGCGCCACCTTGTCGGCGTCGGCCGGGTCGCGCGGTGCGGCTTTCTCCTGGCCGAGCAGTTTCAGCAGCGCGATCATCAACAGCGGCGTGATCGCCATCGACAGGCCGACGATCGCCACCAGCCGGTCGTGGTTGGCGTTGCCCAGCAGGTGCGCGCGCTGCGCCTCGTTGAACACCACGAAAGCGAACTCACCGCCCAGCCACAGTACGCTGCCCAGCAGCAGCGATTGCCGCGAGCTGAGCCGGGCGACGCGGCCAACCGCGTACAGCAGGCTGAATTTGACCACCAGCAGGATGCCGACACCCGCGGCGATCAGCCACGGCTCGGCGGCGATGCGGTCCAGGTCGATGCCCATGCCCACCGCGATGAAGAACAGGCCGAGCAGCAGGCCCTTGAACGGCTCGATCTGCGATTCCAGCTCGTGGCGGAACTCCGAGTCGGACAGCAGCACGCCGGCCAGGAAGGCGCCGAGGCTGGGGCTGAGGCCGGCTTCCTGCATGAACCAGGCGGTGCCCAGCACCACCAGCAACGCGGTGGCGGTGAACACTTCCGGGCTGCGGGTGCGGGCAATGATGCTGAACACCCGGCGCAGCACCGGCCGCCCGCACAGGATCACCACTGCCAGCGCACCCAGCGCCACGGCCGCATCTTCCCAGCGCAGGGTTTCATTCTTGACCCCGCCCAGCAGCGGAATGGCCGCCAGCAGCGGGATCGCGATCAGGTCCTGGAACAGCAGGATGGCAAAGCCCAACCGGCCGTGGTCGCTGTTGATCGCCTTGTGCTCGGACAGCAGCTGCAGGCCCACTGCGGTGGATGACAGCGCCAGCGCCACGCCCACCACCAGCGCGCTCTTCCACTGGAAGTGGTCGAGCAGCAGCAGTCCACCCAGCACCAGCCCGGACAGCGCCACCTGCGCCGCACCGGCACCGAACACCGAGCGCCGCATCACCTTCAGGCGTGCCGGCGACAGCTCCAGTCCGATCACGAACAGCAGCATTACCACGCCGATCTCGGCGGCGCCGAGGATACGGTCGGCGTCCTGCACGAAGCCCAGTCCGTCCGGGCCCAGCACCACGCCGGCCGCCAGGTAGCCCAGTACCGCGCCGAAGCCGAACTTCTTGAACACCGGCACGGCGATGACCGCCGCCAGCAGCAGCACCAGGGCCAGTTCCAGACCACCGCTATGCATGGGAATACCTGGTCATCGGGGGAGCCCGCTGTGCGTCCGTTCGGGTGGAGAAAGCGTGGCGAACACCACCGCGCCATTATGCGCGCCGGCCTGTGTACGCACGAGAACAACCGGCCGGGCGTCGTCGCGGGGCGGCCGGGTTGACCTGCATGGCTCACGGGTCCAGACTGCCCGCCGCTGGCGGCGCGTCCGTCGGCATACGCATCCCGGAGTCCCCAACCCATGTCCAGCGACAGTAGAAGTCGACCTCGTTCGACGCCAGCGATGGCCACCGCCTGACATCGGGACGGTTTGCCTGCGTTGGCGTTGCGCGAGGTCGCACCCCCACAAGGCAAACCCGATGAACCAGAAGCAATTGCTGCGCCCGGTGGCCGATGCCGCCGCCCTGGCCGCGCCGCTGGCGAACTACAACACCGCCGACGCGGTGGAATTCCTCAACACGCTGGAACTCGTGCGCGCCGCGGAAACGCTGGCTGCGCTGCCGTTGCCGCGTGCGGTGAAGATGCTGGAAGCGCCGGAGCTGCACCGCAGCGGCGAGCTGGTGGCCGCATTGCCGCCGGCCCGCGCCGCCGCACTGCTTGGGTTGATGGCCGATGACCGGGCCACCGACATCGTCCACGAGCTGGACGAAGAAGAACGCGCGCGGCTGATCCCGCTGCTCGGTACCGATGCCCGCCAGGCCATCCAGAAGCTGCTCAGCTACCCGCCGAACACCGCCGGTGCGCTGATGACCACAGAGTACGTGGCAGTGCCCGCCAGCTGGACCGTGGCGCAGACCCTGCAGCACATCCGCCAGGTCGAGCGCACCCGCGAGACGGTGTACGCGATCTACGTGCTGGACCCGGCCAGCCAGCAGCTGCAGCAGGTGGTGACCATGCGCCGGTTGATCACCGGCCTGCCCGAGGAGTCGATCCTGGACGTGGCCCAGGTCAATCCACCGGTAACGGTGGATGCACTGATGGACCAGGAAGAAGTGGCGCGGCTGATCCGTCGCCACGACCTGCTGGCGATTCCGGTGGTCGATGCACAGCAGCAGATGCTCGGCATCGTCACCGTCGATGACGTACTGGATGCGTTGATCGAGGAATCCACCGAGGACGCGCACAAGTTCGGCGGCATGGAAGCACTGGACAAACCGTACATGCAGATCGGCTTCTTCGAGATGCTGCGCAAGCGCGCCGGCTGGCTGAGCGTGCTGTTCCTGGGCGAGATGCTGACCGCCAGCGCGATGCAGCACTACGAGGACGAACTGGCGCGCGCGGTGGTGCTGACCCTGTTCATTCCGCTGATCATGAGTTCCGGCGGCAACTCCGGCTCGCAGGCCACCTCGCTGCTGATCCGCAGCCTGGCGCTGCGCGAGCTGCGCCTACGCGACTGGTGGAAGGTGGCCATCCGCGAGATCCCCACCGGCATGGTGCTGGGCGCCATCCTCGGCTGCCTGGCGATCGTGCGCATCGTGATCTGGCAGCTGGGCGGCCTGCACGACTACGGCGAGCACTGGATCCTGCTGGCGATCACCATCGGCGCGGCGCTGGTCGGCATCGTCACCTTCGGCTCGCTGTCCGGCTCGATGCTGCCGTTCATCCTCAAGCGCCTCGGCTTCGACCCGGCCAGCGCCTCGGCCCCGTTCGTAGCCACCCTGGTGGACGTGACCGGCCTGGTGATCTACTTCAGCATCGCCGCGATGATCCTGCACGGCACGCTGCTGTAACAAAAAGGGGACGGAGGGGATTAAGTCGTTTGTGCCACAAACGACTTAATCCCCTCCGTCCCCTTTTTTGGGTACCGTAGGCGCATGAGTACCTACCACCTGCAGTCCGTGTTCCGTCCGCAGTCGGTCGCGGTGATTGGCGGCAGCCCGCGAGAGCGTTCAGCTGGCCGCGCAGTGATGCGCAACCTGCGCGGCACCGGCTTCCCCGGCAAGGTAGCGTGGATCAACCCGCGGCATGCCGAGATCGATGGCATCCGCACGGTGAAGCGGCTGAAGGACCTGGACTGGGTGCCGGACCTGGTGGTGATCACCGCCCCCGCGGCAATCGTGCCGCAGGTGGTGCGCACCGCTGCCGAGCGTGGCGTGCAGGCCGCAATCATCCTCACCGCGCACCTGGGTGAAGGCCCGGGCTCGCTGTCGGCGCAGGTGGAGGCGGTGGCGCGCAAGCATGGCCTGCGCATCCTCGGCCCGCACTGCCTGGGCGTCATTGCACCGCACGCGCGGCTCAATGCCAGCATCGCCGCGCACTTCCCGCAGGCTGGCGACCTCGCGTTGATCTCCGAATCCTCCGCCATTGCCGCGGCGCTGGTGGAGTGGGGTGTGGCCCGTTCGGTCGGCTTCTCCGCCGTGGTCTCGCTGGGCGACACGATGGACGTCGACTTCGGCGACCTGCTGGACTACTTCGCCACCGACTACCGCACCCGCGCCATCCTGCTGTATGTCGAGCAGATCAAGGACGCGCGCAAGTTCATGTCGGCCGCGCGCGCCGCCGCTCGTGCCAAGCCGGTGGTGGTGGTGAAGTCCGGTCGTGCCGAACGCGTGCAGCCGGGCAGCCGTGATACCCACGTGCAGGCACTGGCGCGCGCCGACGATGTGTACGGCGCCGCATTCAACCGCGCCGGCCTGCTGCGCGTGGGCGCGCTGGATGAACTGTTCACCGCCGCCGAATCGCTGGGGCGGTTGGGCACCTTCCCGGGTCGCCGCCTGGCGATTCTCAGCAACGGCGGCGGCGTCGGTCGCCTCGCAGTCGACCAGCTGATCGCATTGCGTGGCACGCTGGCCAACCTGTCCGACGGCACGGTCGAAAAGCTCGACGCTGTGCTGCCGCAGGGCTGGTCGCGCAGCAATCCGGTCGACATCGTGGTCGACGCCGATGGTGAGCGCTATGCCGCCGCCATCGAAGCGCTGCTGGCCGACAACGAGAATGATGCGGTGATGGTGGTCAACGTGCCGACCGCATTCACTTCGTCCGCAGACGCCGCACAGGCACTGACCCGCACGCTCGGACTGCGCCCGCGCCATCACCGCGACAAGCCGGTATTCGCGGTGTGGCTGGGCAATGACGACCAGGCCACCGCCACGCTCAACGCGGCACGTGTGCCGACCTATCCGACCGAGGCCGAAGCGGTGCGCGGCTTCCAGCATCTGGTGCGCTACCGGGAGGCGCAGAGCGCGCTGATGGAAACGCCACCCAGCCTGCCGCAGGACTTCAGTGTCGACGCGGCCGCGGCACGCGCGCTGGTCGACGCCGCGCTGGCCAACGGCCAGCAGTGGCTGGATCCGCTGGCCACGCATGAGCTGCTCAAGGCATACGGCATTCTCTCCGCGCCGGTGATGCACGCGCGCGATGCGCACGAAGCGATGGACCTGGCGCAGCCGTTGCTGGAGCGTGGTGCCAGCGTGGCACTGAAGATCCTGTCACCGGACATTCCGCACAAGTCGGAAGTGGATGGCGTGCGCCTGAACCTTGCGACGCTGCCGGCAGTGCAGAGCGCAGCCAACGCGATCCTCTCGCGTGCGCGGCAGCTGCGACCGGACGCGCGCATCGACGGCCTGCTGGTGCAGCCGACCATCGTCCGCCCGAAGGCGCGCGAACTGATCGTCGGCATTGCCGATGACGCGACCTTCGGCCCGGTCATCGTGGTCGGTCGCGGCGGCACTGCGGTCGAAGTAATCAACGACAAGGCGCTGGCGTTGCCGCCGCTGGACCTGCGCCTGGCCCATGAGCTTATCGGCCAGACCCGCGCCTCGCGCATCCTCAAGGCCTACGGTGATGTGCCCGCTGCCGACGAACGCGCACTGGCACTGGCGCTGGTGAAGCTGGCACAACTGGCCGCCGACATTCCCGAAGTGCGCACGCTGGACATCAACCCTCTGCTGGTCGACAGCAAGGGCATTCTCGCCCTGGACGCACGCGTGGCGGTGGCACCGTCGCGCATCCTGCACAAGGGGCGTGGCCATCCGCGCTTCTCGGTGTTCCCGTACCCGAAGGAGTGGGAGCGCACCATCGAGCTGTCCGATGGCGGGCGCGCGTTCGTGCGTCCGGTGCGTCCGGAAGACGACGCGCTGTTCCGTGCGTTCTTCGCCCGTGTCAGCGACGAGGACCTGCGGCTGCGCTTCTTCCAGTCGGTGAAGCACTTCAGCCACGAATTCATCGCGCGCCTGACCCAGCTGGACTACGCGCGCTCGATTGCGCTGGTGGCGATTGAACCGCGCAGCGGCGAGATGCTCGGCGCGGTGCGCCTGCACGCCGACGCCGATTACCACCGCGGCGAGTACGGCATCCTGATCCGCTCGGACCTGAAGGGCCACGGCATCGGCTGGCGGTTGATGGCGATCATGATCGAGTACGCCAAGTGGCTGGGCCTGGCTGTGGTCGAGGGCCAGGTGCTGCGCGAGAACAGCACCATGCTGGCGATGTGCCAGAGCCTCGGTTTCAAGACGAAACTCGACCCGGACGACCCGACGGTGATGATGGTGACCCTGCCGGTGCAGCAGGTCGAGGTGCCTGAAACCCCACTGTAGAGCAGAGTCCACGCTCGGCTGCCTTGCATCGCACGGACGCGTCTGAGCCGAGCATGGGTTCGGCTCTACAACGTCAGCGCACCGGCTCCACCACCACCGCCGTGCCGTAGCACAGCACTTCGGTCAGCCCGGTCATCACATCGGTGGCGTCGTAGCGCATGCCGATGATGGCGTTGGCACCGAGCTGGCGCGCGTGCTTGACCATGTCGCGGTAGGTTTCCTCGCGGGCCTGTTCGCACAGCTCGGTGTAGATGGTGATGTTGCCGCCGAACAGGGTCTGGATGCCGCCGAGGAAATTGCCGACGATCGAGCGCGAGCGCACGGTGATGCCGCGTACCACGCCCAGATTGCGCACCACGCGATGGCCGGGCAGCTCGAAGGCGGTGGTGACCAGCGCATCGTCGAAACGCAGCGCGGGCGGGGACGTGGGGCTGCTGTTGTAGGGGTCTGCCATGGTCGCATCCTTGGAACGGGTAGGGTCGAGGGCTGCATCCTAGCGTGCCGCTGCGCTGCCGGCCCGGTTCCGCAACGCACAGGGCCAGCCACGGCGTGTTCTTGCCACCGCACCAGCGCGACAATACCCCCATGACCCACCGTATCCCCCTGTTGCTGCTGCCCGGCCTGCTCAACGACGCCGAGCTGTGGCGCGCACAGTTGGCCGATCTGGCCGACATCGCCGATTGCACCGTGGGCGACCAGACCCGTGGTGAGACCCTGCAGGCGGTGGCTGAGGACGTGCTGGCGCAGGCGCCGGAGCGCTTCGCCCTGGCCGGTTTCTCATTGGGTGGCTTCGTCGCCCAGCAGATCCTGCGCATCGCCCCGGAGCGCGTGCTGCAGCTGGCGCTGATCGACACCTCGATCCACGCCGACTCACCCGAACGCGCCGAGCAGCGCCGCAGCCAGCGCGCCAGCGTACGCCTGCCGGGGAAATTCCATGGCTTCGGTGATGTGCTGATGCGCAGCTATATCGATGCCTCGCGGCTGGACGACTACGTGCTGGTGCAGCGCGTGCGCGACATGACCGCACGCCTGGGCGCGGAAGTGTTCCTGCGCCAGAGTGCGCTGGAACGCCGCGATGGCCACGACGTGCTGGCTGGCTACCGCGATCCGCTGCTGATCATCTGCGGGGCCAACGACCGCATCACGCCACTGGCAGTGAGCGAGGAGATGCACGCCCTGGTGCCGCACTCGCAGCTGGTGGTGGTGCCCGATTGCGGGCACCTGGCCCCGATGGAGAAACCGGACGAAGTGAGTACGGCGATGCGTGGGTGGTTGCTGCAGCACTGATGGATCCGCCGGGCATGGCCCGGCGCTACCCACGGTGATCCGGTAGCGCCGGGCCAWGCCCGGCGGCTCCTGATCAATCCCAGGCCGGGGCAATCCCTTCCGGATTGGCCAGGCGGTGCCCACGATCCAGCTTGGCGATCTGTGCCATGTCTTCGTCGGTCAGGCGCACGGCCGCCGCTTCCAGGTTGGCCGCCAGGTTTTCGCGCTTGGTCGAGGACGGGATCACCGAGAATCCCTGCTGCAGCGCCCAGGCCAGCGCAACCTGCGCCGGCGTAGCCTGGTGACGGCCGGCAATGGCCTGGATCACCGGGTCCTTCAGCACTTCGCCATAAGCCAGACTCATGTAGGCGGTGATGTGGATGCCGTTGTCCTGCAGGAACTTCACCAGCAGGCGGTTCTGCAGGTACGGGTGGATCTCGATCTGGTTGGTGGCGATGGCATCGGCGCCGAGGATCTCGATGGCCTTGCGGGTCTGGGCGATGGTGAAGTTGGAGATGCCGATCGCCTTGGTCAGCCCCTGCGCCTTGGCTTCGGCCAGCGCCGGCAGGTATTCCTCCATCGGTACATCGACCTTGTCATTCGGTGACGGCCAGTGGATCAGCGCCAGGTCAACGTGGTCGGTGCGCAGCTTCTCGAGGCTGGTACGCAGGCTGGCCAGCAGTGCATCGTGCTTGAACTCGGAGATCCACACCTTGGTGGTGAGGTACAGATCATCACGCGGCACGCCGGACTCGGCGATGGCCTGGCCGACTTCGGCTTCATTGCCGTAGATCTGTGCGGTATCGATGGCGCGGTAGCCGACTTCCAGCGCGTTGCGCACCGAGTCGATCACGGTCTGGTCTTTGAGGCGGAAGGTGCCGAGACCGAAAGCGGGGACAGTCATGGAAAGCTCCAGCGGGGGAAGGGAGTAGCAGAGGGAAGAGGGTAGGACAGGCACCGTATGCATGCCGGCAACGGTGCATTGCATGAATCAATGCGCAGTGGCGGCAATGCCTTCGGCACGAACATCGATGCCATCACGACGGTCCAGGCGGCCGCTGAGCACGGTCAGCGCATAGGCACCCACCACCACCAGCGCACCCAGCCACGGCGTATGCATCAGGCCGATGTGCTCCACCACCAGGCCACCCAGCGAGGCGCCGAGGGCGATGCCGATGTTGAAGGCGGCGATGTTCAGGCCCGAGGCCACGTCGCTGGCCTGCGGTGCGTAGCGCTGCGCCTGCTTCACCACGTACACCTGCAGGCCGGGCACGTTGCCGAATGCCACCGCGCCCAGCGCCAGGACCGTCAGCAGCATCAGCCAGATGTTGTAGGCGGTGAAGGTGAGCATGAACAGTACGACCGCCAGCAGGGCGAAGATGCGCTTCAGCGCGGGCACCGGGCCCATGCGGTCGGCCATGCGCCCGCCCCACAGGTTGCCGATGGCCACCGACACGCCGTACACCAGCAGCACCAGGCTGACCGCGTTGGCCGAGAAACCAGTGACGTCCTGCAGGATCGGTGCCAGGTAGGTGAAGGCCAGGAAGGTGCCGCCATAACCCAGCGTGGTCATCGCATAGACCAGCAGCAGGCGCGGCTGGGCCAGCACCGCCATCTGCTGGCGGAAGCTGGATGGGGCGCTCTGCGGCACGCTGCGCGGCACGAACAGCAGCGCGCCCAGCAGTGCGATCACACCGAGCCCGGCCACGGCCAGGAAGGTGGCACGCCAGCCCAGGTGCTGGCCGATGAAGGTGCCCAGCGGCACGCCCGTCACCAGCGCCACGGTCAGCCCGGTGAACATGATGGCGATGGCACTGGCCGCCTTCTCCTTCGGTACCACCGCGGTGGCGATGATCGAACCGATCGAGAAGAACACGCCGTGGGCGAGGCCGGTAAGGATGCGTGCAGCGATCAGCGAGGTGTAGCCCGGTGCCATGAACGCGATGATGTTGCCGACGGTGAACAGCACCATCAGCGCCACCAGCAGGGTCTTGCGCGGCACGCGGCCGGTCAGCGCGGTCAGCACCGGTGCGCCGATCGCTACGCCCAGCGCGTACAGCGACACCAGCAGGCCGGCGGAGGGCAGGCTGACCTGCAGGTCGGCGGCGATGGTCGGAATCAGGCCGACGATGACGAACTCGGTGGTGCCGATGGCGAAGGCACCGAGGGTCAGGGCCAGCAGGGCGAGGGGAATGCCACGGATCATGGCAGGCTCCAGAGGGAAGGAAGGCGCGCAGTGTGCGCGGCGCACCTTTGCCTAAAAACCCGTCTTCACGCCAATCACTCTTGCCTCGTGGTCAATAATGGCGCCATGAAAACCACCCTCGATGAAATGCAGGCGTTCCTGGCGGTGATCGACAGCGGTTCGATCAGCGCCGCGGCCGAGCAGCTGGGGCAGACGCCTTCCGGCGTCAGCCGTGCGCTGGGGCGGCTGGAGGACAAGCTGGGCACCACCCTGCTGACCCGCACCACGCGCCGCCTGAACCTGACGGCCGAGGGCGAGGCTTACCTGCGCCATGCCCGGGCGATCATCGACGCGGTGGAGTCGGCCGAGGAACAGATGGCGGCGCGCCGCGAACGCCCGGCCGGACGCCTGCGCGTGGATGCGGCGATGCCGTTCGTGCTGCATGTGATCGCGCCGCTGGTGGCCGGCTATCGTGCGCGCTATCCGGAAGTACAGCTGGAGTTGAACAGCTCCGAGCGCTACATCGACCTGCTGGAACGGCGCACCGACCTGGCGATCCGGATCGGTCCGCTGGCCGATTCCACTCTGCATGCACGACCACTGGGCCGCTGCCAGCTGCGTCTGGTCGCCAGCCCGGCCTACCTGGCCGCGCATGGCGAACCGGCCAGCGTGGCGGCGCTGGGCCACCACACCCTGCTCGGTTTCAACGAGCCGGAATCGCTGAATCACTGGCCGCTGCCGGGCGATGCCGATGGCCTGCTGCGGGTGCGCCCGGACATCGCCGTTTCCAGCGGCGAGACGTTGCGCCGGTTGGCGGTGGAAGGGGTGGGCATCACCTGCCTGTCCGACTTCGTGACCGACCGCGACCGCGCCGCCGGTACCCTGGTGCCGGTGCTGGCGGCACAGACGCTGGATGTGTACCAGCCGATCCATGCGGTGTACTACCGCAACACCGCAGTGTCGGCGCGGATCAGCTCGTTCCTGGATTACCTGGGTGAAGCGATGGCGCGGAGCGATTACCTGCGTTGAGGTTGCCGGGCCGCGG